>NZ_JBVIFR010000006.1:0-290882 GCF_055571235.1 Streptomyces sp. NPDC030991
CCCCCCCCCCCCCCCCCCCCCCCCCCCCCCCCCCCCCCCCCCCCCCCCCCCCCCCCCCCCCCCCCCCCCCCCCCCCCCCCCCCCCCCCCCCCCCGCGCCCGTATGTCCGTACAAGATCGCTTCCGGCTGCTTTCAGTACGGACGGATAACGGTCTGCCGGTGGGGGTTCAATGCGCGTTCTACGCGCGTTAATCTGCGGCGAAGCCAGCGCCGTCCGGTCCGTCGTCGGTGCTTGTACACAAGGAGCTCATCCCATGCGCCGGGTTTCCCGAATAGCGCTCGCAGGCACTGCGACCGTTGCTCTCGCCGCTTCCCTGTCCGCCTGTGGCGGCACCTCCAGCGACGCCGCAAGCAAGGAGAACGGCGGCAAGTCCAAGGGCATCGCCATCGCGTACGACGTCGGCGGCCGCGGCGACCAGTCGTTCAACGACGCCGCGTACCAGGGCATGAAGAAGGCCGAGGACGAGTTCGGCTACAAGGGTGAGGACCAGGAGCCCACCGACGGTGAGACGGACGCGGACAAGACCGCGCGTCTGGTGTCGCTTGCCAAGTCCGGGTACAACCCGGTCGTCGGTATCGGCTTCGCCTACGCGCCGGCCGTGAAGGCCGCCGCCGCGAAGTACCCGAAGACCACCTTCGGCGTCGTGGACGACTCGCAGGTCAAGGCGGACAACGTCGCGGACCTCGTCTTCAGCGAGCAGGAGGCCTCCTACCTGGCCGGTGTCGCGGCGGCCAAGGCGACCAAGTCGAACACGGTGGGCTTCGTGGGCGGTGTGGACGTGCCGCTCATCCACAAGTTCGAGGCCGGTTACGTCCAGGGCGTGAAGGCCACCAACAGCAAGGCCAAGGTGGTCACGCAGTACCTGACCGAGACCGCCGACGAGGGTGGCTTCTCCAGCCCCGACAAGGGCAGGACGGCCGCGGAGGCGCAGATCGAGAAGGGCGCCGACGTGGTCTACCACGCGGCCGGTCTCTCCGGTCAGGGCGTCATCGAGGCCGCCGCCTCCGCGAAGGTCTGGGCGATCGGTGTCGACTCCGACCAGTACAGCCAGAAGCCGCTGGCCAAGTACAAGGACCACATCCTGACCTCGGCCACGAAGAATGTGGCAGCGGCCGTGTACAACCTGGCCAAGTCGGTCCAGGATGGCAAGCCCGAGACCGGCGTCATCACCGGTGACCTCAAGTCGGGCGAGGTCGGTCTGGCCGACTCGAACCCGAAGTTCTCCGGTAACGATGCGATGCAGAAGGCGCTGAAGGCTGCCGAGACGGGCATCACCAGCGGCAAGATCAAGGTCAAGAGCAAGCCGTAACCACGCGGACATGAGTGGGGAACGGGGTGCGGGAAGTCTCGGGGACGAGGCGGGACCGCACCCCGTTCGCGGCGGGGCCGCCTCCCGTGTCGGGCGGGCCTCCTCGTCGGGCGGGCCGCACAACGCGCGTGCGATCCGCCCGAATTGACCGGCTCGCGTCCACTTCGTACTGCCGTAGGGGCTCTACGCGTGTAGAAGGCCCCCGTCTCCCAGGAGAGTGCGCCATCACCGCGTCCAGCAGCCCGCCGGCCGTCGAACTGACCGGCATCACCAAACGCTTCCCCGGCGTCGTCGCCAACCATGACATCCACCTCGCCGTCCGCAAGGGCACCGTGCACGCACTCGTCGGTGAGAACGGTGCGGGCAAGTCGACGCTGATGAAGATCCTCTACGGCATGCAGAAGCCGGACGAGGGCACCATCGCGATCGACGGCGAGGCCGTCTCGTACTCCTCGCCCGCCGACGCCATCGCGCGCGGTATCGGCATGGTCCACCAGCACTTCATGCTCGCCGACAACCTCACGGTCCTGGAGAACGTGGCGCTCGGCAGCGAGAAGCTGTACGGGATCGGCGCCAGGGCCCGCCGCAAGATCATCGAGATATCCGAGCGGTACGGCCTCGGTGTGCGCCCGGACGTCCTCGTCGAGGACCTCGGCGTCGCCGACCGGCAGCGCGTGGAGATCCTCAAGGTGCTCTACCGCGGCGCCACCACCCTGATCCTCGACGAGCCGACCGCCGTGCTCGTGCCGCAGGAGGTCGACGCGCTCTTCGACAACCTGCGCGAGCTCAAGGCCGAGGGCCTCTCCGTCATCTTCATCTCGCACAAGCTCGGCGAAGTCCTCTCCGTGGCCGACGAGATCACCGTCATCCGGCGCGGCACCACGGTCGGCACGGCCGTCCCCGCCGAGACCACGCCCCGCCAGCTCGCCGAGCTGATGGTCGGCTCCGAACTGCCCACGCCCGAGACCGCCGAGTCGACCGTCACCGACCGGCCGGTGCTCACCGTCAAGGGCCTCCGGCTCGACGCCGAGGGCGGCCGGCCGCTGCTCGACGACATCTCCTTCACCATCCACGCCGGTGAGGTCCTGGGCCTCGCGGGCGTCGAGGGCAACGGCCAGACCGAGCTGATCGAGGCGCTCATCGGCCTCAAGGGCGCCGACTCCGGCACCATCGAGCTGGCCGACAAGGAGATCACCTCCTGGGCCACCCGCAAGCGCCGCGAGCAGGGCATCGGGTACATCCCCGAGGACCGCCACCGGCACGGCCTGCTCCTGGAGTCCCCGCTGTGGGAGAACCGGATCCTCGGCCACGTCACCGAGAAGCCGAACGCGCGCGGCGTCCTGCTCGACCTCAAGGCGGCGCAGGCGGACACCCGCCGCATCGTCGAGGAGTACGACGTCCGCACCCCCGGCATCGACGTCACCGCCGCATCCCTGTCCGGCGGCAACCAGCAGAAGCTGATCGTCGGCCGCGAGATGAGCCACAAGCCGCGCTTCCTCATCGCCGCCCACCCCACACGCGGCGTCGATGTCGGCGCGCAGGCCCAGATCTGGGACCAGATCCGCGAGGCCCGCCGTGAGGGCCTGGCCGTGCTGCTGATCTCCGCCGACCTGGACGAGCTGATCGGCCTCTCCGACACCCTGCGCGTGATCTACCGCGGGCGGCTCGTCGCCGACGCCGACCCGGCCACGATCACCCCGGAGGAGTTGGGCTCGGCGATGACCGGCGCGGCCTCCGGCCACCTGGAACACGTAGAAGAAGACGCCGCCGAGCAGCCCGCGGCGCCGCAGGCGGAGGACGAGTCCTGATGGCCA
The DNA here is from genome assembly GCF_055571235.1 of Streptomyces sp. NPDC030991. Lineage (NCBI taxonomy): Bacteria > Bacillati > Actinomycetota > Actinomycetes > Kitasatosporales > Streptomycetaceae > Streptomyces > Streptomyces sp. NPDC030991. The sequence continues at coordinate 3,125 of NZ_JBVIFR010000006.1, forward strand.
TGAAGAACAAATTCGACAAGGAGCGGCTGCTCCTCGGCGTCTCGGGGCCGCTCATCGCCCTGCTGACCGCCGTCGTCCTGACCTCGATCGTGCTCCTCGCCTCGGGCAAGTCCCCGATCGAGCCGTACAGCATCATGTTCGAGCAGGCGACCTTCTCCGACGTGCAGGTCCTGATCATCAACCAGGCCGGCATGTACTACCTCGCCGCGCTCGCGGTCGCCATCGGCTTCCGCATGAACCTCTTCAACATCGGGGTGGACGGCCAGTACCGGCTCGCCGCCGTCGTCGCCGCGATCGTCGGCGCGAAGGTGGCACTGCCCGGCTTCGCGCAGATCCCGCTGCTGATCGTCGTCGCGATGCTGACCGGCGCCATGTGGGCCGGTATCGCGGGCATCCTGAAGGTGACCCGCGGGGTCAGCGAGGTCGTCGCGACGATCATGCTGAACTCGATCGCGTCCAGCGTCATCGGCTACCTCTACCTGCCCGACGTCTTCGGCGTGCAGGTCGGCAACAACAAGACGACCGGCGTCATGCACGAGTCCGGCTGGTTCCCGGGCATCAGCATGGGCGAGGGCGTCGGCGAGATCTACGGCTTCGTCGTCATCGCCGCCCTGCTCGGCGTCGCGTACTGGTTCGTCCTCAACCGCACCCGCTTCGGCTTCGACCTGCGCGCCACCGGCGCCTCCGAGTCGGCCGCCGCCGCGTCGGGCGTCGACGCCAAGCGCATGGTGCTGACCGCGATGCTCGTCTCGGGCGCGCTCGCCGGTCTCGCCGGCCTGCCGCTGCTCCTCGGCGACACCCACACGTACTCCCTGACCTTCCCGACCACCATCGGCTTCCAGGGCATCACGATCGCCCTGCTCGGCCGTAACTCACCGGTCGGTATCGCCTTCGCCGCGCTCCTCATCTCCTGGCTGGAGAAGGCCTCGCAGGAACTCGACCTGCGCGGCTACGACAAGGAGATCGCGGTGATCATGCAGGGCATCATCACCATCGCCGTCGTCGTCTCCTACGAGGCCGTACGCGTCTGGGGTCAGCGCCGCCAGCAGCGCCGGGTCGGCATCGAACTCGCCGCCGCCGCCGGTGAGAACACCAGCGAACTCAAGAAGGAGGTGGCTGCCCGATGAGTACGGTCACCGTCGACAAGAAGGCGGCGACGCAGCCCGCACCCGGCAGCCGCCGCACCCTCTCCCTGCCCGTCCTGATGCTCGTCGTCGCGGGCGTCCTCGCCCTCACCTCGATCGTCCGTCTGATCACCGACGCGGACGGCATCACCAACGTCAGCCAGATGGCGACGGCCCTCCAGCTCGCCGTGCCCATCGGACTCGCGGGCCTCGGCGGCCTGTGGGCCGAGCGTGCGGGCGTCGTCAACATCGGCCTCGAAGGCATGCTGATCCTCGGCACGTGGTTCGGCGCCTGGGCCGGTTACCAGTGGGGCCCCTGGGTCGGCGTGCTCGTCGGCATCATCGGCGGCGCCATCGGCGGTCTGCTGCACGCGGCCGTCACCGTCACCTTCAACGTCAACCACATCGTCTCCGGTGTGGCCATCAACATCCTCGCGCTCGGCGCCACCCGCTACCTCTCCAACTTCACGTTCGAGGGCGTCGAGGGCGGCACGACGAAGCAGTCCCCGCCGGTCGACTCGCTCGGCACGATCACCGTCCCGGGTCTCTCCGACTGGCTGACGACCCTGAACGAGAAGCACTGGTTCTTCGTCTCCGACCTCGCGGGGCTCCTCGGCGGCCTGGTCACGGACCTCTCCCCGCTGACGATCATCGCGGTCGCGCTCATCCCCCTCACCTGGTGGGTGCTGTGGCGCACGGCGTTCGGCCTGCGCCTTCGCTCCTGCGGCGAGAACCCGGTCGCCGCCGAGTCGCTCGGCGTGAACGTGATCAAGTACAAGTACCTGGCGGTCATCATCTCCGGCGGCCTCGCCGGACTCGGCGGCGCCTTCCTCTCGATCGTCGCCAACCCCTTCTACCTGGAGGGCCAGACCGCCGGTAAGGGGTACATCGGCCTCGCCGCGATGATCTTCGGCAACTGGATGCCGGGCGGCCTCGCCCTCGGCGCCGGCCTGTTCGGCTACACCGACAGCCTCAAGCTGCGCGGCGGCACCGAGAACGTGCACGCGCTGCTCCTGCTGGTCGCCCTGCTCCTGGTGATCGGCGCCGTCTGGATGCTGGTGAAGAAGAAGTACGTCGCCGGTGTGGTCTGCGCCGTCGCCGCCGCGGGCATGGCAGCGTGGTACGCCACTACCGACGACGTGCCGACGCAGCTCGTCACCGCCACGCCGTACGTCGTCACGCTGCTCGTCCTCTCCTTCTCCGCGCAGCGCCTGCGGATGCCGAAGGCGGACGGCCAGCCGTACCGGAAGGGCCAGGGCAAGTGATCTCCGAAGCCGACTGGGAAGCGCTGCGGGAGGCGGCCCGCGAGGCCATGTCCCGCGCCTACGCGCCGTACTCGGGCTTCCCGGTCGGCGCGGCGGCCCTCGTCGACGACGGCCGCACGGTCTCGGGCTGCAATGTCGAGAACGCCTCGTACGGGCTCGGCCTCTGCGCCGAGTGCGGCCTGATCTCACAGCTCCAGCTGACCGGCGGCGGCCGCCTGACGCACTTCACCTGCGTCGACGGCAAGGGCGAGACCCTGATGCCGTGCGGCCGCTGCCGCCAGCTCCTGTACGAGTTCGGGGGCGCGGAGCTGCTCCTGGAGACGGCGTCCGGAGTGCGCCCGCTCGGGGACCTGCTGCCGGACGCGTTCGGCCCCGAGCACCTGAACTAGAACGGAACCACCTGATGGCCCCGCCGGTCCGGCGGGGCCGGGAGGAGTGCCATGGACGTCATCTCCGTCATACGGACGAAGCGGGACCGCGGACGGCTCACCGACGCGCAGATCGACTGGGTCGTCGACGCCTACACGCGCGGCGAGGTCGCCGACGAGCAGATGTCGGCACTGGCCATGGCCATCTACCTGAACGGCATGGACCGCGCGGAGATCGCCCGCTGGACCGCGGCGATGATCAACTCCGGGGAGCGGATGGACTTCTCCGTGCTGCCCCGGCCGGCCGCCGACAAGCACTCCACCGGCGGCGTCGGCGACAAGATCACCCTGCCGCTCGCGCCCCTGGTCGCGGCGTGCGGCGCGGCCGTCCCGCAGCTCTCGGGCCGGGGTCTCGGCCACACCGGCGGCACCCTGGACAAGCTGGAGTCGATCCCCGGCTGGCGCGCGAACATCACCAACGAGGAGATGATGCGCACCCTCAAGGACGTCGGCGCCGTCATCTGCGCGCCGGGCAGCGGGCTGGCCCCCGCCGACAAGAAGCTCTACGCGCTGCGTGACGTCACCGCGACCGTCGACTGCATCCCGCTCATCGCCTCCTCGATCATGTCGAAGAAGATCGCGGAGGGGACGGGTTCGCTGGTTCTGGACGTGAAGGTGGGCACGGGCGCCTTCATGCAGGACATCGCCTCGGCGCGCGAACTGGCCCGCACCATGGTCGGGTTGGGCCTCGACCACGGGCTGCCGACGGTGGCCCTGGTGACGGACATGAACACCCCGCTCGGCCTGACCGCGGGCAACGCGCTCGAAGTCCGGGAATCCGTCGAGGTGCTGGCCGGCGGCGGCCCGGCCGACGTCGTCGAACTCACCCTGGCCCTGGCCCGCGAGATGCTCGACGCGGCGGGCCTCAAGGACGCCGACCCGGCGAAGGCCCTCGCCGACGGCTCGGCGATGGACGCGTGGCGCCGGATGATCGCGGCCCAGGGCGGCGACCCGGACGCCGCACTGCCCACGGCCCGCGAGACGCACGTGGTGACGGCTCCGTCCGCGGGCGTCCTCACCCGCCTCGACGCGATGGGCGTCGGCCTCGCCGCCTGGCGCCTCGGCGCGGGCCGCTCCCGCAAGGAGGACCCGGTCCAGGCCGCCGCGGGCGTCGAACTCCACGCGAAGCCGGGCGACACGGTCACGGCGGGCCAGCCCCTCCTGACCCTGCACACGGAGACACCCGAGCGGTTCGCCTACGCCCTGGAATCCCTGGAGGGCGCGTACGACATCGCACCTGCGGGGACGCCCTTCTCAGCAGCGCCGATCGTGCTGGAACGTATCGCCTGACCTGCGGTTTTCCGTACGGGTGAACGGGACCGGTGGACTGCCGCCGGTCCCGTTTTCGGCATGCTGTACTCGGTGACGCACCGATAGGAGACCAGCATGAGCGCACTCACCGTCCGCCATGACCCCGAACAGAGCTGGGACGAACTGGTCCGGTTCTGGGCGGAGATGGAATGGCCTGAGGGCAGCAAGGTCGAGATCATTGACGGGACCATCACCGTGTCACCTTCGCCCGCTTACCAGCACAATCTGATCGCGGCGCGCATTCAGCGGCGCCTGTATTCCGTGATCCCCGCAGAGTGGGGAATCTTCCAGACTCTCGCCCTTGCCCTGCCGTCACGCATGGGAATGCTCATCCCGGACCTTCTCGTGGCGCCGGGGCTGGAAGACGTGGAGTCGGACTCGCACATCCCGGCGGCGCTGGCCGAACTGGTCGTGGAGGTCACCTCACGGTCCAACGCCCGGAACGAGCGCGTCAGCAAATGTGCCGCCTACGCCGCCGCGGGCATCCCGTTCTACCTGCTGGTCGACCGCTGGGCCCCCGAGGGTGCCACCGCGACGCTCTTCGGTGAACCGCAGGCGGACGTGTACCGGCCGCTGAGCGTCGTGAAGTTCGGGGACCCTCTCACGCTTCCCGCCCCCTTCGACCTGACCATCGACACGGGCGAGTTCCCGGCGCCCTGACGCCGACACCCACGCCGACGCCGGTCACCGGTGATCCATGGCAACGTGAGGCGGCCCACGCCGCCGCGGCCCACAAGCGGCGATGAGTTCCGCCCGGGCGCACGGTCTTCCCTTACGTGGCTGCTTCCTCGTCCTCTCCTGTCGTGGTCGTCGCCGGGCCGATCCGCCCCGGCGACGTCCCTCGGTTGTGCGACCGTGTCCGCGCCGCTCTGCGGAGCGCCCCGGGCGGTGGGCCGACCGCGATCTGCGACATCTCCGCCGTTACCGGCACCGATGTCGCCACCGTCGACGCGCTCGCCCGCATGCAGCTCGCGGCCCGCCGGGCGGGAGGACGGATCCGCCTTCGCGATCCGTCCCCGAAACTCGCCCTGCTGCTGACGCTCACCGGGCTCGCCGAGGCGCTCGGCTCAGGCGGGCAGCCGCTCCGGGACCCCGAACAGCGGGAACCATCGCTTGCTGAGATCCAGGAAGCAGTGGAAACCGGCGATCCGGCCGTCTGAGATCTCCAGGACCTGGATCGCCCAGGGAACGAACCCGTCGCCGTCGGGGTCCGGCTTGTAGTGGGCGAACGCCGGCGTCCCGTTCGCCAGGACCGGCAGCAGGCGGGAGCCCTCGCACTCGCTGCCGATCGTCGTCATGAAGCCCGTGATGTCGTCCGTGCCGCGCAGCCACAGGTCGAACGGCGGCATCGTCATGACGGCGTCCTCGGCGAGCAGCTCGGTCAGCGCCTTCATGTCGTACCCCTCGAACGCGGCCACGTACCGCTCCAGGAGCTTGCGCTGCTCGTCGTCGAGGGGGTTCGTCGTCGCCGAGTCGGCGGGCGGCGCCTCCGCGAGGGTCGCACGGGCCCGCTGGAGCGCGCTGTTGACCGAGGCGACCGAGGTGTCGAGGAGCTCGGCGACCTCGCTCGCCTTCCACGCGAGGACCTCGCGCAGGATCAGCACCGCCCGCTGCTTGGCGGGCAGTTGCTGGAGAGCGGCGACGAACGCCAGCCGCACCGACTCCCGGGCCACCGCCGCCTCCGCAGGATCGTGGACGGTCGGCAGGGTGCGGGCGTCCGGCATCGGCTCCAGCCACACATTGTCGGGGCGCGGGGTCAGCGCGGCCTGCGCGAGCGGCGCCGCCGCCGTCAGGTCCATCGGACGGGCCCGCTTGTTCCCCGCGCTCAGCGAGTCCAGGCACACGTTCGTCGCGATGCGGTAGAGCCAGGAGCGGAGCGAGGAGCGGCCCTCGAACTTGTCGAAGCTGCGCCAGGCACGCACCATCGTGTCCTGCACGGCGTCCTCGGCCTCGAACGCGGAGCCCAGCATCCGGTAGCAGTACCCGGTCAGCTCGACCCGGTGCTTCTCCAGGTCGTCGAGTCCGGCCTTCGTCGCGGTGTCACTCATCGTCCAACGCCCCCATCGCCGCTGTGAGTCCAGCACTCCGAAAGCTACCGCAGCCCACTGACATCGGCCCCCGGACCGGCGAAAGGCGCAGGTCCGGGGGTGATGAGACAACCCGTGAAGCGAAGGTTCCGGTAGCGGGGCCGAAGACCGGCGCGCGCCTCGGACAGGCCGCTACCGCGCGGTCACCGCGCCCGGCGCCGTCCGCCGGCCCTGGGCGCGGGCCGCGTACGTGCCCCACAGCGTGATCGCGACGACCCCGAGCACGGCCACGACGCCCAGCCCCACCGTGCCCGCCCAGCCACCCGCGTGGAAGGCGACGGCGCCGACGGCCGAGCCGACGCTGGAGCCGATGTAGTACGCGGACTGGTAGAGCGCGGACGCCTGCGCCCGGCCGTGCGTCGCGGTGTGGCTGACGGACGAGGACGCCGTCGCGTGCCCGGCGAAGAAGCCCGCCGTGATCAGCACCAACCCGAGCAGGACGACCGGCAGTTGCGGGACCAGGGCGAGGAGCAGGCCCGCGGTCGTCGTGCCCGCGGCCAGGTACAGCGTGCCGCGCCGGCCGAGCCGCGCGACCAGCCTGCCGGCCGCCGCCGACGAGACCGTGCCGACGAGGTACACGAGGAAGATGGAGCCGACGATGCCCTGCGGCAGGGAGAAGGGGGCGGCCGTGAGCCGGTAGCCGATCACCGTGTACACCGCGCCGAACACCAGCATGAACAGCGCGCCGATCACGTACAGGCGGCGCAGCAACGGGTTGGCGAGATGGCTGCCGACGGTCCTGGCCAGGGCGCGGGGCCGCAGCGAGCCCGGCGTGAAGTGGCGCGGTGCGGGCAGCAGCATCCGGAACGCGGCGGCGCACACCACCGCGATGACGCCGATGGTGCCGACGGCCGCCCGCCACCCCCACTCCTGCGCGATCCAGCCGCCGATGACCCGCCCGCTCATGCCGCCGATGGAGTTGCCCGCGACGAACAGGCCGATGGCCGTGACCAGCGCCTTCGGCCGTACCTCCTCGGCGAGATAGGCCATCGCGGAGGCGGGCAGACCGGCGAGCGCCGCGCCCTGGAGCACGCGCAGCCCGATCAGTACGCCGAGGCTGGGGGCGAAGGGGACGAGCAGGCCGACCGCGACGGCCACCGTCAGGGAGGCCGTCATCAGCGTGCGCCGCCCGAACCGCTCGGACAGGGCGCTCAGCGGCAGCACGCACAGCGCGAGCGCGCCCGTCGCCCCGGACACGGTCCAGCTCGCCGCGCTCGCGCTCGCCCCGAAGTCGCCGGAGACGAGCGGGAGCAGGGCCTGCGTCGAGTAGAGCAGCGCGAAGGTGGCGACGCCCGCGAGGAAGAGGGCGAAGCTCATCCGGCGGTAGCCGGGCCCGCCCGGGCTCATGCGCGTGTCGGCAGGCCGAGCGGCCTCGGCAGACCGAGCGGACTCGGCGGACTCGGCGAGGGGACGGGTGGCGGCGATCGCGTCGGTGGGGGCGATCGCCCGGCTACTGGCTGCGGGCATGCCCCGAACGTAGAACTCCATGATTCATGCGTCCAATGCATGAACGCGCCATAATCGTTCCCATGGAGCATCAGCACAGGTCACGCTCGACACTGTCACGCACCAGTGACACACAAGTCATGTCGGGCGACGAGATCGTACGGCTGCTCGCCCCGCGCCTCGCCTACTTCGCCGGGGTCGCCCGCACCGAGCACGTCACCCGCGCCGCGCACGAGATGCAGGTCCCGCAGTCGACGCTGTCGCGCGCCATGGTGCGGCTCGAACACGACCTGGGCGTCGACCTGTTCGCCCGCCACGGCCGCACCGTCTCCCTCACCCCCGCGGGCCGCACCTTCCTCGCCTCGGTCGAGCGCGCGCTCGGCGAGGTCGAGAAGGCCGCCGAGTCGGTACGCGCCGACGCCGACCCCGAGTCGGGCAAGGTCGCCTTCGGCTTCCTGCACACCATGGGGACCGAGACGGTGCCGGGGCTGCTGCGCGCCTTCCGCGCCGACCACCCCCGCATCCGCTTCAGCCTCGTCCAGAACTACGGCGAGGCGATGCTGGAGCGGCTGCGCGCCGGTGAGCTCGACCTCTGTCTCACCTCGCCGGTGCCGGACGCGCCGGGCCTGGTCGCCCGCCGCCTCGACGAGCAGCGGCTGCGCCTCGTCGTCCCCGAGGACCACCGGCTCGCCGCCCGCAAGCGGATCCGGCTCGGGGAGGCCGCAGAGGAGTCCTTCGTGACCCTGGAACCCGGCTACGGGCTGCGCCGCATCACCGACGACCTCTGCGCGGAGGCGGGCTTCACGCCCCGGATCGCGTTCGAGGGCGAGGAGGCCGAGACGCTGCGCGGCCTCGTCGCCGCGGGCCTCGGCGTGGCCCTGCTGCCGCCACCGGCCGTGCCGCGCCCGGGGGTGGTGGAGCTGACGGTCACCGGGCAGCGCGCGGTCCGCGAGATCGGCGTGGCCTGGCTGGAGGGCCACCCGGACACACCTCCCGTGGCGGCGTTCAAGAAGTTCCTGCTGTCACGGCGCGGGAGGCTCCTGCCCGAGCAGGCGTCCACCGGATGACCGGCGCCGCGGGGGCGAGGCGCGCCGCCCCCGGCGGCCCGGGTGTCACCTGTTGAGCGACTCACCGAACCCCGAGGCCAGCGGCATCCGCAGCCCCAGCGGCGGAGGCGCCGCGAGCGCGTCCTGCAAGGGGCGGGAGAACGGCCGGCCGAACAGGGTGCCGAGCGCGAAGTCGACGGTCAGCGCCATGACTTCGGAGCGGTGCTGTGCGAGCCGGTGCCCATCGGAGTGCACCTCGAAGCGGCACACGTCGCGGTTGGCCTTCTTCGCCCGCCCGGCGAACCGGAACGACAGCTCCGGGTCGGTGCGCCGGTCGTCGGTGCCGTGCACGATCAGCACCTGCCGCCCGGCGAGCTGTTTCACCGGTTCGGGGGTGGCGGCGACGTCGTCCTCCGGCAGCCAGGGGGCGAGCGCGAGAACGGAGTGGACGGCCGTGTGGCCGCCCGAGCGCAGGGCCGCCCGGCCGCCCATGTCGACCCCGGCGAGGCAGATCGGCACGTCGCCGTAGCGGCGCACGACCTCGTCCGCGGCCCACTCGGCGTCCCGCGCGGTGTCGGCCCGCGCCCCGTTCCAGCCGCGGCAGCGGTAGTGCACGACATGCGTCACCAAGCCCTCGGGCCGGCCGGAGCGGGCGAGGCGGCGGGCCAGCGGGCGCAGTGCCGGGGCCGCCAGCGGGGACGGTCTGCGGGCGGACCTCTCCTCGCCCGCGGGCAGCAGCAGCACCACGCCGCCGACCGCCATGGGCACGGGCCCGACCGCCTTGCCGAGCCTCGCCTCGCGGACCGCCGTCGCTTGCTGCTGCATGACAGAACAGTGTCAGAAGCGCGGATGTACGCCACCCGTCCGCAGGGTCACTGTTACGTATCGACGGATCACTTTCTCTTCACGGACCGGCGCTATCTACGCGCGTAGGAGTTAGAGTGCCGAAATGACGAGCCAGCCCACCGCGCACCTCAACAGCCCCCGGGTCCCGACCTCGGAGCAGATCCGCCGCGCCCCCAAGGTGCTCCTGCACGACCACCTCGACGGCGGCCTGCGCCCCGGCACGATCGTCGACCTGGCCCGTGAGCAGGGGTACGCGGACCTGCCGGAGACCGACCCCGACAAGCTCGGCATCTGGTTCCGCGAGGCGGCCGACTCCGGCTCCCTGGAGCGGTACCTGGAGACGTTCGCCCACACCTGCGCCGTCATGCAGACGCGCGAAGCCCTCGTCCGGGTCGCCGCCGAATGCGCCGAGGACCTCGCCGAGGACGGCGTCGTCTACGCCGAGATCCGCTACGCGCCCGAGCAGCACCTGGAGCAGGGCCTCACCCTCGAAGAGGTCGTCGAGGCGGTCAACGAGGGCTTCCGCGAGGGCGAGCGCCGCGCGCGGGAGAACGGCCACCGCATCCGCGTCGGCGCCCTGCTCACCGCGATGCGGCACGCGGCCCGCTCCCTGGAGATCGCCGAACTCGCCAACCGCTACCGCGACCTGGGCGTGGTCGGCTTCGACATCGCGGGCGCCGAGGCGGGCTTCCCTCCCACCCGCCACCTCGACGCGTTCGAGTACCTCAAGCGCGAGAACAACCACTTCACGATCCACGCCGGCGAGGCGTTCGGCCTGCCCTCCATCTGGCAGGCCCTCCAGTGGTGCGGTGCCGACCGGCTCGGCCACGGCGTGCGCATCATCGACGACATCCAGGTCGCAGGCGACGGCACGGTCAAGCTCGGCCGTCTCGCGAGCTACGTACGCGACAAGCGCGTCCCCCTGGAGATGTGCCCGACGTCCAACCTGCAGACGGGCGCGGCCAGTTCGTACGGCGAGCACCCGATCGGTCTGCTGCGCCGGCTGCGTTTCCGCGTCACGGTCAACACGGACAACCGCCTCATGTCCGGCACCTCGATGAGCCGCGAGTTCGAGCACCTGGCCGACGCGTTCGGCTACACGCTGACGGACTTCGAATGGTTCACGGTGAACGCGCTCAAGTCGGCCTTCATCCCGTTCGACGAACGCCTGGCGATGATCAACGACGTCGTCAAGCCGCGCTACGCCGAGCTGCGCGCGGAGTGGCTCTTCCGTTAGAGAGTCCGGTCAACATGGGGTTGACGGCGGGCGGAGGGTCACCGTCCCGCCTTCACCGGGCCCGCCTTCCCCGTCTGACCTGCGGTTCCTTGCTCCGCGCCGGGGCAGGCCCCGGAGGGTGGAGCCGGGGGCGGTAGTAACTCCGCGGTGATCTCGCGTGTTTGCCGGGAACGGAACCGCATTTCCCAGGGACAAGGAACAAAAGACCCCATGAAGCAGTCTGCTGCCAAGACCCTCGGTGTCGCCGCCCTCGGCGTCGCCTTCGCCGCCGCCGGCGCCGGTGCCGCGAGCGCCGCTCCGGCCGTTCCCGACGCCGCAGGGGCCCTCTCCTCCGTGACCTCGGGCCTCCCCCTCGAGCAGACGCTCAGCACGCTGCCTGCCGGTGGTCCCCAGGCGCTGAGCGGCGCGCAGAACGCCCTGGGCAACGGCCTGACCGCCGCCCAGCCGGTCGTCGAGAAGCTCACCGAGAGCGGCGACCCGGTCGGCGGTCTGATGGGCGGTCTGCCGGTCGACCCGCTGCCGACCAAGGGCCTGCCGCTGGCCGACGGCGGCCTGCCGGTCCTCGGCTGACCCGGGGCACGACGAAGGGGCGCACCCGCGATCCGCGGGTGCGCCCCTTTTTCCTGCCCCGACGGCGCGCCGGTCACCAGGCCTGGCGCGCCTTGTTCTCACTCGGCAGCAGGGCCCACAGCGCGATGTAGAGCAGGAACTGCGGACCGGGCAGCAGGCACGACAGCAGGAAGATCACGCGCATTGTGGTCGCGGAGGTGCCGAAGCGCCGTGCCAGCGCTGCGCACACTCCGCCGATCATCCGTCCGTTGGTGGGGCGGGCCAGGGCGGTCATGGTGGGCTCCTTCGCGAACCTTCGTCTGTCACGCTCGTCCGAGGTGCTTACGTATTCGAAGGTACGGGCGCGAACCGGGGAAGGCATCAGCTCACGGGGCGACGCCGACCCTGGGAATCGTCGGGGTCGGACCCTGGACCGGCTCCTGCTGGAGGAGGGGCGCGGGATCGGTCCTGCGGCGGAGCCTGGCCCGCAGCACGGGCACCACGGCGAGGTGCGCGAGGGCGACGCCCAGGGTGTTCAGCAGCAGCGAGTCGACATCCACGACCTGCCCCGGCACCCCGGTCTGCAGCAGCTCGATGCCGAGCGAGATCAGCGCGCCCGCCGCGACCGTGCGCACCAGCGAGCCCCAGCGCGACACGGCGAGACGGCCACCCGCGAGAGGCATCAGCACACCGAGCGGGGCGAGCAGCGCGAGGCCCTCGGCGATGCGCCTGCCGCCTTCCCGCCAGCCGAGCGCCACGTCGGCACGGATGCCGGCCAGCGGGTGCAGGTTCGCGGCGCTGACCCAGGGCACGTCGAGGGGCCGCAGCGTCACCCATGCAACGAGGAGAAGATGCACGGCCAGGAGGACGAGTCCTGCCGTACGGAAGCGGATGACGGGCCCGTGGCCGTCCGAGCTGTGGCGCTGCACGACCCCGTAGACGCCCGGGGCGGGACGATCGGTTCCGGGGGGCCCGGGATGAGGTGGGTCACGCCCCCCGTAAGTCTCCTGTCCTAGCCCACCGTCTGCGCCGGGGCCGGGGCGATGCCCGGGCGGGCCTGCACCGCGTCCGAGCACTCGTAGGCGCGCAGCGGGTCGTCGCCGGGGCCGCCGAGGGCCACGTGGTCCTCGCCGTCCGTCGTCACCTTGCTGTTCGCGAACGTGCAGACGATCTGGGCCAGGGCGTACGGCGACAGATCGTCCGGCGGGGTGTTCAGGCGCAGCGCGTCCGCGGGGTCGCCGTCGCGCGGGCCCGAGACCTTCGTGCCGGTGCCGACGTCCGTGGTGTAGCCGGCCCGCTTCTCCTCGGCCGTCAGCGGCTTGGCCAGCTGCGCGAGGAGTTCCCCGGCGACGCCGACCCGGTCGGAGGTCCGGTCGCGCGGCACGGTGACGGTCCTGTCGACCGTCACCAGCTGTGACGTACAGACGAGGAACACCTGCACGCCGAACTCACCGGCCTCGCGGGCCTCCACACCGTTCCCGCCCGGGAGGGAACAGCCCACACGCGTGGGCGCCGCACCGAAGTCGGTGGGCACCTCCGTGGAACGGATCCCGCACCCGGACAGCAGCACCGCCGTGAGCCCGAGCAGCCCCCACAGCCGTCCATGACGTCTCAACTGACGGCACCGCCTTCCTGGGAGCCCTTGGCGGCGACAGCGCCGGCAGTGCCGTCGGCGGCATCGGCGGCATCTTCTGGGTAGTCGGGGTCACTGTCCGCGGGCTCGGGCAGCGGCGCGGCGTCCACCGGCAGCCGCAGCGTGAATACGGCGCCGCCCTCGGGCGAGTTGGCGGCGGTGATCTCGCCGCCGTGGACATGCGCGTTCTCCAGGGCGATGGACAGCCCGAGACCGCTGCCCTCCGACCGCGGCCGCGAGGCGCTCGCCTTGTAGAACCGGTCGAAGACGTGCGGCAGGACGTCCTCGGGGATGCCGGGCCCGTGGTCGCGTACGGCGATGACGAGCTCACCGCCCTCGTGCGGCTCCGTCGTCACCGAGACGCACACCGGGGAGCCACCGTGCTTGAGGGCGTTGCCGATGAGGTTGGCGAGGATCACGTCGAGGCGGCGCGGGTCGAGGCGGACCAGGTTGCCGCGCTCGGCGTCCAGCTCGACGGCGTCCAGCCAGGCGCGGGCGTCGATGCAGGCGGTGATCTGGTCGGCGATGTCGACGGTGTCGACGACGAGCCGGGCGGTGCCCGCGTCGAAGCGGGTCACCTCCATGAGGTTCTCCACGAGGTCGTTGAGGCGCCGGGTCTCGCTGACGACGAGCCGGACGGCGGGCTCGATCATCGGGTCGACGGACCCGGTCTCCGCGTCCAGCTCCTCCTCCAGCACCTCGGTGACGGCGGTGATCGCGGTCAGCGGCGTACGGAGCTCGTGCGACATGTCGGCGACGAACCGGCGCGAGGCGTCGTCGCGCGAGGTCATGTCGGCGACCTTCTTCTCCAGGTTCTCGGCGGTCTTGTTGAACGTCCTGGACAGCTCGGCCAGTTCATCGGTGCCCGAGACGCGCAGCCGGGTGTCGAGCTTGCCCTCGCCGAGCCGGCGCGCGGCCACCCCGAGACGGTGCACCGGCTTCAGCACGGTCGTCGCGGCGGCCTGGGCGAGCAGCGCGGAGCCGATCAGTGCGAGCGCGGTGGCGATCCCGAGCGACCAGGCCAGGGAGCTGAGATCCTTGGCCTCCGGTTCGAGCGACTTGAGCATGTAACCGGTCGGCCCGCCGTCCACCTGCGCGCCGCCTACCAGGTACGGGGTGTCGTCCCGTGTGGTCCGCTGCCAGTACAGGTGGTGCGCGTGCTTGTTGTTCTCGGTGATCCGCTGCTTCTTGTCGACCGCGTTGCGCAGCGAACGCGGCACGTCGGCGACGGTGAAGGCGTCGAGGTCCGAATTGCCCACCACCCGGCGGCCGTTCTCGTCCGTGCCGATGAGCAGCACGCTGAAGTGCTGGCTGCTGTCGGCCATCAGGTCCGCCGCGTGCTGCAACTCGCCCTGCGTGGGGTGCGCGGGCAGCACGGCGGCCCGGTTCTGCATCTCCTGCTGGAAGTCGCTGAGCGCCGAGTCCTGGGTCCGCGTCAGCACGGCCTCGCGGTTGAGCCAGTACGCGATCCCGGACGCGGACACCGCGGCCGTCAGGGCGACCAGCGCGAAGACCACGACGAGCCGCAGCCGCAGGCTGGTGAAGCGCAGGCCGGCCGGTATCGCCCTCTTCGCCGCGGCCCAGCCGCGGTGCTTGTCGTGCGGCTCGGTCACTGAGGGGAGTCCAGCCGGTAGCCCACGCCGCGCACGGTACGGATCAGCGTCGGCGACGACGGCACGTCCTCGACCTTCGCGCGCAGCCGCTGCACGCAGGCGTCCACGAGCCGCGAGTCGCCCAGGTAGTCGTGCTCCCACACCAGGCGCAGCAACTGCTGCCGGGAGAGCGCCTGTCCGGGCCGCCGGCTCAGCTCCAGGAGCAGCCGCAGCTCGGTCGGGGTCAGCTGGAGGTCCTCGCCGTTCTTGGTGACGGTCATCGCGGCACGGTCGATGACCAGGGAACCGAACGACGCCGCGTCGTTGGCCTCGCGCTCACCGCGGCGCAGCACCGCGCGGATACGGGCGTCCAGGACCCGGCCCTGGACGGGTTTGACCACGTAGTCGTCGGCGCCCGACTCCAGGCCCACGACCACGTCGATGTCGTCGCTGCGCGCGGTGAGCAGGATGATCGGCAACTGGTCCGTGCGCCGGATGCGCCGGCACACCTCGAACCCGTCGATGCCGGGCAGCATCACATCGAGGACGATCAGATCCGGCCGCTGCTCGCGCAACAGCTTCAGACCGTCCTCGCCGGTGGCAGCGGTGGCCACCCGATGACCCTGGCGGGTAAGAGACAGCTCCAGGGCCGTGCGGATGGCGTCGTCGTCCTCGATCAGCAACAGGGAAGGCACGAGCGCCATTCTGGCCCATCGGAGGGCTTTAGTTCGACCGCGCGAGCGGTCCCACACCTGACCCGCACAGCCGGAGCCGCTGTGACAGGGCTGTGACAGTCGACGGACACCGTCATGAAGTCGCCCCGGCAAGCTTTTGGTCATCGCGGAGAACGACCGCGATGACGCAGGGAACGAATGACGGAAGTACCGGACTCCACGACGGGGGGCGCGAGATGAACACGCTGCACAGCACCACATCAAACGCAGTGATCACGCGTCTGCACGACCTGGGCCGTACCGAGCGTCACGAGAAGTCCGGTGCCGTGAGCGGGCGGGGGTGCGCTCGCGGCACCGGGCGTCAGCACACCGTGTACATGACGGTGGTTGACGCACACGAGGCGGTGACCGAGGGGGTCGCTCACGGGGGAGCCGCGTACAGGGAGGGATCGGGGGAGCAGCGGGTGTCCCTGTCGGAGGCCGAGTTCACGGCCTACGTCCAGGAGCGCCGCGCCTCCCTGTACGCCACCGCCTACCACCTGACCGGTGACCGGTTCGAGGCCGAGGACCTGCTGCAGAGCGCGCTGTTCTCGACGTACCGGGCCTGGGACCGGATCAGCGACAAGGCCGCGGTCGGGGGCTACCTCCGCCGCACCATGACCAACCTGCACATCAGCGCGTGGCGCCGCCGCAAGCTGAACGAGTACCCGACCGAGGAGCTGCCGGAGACGGTGGGCGACACGGACGCGATGCGCGGCACGGAGCTGCGCGCGGTGCTGTGGCAGGCGCTGGCCCGCCTTCCCGAACTGCAGCGCACGATGCTCGTGCTCCGCTACTACGAGGGCCGTACCGACCCCGAGATCGCGGAGATCCTCGACATCAGCGTCGGCACGGTGAAGTCGAGCATCTGGCGGTCGCTGCGGCGGCTGCGGGATGACGAGGTCCTGAGCTTCGGCCGGGACCAGGAGGAGTGCTTCGGGGAGCTCGTCGCCTGAGGCACCTCCACGGGGGAGGAAGACGGCAGTCCTGCTCGGGGGAGCGGGGCTGTCATGGGGGGAGCGGTATCCGGGGGGATCACGGGGGATCGCCACGGGGGAAAGAGCGGGACCAGGAGGCCGGGGGGGCTTCCTGGTCCCGTTCGTGTGTGCGGGCCCCGCGCCCTACGAGGTGGCCCGCGCCTTCACGCAACGGCCCGCAGCTGCCGCCGCCAGGCGGCCCAGGGCCTCTTCCTTGGCGCAGGCGTGCGCGCCGAGTGCCACGTGGCGGGCCACGATCGAGCGCTCCTCGCGCATCAGCCGCCAGCCCCGGCGCAGCAGGAACGGGACCGACTTGCGGCCCTCCCGCAGGTCGCGAAGGAGTCGGCGGCGGAACGTCGTCGAGGGCCGGCCCCGCAGGCAGAGCGCGTCGGCCAGGACACCGAGCTCCCGGCAGCGCTCCACGATGTCCGCCGCGAAGATGCCCTCCGCGATGAACAGGGGCGTGCGCTCGATGTCGAGCGCCGCTTCGCCCACCCGTGCGCTGGTGGCGATGGAGTAGACGGGAACGTTCGTACGCCCCTTCTCGCACAGGTCGACGATCGCGGCGAGCGCCGCCTCCGTGTCCCAGGAGGCCGTCGAGTCCCAGTCGATGTCCGAAGTGCCGGGTACCAGCGGCAGCGTCGGGTCGTCACACTCCTTGTAGAAATCGTCGAGGCACAGCACGGGAAGCCCGGAGCGGGCGGCGAACGACGACTTTCCGGAGCCGGAGGGCCCTGACAGCAGGACGACCCGGGTCGGTATCGGGGGATGCGAACTCACGAGAGACCAGTGTGCGGCATGGACGCGCCCGCGCCGAGCCCGCGTGGTGGCGATGTGGTACGCACCACGTCAACTACGCTTTGTGGTTCTGTTGTTACCCGACGTCGTGTTGTCATCCGAACCGAAAGGCCCAGGCGTAAAGATCATGGCTCTCCACGCAGCCCGCAAGAACCCGATGCTGACCTCCGGCGCCCGCCGCGCCCTGCTGTGCGCGGGCCTGACCGTGACCGCCGCCGGTGCGGCCGTCGCCGCGGGGGCCGTGACCGCGAGCGCCGCCCCGGCCGAAAGCGGCGACGCGGGCGCCCCGGTCCAGGTCCTCGCGCAGGCGCTCAACTCGGCGACCACGCACGGGCTCGGCCCCGTCAAGGACCTGCCCCTCAACCCGCTGGCCGGCACCGGCTCCGACCCGCTGGACAACGTGGTGGGCACCCAGATCGCGGACTTCAAGCCGGTCAGCACGGCGCCGCTCACCGCCCCGCTGGCGACCGGCGACTCGCTGGCCGAGCTGCCGGTCGTGGGTGCGGCGACGGGCGTACTGCCCGGCTGACCCGGGGTCAGCCGCCGGACGCGGGCGCAGGTGTGGGCCCGGTGCGCGTCCGCAGCGGCGCCTCGCGCACCGCCCACGCGGCGGCGAACGCCACCGCGCACAGCGCCGCCGTGCCGAGCAGCACCCCGTGCAGCCCGTCGACGACGCTCGACCGGAACACGGCCGGAGCGGCGCCCTCCCGCACCCGCCCGGCGAACACCGAGCCGAGCACCGCCACCCCGAGCGAACCGCCGACCGTCCGCAGCAGCGTCTGGGTGCCGCTCGCCGCCCCGAGGTCCCGTGGCTCCGCGCTGTTCATGGTGATCAGCAGCGCGGGCTGCATCAGGCAGCCGAGGCCGGCGCCGAGGAGCAGGGTCGGCGCGGACGCCGCCCACGCCGCGGTGCCCGTGTCGAGCGGCAGCAGGGCCAGCGCGCCCACGACCGCCAGCGCGCCGCCCGCGATGGGGTAGGGCCGGTAGCGGCCGCCCTCGCCCACCCGGCGGCCGATCAGCAGCTGGGCGGCCATGATGGAGAGCATCAGCGGGAGCAGCAGCAGTCCGCTCTGCGTCGCGGACCTGCCACGGACGAGCTGCATGTACTGCGGCAGATAACTGGCGGCGGCGAGCATGGCGGCCCCCGAGGTGAAGCTCAGCACCTGGGCGACCGTGAAGTTCCGGTCCCGGAACAGGCGCGGCGGGATCACCGGCTCGTCCGCGCGCCGCTCCGCCCGGACGAACGCCGCGAGGGCCGCCGCCGAGAGCAGCGCGAGCCCCAGGATCTGCGGTGACGTCCACGCGTACGTCGTGCCGGCCCAGCTCGCCAGCAGGGTCAGGGCGAGGATCGCCGCGGTGAGCAGCGCGGCGCCGGCGACGTCGATCCGGGCCCGGATCCGTTCGGTACGCACCCGGACGCCGGTCCCGATGACCGCGAGGGCGACGGCGCCGACGGGGAGGTTGACGTAGAAGACCCAGCGCCAGTCGAGCTGGTCGGTGAGGAAGCCGCCGAGCAGCGGGCCGCCGATCATGGCGGCGGGCAGCAGTACGCCGATGAGCGACTGCGCGCGGCCCGCCTCGGCCGGGGTCAGCAGTGTCCCGATGAGCGCGAGCGCGCCCACGAACAGGCCGCCCGCGCCGATCCCCTGCAAGGCGCGGAAGGCGATCAGCTGCCCCATGTCCTGCGCGAGTCCGCACAGCGCGGAGCCGAGGAGGAAGAGGGTGATGGAGGAGAGGTAGCCGCCCTTGCGGCCGTAGAGGTCGCCGAGCTTGCCCCACAGGGGCGTGGAGACGGCGGCGGCCAGCAGGTACGCCGTCACCACCCAGGACAGGTGTGTCAGGCCGCCCAGGTCGCCGACGATGATCGGCAGGGCCGTGCCGACGATGGTGCCGTCGAGCGTGGCGAGCACGATGCCCAGCAGCAGACCGGTGATGACCAGCCGGGACGGCGGGCTTCCGGCCCGTGACTCCACGGGCGGCGTGGTCCGTTCCGTACGTGTACGCATGGCTCCCCCTTCGGGCGCGGTCCGTGGGTGACCGGCCGTCAGGCCGGGTACGGGCGGGCCGCCTTGGCATCCCGGAGGGCGTGGCCCCACCAGGTGAGCTGGTCGAGCATCGCCTTCGCGGCCGTGTCCACCGCCGGGTCGTCGACGCGGCCGTCCGCCGCGAACGCGCCGTAGGCGTTGTGGAAGCTGACCGTGTTGCGGATGGTGGTGGCGTTCAGCTCGGCCATGACGACGCGGAGCTGCTCGACCGCGCGCAGCCCGCCGGACAGGCCGCCGTACGACACGAACGCGATCGGCTTGCCGTGCCACTGCTCGTTGTGCCAGTCGATCGCGTTCTTCAGGGCCGCGGGGAAGCTGTGGTTGTACTCGGGCGTGACGAAGACGAACGCGTCGGCGGCGGCGAGGCGCGGCGAGACGAGGGCGAGCGCCTCCGTGGTGCCCGCCGGGGCGTCCTGGCCGAAGGCGGGCAGCACGGTGGGCAGCGGCGTCTCGGTGAGGTCGACGACGTCGGCGCGCAGGTCCTCGCGCTGTCCGAGGTGGCCGGTGAGCCACTTGACGACCACGGGCGCGAAGCGGCCCTCACGGGTGGAGCCGACGAGGACGGCGACGCGGAGCGGAGTGCTGCCGGACATGGTGGACCCCCTGTTTGTGTACGGCGTATCGTTACGCGTACAACGTACACAGCAATGTGTACGGCGTCTACTGGGGATACGCTGTACGCGGCATCGAGCGAGAGGGGTCGGCCGTGGTGGCACGGAAGGAAGCGGACGGGCGTGACGGCGAGAGCGGGAGCGGGCTGGTCGAGCCCTCGCTCTGGGAGCGCCTGGAGCGGCCCGCGCCCACCCGGCGCACCTCGCTGACGCTGGAGGCGATCGCCGCGGCGGCCGTCGAACTGGCCGACGAGGAGGGCGGGGCCGCCGTCACCATGCGCCGCCTCGCCACCAAACTCGGCGTCGCACCCATGGCCGCGTACCGCCACGTCTCGGGCAAGGAGGACCTGTGGGCGCTCATGTTCGACCGGATCTCGGCCGAGCTCTCCGTGCCCGACGACGTGACCGACTGGCGCCCCGTGCTGCGCTCGCTCGCCCTGCAGACGCGGGAGCTGATGCTCCGGCACCCCTGGCTCGGGCACGCGCCGCTGCCGCTGATCCAGCTCACCCCGGCCCGGATGGCCCTGGCGGAACGGCAGTTGACGGCGTTGGACGGGCGCGGCCTGGACGCCGACTCGATGATGGCCGCGTTCCGCGCGGTCAACGCGTTCGTGCACGGCTCGACGCAGGCCGAGAACGCGCTGCGCCAGTACAAGGAGGAGCACGGCTGGCGGAGCGGTGACGAGACCCGGCAGGCGCTCGCCCCGCAGATGAACTACCTGATGGGCACCGGCCGTTACCCCACCTACGCCAAGTACGGCCTGGCCGCGACGCGCAAGGACGACCCCGCCTGGGAGTTCGAGTTCGGCCTGGACTGTGTCCTCGACGGCATCGCCCGGCGCCTCGGGATCTGAGCCCCGAACGCGGGAGGCCCCGGCGCCACCTCTCGAAAGGTGATGCCGGGGCCTCTGTCCGCGTACGGGTCGCGCGGGGCTAGTACGAGGAGCCGGACGCGCCCAGCGAACCCGTGGGGTGCCAGACGGTCTTGGTCTCCAGGAACCGCGTCAGACGCTCCGTGCCCGGGTCCGCGGAGAAGTCCTCCACAGGCTGGGGACGGCGCACCCGCTTCAGATTGTCCGCGGCCGCGACCTCCAGCTCCTTGGCGAGGGCCGGGTCGGCGCCGGTGAGGTCGATGCCGTTCACGTCCTGGTGCGCGGCGAGCGCCGGGGCGATCTCCGACGCCTTGCCGGAGAGGAGGTTCACCACGCCGCCGGGCACGTCGGAGGTGGCCAGCACCTCGCCGAGGGAGAGCGCCGGGAGCGGGGCCCGCTCGGCGGCGATGACCACCGCGGTGTTGCCGGTCGCGATGACCGGCGCGAGTACCGAGACGAGCCCGAGGAACGAGGACTCCTGCGGCGCGACGACCACCACGACACCGGTCGGCTCCGGCGTCGAGAGGTTGAAGAACGGCCCGGCCACCGGGTTGGCGCCGCCGACGACCTGGGAGATCTTGTCGGTCCAGCCCGCGTACCAGACCCAGCGGTCGATGGCCTGGTCGACCACGGCCGCCGCCTTCGACCGGGAGAGCCCCTCGGCCTCGGCGACCTCGCGCACGAACTGCTCGCGGCGGCCCTCCAGCATCTCGGCGACGCGGTAGAGGACCTGCCCGCGGTTGTACGCGGTCGCGCCCGACCAGCCGCCGAACGCCTTGCGGGCGGCGACCACGGCGTCGCGGCCGTCCTTGCGGGACGAGAGCGGCGCGTTCGCCAGCCACTTGCCGCTCTTGGAGTCGGTCACTTCGTACACCCGGCCGCTCTCGGAACGCGGGAACTTCCCGCCCACGTACAGCTTGTAGGTCTTGAGGACGGACAGTCGCGTCGACTCGGACTTGTCAGACATCGAGGTAAGCCTCCAGGCCGTGACGGCCGCCTTCGCGGCCGAAGCCCGACTCCTTGTAACCGCCGAACGGCGAGGTCGGATCGAACTTGTTGAACGTGTTGGCCCAGACGACCCCGGCCCGCAGCTTGCCCGCCACGGCCAGGATCCGCGAACCCTTCTCGGTCCAGATGCCCGCCGAGAGGCCGTACTGCGTGTTGTTGGCCTTGGCGACGGCCTCCTCCGGCGTACGGAAGGAGAGCACCGACAGGACCGGGCCGAAGATCTCGTCCCGGGCGACGGTGTGCGCCTGCGTGACGTTGGTGAAGAGCGTCGGCGCGAACCAGTAACCGGCGGAGGGCAGTTCGCACGGGGCCGACCAGCGCTCGGCGCCCTCGGCCTCGCCGGTCTCGGCGAGCGTGGTGATCCGGGCCAGCTGCTCGGCGGAGTTGATCGCGCCGATGTCGGTGTTCTTGTCGAGCGGGTCGCCGAGCCGCAGCGTCGACAGGCGCCGCTTCAGGCGGTCGAGCAGCTCGTCCTGGATCGACTCCTGCACCAGCAGGCGCGAACCCGCGCAGCAGACCTGGCCCTGGTTGAAGAAGATGCCGGTGACGATGCCCTCGACGGCCTGGTCGATCGGGGCGTCGTCGAAGACGATGTTGGCGCCCTTGCCGCCGAGTTCGAGCGTGACCTTCTTGTCCGTACCGGCGACGGTGCGGGCGATCTGCTTGCCGACGGCCGTGGAGCCGGTGAAGGCCACCTTGTTCACGTCGGGGTGCGCGACCAGCGCCGCGCCCGCGTCGCCGTACCCGGGAAGGATGTTGACGACGCCCCTGGGCAGGCCGGCCTGGCGGCAGATGTCCGCGAAGAACAGGGCGGACAGCGGGGTCGTCTCTGCGGGCTTGAGGACGACCGTGTTGCCGGTGGCGAGCGCCGGGGCGATCTTCCAGGCGAGCATCAGCAGCGGGAAGTTCCACGGGATGACCTGGCCCGCGACGCCGAGCGCCTTCGGGGCTTGGCCGTAGCCCGCGTGGTCGAGCTTGTCCGCCCAGCCCGCGTAGTAGAAGAAGTGCGCGGCGACCAGGGGGAGGTCGGCGTCCCTCGTCTCCTTGATGGGCTTGCCGTTGTCCAGCGTCTCCAGGACGGCCAGCTCGCGGGAGCGCTCCTGGATGATGCGGGCGATGCGGAAGAGGTACTTGCCGCGCTCGGCGCCGGGCAGCGCCGACCACGTGCCGAACGCCTTCCGCGCGGCCCGCACGGCCCGCTCCACGTCGGCCTCGCCGGCCTGGGCGACCTCGGAGAGGACCTCTTCGGTGGAGGGGGAGACGGTCTTGAAGACCTTGCCGTCGGCGGCCTCGGTGAACTCGCCGTCGATGAAAAGACCGTAGGAGGGGGCGATGTCGACGACCGAGCGGGACTCGGGCGCGGGTGCGTACTCGAATACAGATGCCATGGGTGATCAGTCCACCGTCACGTAGTCGGGACCGGAGTAGCGGCCTGTCGCCAGCTTCTGGCGCTGCATCAGCAGATCGCTCAGCAGGCTGGAGGCGCCGAACCGGAACCAGTGGTTGTCGAGCCAGTCCTCGCCCACGGTCTCGTTCACGATCACGAGGAACTTGACGGCGTCCTTGGAGGTGCGGATGCCGCCGGCGGGCTTCACGCCGATCTGGACGCCGGTGGCCTCGCGGAAGTCGCGCACCGCCTCCAGCATCAGCAGCGTGTTGGCGGGGGTGGCGTTGACCCCCACCTTGCCGGTCGAGGTCTTGATGAAGTCGGCGCCGGCCAGCATGCCGATCCAGCTCGCGCGCCGGATGTTGTCGTACGTCGACAGCTCGCCGGTCTCGAAGATGACCTTCAGCCGGGCCGCCCCCGCGGCCTCCTTCACGGCGAGGATCTCCTCGTAGACCTTCATGTACTTGCCCGCGAGGAAGGCGCCGCGGTCGATGACCATGTCGATCTCGTCGGCGCCCGCGGCGACGGCCTCGCGGACGTCGCCGAGCTTGACGTCGAGGGCGGCGCGGCCGGCCGGGAAGGCGGTGGCGACCGACGCGACCTTGACGTCCGTGCCCGCGACGGCCTCCTTGGCGACGGCCACGCGGTCCGGGTAGACGCAGACCGCGGCGGTGCGCGGGGCGGTCCTGTCGGTCGGGTCGGGGTTGACGGCCTTGGCGCCGAGCGCCCGGACCTTGCCCGGGGTGTCGGCGCCTTCCAGGGTCGTCAGATCGATCATCGAGATGGCCAGGTCGATGGCGTACGCCTTCGCCGTGGTCTTGATGGAACGGGTCCCGAGCGCGGCGGCGCGGCCCTCCAGGCCCACCGCGTCGACACCAGGCAGTCCCTGGAGGAATCGGCGCAGAGTGGCCTCGGAAGCGACAGCGTCGGACAACGCGTGTTCTCCGGCGGGTGCGGGTGCAGTGGGCATGGTCACGAGGGGAGCATATCTACGCGCGTAGCGGATGTATAGGTGCGCGGGGTCGGTCCTGGGTCCGGGCACGGCCCCCTCGGAGGTGTCGCCCGGCGACGGGGCTGGGCCCCGGGGCTCTGCCCCGGACCCCGCTCCTCAATCGCCGGAGGGGCTTGGAAGGGGTGCCAGGGGCCGGCGGGGCTTGTAAGGGGAAGGGGCGGGGGAGGTTTTTGGGGCGTCAGGCAGAATCAGGGTATGAGCAGCCGCCCCGTCACCAACCCGGACCGTATCTACCGGTCGCCCGCCGCCATCGCGGGCGGCGTCGTGCTGCTCGCCCTCGGCGTCTGGCTCGGTGCCGACGCCGTGTTCGGCGGGGAGGGCCGCACGCCGTGGCTGGCGCTCGCCGGGCTGCTGTTCGCCGTGCCCCTCGTCGTCGCCTTCACGATCCGCCCCGCCGTCTTCGGCAACGAGGACCGGCTGCGCGTGCGCAACCCGTTCCGCTGCGTCACTCTGCCCTGGGCCACCGTCGCGAACTTCCGCTCCGGCTACTCCAACGAGGTGTTCGACGAGGCGGGGACCAAGTACCAGCTCTGGTCGATCCCCGTCTCGCTGCGCGCCCGCCGCAAGGCCCAGCACCGCCCCGCGCGGCCCCGGACGGCCGGTCGCGGCGCGCAGCAGGCCGTGGAGCCGGCCCCGGCCACCGAGCGCCGCGCCGCCGCCGACAAGTCCATGGACGAGCTGCGCGAGCTGTGGCAGTCCCGCGCGCAGGCGGCCACGTCGCAGGGCGAGCCTTCGGTCCGCTGGGCCTACGAGATCATCGCCCCGGCCGTGGCCGGAGCCGTGCTGCTCGTCATCCTCGTCGCGCTCGGCTGAGCCGCCGCCTCACGGCGCGCTGGGCCAGACCAGGAGCATGTACCCGCCGCAGTACGCCGCGCCCAGCACCGCCCCCGCCACCCCGAGCGCCAGGAACCGCCGGGACGCCCGTGCCAGCGCCAGGGCCACCGGGAGCAGCAGCGGGAAGCCGGGCGCCAGGAAGCGGGCCCGGGAGAAGTAGACGCCGCCGCTGCCGAGCACGATCACGAGCAGCACCCCGGTGAGGATCAGCAGGGGCAGCGGCTGGCGGTCCCAGAGCGAGAACGCGTAGAGGACGACGGACGCGAGGAGTGTCACCGTCACCATCACCAGGAAGAGCTCGGGCGTCGAGTCGTAGGCGAGGAGATCGCGGAAGCGGCGCAGGGTGACGAGGCCGCCGTCGAGCTCGTTGTGCCACAGCCGCTGTACGGCGAAGTAACCGTCCCAGCGCCCGAGGCGCAGCCCGACCCAGCCCACGTACCCGAGCCAGCCCAGCGGGGCGAGCAGTACGCCCGCCAGGGTCCGCCACGAGAAGCGCCGGCGCAGTGCCAGCAGGCCGCACACGCCGACGGCCGCGGCGAGGGCGACACCGGTCGGCCGGGTGAGCCCGGAGAGGGCCGCCAGGGCCCCCGCCCACACCCAGCGGCCGGTCAGCACCGCGTACAGCGACCACGCCACGAACGCGGTGAACAGCGACTCGGTGTAGCCCATCCACTGGACGATGCCGACCGGGTAGCACGCCCACAGGAGGGTGAGCAGGACGCCCACCCGGCGCCCGTGCAGCCGGTCACCGACGGCGAAGATCCCCCACGCGGCGGGGAAGGAGCAGACGACCGCCAGGGCCAGCCCCACGGTCGCCCGCGAGCCGGGTGTCACGACGGCCAGCGCCTTCACCAGGTACGGGTAGAGCGGGAAGAAGGCGAGGTTGTTGGCGTCGTACTTGGTGCCGAGCCGGTGTGCGTAGCCGTGGTCGGCGATGCCCAGGTACCACTGGGAGTCCCAGTCCGCGGCGAGCGCGGGCCAGATGCCGTGCCCCTCCTTGTGGGCCCAGACACCGAAGACGAGCAGCACGAAGGTGCGGACGGCCGCGTACGCGATCAGGGCCGGTGCCGCCCGCCGCAGGGCACGGCCGGCCCGGTCGCGCAGATCCGTCGCGGATCCCGGGGCCGGGCGGGCGGAGCGTGCCTCGAGGAGGAGGGCGGCCTCGGTTGCGGCGGTCGGGGTCACGTCGGCGGCTCCAGCGGGACGGGGGCGGTCTGCGGGGGCAACGTTCCCGTCACCCCCGGCCGCTGTCGCCCCGGGTACCGTCAACTGAACCGCAGGTATCACTCGTTCGAGTGCCCCCGACGGGCCCGGTCACCGGCCTGCGGGGGGTCAGATGCCCGCAGCCGCCGAGAGGTCCCGCTTGACCGCGGCGAGCAGGTCGGCGGCGGTCGCCCGGGCCGCGGGCAGCGCCGCCCGGTCGGCCACCGGCACCACGACCTCCAGGTAGCACTTCAGCTTGGGCTCCGTGCCGGACGGGCGGACGATGACCCGCGCGCCGTCCAGCGTGTAGCGCAGCCCGTCCGTGGGCGGCAGCCCGCCCGCACCGGCGGCGAGGTCCTCGGCCCGGGTCACCGCGAGCCCGGCCAGCGCCGACGGCGGCTGCTCGCGCAGGCGCCGCATGGCGGCCGCGATGACCGAGACGTCCTCGACGCGCACGCTCAGCTGGTCCGTGGCGTGCAGACCGTGGGCCAGGGCCAGGTCGTCCAGCGCGTCCAGGAGCGTACGGCCCTGCTCCTTGAGCTCGCTCGCCAGCTCGGTCACGAGCAGCGCGGCCGTGATGCCGTCCTTGTCGCGCACGCCCTCGGGGTCGACGCAGTAGCCGAGCGCCTCCTCGTAGCCGTAGCGCAGCCCCTCGACGCGGGCGATCCACTTGAAGCCCGTCAGCGTCTCCTCGTACGGCAGGGAGGCCGCCTCGGCGATCCGGCCGAGCAGCGACGACGAGACGATCGACTCGGCGAAGACGCGGGCGTCGCCGCGCACACCGCGCCGCACGAGGTGCGCCGCGAGCAGCGCGCCCACCTCGTCGCCGCGCAGCATCCGCCAGCCGCCCCCGGCGGCGGCGTCGGGCACGGCGACGGCGCAGCGGTCCGCGTCCGGGTCGTTGGCGATGACCAGGTCGGGGGCCTCGGGCAGGGAGCGGGCCGTCGCGAAGGAGAGGTCCATCGCGCCCGGCTCCTCCGGATTCGGGAACGCCACCGTCGGGAAGTCCGGGTCGGGCTCGGCCTGCTCGGGCACGAGCACCGGCTCGGGGAAGCCCGCGCGCGCGAAGGCGGCCAGCAGGGTCTCCTTGCCGACGCCGTGCATCGCCGTGTAGACCGTGCGGGCGGTGCGCGCCGACCCGGCGGCGAGGACGGCGTCCGTGCGCTCCAGGTACGCCTGGAGGACCTCGTCGCCGAGCGTCTGCCAGCCGGACTCCGGGCGCGGGACGTCGTGCAGCGACGCCACCGCGTCGATCTCGGCGGCGATCTCCGCGTCGGCCGGCGGCACGATCTGCGAACCGTCGCCGAGGTAGACCTTGTAGCCGTTGTCCCGCGGCGGGTTGTGGGAGGCCGTGACCTCCACGCCCGCGACCGCGCCCAAGTGCCGTATGGCGAAGGCGAGCACGGGGGTGGGCAGTGGGCGCGGCAGCACCGCGGCCCGCAGACCCGCGCCCGTCATGACCGCCGCCGTGTCGCGCGCGAAGTCCGCCGACTTGTGGCGGGCGTCGTACCCGACGACGACCACGCCGTCGGTCTGCCCCTTGGCCTTCAGATACGCGGCGAGGCCCGCGGCCGCGCGGATGACCACCGCGCGGTTCATCCGCATCGGGCCCGCGCCCAGCTCGCCGCGCAGGCCCGCCGTGCCGAACTGCAGCGTCCCGGCGAACCGCTCGCCGAGCGCCCCCAGGTCGCCGCTGTCGATGAGCTTCGCCAGCTCCTCGCGGGTCTCCCGGTCGGGGTCCTCCGCCAGCCAGGTCTTCGCCCGTTCGAGCAGTTCGCTGCCTTGTACGGTCACGGTTCGCTTCCTTCAGACGTCAGACGTACGGGGGTGGGACGTGCGCGGACGGGGCTCAGATCTTGGCGAGGACCTTGGTCAGCAGCTCGCCCATGCGGGCGGCGGAGTCGCGGCCCGCCTGGAGGACCTCCGCGTGGTTGAGCGGCTCGCCGGACAGACCCGCGGCCAGGTTGGTGACCAGGGAGATACCGAGCACCTCGACACCCGCCTCACGGGCCGCGATGGCCTCCAGGACGGTGGACATGCCGACGAGGTCGGCGCCGAGGATGCCGGCCATCCGGACCTCGGCCGGGGTCTCGTAGTGCGGGCCGGGGAACTGGGCGTAGACGCCCTCTTCCAGCGTCGGGTCGATCTCCTGGCACAGCGCGCGCAGCCGCGGCGAGTACAGGTCGGTCAGATCCACGAAGTTGGCGCCGACGATCGGTGACGTGGCCGTCAGATTGAGGTGGTCGGAGATGAGGACCGGCTGGCCGGGGCGCATGCCCTGGCGCAGGCCGCCGCAACCGTTGGTCAGCACGATGGTCTTGCAGCCCGCGGCGGCGGCGGTGCGCACGCCGTGCGCGACGGACGCGACCCCGTGGCCCTCGTAGAAGTGGGTGCGGCCCAGGTAGACCAGGGCGCGCTTCTCGCCGATCCGGTACGAGCGGACCTTGCCACCGTGACCCGCCACGGCGGCGCCGGTGAACCCGGGCAGCGCGGTGAAGGGGAACTCGGCGGCGGGCGCGCCCAGCGCCTCGGCGGCCGGCGCCCAGCCCGAGCCCATCACGAGGGCGACGTCGTGGGTCTCGGCGCCGGTGAGCTCGCGCAGGCGCGAGGCGGCGGCGTCGGCGGCGACCATGGGGTCCACCGGGCCGGCGCCCTGGAGGTTGTCCGGAGTAACAGATGCGTTCACGCGCTTGAGGGTAGCCGCTCAAGTCCTACGCGCGTAGATGCCGGGCCTCACGGTATTGCGATCGTTGTCTTGTCGTTTCCGACGAAAACCGGCCCGGGCCGGGAAGGCCCTAACAGGGCCGCTTGCGCATCTCCATCACGTAGTCGTGCGGGGCGCCCGCCGACTCCGCCGCGTCCGCGATCTCGCCCAGGTAGCGGGCGGAGGGGAGGCCGCCCTCGTATCCGTTGAGCACGTACAGCCAGGCGGGCTCCTTGCCCTCCAGGGTGTCCACGCGCACGCGCATCCGGCGGTAGATGTCGAGCCCGACACCCTCCCAGCGGTCCATGGACTCCTCGTCCATCGGGGCGATGTCGTACAGCGCGACGAAGACCTGTGAGCGGGGCGCCTCCACGATCGTGGCCAGCGCGCCCTCCCAGCCCATGTGTTCGCCCCCGAACGTCAGCCGCCAGCCCTGGAGCCACCCGGTGGCGCGCAGCGGCGAGTGGGGGGCGCGGCGCGTCATGAGCCGCGGGTCGAGATTGCCGGCGTACGCGGCGTAGAGCGACATGGGTCCGAGGGTACGGCAGTTGTCCCCTGTGCTCGGAGCGAAGTGCCCGCCGGGCCCCGGCGGTGCACCCCCCGGCCGGGCGTCCCCCATGGCGGTGCGGGACAATGGGGTACGTGACTCGGATCGTGATCATCGGTGGCGGACCTGGCGGATACGAAGCGGCCCTGGTGGCCGCCTCGCTCGGCGCGGAGGTGACCGTCGTCGACTGCGACGGTCTGGGCGGTGCGTCGGTGCTGACCGACTGCGTGCCGTCGAAGACCCTGATCGCCACGGCCGAGGTGATGACGACCTTCGACTCCTCGTACGAGGAGCTGGGGATCATCGTCGAGGACGACACCCCGGACCCGGACAGCCCGGCCCGCGTCGTCGGCGTCGACCTCGGCAAGGTCAACCGGCGCGTCAAGCGGCTCGCGCTGGCCCAGTCCCACGACATCACCGCTTCTGTCACGCGTGCGGGCGCGCGCGTGCTGCGCGGCCGTGGCCGCCTCGACGGCCAGCAGGACCTGGACGGCTCCCGCAAGGTGATCGTGACGGCCGCCGACGGCACCGAGGAGACCCTCACCGCCGACGCCGTGCTCATCGCCACCGGCGGCCACCCGCGCGAGGTGCCCGACGCGCAGCCGGACGGGGAGCGCATCCTCAACTGGACGCAGGTCTACGACCTGGAGGAGCTTCCCGAGGAGCTCATCGTGGTCGGTTCCGGTGTCACCGGCGCCGAGTTCGCCGGCGCCTACCAGGCGCTCGGCTCCCGCGTCACGCTCGTCTCCTCCCGCGACCGCGTGCTGCCGGGCGAGGACCCGGACGCCGCCGCCGTCCTGGAGGACGTGTTCCGGCGCCGCGGCATGAACGTGATGGCGCGCTCCCGCGCCGCCTCCGCCAAGCGCGTCGGCGACCGCGTCGAGGTCACCCTGGCCGACGGCCGGACCATCTCCGGCACGCACTGTCTGATGGCGGTCGGCGCCATCCCGAACAGCAGCGGCATGGGCCTGGAGGACGCCGGGGTCAAGCTGAAGGAGTCGGGCCACATCTGGACCGACAAGGTCTCGCGCACGACCGCTCCCGGTGTGTACGCGGCCGGGGACGTGACCGGCATCTTCGCCCTCGCGTCGGTCGCCGCCATGCAGGGCCGCATCGCCATGTACCACTTCCTCGGCGACGCGGTGACGCCGCTGAACCTCAAGACGGTCTCCTCGAACGTCTTCACCGACCCGGAGATCGCGACGGTCGGCTACTCGCAGGCCGACGTCGATGCGGGCAAGATCGACGCCCGCGCCGTGAAGCTGCCGCTGCTGCGCAACCCGCGCGCGAAGATGCAGGGCATCCGGGACGGCTTCGTCAAGATCTTCTGCCGTCCGGGGACGGGGATCGTGGTGGGCGGGGTCGTCGTGGCGCCGCGCGCCTCGGAACTGATCCATCCCATCTCGATCGCGGTCGACAACAATCTGACCGTCGAACAGATCGCGAACGCGTTCACCGTGTACCCGTCTCTTTCGGGCTCGATCGCCGAAGTGGCGCGTCAGCTGCACACGCGCAAGGTCGCCGAAGAGGGTTGAGACCGCCCTCGGCGGGGATCAACCGGCCGCAGGTCACGGTGAGTTGCGGCCCATGCGGATGGCATAGGCGGGGCGGATAGGCACCCTTGTCGTGCCTATACCACTCCCAGGGTAGCCGTGCGAACAGAATCTGTAATTCGGCGCAAACTGCTGAAAGCAGACGGTCGTTGGGGTTACTGTCAGTTTCGTGTTCGCTGCAGAACGTCGTCAATTGATCCTCGAAATGGTGCGGGCCAATGGAGCGGTATCGCTCCGGGAGCTCGCCCGCGTCGTCCAGACCTCTGAAGTGACCGTGCGGCGGGACGTGCGCGCACTGGAGGCAGAAGGACTCCTCGACCGCCGACACGGCGGTGCGGTATTGCCGGGCGGATTCACGCGGGAGTCCGGCTTTCCGCAGAAATCACATCTCGCGACCGCAGAGAAGACGGCCATCGCCGATCTCGCCGCGGGCCTCGTCGAAGAAGGCGAAGCCATCGTGGTGGGCGCGGGGACGACCACGCAGGAGCTGGCCCGCCGGCTCGCGCGTGTGCCGGGGCTGACCGTCGTCACCAACTCCCTCCTGGTGGCCCAGGCGCTGGCACATGCCAACCGCGTCGAGGTCGTCATGACCGGTGGCACGCTGCGGGGTTCCAACTACGCACTGGTGGGCAGCGGGGCCGAGCAGTCCCTGCAGGGGCTGAGAGTGTCCCGGGCCTTCCTGAGCGGCAGCGGTCTGACGGCCGAGCGCGGACTCTCCACGTCCAACATGCTCTCGGCGTCGGTGGACCGGGCCCTCGTGCAGGCCGCGGCGGAGGTCGTCGTGCTCGCCGACCACTCCAAGCTCGGTACCGACACGATGTTCCAGACGGTGCCGACGGACGTGATCACGCGGCTGGTGACCGACGAGCCGCCCGCGCACGACGACCGGGCCGCCACGGAGCTCCAGGCGCTCGCCGACCAGGGCGTGCAGATCGCTGTCGCCGGGGCGGGCCCGGCGTCGGCCGGGGGTGGTGATCCCGTCCCGGCGCGGCCATCGCGCCGGGATGTCCCCCTGCCGGGCCAGCGCCGCCAGCAGGTCCCTGGCGGAGGCCATCCGCTGCGGAGCGCGGCCGGGTTGGAAGCGGCTCCGGAGCGTAGCGCCAGGGTGGCGGACCTTCGCCGTCGCTGATACGCGGCCGCTGGTACGACACCGTTCTCCGGACGCGGCCAGGGGCGCGGGGAACTGCGCGCCCAGCCACGAGGGTGCCGCACGCGGCGACGGGCCTACGCTGTGATGCCTCGCAGGGTCAGTCTCAAGAGGCGGTCGGCCAAGTCCGGGTCGGAGGGGGTCTCCTCGGCGGCCAGCGCAATCGCGTTGGTCAGTTGCAGCAGATCCGAGATCGACACGTCCTGCCGCACCGCCCCGGCCCGCTGAGCCCGGGTCAGCAGGGCCTGCCCCGCGTCCCGCATCGGCGAACTGCACCGCGCCAGCGCCGAACTGTCGTCCTGGGACGCCGACATGAGCGCCCGGGAGAGCCCCCGGTACTCACTCGCGTGCGTGATGATCTCGCGCAGCCACGTCACCAGTGCCGAGCAGGGCTGCGGGGCGTCCAGGAGCGCCCGTGAGCGGGCCAGCAGATCGTTCACCGCCTCCTCGAAGACGGCGCTCACCAGTGCGTACCGGTTCGGGAAGTGCCGGTACAGCGTGCCGATGCCGACCCCCGCGCCCCGGGCCACATCCTCCAGGGACGCCCCCGTGCCGTGCTCGGCGAACGCCTTGCGGGCCTGGGTGAGCAGCCGCTCGTAGTTGCGGCGCGCGTCCGCGCGCATGGGGCGGGCGCGCTCGTACTCGGTGCCGGACGTCATCGGGCCTCCCTGGGCGTGCGCGGGGCTTCCAAGGATGCCTGATGGCCCGGCGGGCCCCGCACGGCCCCGTGCGGAACGCCGAAGCGCCCGTGGACCGGGGCCGGTCCGACGGGCGCTTCGTGCGGGCTCGCTGGTGCGTCAGTCCTTGATCTCGCAGATCGCGGCACCGGAGGTGAGGGACGCGCCGATCTCGGCGGAGAGCCCCTTGATGGTGCCGGCCTTGTGCGCGTTCAGCGGCTGCTCCATCTTCATCGCCTCCAGGACGACGACGAGGTCACCTTCCTGGACCTCCTGGCCCTCCTCGACGGCGACCTTGACGATGGTGCCCTGCATGGGCGAGGCGAGGGTGTCGCCGGAAGCGGCCGGGCCGGACTTCTTGGCGGCCCTGCGCTTCGGCTTGGCGCCCGCCGCGAGGCCCGTACGCGCCAGCGACATGCCCAGCGACGAGGGGAGGGAGACCTCCAGGCGCTTGCCGCCGACCTCGACGACGATCGTCTCGCGGTCGCCGTCCTCCTCCTCGGCGTCCGCGCCACCCGGCTGGAACGGCGGGATGTCGTTGACGAACTCGGTCTCGATCCACCGCGTGAAGATGGTGAACGGCTCGTCGGAGCCCGTGAGTTCCGGCGCGAACGCCGGGTCGGTGACGACCTTGCGGTGGAACGGGATGGCCGTGGCCATGCCCTCGACCTGGAACTCGGCCAGCGCGCGGGCGGACCGCTGCAGGGCCTCCTTGCGGGTGCGGCCGGTGACGATCAGCTTGGCGAGCAGCGAGTCCCAGGCCGGGCCGATGACCGAGCCCGCCTCGACGCCCGCGTCCAGGCGGACACCGGGTCCTGACGGCGCGTCGAAGGTCGTCACGGTGCCGGGCGCGGGCAGGAACCCACGGCCCGGGTCCTCGCCGTTGATCCGGAACTCGAACGAGTGACCCCGCAACTGCGGGTCGCCGTAGCCGAGTTCCTCGCCGTCGGCGATGCGGAACATCTCGCGGACCAGGTCGATGCCGGCGACCTCTTCGGTGACCGGGTGCTCGACCTGGAGCCGGGTGTTGACCTCCAGGAAGGAGATCGTGCCGTCGGCGCCGACGAGGAACTCCACGGTGCCCGCGCCGACGTAGCCGGCTTCCTTCAGGATCGCCTTGGAGGCGGTGTACAGCTGCTCGACCTGAGCGTCGCTCAGGAAGGGCGCGGGGGCCTCCTCGACGAGCTTCTGGTGGCGGCGCTGGAGCGAGCAGTCACGGGTGGAGACCACCACCACGTTGCCGTGGGTGTCGGCCAGGCACTGCGTCTCGACGTGGCGCGGCTTGTCCAGGTAGCGCTCGACGAAGCACTCGCCGCGGCCGAACGCCGCGACGGCCTCGCGGACCGCCGAGTCGTACAGCTCCGGGACCTCCTCCAGCGTGCGGGCGACCTTCAGGCCGCGACCGCCGCCACCGAAGGCGGCCTTGATCGCGATGGGCAGGCCGTGCTCCCGGGCGAAGTCCACGACCTCGTCCGCGCCCGAGACCGGGTCCGGCGTACCGGCGACCAGCGGGGCGCCGGCGCGCTGCGCGATGTGCCGGGCGGCGACCTTGTCGCCGAGGTCCCGGATGGCCTGCGGCGGCGGGCCGATCCAGATCAGGTCCGCGTCCAGCACGGCCTGGGCGAACTCCGCGTTCTCCGACAGGAATCCGTAGCCGGGGTGGATGGCGTCCGCCCCCGAGTCCTTGGCCGCCTGGAGCACCTTGGCGATGTCCAGATAGCTGGTGGCCGGGGTGTCACCACCCAGCGCGAAGGCCTCGTCGGCCGCGCGGACATGCGATGCGTCCCGGTCCGGCTCGGCATATACGGCAACGCTCGCGATACCTGCGTCCCGGCAAGCCCGGGCCACGCGGACAGCGATTTCGCCACGGTTGGCGATGAGCACCTTGCGCACGATGGCTCCCTCCTTGAAACAAGCCGAGTTTAGGGACTGCCGACACGCGGTTACGACCCGTCCCCGATGGTGAGCTTGCCCACACGGAGTGTGACCCGAGGCGCGCTCAGCCCGCGAAATCCCATGTCCGGCCTGGCTGTGCGGGATCCCTCGGGGCAACCCTAGCCGGGGGATGTGGTCAAGGTCTCTGTGCGACCGCACCCCGGCCGATGGTCTTTCTTTGTGGAGTCCCTACGAATGGCCCAATGATTCTTTGCCCGGGCCTGACCCCTTGTCCGGAGGTTTACCCGTTAGTAGCGTTCGCGATGTCTCGAACGTACTCGGGGTAACGGGCAGTCGTACGCGAAAGTGGGTGGGACCGGTGGCACGCAGACCGGTGGCGTGGGTGGCCGCGATCGTGTTGCTCGCGGAGGCGCTCGGGATCGTGTGGGTGAACTGGGTCCTGGGGCTCGTCGTCGACCGGCAGGACATGTCGCTCGCCGGGCTCGACCCGCGGGCGATGTCCGTGGGCACCTGGATCGCGGGCGGGATCTTCGGGATCTACCTGGTGCTGTGCGCGTTCATGCTGGCCCGCGCCGCCGCCACCGACCGGTCGCCGGGCACCTTCGGGCGGATCCTGCTGATCAGCGCGGCCGTCGTGCACGGCCTGCTCGGCGCGTTCTCCGTCGGCCTCGTGGGCTGGCCCGCCTTCGCGATGATGATGGCCGTACTGGCGCTGATCGTGCTGACGCTGGTGGCGTACGACCGCAGGGACCACGCCGGCGCGGCGGGCGAGGGCAACGGCGCCGTGAGCCCGCCGCTCCCGCCCGCTAGCTCGCCGGAGCCCACAACTCCGTGACGCCGGTCCCCAGTTCGGCGAGGAGGCGGCGCAGCAGCGGCAGCGAAAGACCGATCACGTTGCCGTGGTCGCCGTCGATGCCGTCGATGAACGGGGCCGAGCGGCCGTCGAGCGTGAAGGCGCCCGCCACGTAGAGGGGTTCGCCGGTCGCCACGTACGCGGCGATCTCCGCGTCGCTCGGCTCGCCGAACCGGACCACGGTGGAGGCGGTGCCTGAGGTGTACCGGCCGGATGCCGTGTCGTACACGCAGTGGCCGGTCTGCAAGGTGCCCGCACGGCCGCGCATCGCCTTCCAGCGGGCCGTGGCCTCCTCGGCGTCGGCCGGCTTGCCGAGCGCCTCGCCGTCCAGGTCGAGCACCGAGTCGCAGCCGATCACCAGGGCGCCCGCCGCCTCGGGCAGCGCGGCCACCACGGACGCCTTGGCCTCCGCGAGGGCGAGCGCGAGCTCGGCCGGGGTGGGAGCCGTCACGGCGTCCTCGTCGACCCCGCTGACGATCACCTCCGGCGCGAAACCGGCCTGCCGCAGCA
The DNA here is from genome assembly GCF_055571235.1 of Streptomyces sp. NPDC030991. NCBI lineage: Bacteria > Bacillati > Actinomycetota > Actinomycetes > Kitasatosporales > Streptomycetaceae > Streptomyces > Streptomyces sp. NPDC030991. The sequence goes on from NZ_JBVIFR010000006.1 coordinate 39,036, forward strand.
GACCCAGGCGGGCGGGGGACTGGGAGGCGAGGATGAGGCGACGCGCGGCTGTCATACGGCCAGCGTAGGCGAACCGGACGGCCGCTCAGAACGCCTTCCTACAGAACGCCGAGCCCCACCATCACCATGGCCACGAACATGGCGAGAGCCACCACGACACCCGCGCGGCGCAGCATCTCCTGCGTTTCGCGCAGCTCCTTCGGCGGCTCGTTCTCGGGATCCGACCACAGCACCCTTCGATACTGCGGCGCACGCGCGCGATGCGCCTGAGTACGGGTACTCAAACGCCTCGCGCGCGTGGACCGGTCACCCGGGCCAGTAGGTGCGGGACCAGCTCCCCGGGCCCGGGGCCGGCAGGCGGCGCCGGGCGACGCGGGCCGGATCGGCCCAGGCGTCCCGCCGCGCCGCGGCGGCCGGGGCGTCGTCGGTCGCGGCCGCGGCGCGGGCCTGCACCACCGCCAGTGCGGCGGCCAGCTCCTCGGGGGTCGGATTTCCCCGTACGACCTTGATCATCATGAGCCGGGCTCCTCGCGGGGTCGGGCCTACAGGGGGATGTTGCCGTGCTTCTTCGGCGGCAGCGACTCGCGCTTCGTACGCAGCTGACGCAGGCCCCTGACGATGTGGGCACGGGTCTCGGACGGCATCACCACGGCGTCGACGTAACCGCGCTCGGCCGCCGTGTAGGGGTTGAGCAGCGCGTCCTCGTACTCCTGGATCAGCCGCGCCCGCGTCGCCTCCACGTCATCCGCGGCGGCCAGCGTCTTCCTGTGCAGGATGTTCACCGCGCCCTGCGCGCCCATGACGGCGATCTGCGCGGTGGGCCAGGCCAGGTTCAGGTCGGCGCCCAGGTGCTTGGAGCCCATGACGTCGTACGCGCCGCCGAACGCCTTGCGCGTGATGATCGTGATCAGCGGCACCGTCGCCTCGGCGTACGCGTAGATCAGCTTGGCGCCGCGCCGGATGATGCCCTCGTGTTCCTGCTCGACGCCGGGCAGGAAGCCGGGCACGTCGACGAAGGTGAGGACGGGCACGTTGAACGCGTCGCAGGTGCGCACGAAGCGGGCGGCCTTCTCGCTCGCGTCGATGTCGAGGCAGCCGGCGAACTGCATCGGCTGGTTGGCGACGATGCCCACCGGGTGGCCCTCGACCCGGCCGAACCCGGTCAGGATGTTCGGCGCGAACAGCGACTGCGTCTCGAAGAACTCGGCGTCGTCCAGGACGTGTTCGACCACCGTGTGCATGTCGTACGGCTGGTTCGCGCTGTCCGGCACGAGGGTGTCGAGCTCGCGGTCCTCGTCCGTGAGCGCCAGGTCCGCCTCCTCGGGGAAGGCGGGCGGCTCGCTCAGGTTGTTCGACGGCAGGTAGGACAGCAGCGACTTGACGTACTCGATCGCGTCCTTCTCGTCGCCCGCCATGTGGTGCGCGACACCGGACCGCGCGTTGTGGGTACGGGCGCCGCCCAGGTCCTCGAAGCCGACGTCCTCGCCGGTGACCGTCTTGATGACGTCGGGCCCGGTGATGAACATGTGGCTGGTCTGGTCGACCATCACCGTGAAGTCGGTGATCGCCGGGGAGTAGACCGCGCCGCCCGCGCACGGGCCGACGACGAGCGAGATCTGCGGGATGACACCGGAGGCGTGCGTGTTGCGGCGGAAGATCTCCCCGTACATCCCGAGGGCCATGACGCCCTCCTGGATGCGGGCGCCGCCCGAGTCGTTGATGCCGATGACCGGGCAGCCCGTCTTGAGGGCGAAGTCCATCACCTTCATGATCTTCTGCCCGAAGACCTCGCCGAGCGCGCCGCCGAAGACGGTGAAGTCCTGCGAGAAGACCGCGACCGGGCGCCCGTCCACCGTGCCGTAACCGGTCACCACACCGTCGCCGTACGGCTTGTTGGCGTCCAGGCCGAAGTCGGTCGAGCGGTGCCGCGCGAACTCGTCCAGCTCGACGAACGAGTCCTCGTCGAGCAGGAGACCGATCCGTTCACGCGCCGTCAGCTTGCCCTTGGCGTGCTGCTTCTCCACGGCGCGCGCCGAACCCGCGTGCGTCGCCTCGTCGATCCGGCGCCGCAGATCCTCGATCTTGCCTGCGGTCGTGTGGATGTCGGGTGTCTCTTCCAACTCGGACATCGGGATGCGGCTCCCTGCCTGGCTCGGCGCTGCTCACGGGGACGGGTACGGGGACAGGTGTACGGGGATGGGTGTAGCGGGAAAGCAAGTGGGGCTACTGACTCGTAGCGTAGTGGCGTGAATACCGTTCGGCAGTGCGGTGTTTGCCACACCTAGGCTGGGTTGCATGACGCCGCGAGATGGTTCAGACGCGCACGACAACCGCTGGTCCGACCTGGACAGGCCGCCCCTGGGAGCGGCCGGGCTGCGCCGCTCCCTCGTCCGGGGCGACGGGCTCTGGTCGTCCGTGGAGGTGGTGCCCCGTACGGGGTCGACCAACACGGACCTGGTGGAGCGGGCCGCGTCCGGCGCCGCGCGGGAGGGCGCCGTGCTCGTCGCCGAGGAGCAGAGCGCGGGGCGCGGGCGCCTGGACCGGCGCTGGTCGGCGCCGCCGCGCTCGGGCCTGTTCTTCTCCGTCCTCGTCGAGCCCGGCGAGCACGAGGTGCCGGTGGCGCGCTGGGGCTGGCTGCCGCTGCTCACCGGCGTCGCCGTCGCCACCGCCCTGTCCTCCGCCGCCGGCGTCGACACGGCGCTGAAGTGGCCCAACGACCTGCTCGTCACCGTCGACGGCGAGGAGCGCAAGGCGGGCGGCATCCTCGCGGAGGCCGCCGGCGGGGGCGGCGTCGTCATCGGCGTCGGCCTCAACGTGTCGCTTCGGGCGGACGAGTTGCCGGTGCCCGGCGCGGGGTCGCTGGCGCTGGCCGGGGCGAAGGTCCAGGACCGGGAGCCGGTGCTCCGGGCCGTGCTGCGGTCCTTCGAGCGGTGGTACCTGGAGTGGTGCGCGGCCGAGGGGGACCCGGCGCTGTCCCGGCTCCAGGAGACGTACGCGGCGGGCTGCGCCACGCTGGGGCGCTCGGTGCGGGCGATCCTGCCGGGGGAGCGGGAGCTGGTGGGGGAGGCGGTCGCCGTGGACGGGGACGGGCGGCTGGTGATCGCCGGGGCCTCGGGTGGACGGGAGGCTGTCGGGGCCGGTGACATCGTGCATCTGCGTCCCGCGTGACCTGGGTTCGGGGCGGGGCGGGGTCTTCTTGTGCGGGGCCGTTTTTCTCCGTCGGGTGCGGGCCGGTGGGGCTTCTCGCGCAGTTCCCCGCGCCCCTGGAGCATGCGGCTTCGCCGCAGCCCCATGAGGCGCATGGAACTGCGCGACCAGCCCCCACCGGCCCCGCACCCGGCGACGCCCCAAGAGGCACCCCCGGGCCGGGGTGATGGTCCGCCGCGGTGCCGCCACACCCGGTACGGGTGGAGTGACATGGCGCACAGGTGCCTGCCGTAGAGTTGAGCCCGGTCGATACCTGGCCGTGGCAGATCGGAAGGGCAGCAGGCGTGACCGTCGACGACTCGGGCTCCGGCACGGGCACCCCACCCGACCCCGAGAAGCCGGAGGGGGAAGGGGACGAGCAGGACGCGGCGGACCCCCTCGCGCTCCGGCTCGAACAGCTGATTCTCGGGGCCGAGCGCCGCTACACCCCGTTCCAGGCGGCCCGCAGCGCGGGCGTCTCCATGGAGCTGGCCTCCCGGTTCTGGCGGGCCATGGGCTTCGCGGACATCGGGCAGGCCAGGGCGCTGACCGAGGCCGACGTGCTGGCGCTCCGGCGGCTGGCCGGTCTCGTGGAGGCGGGGCTGCTCAGCGAGGCGATGGCCGTGCAGGTCGCCCGTTCGACGGGGCAGACCACCGCGCGGCTCGCCGAGTGGCAGATCGACTCGTTCCTGGAGGGCCTGACCGAGCCCCCGGAGCCCGGCATGACCCGCACCGAGGTCACGTATCCGCTGATAGAGCTGCTCCTGCCCGAGCTGGAGGAGTTCCTCGTCTATGTGTGGCGGCGGCAGCTGGCCGCGGCCACGGGGCGCGTGGTGCAGGCCGGTGACGACGAGGAGATGGTGGACCGGCGGCTCGCGGTCGGGTTCGCGGACCTGGTCGGGTTCACGCGGCTGACCCGGCGCATGGAGGAGGAGGAGCTCGGCGAACTCGTCGAGGCCTTCGAGACCACCGCCGCCGATCTGGTGGCCGCGCACGGCGGACGGCTCATCAAGACGCTCGGCGACGAGGTGCTCTTCGCCGCGGACGACGCGGGCACCGCGGGCGAGATCGCGCTGCGGCTCATCGAGACGATGAGCAACGACGAGACGATGCCGGAGCTGCGCGTCGGCATGGCCTTCGGCACGGTCGCGACGCGGATGGGCGATGTGTTCGGCACGACCGTGAACCTGGCCAGCCGCCTCACGTCGATAGCGCCCCGGGACAACGTCCTGGTGGACGGCGCCTTCGCCGAGGAGCTGATCCGCACCGCGGAGGCGCCCGCGTCCGAGGCCGAGGCAGCGGCCGCCGCCGAGAAGGCCGAGGAGCAGGGCGAGGAGCCGCCGACGTACCGGTTCGCGCTCCAGCCGATGTGGCAGCGGCCCGTGCGCGGGCTCGGTGTCGTGGAGCCCTGGACGCTGACCCGGCGCACCTGACACCCTGCACGGTTAACGTCAGTTAACCGAAGGGCGCGTGTCATGGGTGATGAGCAGCAGCGGTTCGGGGAGTTCGTGGCCGTACGGCGCCACGAGGGCGGCACGGTCGCCGAGTTGGTGCTCGACCGGCCCAAGGCCATGAACGCCGTCTCCAGCGACATGGCGCGCTCGATCGGCGCCGCGTGCGAGGCGCTGGGCGGCGACCGCGACGTGCGGGTCGTCGTCGTGACGTCCAGCAGTGAGCGGGCCTTCTGTGTCGGCGCCGATCTGAAGGAGCGCAACTCCTTCTCCGACGCCGAGCTGGTGCGCCAGCGGCCGGTGGCCAGGGCCGCGTACACGGGCGTGCTCGACCTGCCCGTGCCGACGATCGCCGCCGTGCACGGGTTCGCGCTCGGCGGCGGCTTCGAGCTGGCGCTGGCCTGCGACCTGATCGTGGCCGACGAGAGCGCGGTGGTGGGCCTGCCCGAGGTGTCGGTCGGAGTGATCCCCGGCGGCGGCGGTACGCAGCTGCTGCCGCGCCGGGTCGGGGCCGCCCGGGCCGCCGAGCTGATCTTCTCCGCGCGCCGCGTGGAGGCCGCGGAGGCGGGCGCGCTCGGGCTCGTGGACCAGGTGGTGGCGGCCGGGCAGGACCGCGCGGAGGCGCTGGCGCTCGCCGCGCGGATCGCCGCGAACTCACCGGTCGGGCTGCGGGCCGCCAAGCGCGCCCTGCGGCTCGGCCACGGGCTCGATCTGCGGGCCGGTCTCGAGGTGGAGGACGCGGCCTGGCGGTCGGTGGCGTTCTCGGGGGACCGGGCCGAGGGCGTCGCCGCGTTCAACGAGAAGCGCGCACCGCGGTGGCCCGGCGAATGACGGACCGGTGGGCGCCGTGGCCCCCGGGACGGGCGTACTGAACTCACCGTGATGCCGGAAAAGTCCCTAACCTGGACTAATGGGTGACGATGTCCGACTGCGCGCCGTCGTGATGCTCGCGCAGGGCATGGCCGCTGCGCAGAGTCCGCGCGAGTCCTGGCGGGCGGCGGCCCTCGGCGCCTGTCACGCGCTGTCCGGGAGTTTCGCCGCCCTGTCGGTGTGGGAGCGCGAGCGCGGGCGGCTCCGGGTCCTGGCCAACGTCGGGGAGCGGGCGGAGGGGGAGGAGGAGTTCCCTGAGAGCGAGGCGTACCCGGTGCACCGGTTCCCGGAGATCGCCGAGTTCCTGCACGAACGGTGGGCGGGCGGCGGCGAGCCGGACGCCTGGGTCGAGACGGCGGACGGCCCGGTCGAGCGGGCCGGGTACTGCCACCAGCGGGTCGCGGCGCTGCGCCGGCGCGGGCGCGGCTGCTGTGTCGTCGCGCCGATCGTGCTGCACGGCCGGGCCTGGGGCGAGCTGTATGTGGCGCGCCAGGCCGGGGCCCCGGTCTTCGGGCCGGGGGACGCCGACTTCGCGACCGTCCTTGCCTCCGTGGTCGCGGCCGGGATCGCGCAGACCGAACGCCTGGAGGAGGCGCGGCGGCTCGCCTTCACCGACGCCCTGACCGGCCTCGCCAACCGGCGCCTCGTCGACATACGGCTCGACCAGGCGGTGGACCTGCATGCCAGGGAGGGCGTCGTCGTCAGTCTCGTCGTCTGCGATCTGAACGGGCTCAAGCGGGTCAACGACACCCTCGGGCACGCCGTCGGTGACCGGCTCCTGGAGCGGTTCGGCTCGGTGCTCTCGCTCTGCGGGGCGATGCTGCCGGGCGCCCTCTCCGCGCGGCTCGGCGGGGACGAGTTCTGCCTGCTGGCCGTGGGCCCCGCCGCCGACGAGGTCGTCCGTGTGGGGGAGGAGGTCTGCTCCCGTGCCGCGGAGATGGAGATCGGGGACGGGGTGGCGTGCGGCATCGCCTCGACCGGTGACCCGATCGGGGAGGTGACCAGCGCCCGGCGGCTGTTCCGGCTCGCGGACGCGGCGCAGTACCGGGCGAAGGCGCTGCGCGCCGCGAAGCCCGTGGTGGCCGGGCGGGACGGCGGGCCCGACGACCCCGTCGTGCGGCTCGCCGACTCGCCGCCGCCGGTCGCGGGGGAGGAGCGGCGCCGGATCCGCGGCAGGGAGCCGGAGCTCCCGCCGTGAGGCGAAGGGTCCGTGAGGCGGGAGACCACGCGCGAGGTGAGGGGCTCGCCGGGCAAGGGGCTCTCGGATCCAGGTAAGGGGCTCTCGACGGGCTCGGTCGTGACAACTTCGGATTCACTGTGTACGTTCCTGAATATGGATATGCACACTGTGGTGGTGGGGGCGGCCGGGGTCACCGCGGCCGACGTGGTCGCCGTGGCGCGCGGCGGCGCCCGGATCGAACTCTCCGAGGAAGCCGTCGACGCGCTGGCCGCGGCGCGCGAGATCGTGGAGGCGCTGGCCGCGAAACCCGATCCCGTCTACGGCGTCTCCACCGGCTTCGGCGCGCTCGCCACCCGGCACATCGGCCCCGAGCTCCGCGCCCAGCTGCAGCGCAACATCGTGCGCTCGCACGCGGCCGGGATGGGCCCGCGCGTGGAGCGCGAGGTGGTGCGGGCGCTGATGTTCCTGCGCCTGAAGACCGTCTGCTCGGGCCATACCGGCGTACGGCCCGAGGTCGCGCAGACCATGGCCGACGTGCTGAACGCCGGGATCACCCCGGTCGTGCACGAGTACGGGTCGCTCGGCTGCTCAGGCGACCTCGCGCCCCTCAGCCACTGCGCGCTGACCCTGCTCGGCGAGGGCGACGCGGAAGGCCCCGACGGGGTCGTGCGGCCCGCCGGTGAACTGCTCGCCGCGCACGGCATCGCACCGGTCGAGCTGCGCGAGAAGGAGGGGCTCGCCCTCCTCAACGGCACGGACGGCATGCTCGGCATGCTCTTCATGGCCCTCGACGACCTCGACAACCTCTACAAGGCCGCCGACGTGACCGCGGCCCTGACCCTGGAGGCGCTGCTCGGCACGGACAAGGTCCTCGCGCCCGAGCTGCACGCCGTCCGGCCGCACCCCGGCCAGGCCGCGAGCGCCGCCAACATGCTCGCCGTGCTGGCCGGTTCGGGCCTGACGGGGCATCACCAGGACGACGCGCCGCGGGTGCAGGACGCGTACTCCGTGCGGTGCGCCCCGCAGGTCGCGGGGGCCGGCCGGGACACCCTGGCGCACGCCCGCCTGGTGGCCGAGCGGGAGCTGGCGGCGGCCGTCGACAACCCGGTGGTGCTGTCCGACGGCGCCGGGGGCGGGCGCGTCGAGTCCAACGGCAACTTCCACGGCGCCCCGGTGGCCTACGTCCTCGACTTCCTGGCGATCGCCGCGGCCGACCTGGGGTCGATCGCGGAGCGGCGCACGGACCGGCTGCTCGACAAGAACCGCTCGCACGGCCTGCCCCCGTTCCTCGCCGACGACCCCGGGGTCGACTCGGGCCTGATGATCGCCCAGTACACGCAGGCGGCGCTGGTCAGCGAGATGAAGCGGCTCGCGGTGCCGGCCTCCGCGGACTCCATCCCGTCGTCGGCGATGCAGGAGGACCACGTCTCGATGGGCTGGTCGGCCGCGCGGAAGCTGCGCACGGCCGTCGACAACCTCACGCGGATCGTCGCCGTGGAGCTGTACGCGGCCACGCGCGCCATCGAGCTGCGGGAGGGCCTCACCCCGGCGCCCGCGTCGCGGGCGGTCATCGAGGCCGTACGCAAGGCCGGGGTCGAGGGGCCGGGCCCCGACCGGTTCCTGGCGCCGGATCTCGCCGCGGCGGACGCGTTCGTGCGCGGCGGCGCGCTGGTGGCGGCCGTCGAGGCGGTGACGGGGCCGCTCGCGTAAGGCAGGCGGGCCCCGTTCGGCGGACCGAACGGGGCCGTGGCCCGGGGGGGCGTCAGATGGGCGCCTCCAGGGAACGGCCCCGGCGGACCGAGTACGCCACGAACCCGACGCCGAGGCCGAGGAAGGCCGAGCCGCCGACCACGTACGGCGTCGTGTCGAACGTGCCGGTGTCGGCCAGCCGGAGCTGCTGCTCGGACCGGGTGTCGACCGCGGTGGCGGTTCTGCTCGGGTCGGTGCTGGTGGCGTGCTCGGGGGCGTGCTCCGGGTTGGCTGTGGCATTCGGGACGAACCACAGGGCGGCCAGGAGGGTCCCGGCGGCGGTGGCGGTGAACAACGATCGACGTGCGGCGGACACGGAAGCGATCCCCCTTGTGGCGCTGGCGAATTGGCCGTGTGGGCCGATGTTAGTGAAAGGGGCGGGTCACGGGAAAGTCACGGGTGGAGCGGGTCGTACGCTCCGGCGTATGAGTACTGATGAGACGTCACGTTTTGTTCGCCTGAAGGTGGAATTGGTCCTGGAGATCGCCGACGGGGAGGCGCTGACCGGGGCCGCCCTCCAGCGGGTCGCCGAGGACGAGGCGATGCCCGCGGAGGAGCGTACGCACGCCGAGAGCGCTGTCCAGGACGACGAGGCGGAGGCCGTCGCCTACCTCGTGGACCCGTTCGACCTGGTCGGCGACGTGCCGGGCGCCGAACTCGTCCAGGCGTCGTGGTCCAGCGAACAGGTCGACTACGACCCCGATTCGCCGGACTGGGACCTGGACGACGAGGAGGACGAGAACGGCGAGGACGGCGAGGACGGTGATGACGACGGGGACGGCGTGGGGCGCCGGTAGCGGCTGAATGGTGGTGGGAGCCCCGGGTGGCGAGCGCCACCCGGGGTTTGCACGTGGCGTCCCCCACATCGGGGTGTTTTCGGGAACGGCACAGGGCACTCTCGGCGTTGTCCCAAGGTGAAGGGGAACCCCTGTGTTCCCCGTGACCGGACTCGGGGCTGTCGGGGTAGCCGGGGAAGTCGGAATTCGGCGACTATGGAGAAGCGTGTGATGACGGACGGTAAGCGGCGCAAGGGCCTGATGGCCGCGTCCGCTGTGCTCGGCAGTGTGTTGATGCTCTCTGCGTGCGGCGGGGGCGACGGTGGTTCGGCCGGCTCGTCGAGTGGCAAGAAGGAGTCGCAGGCCCAGGCGGACGAGGCGGCGGCGAAGAAGACCTCCCAGGCCGAGATCGAGATCGCCCCGAAGGACGGCTCCGACAACGCGAGCATCAACAACGCGGCGAAGGTCACCGTGAGCAAGGGCACGCTCACCGAGGTCACCATGGAGACCGCGGACGGCACGGCGGTCGCGGGCCAGATATCCGCGGACAAGAAGAGCTGGAAGCCGACGAACCAGCTCGACCGGGCGACCACGTACAAGATCTCCGCGACGGCGAACGACGCGGAGAACCGCACCGCGCACGAGAACGCGTCGTTCACCACGGTCTCGCCGACCAACAGCTTCATCGGCAACTTCACGCCGGAGGACGGCTCGACCGTCGGCGTCGGCATGCCGGTGTCGATCAACTTCGACAAGGCGATCACGAACAAGTCGGACGTGCAGTCCCACATCTCCGTCTCGTCGAGCAGCGGCCAGGAGGTCGTCGGCCACTGGTTCAACGCCAACCGGCTCGACTTCCGCCCCGAGGACTACTGGCAGGGCGGCTCCACCGTCACCCTGAAGCTCGACCTCGACGGGGTCGAGGGGGCCGACGGCGTGACCGGTGTCCAGCAGAAGACCGTCACCTTCAAGGTCGGGCGCAACCAGGTCTCCACGGTCGACGCGAAGACCAAGATGATGACCATCACCCAGAACGGGAAGACGGTCAAGACCATCCCGATCTCCGCCGGTTCGCCCGAGAACAAGACGTACCAGGGTCAGATGGTGATCTCCGAGAAGTTCAAGGAGACCCGGATGAACGGGGCGTCGGTCGGTTTCACCGACGACGACGGCAAGGGCGAGTACGACATCAAGGACGTGCCGCACGCGATGCGTCTGTCGAACTCCGGCACGTTCATCCACGGCAACTACTGGGGCGCCAAGTCGATCTTCGGCTCGGCCAACACCAGCCACGGCTGCGTCGGCCTCTCCGACGCCAAGGGCGCCAACGACTCCAGCACGCCCGGCGCCTGGTTCTACGACCACTCCATGATCGGTGACGTCGTCATCGTGAAGAACACCGGTGACAAGACCGTCGCCCCGGACAACGGTCTCAACGGCTGGAACCTGAGCTGGGCCGACTGGAAGGCCGGCTCGGCCGCCTGATCCCTGTCTGATCCCCGCCTGGCTCCACGACCCCCGGTGCGCACCGCGCGCCGGGGGTCGCGCCGTTCCCGCGGGCCGAAACGGGGTCTCATCCGGTTCTCATCCTCACCTCACGCAACCCTTACAGCGCCCTCATACGTTTCGCTGGTTCCTGTCAGCGCCCCGGGTCGGGGCCGTCACCGGCGAGGCTTCGATGTTCTTCACCTATCTCAGGCGCGAGCTGCGCCGGCGCAGAAAGGCGGCACTTGTCGTCGCCTCCGGACTCGCACTCGGTATCGCGCTCGTCATCGTGGTCAACTCCGTCTCCTCCGGCATGAGTCAGGCCCAGGACAAGGTCCTGCAGTCCCTGTACGGGCTGGGTACGGACATGACCGTCACCAAGGCCGCCGCCGCGCCGAAGGAGGGGGAGACCGGCCGCCCGCGCTTCGACTTCGACGCCAAGGACAGCGACTCCGACAAGGAGCAGAGCACCGACCGCGTGATGGTGCAGGGGTTCCAGACCCTCGCCTCGACGACGGTCACGAAGGTCGCGCGGCAGCAGGGCGTCGCCGACACCGTGGGCGGGCTCAGCCTGCAAGTGATGAAGGTCAGCGGGCAGTTCACCCGCGGCCAGTTCAAACAGGACCAGCAGCAGGGCCAGGGCGGGCCCGGCGGCGGCAGCGGTCAGCCGCAGGGCCGGGTCGAGGGCGGTGGCGCGAACTTCGACGTCAACTCCTACTCGGTGTTCGGCACCGACGTCACCAAGCAGGACCTCGGCCCGCTGACCTCCTCGAAGATCACCAAGGGGCGGACGTTCAAGACGTCGGAGACCGACGCCGAGGTCGTCGTCGCCGACGCCTCCTACGCCAAGGAGAAGAAGCTCGCCGTCGACGACACCGTCACGGTCAAGGGCACGAAGTACAAGGTCATCGGGGTCGCGACGCCCGACAGCGGGGACGCCGCAGCCAACCTGTACCTGCCGCTGAAGCAGGCCCAGACGCTCGCCGGCGCCAAGGACAAGGTGACGACGGTCTACGTCAAGGCGACCGACTCGCAGCAGATCGACGCGGTCAAGTCGACGATCCAGAAGAACCTCTCGGGCACCACGGTCACCACGTCGGCGGACCTCGCCGACACGGTCTCCGGCTCCCTGTCCACCGCCTCCGATCTCGCCTCGAACGTCGGCAAGTGGCTGTCGATCGCCGTGCTCGTGGCCGCGTTCCTGGTGGCAGGACTGCTCACATCGTCGGCCGTGTCGCGCCGGGTGCGGGAGTTCGGCACGCTCAAGGCGCTCGGCTGGAAGTCGGGCCGGGTGACGCGCCAGGTCATCGGTGAGGCCGTCGTCAACGGGCTCATCGGCGGTGTCCTCGGCATCGCCGTCGGCCTCGCGGGCGCCTACGCCGTCACCGCCATCAGCCCGACGCTCTCCGCGCAGCTCGGCGGCGGCACGAGCGGCGGCGGCACGGGCGGCGGCCCCGGGGGCGGTGGCGGGTTCGGCGGCGGCATGATGCGCCAGGCCACCGGCGGCAAGACCCTCGACATCGCGCTCAGCGCCCCCGTCTCCGCGACCACCATCGCCCTCGCCGTCGGCCTCGCCGTCGCCGGCGGACTGGTCGCCGGCGCGTTCGGCGGCTGGCGCGCCTCCCGGCTCCGGCCGGCCGACGCGCTGCGCCGCGTCGAGTAGCAGCAGCCCTGCCACGGGCACCCAACCCCCTTCCGTACCGCAGGAGTTGCACCATGTATCAGCTCAGAGGCGTCACCAAGCAGTACCGGCGCGCCAAGGACACCGTCCACGCGCTCGCCGGCATCGACCTGACCATCGGCGACGGCGACCGGCTCGTCATCCAGGGCCCCACGGGCGGCGGCAAGTCGACGCTGCTCCAGATGCTCGGCGGCCTCGACCGGCCCACCGCGGGCAGCGTCGAGCTGGACGGCACCGATCTGGCCAGGCTGCCCGAGGCCCGGCTCACCAACGTCCGCGCCGAATCCATCGGGTTCGTGTTCCAGTCCTTCAACCTCATCCCGACGCTGACGGCGCAGGAGAACGTGGAGACGGCGCTCGTGCCGCTCGGCCTCAAGGGCGCCGAGCGGCGTGAGCGGGCCGCGGAGGCGCTGAAGTCGGTCGGCCTCGGGGAGCGGCTCGGGCATCTGCCGTCGGAGATGTCCGGCGGCCAGCAGCAGCGGGTCGCCATCGCGCGGGCCCTGGTGAAGAACCCGAAGGTACTGCTCGCCGACGAGCCGACCGGCAACCTCGACGAGTCCATGCGGGACGAGATCATGGACGTACTGGAAGAGCGGTGGAAGGAGCACGGGCTGACGTTCATCATGGTCACCCACGACTCGGCGATCGCACGGAAGGCGCCCCGCCTCGTGACGATCCGCAAGGGCCGTATCACCGTGACCGAGAACAGCCCCGCCCGCTGACGGAACCGCACCCCGACGCAACCTGTGGCCCCCCTGCGACCTCTCTACGCAGGGGGCCGACCGCGGACCCCTGACCGGTGAACCACCTTCACCAGGGGGAAAGTTGCACAGACAGGAACAAACCCGCCAGAGCCGTCGGCGTCGCGCGCGGCACGCCGCGGCCGTCGTCTCCGCGACCGCCGTCGTCGCACTGGCCGCCGGGCTGACCGTCCCCTCGGCGGCCGCGCCCGCCTCCGCCGCCGCGCAGGACCGGCAGAGCCGGCAGAGTCTCAAGCCGCGGACGCACGTCACGCTCATCACCGGCGACCGTGTCGCGCTCGACGCGAAGGGCAAGCCCGTCGGGTTCGAGCGGGCCGGGGGCCGGGACCGCATACCCGTGCAGACCCGCACGTTCGCCGGGCACACGTACGTCGTGCCGGCCGACGCGCGGCAGCTCATCGCCGACGGCCGCCTCGATCAGCGGCTCTTCGACGTCACCGAGCTGTCGAAGGCCGCGTACACCAAGGCGCGCCGCGGTGGCCTCCAGGTCATCGTCGGCTACCGGGGGGCCGCCGCGGCGGCCAGGGCCGAGGTGCGCGACGCCGGGGACACCACCGTCCGGCACCGCCTCAAGACGCTCAACGCGGACGCCGTCAGCACGCCCAAGGACGACGCGGGCAAGCTGTGGGACGCGGTGACCGACGGCAAGGGCGACACCGCCGCCGGCGTCAGCCGCATCTGGCTCGACGGCGTGCGCCGGGCGAGCCTCGACAAGTCGGTGCCGCAGATCGGCGCGCCCGCCGCGTGGGCCGCCGGGTACGACGGCAAGGGCGTGAAGATCGCCGTCCTGGACACGGGTGTCGCCGCCACCCACCCCGACCTCCAGGGCCAGGTCGTCGAGGAGAAGAACTTCTCGACGGCCGCCGACGCCACCGACCACTACGGCCACGGCACGCACGTCGCCTCCATCGCGGCCGGCACGGGAGCCAAGTCCGGCGGCGCGTACAAGGGTGTCGCGCCGGGCGCCAAGATCCTCAACGGCAAGGTGCTCGACGACGACGGGTTCGGGGAGGACTCCGGCATCCTCGCCGGGATGGAGTGGGCCGCCGCGCAGGGCGCCGACGTCGTCAACCTCAGCCTCGGCGGCGGCGACACCTCCGAGATCGACCCGCTGGAAGCCGAGGTGAACAAGTTGTCGGCGGAGAAGGGCGTCCTCTTCGCCATCGCCGCGGGCAACGCCGGGCCGCAGTCCATCGGCTCGCCCGGCAGCGCGGACGCGGCGCTCACCGTCGGTGCCGTCGACGACAAGGACAAGCTGGCGGACTTCTCGTCGACCGGCCCGCGCGTCGGCGACGGCGCGATCAAGCCGGACGTGACCGCGCCGGGCGTCGACATCACGGCCGCCGCGGCCCCCGGCAGCGTCATCGACAAGGAGGTCGGCGAGAAGCCCGCCGGGTATCTCACCATCTCCGGTACGTCGATGGCGACGCCGCACGTCGCGGGCGCCGCCGCGATCCTCAAGCAGGAGCACCCGGACTGGGGCTACCAGCAGCTGAAGGGCGCGCTCGTCGGCTCGGCGAAGGGCGGCGCGTACACGCCGTTCGAGCAGGGCAGCGGCCGCATCCAGGTCGACCGGGCCATCAAGCAGACCGTGTTCGCCGAGAACGTCTCGGTGGGCTTCGGTGTCGCGCAGTGGCCGCACACCGACGACAAGGCGCTCACCAAGAAGGTGACGTACCGCAACACCGGCACGTCGGACGTCACCCTCTCGCTCGCCGTGTCTGCCACCAACCCCAAGGGGCAGGCCGCCCCGGCCGGCTTCTTCACGCTGTCCGCCTCGAAGGTGACCGTCCCCGCGGGCGGCACCGCCGACGTCTCCATGACGGCGAACACCAAGCTCGGCGGCACCGTCGACGGCGCGTACTCCGCGTACATCGTGGCGAGCGGCGGCGGCCAGTCCGTGCGCACGGCGGCCGCGGTGCAGCGCGAGATCGAGTCCTACGACGTGACGCTCAAGCACATCGGCCGGGACGGGAAGCCCCAGTCGACGTACCTGACCGATCTGCTCGGCTACGCGGGCTCGGGCACGGACCAGATGTTCTCCGCGCCGCAGACCGAGTCGGGCACGGCGACGTTGCGCGTGCCCAAGGGCACCTATCTGCTGGACGGTCTGCTCGCCAAGGACCTGGAGGAGTTCAAGGGCGGCGTCGACTGGATCGTGCAGCCGAAGCTCGACGTCACCAAGAACCTGTCGCTGACGCTGGACGCCCGCAGGACGAGGACGGCCGACATCACGGTGCCGGACGCCGGGGCGAAGCCGCTGAGCGCGATGATCGGCTACTCCTACGACCCGGCCATGACCGGCTTCTCCGTCATGCTCGACTCGTTCGCGAACCTCCGCGTGGCCTCGCTGGGCGGCACCGTGCCCAGCGGCCTGAGCCAGAGCTGGTTCGGGCAGTGGACCAAGGGCGAGGGTGCCGAGTACGACGTGGCCACCACCGCCTCGGTCAAGCAGGTCGAGGGCGCCAAGGTCAAGCACTTCAAGGCGTCCGAACTGGCCACGGTCACCAACAGGCTGGGCGCCCCCGCCGACGGCAAGACGGGCGCGCTCGGCGTCAGCGGCATGTTCCCCGAGGACGCCGTGTTCGGCCAGCCCGTCGAGCAGAAGCTGCCCGGCACCCGCACCCTGCACCTGTCGACCGGCGACAGCGTCCAATGGGGCCTGGACTTCACGCAGTACGCGGGCAAGGACGCCGACGGCTTCCCGGTCGCCGACGCCTCCTACACGCTCGGCAACCCGCAGACCTTCAAGGCGGGCGCGAGCTACGAGAAGACGTTCAACACGGCCGTGTTCGGGCCGCACGTCGGCGGTGAATTCGGACTGTTCCGCGAGGGGAACGACCTCTACGGGTACCTCCCGCTGTTCGCCGACGGCCAGACGCACGCGGGCTCGTCGGACTTCACCTCGGTCGTCACGACGCTCTACCGCGACGGCACCAAGATCGCCTCGGGCGCCGACCCGCTCTTCGGCGACCGGAGCTACAAGGTCCCGGCGGGCGACGCCGCGTACAAGCTGACGACCTCGGTACGGCGCGACGCCAAGGTGGCGGCCGCCTCCAGCCGGATCGACGCGACCTGGACGTTCCGCTCCAAGAACGCCGGCGCCTTCGTCCAGCTCCCGGCGTCCGGCGTCCGCTTCGGCGCCTCCGTCGGCCTCGACAGCAAGGGCGCCGCGGACCGTCCCCAGACCTTCCCTGTGACGGTCCAGGGCGCGGCGGCGGGCAGCAACCTCAAGTCCCTCGCCGTGTACGTCTCCTACGACGGCGGACAGACCTGGAAGAAGACCGACGTGAAGCGGGGGACGATCACCGTCAAGAACCCCGCCGCGGGCAAGTCGATCTCGTTCCGCGCCGACATCGTCGACAAGAAGGGCAACACCTCGGCGATCTCGGTCTACGACGCGTACTACGGCAAGGGCTACCAGACAGTACCCAGGCAGCCCTAGCCAGAAGCCCGGGCGTTACGCCCAGCGCTGATATCGCGGACGGCCCGTTCCGGCTCATGGCCGGGGCGGGCCGCCCGTGTTTCGCTGGCTGCCATGACGACTCAGACGGTCGAGTACATCCGCTACCGCATCCCCGGGGACCGCTCGGCGCAGTTCCTGGCGGCGTACACGCGCGCGGCCCGGCAGCTCGCCGCCTCCCCGCACTGCGTGTCCTACGAACTCGCGCGCTGCGACGAGGACTTCGAGCACTTCGTCCTGCGCATCGTCTGGACCTCCACCGAGGACCACGTCGAGGGGTTCCGCACATCGGAGCTGTTCCCCGACTTCCTCGCCGAGATCCGCCCGTACGTCGGGGACATCGACGAGATGCGCCACTACAAGCCGACCTCGGTGCGGGGCGCGGGCTCCGCCGAGCCCACCCTCTACGCCTGGGCGGGCGGCGCCGAGGCGCTGCACCGGCTCACCGAACTCTTCTACGCCGAGGTCCTCAAGGACGACCTGCTCGGCCCGCTCTTCGCGGACCTGCCCGCCGAGCACGCCGAACACGTCGCGCTCTGGCTGGGCGAGGTCCTCGGCGGCCCCGCCGCCTACACGGAGCAGCAGGGCGGGCACAGCCACATGGTCGCCAAGCACGTCGGCAAGGGCATCACGGAGCCGCAGCGGCGCCGCTGGGTCGACCTCGTCCAGGACGCGGCGGACAAGGCGGGCCTGCCCACGGACGCCGCGTTCCGCTCCGCGTTCAGCGCGTACATCGAGTGGGGCACGCGGCTCGCCGTGCAGTACTCGGCGCCGGACGCGAGCCGCCCGCCCGAGCAGCCGGTACCGCGGTGGACGTGGGGCGCGGCGCCGCCCTACCAGGGCTGAGAGCCTGTCTTTGAGACGGACCCGCCCGGCCGCGCTCACTCCGGCAGCGGGGCCTCGTCCTGCGAGGGGACCGAATCCGTGCCCCAGCTCGCCAGCAGGCGCAGCGCCTGCGCGGCCGGCGAATTCGGCTCCGCGTGGTACACGCACAGGTACTGCTCGTCGTCGTCCGGGAGGTGCAGCGTCTCGTAGGACAGGGTCAGCTCGCCGACCAGCGGATGCCGCATCCGCTTCACGCCGTGCCCCTTCTCCTTGACGTCGTGCGTGGCCCACAGCCGCCTGAACTCGTCGGACTTCACCGACAGTTCACCCACCAGCGCCGACAGGTCCGGGTCGTCCGGGTGCTGGCCCGCGTACAACCGCAGATAGCTGACCATGTCCGACGCCTTGGAGTCCCAGTCGCGGAACAGGTCCCGGTAGCCGGGGTCGAGGAACGTCAGCCGCGCCCAGTTGCGCTCGGCCGGGGCGAGCTTGCCCCAGTCGCCGAAGAGCGCCGCCGCCATCCGGTTCCACGCCAGGATCTCCGACCGCGCCCCGGCCACGTACGCGGGCACACCCTCCATCGAGTCGAGCAGCTGGCGCAGCCCCGACCGCACCGTCTGCCGCCGCGGCACCCGGTTCCTCCTGCGCTGCTGCCGCGGCTTGGCCAGCCGGGTCAGATGCGCCTGCTCGGCGTCGCTCAGCCGCAGGGCGCGCCCGATCGCGTCGAGCACCTCCGCCGACACGTTGCGCCCGTTGCCCTGCTCCAGACGTGTGTAGTACGCCACCGAGACCCCGGCCAGCTGTGCCAGCTCCTCCCGGCGCAGCCCCGGCACCCGCCGGTGCCGCCCCATGGAGGCGATCCCCACGTCCTCCGGCTGGAGCCGGGCCCGCCGGGTGCGCAGGAACTCGCTCAGCTCGGCCCGCTGGTCGAGTCCGTCGGCCGGGGCGCGGCCCGCGGGGTGGTCCGAGTGGTCCGGGTTGTCGTCCATGCTGTCAAGTATTCCCGGTCGTACGCCCGGGAGCCTGACCCCGTCAGTAGTAGGACCACTGGTCGTACGCAAAGCGGTGACCTGGGCGAACAGGCTCGGAGCAGGCACGCTGGAGAGCATGACCACGACTGTTGCCGCATACGCCGCGCCCAGCTCCAAGGCTCCGCTGGAGCGCACCACCATCGAGCGCCGCACGGTCGGCGAGCACGACGTACTCATCGACATCAAGTTCGCCGGTATCTGCCACTCCGACATCCACCAGGCCCGCGAGGGCTGGGGCGAGGCCATCTTCCCGATGGTCCCCGGTCACGAGATCGCCGGTGTCGTCTCCGAGGTCGGCTCCGGTGTCACGAAGTTCAAGGTCGGCGACCGCGTCGGCGTCGGCTGCATGGTCGACTCCTGCCGCGAGTGCGAGCCCTGCCTGAGCGGCCAGGAGCAGCACTGTGTCCGCGGGAACGTAGGCACGTACAACGCCATCGGCAAGGACGGCGAGCCCACCTACGGCGGCTACTCGCAGAAGGTCGTCGTCGACGAGGCGTTCACCGTCCGCATCCCCGACGCCCTCCCCCTCGACGTGGCGGCCCCGCTGCTCTGCGCCGGCATCACCACGTACTCCCCGCTCAAGCACTGGGGCGCGGGACCCGGCAAGAAGGTCGCCGTGGTCGGTCTCGGCGGCCTCGGCCACATGGGCGTCAAGATCGCGCACGCGCTCGGCGCGGAGGTCACCGTCCTGTCGCAGTCGCTGCGCAAGAAGGACGACGGCCTGAAGCTGGGCGCCGACCACTACTACGCGACCAGTGACGAGAAGACCTTCGAGGAGCTCGCGGGCACCTTCGACGTCATCCTCTCCACGGTGTCGGCGCAGGTGGACTTCGGCGCGTACCTGAGCCTGCTCAAGACGGGCGGCGCCCTGGTGAACGTCGGCGCCCCCGAGGAGCCGATCTCCCTCAACCTCTTCTCCCTCATCGGCGGCAACAAGACCCTCGCCGGTTCGATGATCGGCGGCATCGCCGAGACCCAGGAGATGCTCGACTTCTGCGCCGAGCACGGCCTGGGCGCGGAGATCGAGCTGATCGAGGCCAGCCAGGTGAACGAGGCGTACGAGCGCGTCCTCAACTCGGACGTGCGCTACCGCTTCGTGATCGACGCGGCCACCATCTGAGCCTTACCTCCGAGGTCATCGACGCCCTCCCCGGGCTCCGGCAGGATCACGTACGTATCCACTCCACCGGACCCGAGGAGGGCTTCTCCATGACCGCCTACGCCATCGCCGTACTGCGCCCCACGGCCCCGGTCCACCCGGACGTCCTCACGTACATCGAGCGCGTGCAGGGCACGTTCGCCCCGTACGGCGGCCGCTTCCTCTCGCACGGCAGGACGAGCGAGTACGTGGAGGGCGAGCGCCTCGGTGACCTGGTCATGGTCGAGTTCCCCGACCTGACCCACGCCCACGACTGGTACGCGTCCCCCGCCTACCAGGAGATCCTGCCCCTGCGCACGGCCCACATCCCCGGCGAGATGATCTTCCTGGAGGGCGTCCCGGCCGGCTACGACGCGGCGCGCACGGCGGCGGCGATGCGCGACGCGTCGTAAGGACCCGTCCCCGTAAGGACCCGTGCCCGTGGGGAGCTGTCAGGGGATGCGCCGCGGTCGTACGCCCGTCAGGGTCGGGGTGACCGGCCGCATCAGCCCGTCCGGCCCGAACGTCACCCGGTCGAGGGTGGTCTCCCGGTGCGTGCCGTCGCCGTCGGGGAGGGCGAAGCGGTGGTAGCAGATGTACCAGTCGTCGGTGCCGGGCACCTGGAGCAGCGAGTTGTGGCCGGTGCCGAGGATGCCCTGGGACGGGTCCTTCGCCAGCACCACGCCGCGGTAGGTGAACGGGCCGTACGGGCTGGTGGAGGTGGCGTAGCCGACCCGGTAGTTCTCGCTGCGGGTGTCGTCGATCGAGTAGGTCAGGTGGTACGTGCCCTTGCGCCGGACCATGAACAGACCTTCACGGAAATCGACAAGTCCCCTGATTTCGCGGACCGCTGACGGTGCGTAGGACACCATGTCGTCGTTGAGCGGGACCACCCACGCCGAGCTGTTGCCCCAGTACAGGTACGCCTGCCCGTCGTCGTCCGTGAAGACGGCGGGGTCGATGGCCTGCCCCCGCCCGTCCGGGTTGGCCGCGATCAGAGGCGTGCCGCTGTCGGTGAACGGGCCGGTGGGAGAGGTGGCCGTCGCGACGCCGATCTTCGCCTCGGCGCAGTAGTAGAAGAAGTACCGGCCGTCGCGCTCGGCGATGGTGGGCGCCCAGGCGCGGGACTCCGCCCAGCCGACATCCTTGCCGAGGTCGAAAATGACGCCCCGGTCCGTCCAGTCGACGAGGTTCCTGGACGACCAGACGCCGAACCGGGTGCCGCTCCATCCGTCGAACCCGTCCGTGGTCCCGTAGAGGTAGTAAGTGCCGCCGAAAGCAACGATGTTGGGGTCGGCGTGGAAACCGGGCAGCACGGGCGTGCGCAGCTCGACGGCCGACACCTTCCATCGCCTCTTCGTGCCGTCCGCGGAGGTGACCGTGTACGTGACCGGTTCGCGCAGGTCCGTGCGCCTGCCGCTCGCCGGGCTGATCCGCGCGCCGGGCGCGAGCGTGAACACCGGGCGCAGGCGCCGGAGATCGGTGCCGGGCTCGACCGGCAGGACGACGGTCCCGCCGACCCCTTCGACGACGGCGGGAACCTTGAGCTCCGGGACCTCTGCACCCCGGATACGGGTCGCGTTGGACGGCAGCGCGGCGATCTCGTCGGCGGACAGTGCCCGGTTGTACAGCCGGACGTCCCGCAGCCGGCCCTTCAGTGTGCGGTCCGAGGTGTACTGCGACCCGCCCAGGCGGTTCGCCGTGGTGCGGCCGCCACCGATGTCCGAGGGCAGCAGGGTGACGGCCGTATTGCGCGCGACGATCTCGCCGTCGAGGTAGAGGAGCGCCGTCGTGCCGTCGACGGTGTACGTGAGGTGCGCCCAACGCCCGCGCGGGAAACCCCTGTTGGCGTCGGCGCTCTGCTCCCTGCTCCAGTTGCCGTCGGAGAGGGCGGCACGGAGTCCGTCGTCGGCGCTCCCGCCGGTCGCGAAGAGATACCCGTCGCCCTTGCCGTCCGCGCCGGTGTTCCCGAACCCGTACAGGAAGTACGGCGTCCGCTGGTCCTCGTCCACCCAGATGTCGGCGGCCACGGTCACCGCGTCGACCCCGGCCAGCATGTTGTCGGGGAGCGCGACGTGCCCGCCCGCCCCGCCGAGCACGAGGGCGCCCTCCGCCCAGCGCGCGTCACCGGCCGCGGTGCCGTGGTAGCCGTGCCCGGACACGTCCTCGGCGTTCGCCCCGAGCGGCCAGTGGGCGACGAGCCCGTCCTCGTCGGCGAGCACGGGCGCGACGCCCCACTTCGCCTCGATCCGGTCGTACTCGGCACGGGTGACGGGGAGGACGGTGCCGTGCCGTGGCGCCGACGGCAGCCGGTAGTCGGCGGACTCGGCCCAGGCGCCACCGGCCAGGTCGTCGGTCTCGAAGGGGAGGTGACCGCCCCCGGTGTAGTCGTCGACGAACAGGTACCACTTCTCTTCACTGTTGGACTTGAAGACGAGCGGCCCCTCGCCCTGCGTCATGGCCCCGCTGCCGATGCACTCGGCGACCGTCTCCCACTCCGTGTCGAGCAGATCGGCCGCCTTCTCCTGAAGAATGAACTTCCCGCAGACCGACTGGGACGCCGAGCGCTCGTCCTTCGTGAACCGGTAGTACGTCCCGTCGTGCGCGATGACGGTGGAGTCGATGACGGAGTACCCGGGGTCGTTCCACACCTTCGCCTCGCTGAAGGTCACGAAGTCCGTGGTCGTGGCGTAGAGCATCCGGTTGTACGTGTCCCCGGCGTGCTCCGGGTCGTCCTCGGCGTACAGCTTCGAGGCCCAGAAGACGACGTACGCCCCGAGCTCCGCACTCCAGAAGGCTTCGGGCGCCCAGGTGTTGCCCGCCCGCTCCGGTGACACCCGCACCGACCTCGGCTCACCCCAGTCCACCAGGTCGGCGGAGTCCCACACGATGACGGACCGGCTGCCGTGCCGCTGGACCTCGTCCCAGCCCGCACCGCCGTTGATCTTCAGATCGGTGGCGATGAGGAAGAACCTGTCCCCCTCGGGCGCCCGGATCACGAAGGGGTCGCGTACGCCCTTGTCGCCGAGCGAGGAGGTGAGCACGGGCTGCCCGCCGTTCAACTCCCGCCAGTGCAAAGGGTCGTTGCCCCGGCTGAGCGCGAGATGGATCTGCTCGCCGTCGGCGGTGCCCTCGCCGGTGAAGTAGACGAAGAGGTATCCGGCGTAGGCGCTCGCGGCGCGGGTGTCCGCGCGTGCCGGGGAGGGAAGCGCGGCGGCGGCCACGGTGAGCGCTCCGGCGACGAGAAGGTGCCGCCGCGACAGGGCGACGGCGGAGGGACGGGCTGTTCCGTTACGGGGCATGCGTACCGGTCCTCGGGGTGCGGGGGAGTCCGTGGGGGAGGCGAGGGCGAGCGACGGGTCGGAGGGGTCAGCGGTGGCCAGTGAAGAAGTCCGGGGCGGCCCGGTCAAGATCCTGGACGCAGATCGGTCCGAAAACCCGAAGGGTGACCGGTATATCGAACGTCAATGAACCGCAATGAGCCTCAAAGCCGGGCAATCCAGCGCAGGGGCGAACGGGCGAATGGGAGTGCTGGCGCGGGCTCAGCCGGCCTGGGCCGAGTCGTCGGTCAGGGCGGCGGCGGTCATCGTGAGGTGCCGCGCCAGGACCGCGGCCGCGGTGTCGGCGTCGCGGGCCAGCGCCGCCTCCTCCAGCATGCGGTGCTCCTCCGCGCCGTCCCGGCCGGGATCGCGCTGCGCCGACCAGCGGCGGGTCAGCTCGCTCGCGGTCCACAGCCGGTCGAAGGTCTCCAGCAGGGCGAGGTTTCCGCACCCTTCGAGGAGCGTGCGGTGGAAGATCCGGTGGGCCTCGGACCAGGCCTCGGTGTAGTGCTCGCCCTCGTCCGGCGCGTACGCCGGGGTGCGGACCAGGCGGTGGTGGGCGGCCCGTACGCGGGCCTCCCAGTCGACGTCGCCGCGCTCGACGGACATGCGCAGGACGGCCGGCTCGATGGTCCGGCGGGCCTCCGCGATCTCCTGCCAGCGGTGGTCGGAGAAGGACGGGACCGCGAATCCGCGGTTGGGCAGCCGGTCGGCGAACCCCTCGCCGACCAGCCGCACGAGCGCCTCCCGCATGACGGCCAGGCTCACGCCCTGCGCCCTGGCGAGGTCCTGCGGCTTGAGGGCGTCACCCGGGGCGAACTCCCCGCGCATGATCGCGTCCCGCAGGTGTGCGTAGGCCTGCTCGGAGAGCATCCGCTTTCCGGAGGAGGCCGGGCGGGGAGACGTATCGGTCATGACCTCAGCGTAGACGATCCGTTAGATAATCGATTATTGCTGCTACTGTCGATTCAGTCGGCGGATGGGGGCAGTCCATGTCCCCACCGCTCGGCCGTGACCGTGAAAGGAAACGCACCGCGATGCAGCACCTCGACGACCTTGACCTTTCTGCCTCCCTTCGCCCCGCGGGCGGCCCGATGGATCTGACTGCCGTCCGCGAAGTCAGCCGTGCCGTCAGCGCGGCGCACCTGCCCATCTACTTCGCCCCCGAAGCCGCCCAGGAAGCGGCCGGGTTCGGCGTGACCGACCGCGGGCCGGTGTACCTGGCGTTCCGTTCGGCCGCGATGGGCGCGGTCTCGTGGCAGGTCACGCTCGCGGCCTTCTACAACTTCAGCCCCCGGGCGGTCCGGGCCATGACCGGCGTGTGGGACGCGGCGCCGCCCGAGCGCTGGCAGGCCGCCCGCTTCGAGGTCGCGGAGCGGGCGATGCGACGCGTCGGCGTGCACCTCGCGGCCGACCGGCTCGCCGAGGCGCGCTCACTGATCGACCCGGTCGTCGCCCGCGCCGACTACGCGGGCAAGGTGCTGGCCGCCGCGAACGCGTCGGTCGCGCTGCCGTCCGACCCGCTCGTCGCGCTGTGGCAGCAGATCGCGGTGGTGCGCGAGTGGCGGGGCGACGCGCACCTCGTCGTGCTCGCCGACAACGGCCTCGGGCCCTGCGACTGCCTCGTCCTGCACACGGCGACGGGCCAGCTCCCGACGGCGGTCGTGCGGGCGACCCGCCAGTGGGACGACGAGGAGTGGGCCGCGGCGACGGCGCGCCTGGTCGCGCGCGGCTGGCTGAACCCCGACACCACGCTCACCGAGGCGGGTGGCGCGGCGCGCGAGCGGATGGAGGCGGAGACGGACCAGCACTGCGCCGCGCTGTGGGCGCCGATAGGTGACGCGGGTGCCCGCCGCTTCGCCTCGCTCATCGCACCGATCGCCGACGCGTTCGCCGCGGCGGGGACGTGACGCTGCTCGTACGCCTCCTGCCGAACCGGCGGGGACGTGACGCTGCTCGTCCGCCTCCTGCTCGAACCGGCGGGGACGCTCTCAGGGGTGGAGGGCCGCGCGCAGGGTGCGTACCTGGTCGGTGAGGTTGTGCTCGCTGATGCGGGCCTGGGGGAAGAGGAGGTCGAAGCCGTGGACGGCGCCGGGGACCTGGACGAGTTCGGTGGTGACGCCGGCGGCGGACAGGCGTGCGGCGTAGTCGCGGCCCTCGTCGCGCAGCGGGTCGATCTCGGCCACAGCGATGTAGGTGGGCGGCAGGCCGCTGAGATCGGTGGCGCGGAGCGGGAAGGCGTACGGGTCGGTGTGGCTGTCCTCCGCGTAGTACCGCACGGCCAGTTCCAGCGCGCCGCGGGCGAAGACCGGCGTATCGGTGAACTCCCGTGCCGAGGCGCTGGTGAGACTGCCGTCCAGGCTGGGGTAGGTCAGGGACTGGAAGAGCAGGTGGGGGCCCGCCTGGTCGCGGGCGCGGAGCACGGTGGAGGCGGCGATGTTCCCGCCGGCGCTGCCACCGGCCACCGCGATGCGTGTGCGGTCTCCGCCGAGTTCGGCCGCGTTGTCGGCGATCCAGGTCAGCGCGGCGTAGGCGTCGTCGGCCGCGGCCGGATAGGGGTGCTCGGGGGCGAGGCGGTAGTCGACGGAGACGACGACGGCGTGGGCGTCGCGGGCGTAGCGCAGGGAGCGTCCCTCTTCGGCCTCGGGAGATCCGTAGGTGAAGGCGCCGCCGTGTATGTAGAGGATCATCGGCAGGTCTTCGGTGGTGTCGGGGCGGTAGACGCGCAGTCGCAGATCCCCGGCGGGGCCGGGGATGTACAGGTCTCGCACCGTGACCTGGTCGTCGACGGGGGTGTCGGGGCGTGCGCGCAGCAGTGCGTAGCGCTCGGGGTCGGCGAGGACGGCGTCCAGGCCGTGGACGGGGAAGACGCCGGTGTCGGCGGTGTCGAGCAGGGTCTGGATCTCGGGATCGACCGCGGGGGAAGTCATGGCTGACGGGCACCTTTCGGGTGTTCGACCGGGTGCTGCCCGGTCTGTCGTGCGGAACTGATCTCAGTCTCTGTCGATCAAGAGCGGCACAGAAGTGGCCCGAGAGTCACTATGTGCAACTATTGGGCCATGACTGTCGCGGCACCGCACCATGTGGCCGTCCTGGCCCTCGCGCCGGTGGTGGCCTTCGATCTGAGCATCCCGGCCCAGATGCTGGCCGCGGTCGAAACCCGCGCGGGCACCGCGGCCTACGAGGTGCGCACCCTCACCCCGGACGGCTCCCCGGTACCGACGGTGAACGGGTACGGCGTCATGCCGCAGGGCGACCTGTCCCTGCTGGAGCATGCCGACACGGTGATCGTCGCCGGCACCCGCTGCCCGGAGGTACTGGACGCCGGCGCGGTGGACGCCTCCGTCGCCGAAGCACTGCGCCGTGCGGCCCGGCTCCGCGCCCGGCTGGTGTCCCTGTGCACCGGCTCGTTCGTACTCGCGGCCGCCGGTCTGCTGGAAGGCCGCCGGGCCGCGACCCACTGGCGTTACGCGCAGCAGTTCAGGCGGCTCTTTCCCGCGGTCGACCTCGACACCGACCCGCTCTACATCGCCGATCGCGGAATCCTGACGTCAGCGGGCGGCGCGGCCGCGATCGACCTGTGCCTGCACCTGGTCCGGGAGGACCACGGCAGCTCCGTGGCGAACCGGGTGGCGCGGTACAACGTCGTCGCGCCCATGAGGGACGGAGGGCAGGCCCAGTACATCGAACACCCGGTCCGGGACGACGCGGGCACCTCGACGGCAGGGGCGCGGACGCTGATGACGGAGCACCTGGACCGGCGGCTGTCCCTCAAAGACCTCGCGGCCCACTGCCACATGAGCGTACGGACCTTCACCAGGCGCTTCCGGCAGGAGACGGGACTCTCCCCGGCCGAATGGCTCGCCTCGGCCCGCCTGGCACACGTACGCCATCTGCTGGAGTCGACCGAACTGCCTGTCGACGACATCGCCGCCAGGGCCGGCCTGGGCAGCGGCACCAATCTGCGGCAGCATATGCGCGCCGCTCTGGACGTCACCCCGTCCGCCTACCGGAGGGCGTTCCGCTCGGCCGGTGCTGCCTTCGCGCCGCCCTTCTCGGAGGACAGGAGTTCCTTCTCGGCGGCGCGGTAGTAGGGGCGGACCAGAGGGGCATGACTGACGTCCGAAGGAGGCCCGTCATGGCGTTCACGGCGCCTCTTCGGTGGCCAGTTCGCACCAGACGGTCTTGCCGCCGGCCCCCTGTTCCACGCCCCACCGCAGCGCGAGCGCCCCGACGAGCGTGAGGCCGCGCCCGCACTCGTCCGTCAGCGAGGCGTGCAGGAGTACGGGCAGGGCGCGCGGGTCGGGGTCGGTGACCTCGACGCGGGTGTTGCCGTCGGCGGTGGCGTGCACTTTTACGGTGACCGGTGTGCCGTCGCCGAGATGGTCGACGACGTTGGTCAGCAACTCGCTCGCGCAGAGCCTGACTTCGTACGGATGGGCGCGGAGGTGCTGGCGTACTTCCGGTACGGATCTCGGGGTGGCCAGCAGGTCGAGAGCGAGGGCTGTGCGGGGTTCGGGCACGAGCGGGGTCACCTTCTTGAGCGTTCCGTGACGGTTCGCTCACACTGTGGTGCTGGGCTCCGTACCGTGAACAGGGTTTCAAGTACGCAGCCCGAACTGCGGAAGCCCCCCACATGGCGGTGAGCGATGGCACGACGCAAGGACATCGACGGCTCGATGAGCGTCCCGACCTTCTACGGCAAGGAGTTGCGCTGGAAGAGGGAGGCCGCCGGGCTTTCCCTGGAGGAACTGGTCGAGGGCAGCTTCTACGGGAAGTCGCTGCTGAGCGACATTGAGCGCGGGGAGCGCAGGATGCCGCTGGAGCTGGCGCAGCATGTGGACCAAGTGCTGGGTACGGATGGGTTCTTCGCGCGGGGTTGCGAGGATGTGCGGAAGGCGCGCCGGGGAACGCATGCCGAGTACTTCGCTGACGTGCTGGAGTTGGAGCAGCGCGCCCTGGAGATCGAGGAGTGGGGTCCCCTACTGATTCCGGGGCCGCTTCAACTGGAGCCGTACATTCGGGCCGTTGTCCTGGCCGCCTACCCGACAGCCCCCGAGGCGGAGCTGGCTGCGAAAGTCGCCGACCGGCGCGAACGCGCCTGGCTTTTCGAGGGACAGGATGCTCCCGAGACCTGGCTGGTGCTGGACGAGTCGATCCTTCGACAGCCGATGATCGAGCCCGATGGCATGGCGGAACAGTTGGCACACATCGCGGAGGTTGCGCGTAGACGCCGGTCGTGTCCGCAGATCCTGTTGCGGAACCCAGGAGCGCACCCCTTTTTGATGGGTACGGCTAGGTTCATGACCTTCGCTGATGCGCCACCCGTCATGTACACCGAGGGGATGTACAGCGGTCAGCTGATCGACGACCCGGGGCTCGTGCAGCAGTATGCAAAGGCGTACGGACGGCTCAGGGCAGCTGCGCTGCCGCCGGAGGCGTCCCTGAAACTCATCGAATCTGCGGCAGAGGACTACCGAAATGGCAAGTTTCCAACTTGATATGGACGCTGCGACACGGCATCCCCGCGACTTCCCCGGTGCCGCCCGCTGGCGCAAGTCCAGCTACAGCAACGGGGACGGCGGTCACTGCGTAGAGGTCGCCGATGGCACCCCCGGCATCGTCCCGGTCCGGGACAGCAAAAACCCCGCCGGCCCCGTCATCGTGATCACCGGTACCGCCTGGTCGGCGTTCATCGCCGAGGTGCGCACGCGCTGAGCGCACGGGCGCCGACTGTCTGGAGGAGAGCCTGTGGGCAACGAACCGCCCGAGGTCACCAAGGGCGCCGACTGGGAGGACCTGCGCGCATCCTTCGCCTTCACTCCTGAGGAGGAGGCGGAGATGGAGAAGGGCAAGCAGGCCCTTCGTGCCGAGGTCCGGCTGACCCCGCCCTGAAAAGCATCAGCCCCCGTGTGACCACCGGAGACCTCGTGCGGCTCAAGGGGCGGCCGGGGGCCGGGGCCCACCCCGCGCCCACGCTCCCTTCGACCCGCCCGGCCGGGCCCCCGTCCGGCCACCTAGCCCCGCGGCCCAGCGTCAGTGCCGCAAACTCGCCGGGCTCCCCCCGTTCGCCTCGTACCCGGCCACGGCCAGCGCCCGGTACACCGCGTACGACGACGCCGGGTCCTCCTCCGAGGTCCACGGGATGGCGCCCACGTGGCCGTCCACGCGGATCAGCTGCTGCATCGCCTCCGACCAGCGCTCGGCGCGGACCAGGAAGAAGACCAGCAGGTGGCGTACGTGCGCGAGCATCGGGTCGTCGGGGCGGGCGGCGGAGATCGCGAAGAGGGCGCCGTGCAGGGCCTTGGCGACGACCTCGCTCTCGTAGAAGCCGCGCACCAGGTTCAGGTCGGGCATGTGCTCGTACAGCGCGAAGAGGGGGAGCGCGGCGAGCAGCGAACCGCGCGGGGCGCGGGCGGCGGCCGCCTCGGCGAACGCGAACGCGTCGTCGCGCGAGCCGTGCCACTTCTCCGTCCAGTAGCGCAGGCCCGCCAGATGTGCGCCCATGTGCCCGGGAGTCGTGTCGAGGATCTTCAGCCACAGCTGCTCGAACTCGGACCGCGAGTAGCCGAGGCCCCGCGCGACCGCGAGGTGCGTGATGTGCGGGACCGGGTCACCGGGGGCCAGCAGCGCCGCCTGTTCGCAGGCGCCCCGCGCCTCCTCCAGGATGATCCGCTGCTCGTCCGGCGTCCCGCCGTTGCGCCAGGCCTGCTGCACCAGGAACTCGGCGAAGACCTGTGCCCCGCCCGCGTCCTTGGGCTGCTGCGCCCGCCACGCGTGCAGCCACCCGGCACCCAGGCGGGGCGTCTGCGCCAGCTCGATGGCGGCGGCCCCGGCGATCGCCTGCACCCGCTCCCACCTGGCCTCGGTCTCCTTGCCGGTACCGGCGAGCAATTGCGAAGCGGCCGTGAAATCCTGGTTGCGCTGGACGACGGCCATCACGTTCAGGAGGTCCTGGTCGGGGCCGGGCAGGCGGACGTCCAGCTCCTCCTGGCGTACGAAGCCGTAGTTCGCCGGATCCGCGGCGTCGGGGGACCCCGGGGCGACCTGACGGATACCGCCACCGCCGCCGCGCCGCCGCAGCATCACCACCCAGGCGATCATCAGCACGGCCATCAGGATCCAGAGAATTCCCATGCCTTCAAAGTTAACCGAGGCGGCTCCGGGGCCGCCTCGGCACTACGCTCGGGGCACATGAGCGACACCCACAGCCACAACGGCGCCCCCCGCGGGTTCGAGACGACCGCCATCCACGCCGGCAACACGGCCGACCCCGTCACCGGCGCAGTCGTCCCGCCGATCTACCAGGTTTCCACGTACAAGCAGGACGGCGTCGGCGGCCTGCGCGGCGGCTACGAGTACAGCCGCAGCGCCAACCCGACCCGCACCGCCCTGGAGGAGAACCTCGCCGCACTCGAAGGCGGCCGGCGCGGCCTCGCCTTCGCCTCGGGGCTCGCCGCCGAGGACTGCCTGCTCCGCGCGCTGCTGAGCCCGGGCGACCACGTGGTCATCCCGAACGACGCGTACGGCGGCACGTTCCGGCTGTTCGACAAGGTCGCCTCACGCTGGGGCGTGCAGTGGTCCGTCGCCGACACCAGCGACGTCGACTCCGTGCGCGCCGCGATCACCCCGCGGACCAAGGCCGTCTGGGTCGAGACGCCCTCGAACCCGCTGCTCGGCATCACCGACATCGCCGCCGTCGCCCAGGTGGCCCGTGCGGCGGGCGCCCGCCTCGTCGTCGACAACACCTTCGCCAGCCCCTACCTCCAGCAGCCCCTCGCGCTCGGCGCGGACATCGTCGTGCACTCCATGACGAAGTACATGGGCGGCCACTCGGACGTGGTTGGCGGCGCCCTCGTCGTCAACGACCAGGCGCTCGCCGACGACCTCGCGTACCACCAGAACGCGATGGGCGCGGTGTGCGGCCCGTTCGACGCCTGGCTCGTCCTGCGCGGCATCAAGACGCTGCCCGTGCGCATGGACCGGCACAGCGAGAACGCCACCCGCGTCGCCGAGATGCTCGGCCGCCACCCGCGCGTCACCAAGGTCCTCTACCCGGGCCTGCCCGAGCACCCGGGCCACGAGATCGCCGCCAAGCAGATGAAGGCGTTCGGCGGCATGGTGTCGTTCCGGGTCGAGGGCGGGGAGGAGGCGGCCGTCGAGGTCTGCAACCGCGCGAAGCTGTTCACGCTCGGTGAGTCCCTCGGCGGGGTCGAGTCCCTCATCGAGCACCCGGGCCGCATGACGCACGCGTCCGTCGCGGGTTCGGCCCTCGAAGTGCCCGCCGACCTCGTCCGCCTCTCCGTGGGCATCGAGTCCGTCGACGATCTGCTGGCCGACCTCCAGCAGGCGCTCGGCGGCAAGTAACTCCCTTACGGCACAAGGGGGTTCACCAGCCGGTCAGGGGTGGGGTCGTCTTCGCGGGCGGCTCCACCCACGGCCGGGCCATCGTCGCCCACACCACGAACGCCACCAGCGCGGCGCACAGGACGGCCCACACGAGGCGCCACGCGATCCGTCGGCGCCGCAGCGAACGGCCGCCCCTGCGCATCGCCTCCGCGCACAGGTCGGCCGGGACCGCCGGCGGGGGCGCCGCGTCGAGTACCGCGCGGACCGTCGCCTCCTTGCGTTCCTGAAGACTCATGCCGGTGCCGTCCCGGGCAGCTCGGCGGGCGCGGGCCCGCGCGGCGGATGCAGAGCGAGGGCCATCGCGCGCGCGTGCAGCGCCCGTACGCGCTCCACGGGCAGCCCGAGCAGCGCCGCCACCTGCTCCTCGCCGACCCCTTCGAACAGCCGCAGCACGAGCACCAGCCGCTCCTGCGGCGTCAGATGACCCAGCACACCACCGTGCCCGCGGTGCCGGTGCCATGTCTCGCGCCACGCACCGCGCGCGAAGCGGACGCCTAGCTCCGTGCGGACACAGTCGTAGGGATCCTCACCCCGAAGACGGTCCCAGGAGGCGTACGTACGGGCGAGGGCGACTGTGAGCAGCTTCCGCGCGCGCGGGTTGTCGTCGTGCCGTTCGGCGGTGAGCAGGGTCGCGGCATGCAGCAGCCGCCCTGCCGCGCCCGCGACGAACGCCTCGAACTCCCGGGCCCGGCGGGCGTTCCTCGACGCCTGCCGTTCGCGCACGCTTCATATGAGGCCCGCCGCGGCCCCCTGGTCAAGAGGCGGGAGCCGCGGCGCCGCACGTGAGTGCCGGACGGGCCTCAGGAGTCGGCAGAGGGGGCCGGCTGGCCCGACTGGCGTGCGGACAGCGCGCTGTTGAAGCGCGTGAGCAGCGCGCAGAACTGCTCGCGCTCCTGTGGCTCCCACTCCTCCGTCAGCTGGGCCATCAGTTCCCGCCGGGACGAGCGGACCTCGTCGAGACGGGACAGACCGCGCGGCGACAGCTGGAGCACGACGGCGCGGCCGTCCTCCGGGTGGGACGTGCGCTTGACGAGACCCGTGTCGACGAGCGGGGCGACCTGCCGGGTCACCGTCGAGGAGTCGATCCCCATGCTCGACGCGAGCGCCTTGACGCCCATCGGGCCTTCCTTGTCGAGGCGGTTGAGCAGCAGATACGCGGCGCGGTCCATCGAATTGCGCACCTGCCCGACCCCGCCGAGCCGGGTCTGCTCGGCGCGGCGGGCGAAGACCGCCACCTCGTGCTGGAGCGTTTCGAGGAGGCCGGTGTCGCCGGCGGTCGTCATGTCCATCGTTTCCTGTGGTGTGGGCATGGCCGGGGGCTCACTTCATGCGTGGATGGTGGATTGCACTGGATTGGGGCACAGGGTACGCGGCGAAAGCGCTGGCCGTACCTGCGCTGCGCAATCCGGTCTCGGAGCGTGAACATCCCGAGAGACGTACGCCGTGAGCTGCGAGACTTCAGTCATGAGCTACAACGCGTCTGACTCCTTGCCGCACCCTCTGCCCGCCGTGACCCTCGATGATGTACGCGGCGCCCAGAAGATGCTCTCCGGAGTGGCGCGGATGACGTCCATGGCGCACAGCCACCACCTCTCGCAGCTGCTCGGCACCCCGGTCCACCTCAAGTGCGAGAACCTCCAGCGGACCGGTTCCTTCAAGCTGCGGGGCGCGTACGTGCGCATCGCCGGGCTGCTCCCCGAGGAGCGGGCCGCGGGGGTCGTCGCCGCGAGCGCGGGCAACCACGCGCAGGGCGTGGCCCTCGCCTCCTCGCTCCTGGGCGTGCGCTCCACGGTGTTCATGCCGGTCGGCGCGCCCCTGCCGAAGGTCGCCGCGACCCGCGACTACGGCGCGCAGGTGCTGCTGCACGGGCAGGTGGTCGACGAGACGCTGGCCGCGGCGCAGGAGTACGCGCGCGAGACCGGCGCCGTCTTCATCCACCCCTTCGACCACCCGGACATCGTCGCGGGCCAGGGCACGCTCGGTCTGGAGATCCTGGAGCAGTGCCCGGAGGTGCGCACCATCGTCGTGGGCATCGGCGGCGGCGGGCTCGCGGCGGGCGTCGCCGTCGCGGTGAAGGCGGTCAGGCCCGACGTGCGGGTGATCGGCGTGCAGGCGGAGGGCGCGGCCGCTTACCCGCTCTCGCTCCGGGCCGGCCGCCCCGTCTCCCTGCCGCAGCCGGCGGCGACCATGGCCGACGGCATCAAGGTGGGCCGGCCCGGCGACGTCCCCTTCGCGCTCGTGCGCGGCCTGGTCGACGAGGTCCGCACGGTGTCGGAGGACGCCCTGGCGAGCGCGCTGCTGCTGTGCCTGGAGCGCGCCAAGATGGTCGTCGAACCCGCGGGGGCCAGCCCCGTGGCGGCGCTCCTGAGCGAGCCGGACGCCTTCGAGGGCCCGGTGGTCGCGCTGCTCTCCGGGGGCAACGTCGACCCGCTCCTGATGCAGCGGGTCCTCACCCACGGCATGGCGGCGGCGGGCCGCTACCTCTCGCTGCGCCTGCGGCTGACCGACCGCCCCGGCGCCCTGGCCTCGATCCTCCAGGTGCTGTCGGCGGCGGACGCCAACGTCCTCGACGTGGGCCACGTACGGACCGATCCCCGGCTGGGGCTCACCGAGGCGGAGGTGGAGCTGCACCTGGAGACCAAGGGCCCCGCGCACTGCGCCGAGGTCGGCACGGCGCTGCGGGAGGCGGGCTACACAGTCATCGACTGAGGCCGCCCGTCGCCCCGCCGCCCCGCCGTCTCTCCGTCCCGCCGCCTCTCCGCCCTTCCGTCCTGCCGCCGTCCCGCTGCCCGGACGGCGAGAACCGGGAAACCGGTTGAGGAGACGCGATACATCGCGATACGGTGTGGCTCGCATCACTCGTTCGTCGGGCATCGCCATCCCGGAAAAACTAGACTTTCCGCACATCGCGCGACGCACAGGGCACCACCGCAGGCACCACCCGGTAGACCGGTCACTCATCCATCCACGGGGTTATGGGGGAACCAATGCCAGGCGCCATCTACGCCGAAGGTCTGGTGAAGACCTTCGGTGACGTAAGGGCCCTGGACGGTGTCGATCTGGACGTACCAGAAGGCACGGTCCTGGGCCTGCTCGGACCCAACGGAGCGGGCAAGACGACAGCGGTGCGCTGCCTCACGACGCTGCTCACGCCGGACAGTGGCAGAGCGGTCGTCGCGGGCATCGACGTACTGAAGAATCCGAACGAGGTACGGCGCTCGATCGGCCTGTCCGGTCAGTTCGCCGCGGTCGACGAGTATCTGACGGGCCGGGAGAACCTCCAGATGGTCGGCCAGCTCTACCAGATGAAGGCCAAGGAGGCGAAGGCGCGCGCGGTCCAGCTCCTGGAGAGGTTCCACCTCACCGACGCCGCCGACCGCCCCTCCAAGACGTACTCCGGCGGCATGCGCCGCCGCCTCGACCTCGCGGCCGCGCTCGTCGTCTCGCCCCCGGTGATGTTCATGGACGAGCCGACCACCGGCCTCGACCCGCGCAACCGGCAGCAGCTGTGGGAGGTCATCCAGGAGCTGGTCGCCGGCGGCACGACGCTGCTGCTGACCACCCAGTACCTGGAAGAGGCCGACCACCTGGCGCACGACATCTGCGTGGTCGACCACGGCCGGGTCATCGCCCGCGGCACCTCCGACCAGCTCAAGGCCCAGACCGGCGGCGAGCGCGTCGAGGTCGTCGTGCACGAGCGCGATCACATCGACACCGCCCGCCAGGTCCTGACCGGCTTCGGCAAGGGCGACGCCACCGTCGAGGAGCACACCCGCAAGCTGACCGTCCCGGTGACCGGCGGCGCCAAGCTGCTCGCCGAGGTGATCCGCGAGCTCGACGCGCGCGGCATCGAGATCGACGACATCGGCCTGCGCCGCCCCACCCTGGACGACGTGTTCATCTCCCTGACCGGACACACGGCGGAGGAACCGACCGAGGCCGAGGACCCCGAGAAGGAGAAGGAGGCCCGCACGTGAGCACCGTCACCGACCCCGTGCGCACCCCGCGCGCGGCGGGCGGCATCGGCCAGTCCGTCCGGGACTCACTGGTCGTCGCCAAGCGCAACCTGATCCGGATGACACGCATCCCCGAGATGCTCCTCTTCGGCGTCATCCAGCCCGTGATGTTCGTGGTCCTCTTCACCTACGTCTTCGGCGGCTCCATGAGCGTCGGCGGCTCCACCGACCCCGACGTCTACAAGAACTTCCTGATGGCGGGCATCTTCGCCCAGACGGTCACCTTCGCCACGGCCGGAGCCGCCGCGGGCATCGCCGACGACAACCAGAAGGGGCTCGTCGACCGCTTCCGCTCGCTGCCCATGGCCCGCGGCGCGGTCCTGACCGGCCGCACCGTCGCCGACCTCGTCCAGACCTCCATCACCCTGCTCGTCCTCGCGGTCGTCGCCCTGCTCGTCGGCTGGCGCACCGGCTCGCAGGAGCCGACCAACGCCGGGAGGATCCTGGGCGGCTTCGCCCTGCTGCTCCTCCTCGGCTACGCGTTCACCTGGATCGGCGCGCTGATCGGCCTCTCGGTGCGGACCCCGGAGGCGGCGACCTCGGGAGGGATCATCTGGCTCTTCCCGGTGACGTTCATCTCGAACGCGTTCGTGGACACCGGCATGATGACGCCCTGGCTGCGGCACGTTGCCGACTGGAACCCGTTCAGCGCGACCGTGCAGGCGTGCCGCGTGCTCTTCGGCAGCCCCGGCGTGTCACAGTCCAGCGCCTGGCCCATGCAGCACCCGGTGTGGGCGTCGCTGATCTGGTCCGTCCTGATCGTCGTCGTCTTCCGCACGTTCGCGGTCCGCAAGTACCGCAACGCGACGGCCTGATGCGCACATGGCGAGGCCCCCGGAGCGGACGGCTGCTCCGGGGGCCTCGTCACGTATCACCAGAGGCGTCAGCCGTTGTACGGCTCCGCCGTGAGGATCTTGACGGAGGCGAGCTTGCCGTTCGGCAGTTCGTACTGGGCGTCCTCCCCGACCTTCTTGCCGTTGACGCCCGTGCCCAGCGGCGACTGCGGCGAGTACGTCTCGATGTCGGAGCTGGCGTACTCGCGGGAGGCGAGCAGGAAGGTCATGGTGTCGTCCTCGTCGCCGTCGAAAGCGATCGTGACGACCATGCCGGGCGCGACGACGCCGGTCGCGGCGGGCGCCTCACCGACCTTGGCCTTCTCCAGGAGCTGGGTCAGCTGGCGGATGCGGAGCTCCTGCTTGCCCTGCTCCTCCTTGGCGGCGTGGTACCCGCCGTTCTC
This sequence comes from Streptomyces sp. NPDC030991, assembly GCF_055571235.1. NCBI lineage: Bacteria > Bacillati > Actinomycetota > Actinomycetes > Kitasatosporales > Streptomycetaceae > Streptomyces > Streptomyces sp. NPDC030991. The sequence goes on from NZ_JBVIFR010000006.1 coordinate 75,614, forward strand.
CCGCAGGTCGCCCTCCTCGCGCGCCGCCGCGATCTTCGCGGTGACTTCCTCGCGCGCGGGACCAGACAGATACGCCAGCTCGTCCCTGAGCTTGGTGTACGCCTCCTGCGTCAGCCAGGTGACGTCTTCGCTGGTCTGGGTCACAGGTCGCTCCTCGTAGGTACTGGGAATACAAAGCATCGCCCTACCCAGAAGGATGTTCCCTCACGGGTGGGCGAAACCACGAGCCTAACAATTCAGCGGTCGAAGGGGGAGAACATATGGTCGCAGATTTACGTCGCCGCAGGTCAACGCCGACGTACTGGCCCGGAAGAGAGGCGCGTCATTCGGCGTGGCAGCCGATGAGCTCCGCGGTCGTGCCCCGGCCGGCCGTGCGCAGCGTGACGACCTTGTCGATCCGCTCCTCGTGCTGGGCGAAGCGGAAGTCGGCCCGGCCCACCTCGGCGCCGTCCGCGCTCTGCGAGCGGACCGTGCAGTAGCCGCTCGCGTCGGCGTCCTTACGGATCTCCAGATGGACCTGGACGCCCTCCGGGGACGACTTGAAGGCGATGACCTCACCGCTGAACTTGTTGCCCACGACGTAGTACCAGCCGAACCAGCACATCATCGCGGCGAACAGTGCCCCCAGGACGATCGCGGCGATCTTCAGCTTCCGGTCCGCGCGGGCGTCGGCCGCGCGCGATGCCCCGTAGCGGCCCTCCGGCAGCTGCTGCACGGCGCTCATCGGCCAGTTCCTCTCGCCTCGCCCGCCAACATCCGGGCACCGGAATTTTCCGCCCCCCGGTTCGGTCACTATAGAAGCGCCCATTGCGCCGATTCACATCAGGGCGCCTTAATTCACCAAGGATCTTGTCTTGACTGAGCAGCTGCGACTGATGGCCGTTCACGCCCACCCCGACGACGAGTCGTCGAAGGGCGCGGCCACCATGGCCAAGTACGTGTCCGAGGGGGTGGACGTGCATGTCGTGACCTGCACGGGAGGCGAGCGCGGCTCCATCCTCAACCCGAAGCTCCAGGGCGACACGTACATCGAGGAGCACATCCACGAAGTACGCAAGAAGGAGATGGAGGAGGCCCGCGAGATCCTCGGCGTCAAGCAGGACTGGCTGGGTTTCGTCGACTCCGGACTGCCCGAGGGGGACCCGCTGCCGCCGCTGCCCGAGGGCTGCTTCGCCCTGGAGGACGTGGACTACGCGGCCGGGCGCCTGGTGCGCCAGATCCGGTCCTTCCGTCCCCAGGTCATCACGACGTACGACGAGAACGGCGGGTATCCGCACCCCGACCACATCATGACCCACAAGATCTCGATGGTGGCCTTCGACGGTGCGGCCGACGCCGAGAAGTACCCCGAGGCCGAGTTCGGCCCGGTCTTCCAGCCGAGCAAGCTCTACTACAACCAGGGCTTCAACCGGCCGCGCACCGAAGCGCTGCACCACGCCATGATCGAGCGCGGCCTGGAGTCGCCGTACGCGGACTGGCTGAAGCGCTGGGACGAGTTCGAGCGGGTCGAGCGCACGCTGACCACGCATGTTCCGTGCGCCGAGTTCTTCGAGATCCGTGACAAGGCGCTGATCGCGCACGCCACGCAGATCGATCCGGACGGCGGCTGGTTCCGCGTGCCGATGGACGTCCAGAAGGAGGTCTGGCCCACCGAGGAGTACGAGCTGGCGAAGTCCCTCGTCGATACCTCCCTCCCCGAGGACGACCTCTTCGCGGGCGTCCGTCACAATGCCTGATGTGACATCGAATCTGGCAATGACCCATCTCGTCCCTCTTGCCGCGCAGGAGGTCGACGAGAACAAGGTGACTCCGGGTGTGCTCGGCTTCATCGTCTTCGCGGTGATGGCCCTCGCCGTCTGGGGCCTGATGAAGTCGATGAACCGGCACATGGGCAAGGTCGACTTCAAGGAGAAGGCGGGCGCCGAGCCGGTCGCCGCCGACGCCGGCAAGGCGCCCGAGCGCTCCTAGAGCCTTTCGGCTTCCGGGCGCGGCTCTCCGGGCGCGCCCGCGATGAGTTTCGCGGGTGCGCCGGGTCGTACAGGTATGAACCCTGTGAGCCCTGTACCGACCCCTGTACCGGCCCCTGTACTGATGCACGCGGTCGTCTCCGTGGACGGTTTCATCGCCGACGCCGAGGACCAGGTCGGAGCGCTCTTCGACTGGTACGGCAACGGCGACACGCCGCTCGGTGACGGCGACGGCTTCCGGGTCTCCCGGGCCTCCGCCGCGTACACGCAGCCCATGTGGGACAGCATCGGCGTGACGATCATGGGCCGTCACCTCTTCGACCTCACCGACGGGTGGGACGCGAAGCCGCCGGCCGGCGAGCACGTCGTCGTGGTCTCGCACCGGCCCCGCCCCGAGGGCTGGCACCCCGAGGCGTCCCACTACCACTTCGTGGGCGACGTGGCCGAGGCCGTCACCCTGGCCAAGGAGCTCGCGGACGGCCGGGCCGTGGCCGTCACCGCCGGCGACATCGGCGGCCAGGCGTTCGCCCTCGGCCTCGTCGACGTCGTGGCCATGGACGTCGCCCCGGTCTTCCTCGGCTCGGGCAAGCGCTACTTCGGCTCCGCCGAAGGACAGCGCCTCCTCGACGACCCGCACGTGCTGGTCCAGGGGGACCGGGTGCTGCACCTCCAGTACCGGGTGCGCGAGGCACCGAAGGCGCCGCGGCTCCCGTAGGCGCGCGGCTCAGGGCCGCGACGGCTGCGCGATCACCCCCATCACATCCCGGGCGTGCCGGTTCGGCACCATGCCGAGGCGCCAGGCCTGCCAGCCCGCGTCCAGCTCCACCCCCCGTTCGAGCAGCAGCCCGAACGCGCCCACGTAGTCGTCGAGCTTGCCGTCACGGACCGGATTGGGCGTACGGGCCAGCTGCGCCAGCTCCTCCTGGGCGACCGCCGCGCCGATCTCCGAGCCACCCGGCGAGGCGTAGGGGAGCAGCGTGCACCGCAGGAACGCGGCCCAGTCCTCGCCGCGCCGGTCGCCGTAGGAGGCGAACAGCGCGGCCGCCTGCTCGCAGAGCGTCACCGCCTGCTGGAGCCGCGCGTTGCCCGCGTCGACGACCGCCAGCTCCAGGCACGTCCACGCCTCGCCGTGCGCGACACCGATGCGCTGGAAGTCGGCGCGGGCGTCGACCAGGAGCTGCCGCGCGAACCCGGAGTTGCGCAGCGACCCCGTCTGCGCCGCCCGCTGGTCGCGGGTGACCCGCGCCGAGTGGTGACGGGCGCACGCCAGGCCGTACACGTCGCGCATCCGGGAGAACATCGTGCGTGAACGTTCCAGCTCGCGCACCGCTTGGTCGAGGTTGCCCGTCTCCTCCAGGGCCTGGCCCAGGTAGTAGGCGGTCCACGCCTCACCGCGCGCGTCCTCGTTGTCGCGGTGCCGGGACAACGCCTGGCGCAGACCGTCGACCGCGGCCGACGCCTCACCGTCGACCAGCCGGGCCCGCGCCAGCTGCGTCAGCGCCCACGCCTCGCCGCGGCTGTCACGCGTACGCCGGTACAGATCCAGGGCGGCCCGCAGCTCCTCGTCGGCCCGCGGCACCTCGCCCATGCGCAGGCACAACTGCCCGAGCTGGAAGTGCGCCCACGCCTCACCGTGCAGCGACTCGTTCTCCCGGTGCAGGGCGAGCGCGTCGGTGAGCAGCGCCAAGGACTCGCGTACGTGGGCGCGGTCGCGCTCGACCGCCGCGAGCGCGTGCAGCGTCCAGCCGCGGTCGCCCCGCGTCTCCGGCGTCGTCTGGAGATCCAGCGCTTCCCGCAACTTGGCCGACGCGTCCGTGAGTTGACCCTGGTGGTGCAGGGTGATGCCGAGCGAGCACAGCGCGCGTGCCTCGCCCGCCTGATGATGGGCCTCGCGGTACAGGTCGACCACCGACGTCAGCGTCGTACGCGCCTTGTCCAGCTCGCCGAGCTGACGCGCCGCGATGCCCGTACGCCACTGGACCGAGCGCACGAGCAGCCCCTGGTCGATGGCCTGCGTCAACTCGCTGATCTCGCCGAGGCGGTAGAGGTCACCGCGCAGGAGGCAGTAGTCGCAGAGCGCGCCCAGCAGACCCAGGACCGCCTGCTGGTCGACGTCCTCCGCGTGCCGCAGCGCCGCCGTGATGAAGCTCGACTCGTCGTCCAGCCAGCGCAGCGCCGCGTCGAGCGACGTGAAACCGTGCGGGCCCGGCTGACCGGCGCGCGTGGACATGTTGCCGTCCACCAGACGGATCACCGAGTCGGCGAGCTCCGCGTAGTTCTGGATGAGGCGCTCCTGCGCCGCCACCCGCTCGGCCGGCTCCTCCTCGTCCGAGAGCCGGGCCTGCGCGAACGACCGCACCAGATCGTGCAGCCGGTAACGGCTGCCCCGGACGTGGTCGATCAGCCCCGCGCGCGACAACGCCGTCAGATGGCGCGATGCCTCCGCCTCGTCCGTGGCCAGCAGCGCCGCCGCGGCCGCCGCGCCGAGCGAGGCCCGCCCGGCGAGCGCGAGGCGCCGCAGCAGCCGGCGGCCCGCGTCCGACTGGTCGGTGTAGCGCAGCCACAGCACGCGCTCGACCGGCTCCACCGGCCCGTAGGCGCTCAGGTCCGCCGCCAGCTGACGCGTCGTGCGCGGGCCGATCGAGGACCCCGCGACCCGCAGCGCCAGCGGCAGCCCGCCGCACAACTCGCGTACCTCATCGGTCGATTCGGCGTCGTACGGGCCGCTCGCGTCCTCCGCGGCCTCCCGCAGCAACTCCTCCGCGCCCGCGGCGTCCAGCGCCTCCACCGGCAACTGGTGCACCCACGCCGGGATCGACCCGCCGAGCTCCAGCGGCTTGCGCGCGGTGACCACGACCAGGCTGTCCGACCGCTCCGGGATCAGCGTGCGCACCTGCTCGGCGTCCTCCGCGTCGTCCAGCACGATCGTCACCGGCAACCCCGTCAGATGCTGGTGGTACAGCTCGCTCAACCGCTTGACCTGCTGGTTCGGTGAGGACCGCTCGCGGAACAACAACTGCTCGCGCGGCGCGCCCAGCCGGTTCAGCAGATGCAGCAGCGCGTCCCGCGTCGACAGCGGCGACGCGTCCGCCCGGTCCCCGCGCAGATCCACGACGCACGCCCCGCGGAACTGGTCCCGCAGCTCGTGCGCGGCCCGCACCGCGAGCGTCGTACGCCCCGAACCCGGCGCCCCGTGCAGCACCACCACCGTCGGCCGCGTCTCCGTGCTGGCCCGCGCCGCGTGCACCCACTGCGCGATCCGCGCCATGGCGGCCCGCCGCCCCGCGAACGGCCCGTCCGGAACGGGCAGTTGACCGAAGGACTGCTCCAGGACGCTTCTGCGGCGCGCCGCCGCGCTCTTGTCGGTCCGCCGCGACCCCGGCGCCGCCGACTTCTTCGACGTACCGGTACTGGCCGCGAGCATCCGCTGCTGATCCAGGAACGGCCGGACGCCCCGCACCTCGAGCGCCGTCAGCCACTGCAACCGCAACTGCTCGGGCCCGCCCGGCTGGTTCAGGGCGCCCGCGCTGCGGCTCGCCGCGGGCAGATGCGCCGCGGTCACCTTGGCGACGGTCGCGGCCGCGCCGAGCACGGCGACCGCCGCCCCGGCGCCCATGGCGACCCCGGTGCCCGCGCCGAGCGCGAGATCGGCCACCACGGCGGTGACGGCCCCGACCCCCGCCACCATCAGCGGCGTCGACCCGCCCTCCTCGGCGAACCGCTCCCCGAACGTCTTCTGCCCGGCCGCCGCCTCGTCCAGGGCCCGGGTGTACGCGGCGTACTCCTCGGCGGCTGTCTGCCCCATGGCGTCGAGCGCGCCCCGGGCGCGCGCGAGCAGCGCGCCCCCGTCCGTCCGCCCGCCGGAGCGCCTGACCTCCTCCTCCACGACGCGGGCCAACAGCCGCTCGGCCTCCGCCCGATGGCTGTCTCGCATCTTCGGTCCCCCTCCGGTGGCGTCAGTTCAGGGTCAAGTGTCCTGCGTACGGGGTGAAGGCGCGAGAGGCCCGGCGATCAAAGACACGACCGTGACGTCGCTGCCGGGCGGCGCCGGCGGCGAGGTTCCCGTTCCCGGCCGAGCGCGCGGAGGCGGCTGGGCAGGGCGCAGTGCCCCGGGCTGAGCCGTTCGCGCCGGGCGGCGTGAGAGCCTGGATCGTATGAACCGGCTAGCTGGTGTGACCTCGCCTTATCTGCTGCAGCACGCTGACAATCCGGTCGACTGGTGGCCCTGGGGGCCTGAGGCGTTCGAGGAAGCGCGACGACGCGACGTACCCGTTCTGCTATCGGTCGGCTACTCGGCGTGCCACTGGTGCCACGTCATGGCGCACGAGTCCTTCGAGGACGACGCCACCGCGGCAGTCATCAACGAACACTTCGTCAGCGTCAAGGTCGACCGCGAGGAGCGGCCCGACGTCGACGCCGTCTACATGGAGGCCGTCCAGGCCGCCACCGGCCAGGGCGGCTGGCCGATGACCGTCTTCCTCACCCCGGACGCCGAACCCTTCTACTTCGGCACGTACTTCCCGCCCGAGCCCCGCCACGGCATGCCGTCCTTCACCCAGGTCCTCGGGGGCGTCCGGGACGCGTGGGCGGACCGGCGGGGCGAGGTCACCGAGGTCGCCGCGAAGATCACCGCGGATCTCGCGGGCCGTGAACTGTCCTTCGGGGACGCGCGGGTCCCCGGCGAGGGCGAGCTGGCGCAGGCGCTGCTCGGGCTGACGCGGGAGTACGACGCGACGTACGGCGGGTTCGGCGGCGCGCCCAAGTTCCCGCCGTCCATGGTGATCGAGTTCCTGCTGCGCCACCACGCCAGGACCGGCGCGGAAGGCGCGCTGCAGATGGCCGCCGACACGTGCGAGCGGATGGCGCGCGGCGGGATCTACGACCAGCTCGGCGGCGGATTCGCGCGGTACTCCGTGGACCGCGAGTTCACGGTGCCGCACTTCGAGAAGATGCTGTACGACAACGCGCTGCTCTGCCGCGCCTACGCCCACCTGTGGCGTTCGACGGGCTCGGAGCTCGCCAAGCGCGTCGCCCTGGAGACCGCCGACTTCCTCGTGCGTGACCTGCGGACGAACGAGGGCGGGTTCGCCTCCGCGCTGGACGCCGACAGCGAGGACCCGGCGAGCGGCAAGCAGGTCGAGGGCGCCTACTACGTGTGGACGCCCGAGCAGCTGAACGAGGTGCTGGGCGCGGAGGACGGGGCCGTCGCCGCCCGGTACTTCGGGGTCACTCGGGAGGGGACCTTCGAGGAGGGCGCCTCCGTGCTCCGACTGCCGCAGGCGGACGAGGTGTTCGACGCCGGACAGATCGAGGGGATCCGGCAGCGGCTGCGCGAGGCGCGGGCCCGGCGTCCCGCACCGGGCCGGGACGACAAGGTCGTCGCCGCCTGGAACGGGCTGGCGATCGCCGCTCTCGCCGAGACCGGCGCCTACTTCGGCCGGCAGGACCTGGTGGACGCCGCCGTCGGCGCGGGCGACCTGCTCGTACGGCTGCACATGGACCCCCTCGCCCGGCTCTCCCGTACCAGCAAGGACGGCCGGGCCGGGCAGAACAGCGGCGTGCTGGAGGATTACGCCGATGTCGCCGAGGGGTTCCTCGCGCTGGCGTCCGTGACCGGGGAGGGGGTGTGGCTGGAGTTCGCCGGGTTCCTGCTCGATCACGTCCTGGACCGGTTCGTGGACCAGGAGAGCGGCGCCCTCTACGACACCGCCGTCGACGCCGAGCAGCTGATCCGGCGGCCCCAGGACCCCACCGACAACGCCACCCCGTCCGGCTGGAGCGCCGCCGCCGGGGCCCTGCTGTCGTACGCGGCGCAGACCGGCTCCGAACCCCACCGGTCGGCGGCGGAGCGGGCCCTCGGGGTCGTCAAGGCGCTCGGCCCGCGCGCGCCGCGGTTCATCGGCAACGGGCTCGCGGTCGCGGAGGCGCTGCTCGACGGGCCCCGCGAGATCGCCGTCGTCGGGGAGGTCGGGGGCCGGATGCACCACGCCGCGCTCACCGGGACCGCGCCCGGCGCGGTCGTCGCCGCGGGAGAGGAGGGCAGCGACGAACTGCCGCTGCTCGCGGACCGGCCGCGGGTCGAGGGCCGCGAGAGCGCCTACGTGTGCCGGCACTTCGTGTGCCACAGCCCCGTGACGGACACCGACGCGCTGAGCCGGACCCTGAACGGACCGGCGGACCCGGCGGACCGGGGGGAGTGAGGGACGCGGGCCTACAGCCCGTTCCGCAAGGTGTCCAGGGCCCGCGTCGCCAGCTCGCGCAGCTCGCCCTGGTGGCCGTGCTCGGCCCAGTACATCGTGGCCTCCATGAGGGCGCCGACCACGGCCATCGCGTAGACCCGCACCTCCAGGTCGCCCGCGTCGCGCCCGGTGCGCTCGGCGAGGACGCGGCACACCATCTGCCCGGTGACCGACATCGACTCCATCATCCGGCTGCGCACCGCGGGCACCTCCACCTGGAGGCGGGTGCGCAGCCGGGCCACCTCGGGGTCCTCGCTGTCCCAGGCGAGGTCCAGGCTGCGGTCGATGACGTGCCGCAGGGACTCGACGATCGACTCGTCGGCCGGCCGGGCCCGCAGCTCCCGCTCCAGGATCGGGTCGAACTCGTCGGTCAGGACGATGTCTTCCTTGGTGGGGAAGTAGCGGAAGACGGTGGACGGCGACACCTCGGCGGCCTCGGCGATCTGCTCGACGGTCGTCGCGTCGTACCCCCGCTCCATGATCAGGCGGTACGTCGCCGCGCGGATCGCCGTACGGGTCTTGAGCTTCTTGCGTTCCCGGAGCCCGAGCCGGGCTTCCGGGGTCTGTGCTGAGGCGGCCATGACCGTCATTGTCCGGCATCCGCGCTGACGGGGGCCACCTCCGTACCGGACGGGGCGCTCGCGGCGGGCGGGACGCGGCCGGGCATCAGGGCCGCGGTGAGGACCGCGGAGACCAGCGCCGTGATGCCGATGACGGTCAGGGCGAGGTTCATGCCGTGGACGTAGGCGGCGTCGGCGGAGGCCGCGAGGGCCCGGTCGCCGAGCCGCTCCGCGACCAGGTGCGCGCCGATGACCGAGTCGCGTGCCGCGTCCGCCGCCGCCCCGGGCAGCCCGCCCGTGCTCAGCCTCGTCGTGTACGCGCCGGCGATGAGGGCGCCGAGCAGGGCGACGCCGAGCGCGCTGCCGGTCTGGCGCACGGTGCTCAGCAGCCCGGAGCCGCGGCCCGCCTGGTCCCGGGGGAGGGCGCCGAGCGCGCCGCCCATCGCGGGGATCATGGCGAAGGAGAATCCGATCCCGGCGATCGTCAGCCACAGGGCCGTGAAGCCGTACCCGGAGCCGGTGGTGGTGCGCGCCCCCAGGAACCCGGCGAAGGCGAGGACCACCAGGGCGACGCAGATCACCGACCGTGCCCCGAACCTGGCGACGAGCGGCTGGGCGAGCTTCGCGGCGACCAGCATCCCGGCCATCAGCGGGACCGTCCGCAGCCCGGTGCCGAGCGCGTCGGTGCCGAGCACGGCCTGCAGGTACTGCGGCAGCACGAACATGAGGCCGGCGAGCACGAACATGCCGAGCGTCGCCACGAGCGTGTGGGTGAGGAAGCCGCGGTGGGACAGGAGCGTGAGGTCGAGCATGGGGCGCGGGCTGCGGCGTTCGCGCAGGACGAGCGCGCCGAGCAGGACGACGGCCGCGGCGAAGCCGCCGAGGACGGCCGGGTCGGTCCAGCCCTTCGCGGGGCCCTCGATGATCGCGTAGATCAGGGTGCCGAGGCCGAGCGCGGTGAGCACGGTCGAGGCGAGGTCGATCCTGGGGGCGGCCGGGTCCTTGGTCTCCGGGAGCAGGAACAGGCAGGCGGTGATGCCGATGGCGACCATCGGCACGTTGATCACGAAGACGGCGCCCCACCAGAAGTGGTTCAGCAGCCAGCCGCCGACGATCGGTCCGAGGGGCATGCCGAGCGCGGACGCCGCCGAGATGATGCCGATGGCCTTCGTCTGCTCCTCGCGCGGGAACAGCGACGGCAGTACGGAGATGGCGAGCGGCATCACCATGGCGCCGCCGACCCCCATGAGGGCGCGGGCCAAGATCACCCAGGTCACGTCGGAGGCGAGCGCGCCGACGACGGACGCCGCGAGGAAGACACCGAGCCCGGTGACGAGTATCCGGCGCCGCCCGAAGCGGTCGCCGAGGAGTCCGGCAGGGAGCATCAGCGCGGCGAAGACCACGATGTACGCGTCCGCCATCCACTGCTGCTCACCGGTGGTGGCGCCCAGCTGTCCGGTGATCGTCGGGAGGGCCACGTTCAGGATCGTCATGTCGAAACCGAGGACGAGCATGCTCGCGACCAGGGCCGCCAGGGCCCACCAGCGCCGGGGATCGGGGCGCGCTGTGTCGTGCTGAGTGACAGTAGCCATGAAATGAGAGTAGCTCTCATTTCCTAGTATGTGTCAATAGGCGGTAACTTTCTGGTTGTGGAGGCATGAAAAATGGCCGCGGCTCGGAAGCCGCGGCCAGGAAGAGGGGAGGGTGGGGGCGTCAGGCGTGCTGGTAGGCGACCAGCGAGATGCCGATGTAGTGCACGACGAACGCCGCGAGGGTCAGCGAGTGGAAGACCTCGTGGAAACCGAAGTAGCGGGGTGAGGGGTTCGGCCGCTTGATGCCGTAGATGACGCCGCCGGCGCTGTAGAGCAGCCCGCCCACGATCACCAGGACGAGCACCGCGACGCCGCCGGTCCGCATGAAGTCGGGCAGGAAGAAGACCGCCGCCCAGCCCATCGCGATGTAACAGGGTGTGTAGAGCCAGCGCGGGGCGCCGACCCAGAAGACGCGGAAGGCGATGCCCGCCGCGGCCGCCACCCAGATGCCGCACAGCAGCGCGTCGCCCTTGGAGCCGGGCAGCAGCAGCATGGTCAGCGGCGTATAGGTGCCCGCGATGATCAGAAAGATGTTGGCGTGGTCGAGCCGGCGCAGCACGCCGTCCGCCCGCGGCCCCCAGTTGCCCCGGTGGTAGAGCGCGCTCACACCGAACAGCAGGCAGGCCGTGAGGGTGTAGATGCCGCAGGCGACGCGCCCGCGCGTCGAGTCGGCCAGGGCCGTGAGGAAGAGACCGGCGACGATCACAGCGGGGAACATGCCCGCGTGCAGCCAGCCACGCAGTCTCGGCTTCAGCAGGGAAGCCTCCGGGGTGGGGAGTCCGTGCTGCTCTGCGGTGACGCTCATGGCCTTCATCGTACCTACGGGACCGTAGGTGGTGGATATGGGTGACGGCAGATGTCACCGGGGGTTAACCCGAAGTCCTGATCGCTACGCCCCCGGGACCGAGTGGCGATGCTCACGTCGCTCAAGTGTGAGGCCCCCTGGACAGATGGGCGAAACGGTCGGATGATCAAATGAGTGCGGTCGGCACCGGATGAGCGCTCACTGGGAAACCGGTGGACGGGAGGCGCAGCGTCCGGGTCGAGGCCCCCACGGGGCAACCAACACAACACCCTCATTTAGGAGCGATCGTGGCGCGCGACATCGCGGCTCCCACCTCCCGGACCGATACAGCCCCGGTTCTCACCCTTCCGACCGACCACCAGGAACTGATCTCGTGGGTCAACGAGATCGCCGAACTGACACAGCCGGACAGTGTGGTCTGGTGCGACGGCTCCGAGGCCGAGTACGAGCGGCTCGCCGAGGAGCTGGTCGCCAAGGGGACGTTCAAGAAGCTCGACCCGATCAAGCGCCCCAACTCCTACTACGCCGCGTCCGACCCGACCGATGTCGCGCGGGTCGAGGACCGGACGTTCATCTGCTCCGAGAAGGAGGCGGACGCGGGCCCGACCAACCACTGGAAGGCCCCGGCCGAGATGCGGGAGATCTTCCGGGGCAACGAGGGCAACGGGGGGATCTTCCGCGGCTCCATGAAGGGCCGGACGATGTACGTCGTCCCCTTCTGCATGGGCCCGCTCGGCTCGCCGCTCTCCGCGATCGGCGTCGAGATCACCGATTCGGCGTACGTCGCCGTCTCCATGCGCACCATGACCCGGATGGGGCAGCCGGTCCTGGAGGAGCTCGGCACCTACGGCTTCTTCGTGAAGGCCGTCCACACGCTGGGCGCCCCGTTGGCCGACGGCGAGGCGGACGTGGCGTGGCCGTGCAACTCCACGAAGTACATCTCGCACTTCCCCGAGGACCGCGAGATCTGGTCCTACGGCTCCGGCTACGGCGGCAACGCCCTGCTCGGCAAGAAGTGCTACGCGCTGCGCATCGCCTCCGTGATGGCCCGCGACGAGGGCTGGCTCGCCGAGCACATGCTGATCCTCAAGCTGACCCCGCCGCACGGTGAGTCCAAGTACGTCGCCGCCGCGTTCCCGTCCGCGTGCGGCAAGACCAACCTCGCCATGCTGGAGCCCACGATCTCCGGCTGGACCGTCGAGACGATCGGCGACGACATCGCCTGGATGCGGTTCGGCGAGGACGGCCGGCTCTACGCGATCAACCCCGAGGCCGGTTTCTTCGGCGTCGCGCCCGGCACCGGCGAGCACACCAACGCCAACGCGATGAAGACGCTCTGGGGCAACTCCGTCTTCACCAACGTCGCGCTCACCGACGACAACGACGTCTGGTGGGAGGGCATGACGGAGGAGACCCCGGCCCACCTCACCGACTGGAAGGGCAACGACTGGACGCCCGCATCAGGCGTCCCGGCGGCCCACCCCAACGCCCGGTTCACCACCCCGGCCGCGCAGTGCCCGATCATCGCGCCCGAGTGGGAGGACCCCAAGGGCGTACCGATCTCGGCGATCCTCTTCGGCGGCCGGCGCGCGTCCGCGGTCCCGCTGGTGACCGAGTCCTTCGACTGGAACCACGGCGTCTTCCTCGGCGCCAACGTGGCCTCGGAGAAGACCGCCGCCGCCGAGGGCAAGGTGGGCGAGCTGCGCCGCGACCCGTTCGCGATGCTGCCCTTCTGCGGCTACAACATGGGCGACTACATGGCCCACTGGGTCAAGGTCGCCGCAGACAAGGACCAGGCGAAACTCCCGAAGATCTACTACGTCAACTGGTTCCGCAAGGACACGAACGGGCGCTTCGTGTGGCCCGGGTTCGGTGAGAACAGCCGTGTCCTGAAGTGGATCGTGGACCGCCTCGACGGCCGGGCGGAAGGCGTCGACACCCCGATCGGCGTTCTTCCGGCCAAGGGCTCCCTCGACACGGACGGCCTGGATCTTTCCGAGGCCGACCTGGAGTACCTGCTCACCGTCGACAAGGAGGTCTGGCGCGAGGAAGCTGCGCTGGTACCCGAGCACCTCAACACCTTCGGCGCTCACACGCCGAAGGAGCTGTGGGACGAGTACCGGAAGCTGGTTCAGCGACTCGGCTAGGCCGCACTTGGATCGGGCCCCCGCACAATGGCGTGCGGGGGCCCGATTCGTCCCTCAGGCGGCTATCAAGCGGTCGGCGCCCGCGTGATACTCCATGCGCCGGGCCGCAAGGATCGCGGCGGCGGTGTCCGCGCGGGAGGCCGCGACCACCAGCGCCCGCCCGGCGAGGGCGTGCGCCCGCTGGTGCAGGGCGGCCGCATGCGGCTCGTGCACCGCGGCGGCCACGGACGACCGCACCGGCGGATGCCCGCCCCGGAGGCGGCTGATCTGGGCGGCCAGCTCGGCCGCGGCCTCGTCCAGCTCCGGGTCCCCGGCGGCGAGCCGGAGCTCGTCGGTCAGGGCGAGCAGTGCGGACAGGTGCCCGGCGAGCTGGATGTCCAGCTCCTCCTCGCGGGAGCGGTGCGGAAAGTCGCTGTCGGCCGTCGTCGTGTGGACCGACTTGGTGCGGATCGGCTCGTACATGGGGGGCCTCCAGGCAACCGGGACCACCGGACAGGCGGTAACTTGGCCTCCATCGTACCTTAGAACGTGTCTAAGTTAGAACCTGTCCAAAGTAGCGTCACGGCGGGCTTCACCGCTGGCCGTAGCCGTCCAGGAAGTTCCCGATCCGGGTCATCGCCTCGGTCAGCTGACGCGTCGAGGGCAGCGTCACGACGCGGAAGTGGTCCGGCTCGGGCCAGTTGAAGCCGGTGCCGTGGACCACCATGATCTTCTCGGCGCGCAGCAGGTCGAGCACCATCTGCCGGTCGTCCTTGATCTTGAAGACCTTGGGGTCGAGGCGCGGGAAGAGGTAGAGCGCGCCCTTGGGCCTGACGCAGGTCACGCCCGGGATCTGGGTGAGCAGGTCGTAGGCGACGTCGCTCTGCTCCTTCAGCCGGCCGCCGGGAAGCACCAGGTCCTTGATCGTCTGGCGGCCGCTGAGCGCGGCGACGACCCCGTGCTGGCCCGGCATGTTGGCGCACAGGCGCATGTTCGCGAGGATCGTCAGGCCCTCGATGTAGGACTCCGCGTGCGCGCGCGGGCCGGAGATCGCCATCCAGCCGACGCGGTAACCGGCCACCCGGTACGCCTTCGACATGCCGTTGAAGGTGAGGGTGAGCAGGTCGGGGGCGATAGCTGCGGTCGGGGTGTGCGTCGCGTCGTCGTAGAGGATCTTGTCGTAGATCTCGTCGGAGCAGACGAGCAGATTGTGGCGGCGGGCGATGTCGGTGAGGCCGCGCAGCACCTCGTCGCTGTATACGGCGCCCGTCGGGTTGTTCGGGTTGATGATGACGAGCGCCTTGGTGCGGTCGGTCACCTTGCGCTCGATGTCGGCGAGGTCCGGCATCCAGTCCGACTGCTCGTCGCAGCGGTAGTGCACGGCGGTGCCGCCGGAGAGCGAGACGGCCGCGGTCCACAGCGGGTAGTCGGGGGCGGGGACGAGCACCTCGTCGCCGTCGTCGAGGAGGCCCTGCATCGCCATCACGATCAGCTCGGAGACGCCGTTGCCGATGAAGACGTGCTCGACGTCGGTCTCCACGCCCAGGGTCTGGTAGTGCATCATCACCGCGCGGCGGGCGGCCAGCAGACCCTTGGCGTCGCCGTAGCCGTGGGCGTCGCCGAGGTTGCGGAGCATGTCCTCCAGGATCTCCGGCGGGCACTCGAACCCGAACGCCGCCGGGTTGCCCGTGTTCAGCTTCAGGATCCGGTGGCCTGCCGCTTCCAGCCGCATCGCCTCCTCGAGCACCGGGCCCCGGATCTCGTAGCAGACGTTGGAGAGCTTGGTCGACTGGATGAGCTGCATGCTCAGACTTTACGGCCGTGTTTCGGGGCGGCGCGCTCTGTTCGCCGACCGGTGGGCGGCGCGGCCGGGGCCGGTCTGGGATGCCGTGGCACTCCGTGCCGCCTGCCTCCGGAATGCGGGGTGCGGGGCAGGGCGGGGCTTGGAAGCGCGGCCTCGCGGGGTGCGTGAAATGGGCCACTTGGAGGGCCCCTGGGCGCCCTAGGAGGGCCGCTGAGCGTCCGGGGGAGGCGGGCGGCGTGTCATGTTCGATCGTTTGTTCTATTCGTTCGGTACAGTGGAGCCATGCTTCAGGGATCCCTCTTCGACCAGGCCGAGGAGACCGCGCCCGGCGCCCTCACCGGGGTGCGGCGCACCGTCCTCGGGTCCGGGGCCTGGATCGACGTGCTGCCGGGCTGGCTGGGCGGCGCCGACGCGCTCTTCGAACATCTGGCGGCGGCCGTCCCGTGGAAGGCGGAGCGGCGCCAGATGTACGAGCGGGTCGTCGACGTGCCCCGGCTGCTGAGGTTCTACCGCGCGGCCGACGAGCTGCCGCACCCTGTGCTCGCCACCGCGCGCGACGCGCTCTCCGCCCACTACGCCGAGGAGCTGGGCGAGCCCTTCACCACGGCCGGGCTCTGCTTCTACCGGGACGGCCGGGACAGCGTCGCCTGGCACGGGGACCGGATCGGGCGCGGGGACCGCGAGGACACCATGGTCGCCATCGTCTCCGTCGGGGCACCCCGCGACCTGCTGCTCCGGCCGCTCGGCGGCGGCGCCCCGACCGTGCGCAGGCCGCTCGGGCACGGCGACCTCATCGTGATGGGCGGCTCCTGCCAGCGGACCTGGGAGCACGCGATCCCCAAGTCGGCGCGGGCGACCGGGCCCCGGATCAGCATTCAGTTCCGGCCGCACGGAGTTCGCTGACGCCGGTGCTCAGGGGGGCGGGCCGGGGTCCGGGAGCAGGGGTCCGGCCGGCATCGTCGGGTGCGGCTCTCGTCGTGGCTGGTCGCGCACTTCCCCGCGCCCCTGGAGGCGAGGACCGCTCGCCCCGGGGAAGCGGAGCTCTAGGCGGTCCGGCGCACCGAGCGGCCCGCCAGCACGTCCGTACGGCGGCCGTCCTCGATGACGAAGCGGCCGTCGATCAGGACGTGCGGGATGCCCACGGGCAGCGTCCGCGGCGCCTCGAACGACGAGCCCGCCGCCACCGTCTCCGGGTCGAACAGGACCAGGTCGGCGCGGTAGCCCTCACGGACCAGGCCGCGGTCGGCCAGCCGCAGCCGGGCGGCCGGGCGGGACGTCAGGTGCGCGACCGTCTCCTCCAGCGACATGACGCCGAGGTCGCGGGCGTAGTGGCCCAGGTAGTGCGGGAACGTGCCGTACGCGCGCGGATGCGGCTTCTCGCCCTGGAGGATGCCGTCGCTGCCGCCGGTGTGCACCGGGTGCCGCATGATCGTCCGCACGTTGTCCTCGTGGCCGACGTGCTGGAGGATCGTCGTGCCGAGACCGTCCTCGACGAGCAGACGGCGGGCCGTGACCCAGGGCGCCTCGCCGCGCTCGGCGGCGGCCGCGGCGACCGTCCTGCCGACGTACGCGGCGAGCGCGGGATCGGCGACACCCGAGATCTCGATCGTGTCCCACTCCATCGGCACGCCGTGACAGCCGTCGGAGCCCAGCTCCTCCACGTGGTGGCGGATGCGCTCGGCGGTCCCGTCGTCGCGCAGCCGCGCGAGGGTCGCGTCGGGGCCGCCCTCATTGGCCCAGCTGGGCAGCATCGCCACGAGCGTGGTCGCGCCCGGGGTGTACGGGTACGTGTCGAGGCTGATGTCGGCGCCGCCCGCGATCGCGTCGTCGAGGAGGGTGAGCAGGTCGGCGCCCTTGCCCTTGTTCACGCCGAAGTTCATGGTGGCGTGCGCGAGGTGCAGGGAGCAGTCGGCGGTGCGGGTGAGGTCGACCATCTCCCGGTACGCGTCCAGGGCGCCGGCCCCGTAACTGCGGTGATGCGGGCAGTAGTAGCCGCCGTAGGAGGCCACCACCCGGCACAACTCGGTGAGTTCGGCGTCCTTGGCGTACATGCCGGGGGTGTACGTGAGCCCGGACGACATGCCGACGGCGCCCTGCTCCATGCCCTCGGCGACCAGCCGCCGCATGTGGTCGAGCTCGGCGTCGGTGGCGTCGCGGTCGTCCCAGCCGACGGCATACATCCGGACCGTGCCCTGGGGGACGAGGTAGGCGGCGTTGACCGCGATGCCCCGGTCGAGGCGGTCCAGGTACTCGCCGACGGTCCGCCAGTCGAAGTCGACGGAGGTGTCGTCGGGGCCGCCCCCGTTCCAGCCGGTGATCACCTGGCGGACCTGGGCGAGGGTCCGGTCGTCGACGGGCGCGTAGGAGAGGCCGTCCTGGCCGAGGACTTCGAGGGTGACGCCCTGGGCGGCCTTCGCGCTGTGGTCCGGGTCGCGGAGCAGGGCGAGGTCGCTGTGCGCGTGCATGTCGATGAAACCGGGGGAGAGGGCGAGGCCCGCGCCGTCCAGGGTCCGGGGGCCCGTGGGGCGCGGGCCCTCCCCCTCGCGGGTGATCTCGGCGATCCGGCCGTCGTCGATCCTCACGTCGGCGCGGTACGAGGCGCCTCCGGTGCCGTCGATGACGCGGGTGTCCTTGATGACCAGGTCCATTGCGGGGTGCCTCTCTGGCGGATGGGTTCTCGTCGGGTGCGGATGGCGTCGTGGCTGGTCGCGCAGTTCCCCGCGCCCCTGAAGCATGCGGCTCCGCCGCAGCTCCATCGGGGCGCGACCAGCCCGCGCTCGGAAGGCGGACCGGCGTAGCTGCGGCGCCTAGAAGAACGTCCGTACGTACTCCACGACCGTGCCGTCCGCCTCCACCACCGGGATCAGCTGCCACTTGTCGAAGGAGGTGCAGGGGTGGGAGAGCCCCATGCCGAGCCAGTCGCCGACCTCCAGGTCCGTGCCGGGCTCCGTACGCACCCACCCGTGCTGGTCCGAGAGCCCCGTCACCGTGACCCCGGCCGCGTCCCGCACCGCCCCCGTACGCGCGTCCCGCACGACCTGCGCCTCGGGCAGGTCCAGGTCGTAGGCGGCGTCCCGCTTGCCCGCGTTGGTGAACGCCTGCTCCGGCGTCGGCCGCGACACGACCTGCGCCCACAGCCGGAACGCCGGGTGCAGCGCGCCCTCCTCCGGGACCCGGTTGAACGGGGTCAGGTGGCGGTAGTGCCCGTCGTCGTGCGAGACATAGGCGCCGGAGCGCAGCAACTTCAGGACGGGCGCGCTCAGTTCGGGGATCCGCGCGAACACGTCGGCCACCGCGTCGAACCACGCGCTGCCGCCCGCGCTCACCACGATCTCGTCGAGCCCCGCGAACCGCCCGGCCGCGTCGAAGCCGGCCGCGAGCGCCACGAGGCGGCGCAGCCAGGCGCGGACCCGCTCGCCGTCGGCCTCGGGGACCTCGCCCTCGTACCCGGCGACACCGACGAGCCGCAGCGTCGAGGTGGCGGCCACCGCGTCGGCCACGGCCGCGCACTGTGCCTCCGTCCGGGCGCCGGTGCGCGCGCCCTCGCCCGCGCCCAGCTCCACGACCACGTCGACGGGCCGCCCCGCGCCGGCCTCGCGCAGCGCGGCGTCCATCAGCTCGACGCCGCGTACGGAATCGACGTAGCAGATGAAGCGGAAGCCGGCCGAGGCGTTCAGCTCGGAGGCGAGCCACCGCAGCGCGGCCGCGTCGACGAGCTCGTTCGCCAGGAAGATCCGGTCGATGCCGAACTCCCGTGCCACGCGCACCTGGTGGGGCACGGCGAGGGTGATGCCCCACGCGCCGTGCTCGATCTGCCGCTGGAAGAGTTGCGGGGCCATCGACGTCTTGCCGTGCGGCGCGAAGGCGAGGCCGTGCCGCGTGGCGTACGTCTCCATCAGCGCGAGATTGTGCTCCAGGCGCTCGGCGGAGAGGGCGAGGACCGGGGTGGTGAAGCCGTCCGTGAAGAGGTTCAGGCGGCGCTCGGCCAGTTCGGCGACGGTCAGCCCCTCGGCCTGGGGCGGCAGGCCCTTGAAGCGGAAGTCCACCCGCTCGCGCGCGAGCTCCTCCGAACGGGCAGGACGGTCCTCGCGGCGCTCGACGGCGTTGTCGGCGTTCCTGGCGGTCACGGTGCCTCCTCCGGGCGGTTGCAATATGTGCAACGGCCATTGCGTATGTCGCTTACTGCTGTCTAACATCCGAGCCAACGCCGGGTCAACGGAGCTGTTGACCCCCAGCCGTGAGGAGACCGACCCCCGTGACCGTCACCGGACCCGCAGCCCCGCACAGCGCACCCGAGGTCGTCGCACCCGACGTCGTCGCGCTCGGCGAGTCCATGGTCACGTTCGTCCCCTCCGCCCCGGGGCGCCTCGCCGACGTGCCCTCCTTCGAGCGCGGCATCGGCGGCGCCGAGTCCAACCTGGCCTGCGTCCTCGCCGCCGGCGGGCACCGCGCCCGCTGGATCAGCCGGCTCGGCGCCGACGGCTTCGGCGACCACCTCGTCGAGGCCATCGGCGCGTACGGCGTCGACGTCTCCGGCGTACGCCGCGACCCCGCCCGCCCCACCGGCATCTACTTCCGCACCGCGGGCGACCGGGCCACCGACGCCCACGAGGTCGCCTACTACCGCGCCGGGTCCGCCGCCTCCGCCATGTCCCCCGCGACCATGGACCTGGACGCGCTCCGCGCAGGCCGCATCCTGCACCTGTCCGGCATCACCGCCGCCCTCTCCGCGGACTGCCTCGGCCTTCTCCGGACGCTCATGCCCGGGGAACCCGATGGGCCGCTCGTCTCCTTCGACGTCAACCACCGCCCCGGCCTGTGGGCCACGCCCGGGGAAGCCCGCGTCCTGCTCGACCTCGCCCGCCACGCGGACCTGGTCTTCGTCGGCGAGGACGAGGCCGAGGACGCCTTCGGCGTCACCGGCGGCCCCGACGCGGTCCGCGCCGCGCTGCCCGAGCCTGACCTGCTCGTCGTCAAGCGCGGAGCCGACGGCGCCCTCGCTTACGACCGGGACGGCGGCCGGCACTTCGAACCCGCCCCCCGCGTCGACGTCGTCGCCGCCGTCGGCGCGGGCGACGCCTTCGCCGCCGGGTTCCTCTCCGCGACCCTGCGCGGCCTGCCCGCCGCCGACCGGCTGCGCCACGGCCACCTCTGGGCCGCCGCCGCCCTCACCGTCCCCGGCGACCTCGCCGCACCCCCGAGCCGCGCCCACGCCGACCGGCTGGTCGCCCTCGACGCCGCCGCGTGGGGGACACTGCACCTCGGCCCCGGGTGGACCTCAGCCACGCCCGAGGCCGCCGAGGAGGTACGTACGCCATGAGCCAGACCGTCGACCGCGCGCTCAGCATCCTGCCGCTGCTCGCCGAGGGACCCGCCGACCTGGGCCAGGTCGCCGACCGGCTCGGCGTCCACAAGTCCACCGCCCTGCGCCTGCTGCGCACCCTGCACGAACACGGACTCGTCCACCGCCAGTCCGACCAGCGCTACCGGCTCGGCGCCCGCCTCTTCGCGCTCGCCCAGGAAGCCGTCGAGAACCTCGACGTCCGCGAGATCGCCCACCCCCACCTCGTCGGCCTCAACGAGAAGTGCGGCCACACGGTCCACCTCGCCGTCTACGAGGAGCACGAGGTCCTCTACATCGACAAGGTCGAGAGCCGCTACCCCGTGCGCATGTACTCGCGCATCGGCAAGCCGGTCGCCATCACCGTCGCCGCCGTCGCCAAACTGCTCCTCGCCGACCTGCCCGAGGCCGAGCGCCGCGCCGTCGCCGAGCGGCTCGACTACCCCCTGTACACGTCCCGTTCGACCCCCAACTCCACCGCGTTCCTGCGGGAGTTGGAGAAAGTGGGCGAACAGGGCTGGGCCACCGACCTCGGTGGCCACGAGGAGTCCATCAACTGCGTCGGGGCCCCCGTCCGCGGCGCGGACGGCCGCGTCGTCGCCGCCATGTCGGTCTCCGCGCCGAACGTCGTCGTCACCGCCGAGGAACTCCTCACCCTGCTCCCGCTGGTGCGCCGCACGGCGGAAGCCATCAGCCGGGACTACTCAGGCACGGGTCCCGGCAACACCCCTGCTAACACCCCTGGTAACACCCCCACGAAGGAAGCAAGTTCACGATGACCGAGAAGATCGCCCTCACCCCCGCCACGCACACCACCCCGCCCGCGAAGTTCTCGCACGGCGTCAAGAAGGGCAACCTCCTCCAGGTCGCCGGCCAGGTCGGCTTCCTCCCCGCCGAGGAGGGCAAGGCCCCCACCCCCGCGGGCCCGACCCTGCGCGAGCAGACCCTCCAGACGTTCGCCAACGTCAAGGCGATCCTCGAAGAGGGCGGCGCCACCTGGGACGACGTCATGATGATGCGCGTCTACCTCACTGACGTCGACCACTTCGCCGAGATGAACAAGATCTACAACGAGTACTTCGAGGAGCAGGGCCTCAAGGCCCCCGCCTCCGCCCGCACCACGGTCTACGTCGGCCTCCCGGCGGGCCTGCTCATCGAGATCGACGCGCTCGCCGTCCTGAGCTGAGCACCGTCCCTCCCTCCGTACGTCGGCACGGTGCGGCGCGCCCCACGAACGCGCCGCACCGTGATCCCCCCTGCCCAGAAACATTCATGCTCTTAAGAGGACCACCATGCTCCCCATATCCACCGCCGCCCCGCTCGCGGCCGCCGCCACCGAGCCACCACCCCACACCGGCGGCATCCTCACGATCATCGACGGCACCGCCGGACTGCTGACGATCGCCGCGCTCGGCATCGTCCTGCTCCTCTTCCTGATCATCAAGGCGCGGCTCCAGCCCTTCGTGGCCCTCCTCGCGGTCTCCATCGCGGTCGGCCTCGGCGCGGGCCTCTCCGTCACCGAACTCTTCGGCACCGTCCAGAAGTCCGACGCCGTCTCCACCATCGAGTCCGGCATGGGCGGCACCCTCGGCCACGTCGCGATCATCATCGGACTCGGGACCATGCTCGGCGCGGTCCTCGAAGTCTCCGGCGGCGCCGAGGTCCTGGCATCCCGCCTCCTGAACCTCTTCGGTGAGAAGCGCGCCCCCCTCGCGATGGGCCTCACCGGCCTCATCTTCGGCATCCCCGTCTTCTTCGACGTCGGCATCTTCGTCCTCGCGCCGATCGTCTACGCGGCGGCCAAGCGCGGCGGCAAGTCGATCGTCCTCTACTGCATGCCGCTCCTCGCCGGCCTGTCGATGACCCACGCCTTCCTGCCCCCGCACCCGGGCCCCGTCGCCGCCGCCGGTCTCCTCCACGTCGACCTCGGCTGGGTCATCCTCATGGGCATCGTCTGCGGCATCCCCGCCGTGCTCGCCGCCTGGGGCTGGGCCGCCTGGATCGGCAAGCGGATCTTCGTGCCCGTACCGCAGGACATGGTCGAGGCAGCGGAGGAGGCCAAGGCCGCCCTCACGGCCGAGCAGCGCGCCTCCGGCGTCACCCCGACCGAGAAGCCGGTCGCCCTCGGCGTCGTCTTCGCCATCATCGGCACGCCGCTCGTCCTGATCCTCCTCGCGACCTTCTCCTCGATCGCCTTCGACCCCTCCACGGGCCGCTCGGTCATCGAGTTCTTCGGCCACCCCTTCGTGGCGCTCACCATCGCCCTGCTCCTCGCCTACTACCTGCTCGGCATCCGGCGCGGCTGGTCCCGCAAGTCGCTGGAGACGGTGTCGACCGCGTCCCTGAAGCCGGTCGGCAACATCCTGCTGGTCGTCGGCGCGGGCGGCATCTTCGGCGCCGTCCTCAAGGCCAGCGGCATCGCCCAGGCCCTCGCCGACACGTTCAACGACGTCGGCCTCCCGGTGATCGTCCTCGCCTACCTGATCTCGCTGGTGCTCCGCGTCGCCCAGGGCTCGGCGACCGTCGCCATCGTCACCACGGCGGGCATCGTGGCCCCCCTGCTCTCCGAGGGCGACTACTCCCAGGCGTTCACCGCCCTGGTCATCATGGCGATCTCGGCGGGCTCCATCTTCGCCTCGCACGTCAACGACGGCGGCTTCTGGATGGTCGCCAAGTACTTCGGCATCTCCGAGCGGGACACCCTGCGGACCTGGACGATCCTGGAGTCGGTCCTCTCGGTGGCCGGGTTCGTGGTGGCGGGCGTGGTCAGCCTCTTCGTCTAGCGGGACTCCGCACGCGGACGGGCGCCGGGCCGGGAGGTGTTCTCCGGCCCGACGCCCTCGTACGCAGGCGTCTCAGGGGGCGAGCAGGGAGAGCCCCGAACAGCCGGTGCCCCCGGCCGGGTCGGGCGCGTACACCCAGTACAGCGCGGAGAGCTGGACGAGCAGCAGCAGCGCCACCACGCACACGAGCGCCACCTGGACGCCGGTGAAACGGCGGCCGCGGCGCCAGGTCAGCACCAGCGCGGCGACGCTGCACAGCGGCCCCGCCCACGCGGTCACGTACATCCGCGTCGAGGGCCCCAGGTACGCGCAGTCCTGGAACGTGTCCCCGTCGAAGGAGAAATGGGCGGCCAGCAGCCCGGCCGAGACGACGGCCAGCACGGCGGCGGCGACCAGGAGGCCGCCTCGGGCGGGGGCCGGGGTGGTGCGGTTCATCGTTGCCATCAGTACCAGTCGGGGTCGGGACGGACAATACGGAGGTTCTGGGCACCCTCGTGCTTCTCGGTGGCGGTGATGCGCCCTTCCAGACTCACGTTCTGGTACGAGTCGCTGTGCTGGGTGTACTTGATCTCACCGTCCGGCATCACCCCGGTGACGATCGCCGCGTGGTGCGTGTTGCCCTTCCCGATCGAGTCGTTGGGGCCGGACTGCTCGTAGTAGATGATGTCGCCGGGCTTCACGTCGGCGCGCGCGACCTCGTGCCCGCCGTGGTTCAGCATGAAGTTCTGGTTGTTCTCGGCGGCGGCCCAGTTGTCGGAGTACGCGAGGCGCTTGTCGACCGCGTCCACCCCCGTCCGGTTGCCGATCATCCAGCTGTCGTCGTCCGTGGTGCCGAGCCAGAACGACTCCTTCTCCTTCATCCCCGACGCGAGCAGCGCGTTGGAGACGAAGTTGGTGCAGTTGTTGCCGAAGTCGGTGGGGTCGGCCTTGTCCCAGTTGTCCAGGGCGTACTGCACCAGCTTCACCCGGTCGTACTTACCGTTGCCGCGCAGCTCCGTGCGGACATCCTCCGGAATGCCGTCGAGGTTGGCGACGAGGACCGGCTGGGCCAGCATCATGTCCTTGCGCTGCTGCGGCGTCAGCCCGTCCCACCACTGCCGTACGGTCGCCGGGTCCTGGCCGGTCGGGATGTCGGCGGCCAGCATCTGCATCTGGGCGTGCGAAGCCCCCGTCTGGAACTCGTTGAGCGCCTTGTCGGGGTCGGTGAGCCCGGTCTGCCCGGCCAGCTCGGCGAACTTCGACGCGGCCAGTTTGTCGGCGGTCGTCACCTGCGCGACGGCCTGGTCGATGAGGTCCTTCACCTGCGTGCGGTAGGGGCCCATCTCCTCGGCCTCCGTACGGTTGCGCACGGGCGGCCCGGTGATCGTCCCGTCCGCGCCGATCGTCAGCCCGTAGTGACCGGCGAGTTCCCGCGCCTCCCGCATGGTGCTGTGGGCGGTCTCGATGGCGGTGGTCACCCCGTCGGTGATCATGTCGACGGCGAGCAGGATGTCGTAGGCCACCTCGAACTGGTTCGCAAGCTTCTCGAACTTGCCCGCGGCCGCCTTGCCGACCTCGTCGGTCCAGTTCTCCGCGAGCGGCTTGACCCCGTAGTCCCGCAGGTCCTTCGCGGCGTCCAGGGCGTACTTGGCCAGCGCGTGCCACTCGTCGGACGCCGACTTCCACGTGGCCGGGCTGGCGCTGTTGATGCCCTCGTAGGAGACCATGTCACGCCTTCCCGAGATCCTGGACGGCCGCACGCAGCCGGGCCTCGGCCTCGGCGTCCGCACTGTCGTAGCCGTGCGCCGAATCCTTCAACTCGGCGCTCAGCCGACCCAGTTGCCGGACGAGCCCGACCAAGTGCTCCTCCCAGTTCAGGGCGCAGACCTGAAGCTGGACGGGGCTCAGCCACCCGTTGCCCAGATGTGCGCCGTACACCGCGTCACTGCCGTCGAGCGAGTGGCTCAGGCGCGTCATGGCCTGGCGCGACAGCGTCTCGGTGTCGTCCGCGGCGCCATGGACACCCTTGGTCCTGATGTCGATGTCCGGCGCGCCGCCGCCCCCGCCGCCGTCGGGCGCCAGCTGGTTCAACCGCATGGGCGCCGGTCCGCCGGTCCCGTCGCGGCGGCGCTCGGCCGCCGCGGCCTTGAGCTGTTCCCACTCGTCCCACGCCATGCGTACACCCCCGTGTCGCGTGATTTCTCCCGAAGGTAACAGGGGTTGGTAAGGGTCACGTCAAGCAGATGATCCGAATTAGATACAGCTCGCAGGGGCCCGGGGGAGGCGCCGCACAGCCTCGTCCGCCATACTTCCGCCCGTGGAGCAGCGTATGGAGAGTCAGAAGGTCACGCCCGTCACCGGTGCCGGTTTCGACCCGGCGTACGTTCCCGGCCTGACGTCTCCCGGCCCGGAGGCGGTTGCCGAGGACGCGGTCACGGATACCGACGAGCCGGCACGGGAGGTGACGCGGAAGGAACCCGAGGCCGGGCCGGAGGGGGCCGTGACCTCGGACGACGAGGTCGCGACGGAGGCCGAGGACGCCGGGGTCTCTGTCGGGAAGCCCGTGCCGGGTGAGGCCGGTGACGACGCCGGGGCCGGTGACGACGCCGATGCC
This sequence comes from Streptomyces sp. NPDC030991, assembly GCF_055571235.1. Taxonomy (NCBI): domain Bacteria; kingdom Bacillati; phylum Actinomycetota; class Actinomycetes; order Kitasatosporales; family Streptomycetaceae; genus Streptomyces; species Streptomyces sp. NPDC030991. The sequence goes on from NZ_JBVIFR010000006.1 coordinate 101,424, forward strand.
GGGGCCGGCAAGGGCGGTGCGGACGGCCCGGTCCTCGAGGCGAAGGACCGCCGGGGCTCGATCACCGTCGACGCGACCGGGGTCCGGTTCACGCTCGACGACCAGGAGGCCGACTTCACCTGGGACGAGATCAGCGCCGTCGAGTACGGCACGTCCCGCAAGCGCCTCACGGTGACCGTCCACACCCCCAACAGCCGCTGGTACCCCAACGACGTCGAGGCCCCGGACAAGTCCCGCCTCACGCAGTGGACCGAGCAGCTGGACAAGGCGCTGGACGCGTACTTCGAGGACTGATCCGCCGGCGCGGGCGGTTCGGGCTTCGAGGGCTGATCCGCCGGCGCGGGCGGTTCAGGCTTCGAGGGCTGATCCTCCGGTGCGGGCGGCTCAAGTGGTGGGCCGGAACGGCAGGTTGAGCCAGGGGCTGCCCTCCTCGCTCATCAGGATCCGGTGGGCGTCGACCATGTCCCCGTACCAGCTGCCGAACTCCTCGTCGTCGAAGTGCAGGCACCGGCCGAGGACGTAGGCGGCGGAGAAGTCCTGCCAGGACCGGTAGGAACGGGCGGCGGCCGCACCGGCCGCGCGCACCGCCGACTCGGCCTCCTCCAGGGTGCCGTACCGGGAGGCGAGCCCCCAGCGCGCCATGTTCGGGGCACGCCCCAGGTCCCAGGCGTCCACGGAGGTCACGTACCGCCCCTCGGCGAGTACGCCGTCGGCGCGCATCCGGGCCTCGTACCGGGTGATGCGCCCGATGAGCCGGTGCACCCCCTCGGTCTGCGCGGCGATCTCGTCGGCGGGGCGCGGCTCGGTGGTGGTCACGCCCTCCTCGGTGAGCACGGTGCGGGCCTCGCCGCGGGCCCGCAGCACTTTGCTCACGGCCTGCTTCCAGTACGCGGTGTCGACATGGCCGCCGAAGTCGCGGGCGATGCTGTGCCGCAGGCCGAGCGCGAACTCCCATACGGTGCTGTGGTTCTCGGCGGCGAGCAGCAGCCGCACCTGCTCCAGCCAGCCCGCGCGGTCACTCACATCCCACCACTCGCGCAGCCGGCGCCGTTCGGTGCGGTACCCCTCGCCGTGGTGGGCCATGGTGTTCCAGAACTCGCCGTTGTTCACGGAGAGCAGCGCGCCGAGCGCGAGCCCGTGCGCGACCGGCCCGTGCAGCGCGCCGCCCACATGCAGGGCCCGAAGTCGCTGGTGGATGTGGGGAGTTCCGGCGCGGGCGGCGGCCTGCTTCCAGGCCGCGTCGTGCGGCGGCAGCGGCGGGAGTACGGCCTCGCACGGGGTGCGCGGGTTGATGACCATGGTCACCGGGTGGGTGCCGGTCGCCCAGGACGCGGTGGCGAACCAGTCGAGGGACTGCCACTCGAAGAGCCGGTGCGGTTCGGGCACGGGCAGCATGCCGGTCGTGTACAGCTCCAGCCACTCGCCGCCGGTGCGCGGGTCGCGGTGGAAGAGGGGGTGGACGGAGTCGGGCACGTCGGCCTTGTCCGGCCGCAGCTCGACGTACAGCTCGACCGAGGCGATCAGTTCGTAGTACGCCGTCCAGTCGCCGCGCTGCCGGGCCTCGTACAACTGCCGTTCCAGGGGCGAGGGCGCGGTCCAGGCGGGCGGCGCGGGCGGGCCGAAGTCGACAGGGGGCGAGCCGAACTCGGCGGGCGGCGGACCGAACGTCATGGGTGGTTTCCTCGGCTTCCTCGGCTCGGGGCGGCGTAGCTGGCGGGGCTGTGGGTCGGCGGGGCGAGGTCAGGCTAATTCAGGCCGGTGGACGCCCCTGGACGGGGTCCGAACCGGTCGTGGTCGCGCACGCCCCCTTGCTCATCCGCCTCTTGTCCGCACTCTTGTTACTCATGGCGGACACCACGGGCAACAGCACGGGCACCCACCCCACCCCCCTCGACTCCGACCACCCGCGCAAATCCAGCTGGAAGTACATCGGCCCCGGCATCGTCGTCGCCGCGACCGGTGTCGGCGCCGGCGACCTCGTCGCGACGCTCGTCGCGGGCAGCAACTTCGGCTACACCCTGCTGTGGGCGGCGGTCCTCGGCTGCCTCGTCAAGATCAGCCTGGCCGAGGCGGCGGGCCGCTGGCACCTGGCCACGGGCCGCACGCTCTTCGACGGCTGGGCGAGCCTGGGCCGCTGGACGACGTGGTTCTTCGTGATCTACGTGGTCATCTGGGGCTTCGTCTACGGCGCGGCGGCGATGAGTTCGAGCGCGCTGCCGCTGCAAGCCCTCTTCCCTGACGTGTTCCCGGCGGACTGGTCGATCAAGCCGTGGGCGATCCTCTGCGGGCTCGTCGGCCTGGTCTTCGTCTGGTTCAACAAGTACGCCGTCTTCGAGAAGGTCATGACGGTCCTGGTGGGCGTCATGTTCGCCGTCACGGTCTACCTCGCGATCCGCGTCACCCCGAACCTCGGTGCCGCCTTCGCGGGCCTGCTCCCGGTCCTGCCCGACGAGAAGGACTCGGTCCTCAACACGCTCGGCCTGATCGGCGGCGTAGGCGGCACCATCACCCTTGCCGCGTACGGCTACTGGATCAACGCGAAGGGCTGGGCGAACGCTTCCTGGATGAAGGTGATGCGCCTGGACAACCGGGTCGCGTACATCACGACGGGCGTCTTCGTGGTGGCGATGCTCTTCGTCGGCGCGGAGCTGCTGCACGCCTCGCACACGTCGATCGCCAGCGGCGACAAGGGTCTCCTGGACCTGACGGAGATCCTCGACGCCCAGTACGGCACGGCGACGGCCAAACTCTTCCTGATCGGCTTCTTCGCCACGTCCTTCACGTCGCTCATCGGCGTGTGGCACGGGGTGAGCCTGATGTTCGCGGACTTCGTCGAGCGGTATCGCCGGGAGCGCGTCACGGGCGAGGAGGTGGCCAGCGGCGACCGCCAACGCGGCTGGCCCTTCCGCGCGTACCTCCTGTGGCTGACCTTCCCCCCGATCATCCTCCTCTTCCAGGGCCAGCCGTTCCGCCTGGTCATCCTCTACGGCGTCCTGGGCGCGGCGTTCATGCCGTTCCTGGCGCTGACCCTGATCTGGCTCCTCAACACGCCCCGAACGCCGTCGCAGTGGCGGAACGGGTGGGTGAGCAACGGGATGCTGGTGGTGGCGGGGTTGTTGTTCGTGGTCCTGTGCGTGAAGCAGGTGTGGGACCAGCCTTGGTCGGAGTTCTTCTGACGCGTCGGCTCGGGTCCTGTTCTCTCAGGACTCGAGCGACATCAACGTGACGCGGTCCCGCAGATGGTTCACGTCGCCGCCCGACAGATACACCTTGGCGCCATGCGGGGGATCGAAGAACTCGACTTCGCGTCCGTATCGGTCGATCCTTGTCAAGCGCCAAGAAAGATCGCGGGTTCCCTCCTCCGCCAATTCGTCCGACGCGAGCGAGAAGCGCTGACCGATCCGAGCTGTCCCGCCTACGCAGCGTGCCACACAGACAGCCTCACCATCTCCACGGGACTCCACCGCGATGATCTGCATCCTGCTGCTGTGCGGTTCAACCATGCCTGTATGCCTCTCTGACGAATTGGGATATCTGATCCGGTGAAAGTTTCGGGACGTCCCATTCCAGTGCATCTGATATTCCGCCGTAGGAGTTCACCTTAGGTATGTGAATTCCTATGTCCTCAAGAATTTTACGGGCCGTCTCTATGGGCAGCTCGATGCTGGCGCGCTGGGCCAGAGCAGACGCTGACAGCTCAACTCCTACTTCGGCCTCCGCAGCAATGTACCCAGGAGCCGTTGCTACATCTTCCAAGGCGCTCCGTGGAATAAGGTGCACCACGGCTTCACCGAATTGCTCGGAATGCCTGGCGAATGTGGCAGCTACGCCGGGATCGGTCGAAGTCGGTGTGAAGCCGCTCGCTTGCGTTCCACTGCTGGCATCGTAACCCTTGGTTGTTCCTCGGAACAGGTGCTCCTCTTCGGGGCATCCTGTGGGCGCTAGTCCCAAGGGGTCGGAAGAAGTGGCGGGGTTCGAAACGTACCCGACGGGGTTTGGAGACGGGTACAGGCCAAGGGGGTCCGCTGTCAGATATCGCCCGGTCTCCGGGTCGTAATGCCGGAAGTAGTTGTAGTGCAGGCCCGTCTCAGGGTCGTAGTACTGGCCGGGGAACCGGAGCGGGGTGTAGGTCGTGGCATCCGTGTTCCAGGCTGTGGTGCCCCAGAGCGTGGCGCGGGTGCGGTAGGCGATCTCGCCGGTTTCGGCGATGAGTTCGTTCGGGGTGCCTACGAGGTCGGTGACGATGGCGAAGAAGCGGGAGTCGACCTCGTCCTGGGCGGAGTCCGGCGTCAGGATGCGTTCGGTCTGGGCTATCGGGCGTAGGCCCTGGTGGTCCCAGGTGAGGGCTACCGGGTGAGGCAACTCCGGCGCTGTTGTGGTCTGTTCGCAGAGCTGGGTGCCGTCCCAGGTGAAGACCGTGCGCTCGATGACCGTCTCGCTGTCGGAGGCGTAACGGAGCTTCGCCGTCCGGCGGCCCAGCGGGTCGTACCTGTAGCGCCACAGCGTGCCGTCCGGCGTGGTGACCTGGGTGAGGCGATCCTCCGCGTCCCAGACGTACCGCCAGGTGTCCGGCTTGCGGGACAGGCGGGTCTTGCTGCGCAGCGTGATGCGGCCGAGGGCGTCGTGTTCGTACCGGACGCGTCCGGCGCGTTCGAGGCGGGTACCGGTGTAGGCCCGGTCGCCGGTGGCTTCATGGCCGGGGTGGTCGGCGGGCCAGGACGCCGAGGTCTGGTTGCCCGCGTCGTCGTAGGTGTAGGTCTCCGTCCAGTTCGCGGCGTGCACCGCGGTGACGCGCCCGACCGCGTCGAGGTCGAAGTGGCGCGGACCGTTGAGGAGGTCGTCGATGGCGGTGAGGTTGCCGTCGGCGCGGTACGAGTAGGCCCGGTGTTGCAGGGTGACGCCCGCCGGGCCTGTGACCGACTGGGTGGTCAGGCGGCCCAGCGGGTCGAAGGTGTGGGCCAGCGTGATGGCGTCGCCGATGTGCCGGCTCAGTTCGCGGCCGGCCGCGTCGTACGTGACGTCGATGGAACGGCCCGACGCGACCAGGTCGGTGCGGCGGCCCGCAGCGTCGTACGTCCAGGTCGTCACCGCCCCGGCGGGGGTCCTGCGACCCGTGCGGCGTCCCAGCTCGTCGTAGCTGTACGTCAACTCCCGGCCGTCGACCGTCTCCGTGCGGACCCTGCCGTACTGGTCGCGCAGGATCGTCAGTTCCGTGCCGTCCGGGGCGATGGCCCGGGCGAGTTGGTCCGTGAGGTCGTACGCGAACGTCGTGACCTGGCCCTCGGTCTCCTTGCGCGTGATCTGGCCGAGGGCGTTGCGTTCGAAGACGGTGGTCCGGCCGAGTGCGTCGGTGCGACTGACGAGTCGGCCGGACGCGTCGTGCGTGTAGGTGAGCGCGCGGTCGTCGAAGTCTGTCTCGGATATGAGTCGGCCGGCCGCGTCGTAGGTGTAGTCCCACGTCAGCCCCTGGGGATTGGTGACCCGGGTCAGGCGCAGCTCACTGTCGTGGGCGAACTCGTACCGCACCCCGTCAGGTGTGACACGGGCGGTGAGCAGGTCGAAGTGTGTGTAGGCGAAGCGGGTGACACCGCCGAGCGGGTCGGTGTGGCTGGTGCAGTTGCCCTCACCGTCGTAGGTCCAGGATTCGGTGGTGCCGTCCGGCGCGATGTGGTGAGCGAGCCGGCCCTCGACGGTCCAGCGCAGTCGGGTCGTCGCACCGGTGGGGTCGGTGAGGGCCACCGGGCGGCCGAAGGCGTCGCGTTCGTACTGCGTGACGGCGCCCAGCGGGTCCGTGATCTCGACCGGCAGGCCCGCCCGGTCGCAGCGGACCGCTGTCACGTGGCCGAGCGGGTCCGTCACCGATACGAGACGGTCCGCCTCGTCGTACGCGAAGGTGGTGACCTGGCCGGCAGGGCCCGTCACCGAGGTGCGATTGCCGCGCTCGTCGTAGCTGTGACGACTCGCGTTGCCGTCGGTACCCCGGACGCGTGTGGGGAGGCCGAACTCGTTGTGGTCGGCTGTGGACTCGCGGCCGTCCGGACGCACCACGGACACCGGGTTGCCCGCGTCGTCATAGCGGTAAGTGGTGGCGTGGCCGAGTGCGTCGGTGCGGGACAGCAGACGGTTGTGGCGGTCCCGTACGAAGTGGGTGGCCGCGCCCGACGGGTCGACTTCGGTGACCACCTGCCCGGCGTCGTTGACGAGGTAACGCCGGGTGTGGCCCTCGCCGGTGGTCGTCGTGGTGACGCGATGGCCGGTGGCCTCGTCGATGCCGTCGTAGGACACCCGCAGGGTCATGTGCCCGTCCGTGCCGCCCTCGGCGACGCAGCGGTCCTGGTCGTCGTACTCGTACGTGTACGAGCGGTCGTTCGTGTCGGTCCACGAGGTGACACGGCCGCGCTCGTCGTACGTGAACCGCAGCGGCAGGCCGGACGAGTTGATGACCTGGGTCAGGTGACCGTCGGGGCAGTAGCCGTAGCGCTTGATCTCCTGGTCGGTGCCGTCCGGTCCTCCGCCGGCCAGGAGCAGGCCCGTGACGCGGTCGTCCTGTGCGGTGATCCTGAGGTGGTAGCCGCCGGATGACGCGATGCCGAGCGGGGTGCCTTCGGTGTCGTACTCGAAGGTGAGCCAGTTGCCGTTGCGGTCGTCGATCTGTTCCAGCACCGCCCGGTCCTCGCCATGGTCGGCGAAGTGCCAGGTGTGCCCGGCGCGCGGGTCCGTGATCGTGTAGCCGCCGTCCACCCGGTCCAGCGGCCAGCGGCGGCTGCCGTGGGTGGGCAGAGTCGGGACGCCCGGGGCCGGGTGAGGGTAGCTGAGGAGCAGGCCGTCCTCGGTGACGAAGACGACGCCCTCGGTGTCGATCTCCAGGCGCTGGTCGAGGGTCGAGGTCCAGGACGGGCCGAACCAGCGGCCGAGCCGGGAGCCGGACTCCACGCGCCGGGTGAAGACCAGGGGGAGGGTGCCGGGCAGGACGATGTCGGTCTGCGGCAGGTACATCTTGCCGGTGACCAGGTCGATGGGGTCGGTGTTGTCGTCCTCGGCCTTGTGCTTCGGGTTCTCCGTCGGGCCGTCGGGGTCCTTGCGCAGAGCCTTGCGCGCCGCGCTCTCGCCCTCCCGCACCGCTGCCTTCTCGCCGGTACGGAGTCCCAGCCGCACCCCGGACTTGGCCAACCCCGCCCCCTTGGTGCCGAGCGCCTCCGGGATGAGGCGGCCGATGAATTCCGACGGGTCGTTCTTGAAACCGTCGATGGCGGCGGTGACGATGCGCTCGGGATGGGCGGCGGTGGAGGCGAGGCCGGCGAGCGTCATGGTGACGTTCTGGTAGTACGCGGCCGGATGCGTGAGGTTGTAGGGATCGGTGGGGTTCAGGCCGCGGGCGAAGTTGATCAGGCCCGCGCCGCCTTTGACGACTCCGCCGACCACGTGCGTCAGTTCGGTGTCGACCGCGTCGCTGAGGTCGCCGAGGTTGTTGCCCAGCTGGGTCAGCGGCGGGGGTTCGGCGGGGGCGTGGGCCAGCGCCCTCGCCAACGCCGCGTCCGCATGTGCGGCGGCCTCGTTGCGCGCCCTGCGGGCGTCTTCGAGTATGTGCTCGGCTTTCGCGCGGTCCGCCTCGCCGGGGTCCTTCCAGGGGTCGGGCCGGGGGCCCGGGTCCTCGCCCGCGTCGACCTTGGTGTTGTAGGCGTCGACCTTGGAGTTGTACGCCTTCGCGGACGTCTCACTGGCGCGCTGCCCGCGTTTGTAGGCGTCGATGGCGTCCTGCGCCTTGCCCTGCGCCCACTTGATCGTGTCCGCGTAGGAGTCCAGGGCCTCGGCGGCCGTGCCGCACGCCTCGGCGGCCTGCGCCCACTTGGTGGGGTGAATGGAGATCTTGCGGTGGAAGGCGTCTTTGGCCTCGCCCTTCCACCCGGAGGCGTCGACCTTCCGCAAGCCGTCGCCGACCCTGTCGAAGGCCTTGTGGAAGTCCTTCAGGTGCTTGGCGGACTCGCGGATCTTGCCAGGGTTTCCGTGGACGAGCTGGGTGGGATCGTCGGTGTGGCCGAGGCCCTGTTCGGTGGGGGTGGCGCCCAGGCCCGCGGCCACGCGGTCGCCGACGTCGTGGACGACGTCGCCCGCCTTGTCCAGACCGACGTAGTCGAGTCCGTCGCCGAGCTTGTCGCTGCCGTAGTCGACGGCCTCGCCGAGCTTCTTCTTGCCCGAGTCGATGAGGTCGCCGCCGGCCTTGAGGCCGGCGTTGAGGCCGTCACCGAGGTCTCCGAGGATGCCGCCCACTACTGGTCACCTCCGGCCTGGCCGCCCTGCTGCCCGGCCGCCCGGGCGCGCTCCTCGGGGGAGGGGCCGAAGGTGTCGTCCAGCCATTGGTCGTACTCGCCGTCCGAGATACCGGCGGCGCCGTGCAGGTTGTTCGGGCTGAGCCCCAGCGAGGTCAGGCCCTTCGAGGTCATGAGGTCGCGGCCGGTGTCCTTGAGACCCTGCTCCACGTTCGCGTTCGCCTCGTCCCAGGACTCCGCGCTGTAGTCCCGGTTCTGCCACATCGAGAGCGGGTTCTCGGAGAAGACCTGCCCCCAGTCCTTCTGGGTGACTTCCTCCTCGGTGGCGTACGGATTGCCCATGAGGGAGTTCACACCGACCTTGAACGCACCCTGCACGTACTGATCGGTCTCGTAATACATGCCCGCCGACAGGCCCACACCTTTGGCGAATTCGTTTCCCTCGTGGATGAGCGCGCGCACGCCCCATTCCCACCGCTCGCAGAACGACTTGAAGCGTTCCGTCACGCCCTCATGACCCAGTTCGAGTCCGGACAGACCTATGTCGCTGAAACCCCGGCCCGCACCGGCCGCGCCGACCATGCCGAGCTCCTTCAGCTCTCCCAACGCGTCGGTCAACCCTTTCGCGACCAGGCCCAACCCCTCGGCCTGTAGATCCTTGCCGCCGCCGCCGCCGCTGCCGCCTCCGCCGGTCACGCCGCCACCCCCTCGCGCTCGTCACGGTCGACGGCCACCGCGCCCGGCACCATGCCCTTCGCCGGCGGGAACACCATCTCGTCGGGCCCGCCCGCGCAGTCCAGAGCCACCCCGCGCGGGACACCCGCGGCCGGTACCGCGACGTCCAGCAACTTCGCGCCGTCACCCAGTAGCGCCGCGCATGCGTGCCGCCGTTCGGCCGCTCCAGCGTGGGAGGCCGCCGTTTCTTGTGGCGCCGCCCGGGTCTCTGGCGGCCGCGACTCGTCCCGCGTCGGCCCGTCCTGCACAGGCCCTTCCCGCACCGGCCTGCCTCCGGACCCGGCCGGCGACCGGCGGTCGCTCATTTCCGCGTACTCGGTCAGCCGTAATCTGGGTGCCTCTGGCTGGTCCGCGACCCCGCCCCCGTTTTCAGACATGCGTTCCATCATCACAACCGCACATTGCTCATCGCAACGCCCGTTGTGTCACACGTCTGTCATTGATGCCGGAACTGGCTCGAAGCAGGGGGTCCGCCGCGCCTGCCTCGATAGAGCGGCCCCGCGAGCCGACGCGCGGGCAGCGCCGCCGGGGGAGCGGCGGCGCTGCCGGTACTGAGGGGGCCGGGTCAGAGGGCGTGGACGTGCGGGCCCACCGCCGAGGACCAGGCGTTGCTGGACGTCGCGTCCCAGTTCGTGGACCAGGTCATCGCGCCACGCAGCCCGGGATACGTCTTCGAGGGCTTGAACGAGCCGCAGTCCGTGCCCTTGGTGAGGCAGTCCAGGGCGGCGTTCACGACCGAGGGGGCCACGTAGCCGCTGCCCGCCGCCGCGGCCGACGCGGGGGCGCCGATGCCGACCTGCGACGGGTCGAGGCCGCCCTCCAGCTGGATGCAGGCGAGCGCCGTGAGGAAGTCCACCGAGCCCTGGCTGTAGACCTTGCCGTCGCAGCCGAGCATCGAACCGCTGTTGTAGTACTGCATGTTGACGACCGTGAGGATGTCCTTCACCGCGAGTGCCGTCTTGAAGTACTCCGCAGACGTGGACTGCATGTCGATCGTCTGCGGCGCCATCGTCAGCACGAAGCCGCTGCCCGCCTTCGACGCGAGGGACTCCAACGCCTGTGACATGTACGTGGAGTTGAGGCCGTTCTCCAGGTCGATGTCGACGCCGTCGAAGCCGTACTCCTGCATGAGGCCGTGGACCGAGTCCGCGAAGTTCGTCGCCGAGGCGGAGTCGCTGACCGACACCGTGCCGTTCTGGCCGCCGATGGAGATGACCACCGACTTGCCCGCGGCCTGCTTCGCCTTGATGTCCGCCTTGAACGCGTCCTCCGTGTAACCGCCCAGGCCCGCCGAGTCGAGCGTGAAGTCGACCGCTCCCGGCGTTGTCGTGGCGTCCGCGAAGGCGACCGCGATGATGTCGTAGGCGGCGGGGACGTCGCCGAGCTTCTGGACGGTGGCGCCGTTGTCGAAGTTCTGCCAGTAGCCGGTCACCGCGTGGGCCGGGACCGCGGTGGCCCCGGCCGGGGCCGCGTCGGCCGTGCCCGTCGTCGCGAGGAGCCCGGTCACGGCCAGCGTCGCCGCCGTGAACGCGCCTATGAGCGCGCCGAATCGCTTCATTTTCTGCCTCCATGTGGGGGGAGGTCTCCCGCACCGGCGTGGGGGCGGCGGGGAGAGAGAGGAAGAGGGGGAAGCAGCTGCTGGACGACAAAACTGGTCCAGACCAATAGGGATGTCAAGGGTTTGAGCCGCCGCTTCCCCGCCAACTCGTGGGCAGCGCTCCGTGAACAGTGCGAAGTGGGGTGTTGCCGGGCGCCCGCGTGGATATGGTGCTCAGGCAGGAACTGCTGCAGGCAGGAGCACTGCAGTGTCTGGAGGAGCGCAGAGCGACCGGGGGGTTCACGCGTGCCGACCGCCATAGCCGTGACCGACCCCGACCTGGTGCTCGCCTCACCCGACCGGCACACGCCGACCGCCGTCGTGCTGCCCGTGGGCGGGGCGCCGGACGTGTACCCGCTGGACCGTGCGATCGGCGACGTACACGCACTGATCGAACAGCACGGATATCTGATCGTGCTCTGTCCACAGTCCGTCCCGGACGCGGTCGTCCATCGGCTGTATTCCATCCGGTCCGTGCTCGAAAGTGACCGTATCGCCATCCTGCGGCCCGAGCTGCCGCCGCTCGGACTCGCCGTACTGGCGCTGCAACTGCGCCAGTTGTCCATCTGCGACTTCAGCCCGGGCATCCTCGCCTCCGCCGGACGGCTGCTCGCCCACTACGTCCACGCGGGCGCCCTCCTCGGCTCCGTCGCCAAGCTCGACCGCGTCCCCGTCACGCTCAAGGCGCACGCCAAATCGTGGTCGCCGGGCGCCCAGTTCGCGGTGGTGGCCTCACCGCAGCCGCAGTTGCTGCGCATCACCGGCGCCGAGACGCCCAGCGGACCGTCCTTCGGTACGCGGATGTTCTACGCGGCCGGCCAGCACTCCACCGACTGGGTCACCGGCGCCCTCGCCCCGGCCTGGCGGGTGACGAGCGCCACCGAGGCGCCGCTGCCCGCCGAGTCGCCGCGCTGGTGGGCGACGGGCAAAGGCGGCCACCCCGGCCGGATCGTCGAGTTCGCCGCCGCCATCCCCGACATCTCCGTCCTCTACCAGCTCGTGTCGTCCGTACGGCGCGAGGAGTGCCACTGGTGCGGGCTCGAACTCATCGGCGACCGCTGCGGGTTCTGCTCCGCGCCGCTGGCCGCCGGTGCGCCACCCGAGCGCGCGGGCGGCAGCAGGTCCGCACTCGCCCCGGCCGCCGGCTCGGGCCGGACCGCACTGCCCCGCGCCTCCCACCATTGACCCGCCGCCCCCGCCCTTACCCGTAACGCGCCCCCCGCCCGCCTACCGACGAGGTTGTCCGGTCCATGAATTCACGTCAGCGCCGCGGCGTCATCCTCCTGGCCGTCTCGGTCCTGTGTGCCCTCGGCGCGTTCGCCGGTGTGCTGTCCGTGATCCGCGACGTGAACTCCAAAGTGGGCCCCGAGGTGGTCGCGTACCGGCTGAAACAGGACGTGGCCCCGTACAAGGAGTTGTCCGACGACCAGTTCGAGAAGGTGGAGATGCCCGAGCGGTGGCTCTCCTCGACCGCTGTCACCAGCCTCCGCCAGGTCCGCGGCAAGATCGCCGTCACCCAGCTGCGGAAGGGCTCGCTGCTCCAGACCGACATGGTCGTGGCCCGGCCGCAGCTCAAGGCGGGCCAGCAGGAGATCGCCATCATGATCGACGCGGAGACCGGTGTCGCCGGAAAGATCGACCCGGGCTCCAAGGTGAACATCTACGCCACCTTCAAGGCGGAGAACGACAAACAGCGCGACCGCTCCCAGGTCATCGTGGAGAACGCCGAGGTCATCGACGTGGGCAAACTGACCCCCATCGACCAGCAGGGCGCGGGCACCTCCGCAAGCACCGCGCGACGCCAGCGCGAGGCCGTGCCGATCACGTTCGCCCTGGGCGCGGCCGACGCCCAACGGGTCGCGTACGCCGAGTCGTTCGCCACCCACGTACGGCTCGCGCTCGTCGCGCCGGGGGACCACGGGACGATCGCCCCCGGGGACCGGTCGTACACGCTGGACGAGGACAAGTGAGGGGGCCCGGGACCGCGCCGGCCACGGGCGAGCGCAGCCCCGGGGCCCGTACGTCAGCGCTCTCGAAGGGAGCCCGCCGATGACGACCCGTATCCTCCCGGCCGCGAGCGAACCGGAGGCGGCCCGCGCACTGGTCACCCTCCTCTCCCAGCTCCCCGACACCGAACCCGCCCCGCCCGTCACCGACTCCACCGCCCTGCTCGACACCCTGGCCAGGCTCGCCGCCGAGTCCCTCGACGAGCTGCCCGAAGTCGTCCTCGTACACGAACGGATCGGCCCTGTACCGGCGTTGGAGCTCATCCGCGACCTGGTGCTGCGCTTCCCCGCCGTCGGCGTCGTCCTCGCCACCGCCGACACCAGCCCCGCCCTGCTCACCGCCGCGATGGACAGCGGCGCCCGCGGCATCGTCGCGTTCCCCCTCGGCTACGACGCCCTCGCCGAACGCGTCCACGCCGCCGCCTCCTGGTCCACCGGCATGCGCCGCCACCTCTCCGGGGGCACCGGCGCGGAGCTGATGCCCGCCGGTGGCGGCGGCCACGTCGTGGCGGTGGCGGGTGCCAAGGGTGGCGTCGGCACCACCCTCGCCGCCGTGCAACTCGCCCTCGCCGCACGGGCGTCAGGACGCTCCGTGGCGCTGCTCGACCTCGACCTCCAATCCGGCGACGTGGCCTCCTACCTCGACGTCCAGTTCCGCCGTTCCATCGCCGACCTCGCCGCCATCCACGACATCACCCCGCGCGTCCTCCAGGACGCCGTCTTCACCCACGAGACCGGCATCGACCTCCTCCTCGCCCCCGCCGACGGCGAACGCGGCGAGGAAGTCACCGACCGCGTCGCCCGCCAGGTCGTGCACGCCCTGCGCGCCCGCTACGAGGTCGTGGTCGTCGACTGCGGTACGCAGATGGGCGCGGCCAACGCGGCGGCGATCGAACTCGCCGACCAAGCAGCCCTGTTGGTCACCCCCGACGTGGTGGCCGTACGCGCCGCCAAACGCATGGTCCGCCTCTGGGACCGGCTCCAGATCCGCAAGGCCGAGGAGACCCTCACCGTCGTCAACCGGCACGCCCGCCCCGCCGAGATCACGTCCGCCCTCGTCGAGCGCGTCACCGGCACGAAGTCGGCACGCACCTCCGTCCCCGCCGCCTACAAGGAACTCCAGGCCGCCGTCGACGCGGGCCGCATGCAGGACCTCGACAACCGCTCCACCGTCAAACAGGCCCTGTGGGCCCTGGCCGCCGAACTCGGCCTGGTCGCCGCCCCCGCCCCGGACGCCGGCGGCCGCCGCTCCCGCCGCCGCGGCGACAAGGGCGCGGTCACCCTCGAATTCGCCGCCATGTTCCCGCTGGTCCTCGTCGTGATGGCGCTGATGTGGCAGTGCGTGCTGTACGGCTACACGTACTCCCTCGCCGGGAACGCCGCGGACGAGGCGGCGCGGGCGGCCACCTCCGCCGCCGCCGGGAGCGGCGACGCCGCCGGGGCCTGCCAGGCGGCGGGCGCCTCGCACCTGCCGTCCGCCTGGCAGGGAGCGACGATCGGGTGCGCGGACGACGGGGTCGTCATGAAGGCCACGGTCGAGGTGGACGTGCCGCTGTTCTTCCCCGGCGTGAATCCCGGCTGGTCGGTCCGGGGTGAGGCGGGGGCCGCGTCAGAGGTGGACCAGTGATGGCGCCCGGCCCACGGGGCTCCGCCCCGGACCCCGCTCCCCGATCACAAGGGCGGCACGGGCCGGAAGGGCCACCGGGGCCGGATGGGTCGGGTCCTGGGCGGAGCCTTGGGCCGGACACCGCCCCGCCGCCCCCGAAATGGAGCGACCGCGGCGTCTCCATCCTGGAGTTCGCCGGATTCCTCCCCTTCCTCCTCATCGTCGGCATGGCCGCCATCCAGCTCGGCCTCGTCGGCTACGGGGCGAACCAGGCGGGCAGCGCCGCCCGCGCGGCGGCCCGCGCCGAATCCCTGCACCAGGGCACGGGCCAGATCGCGGCAGCCTCGGCGGCCAGCGGCTGGCTGGACCCCTCGGCGACGATCGGCGGCGGCGAGAGCGTCACCGCCACCGTCACCGTCCACGTACCGGCGATCATCCCCCTCTTCGACGGCTGGGACCTGCGCCGCGCCGCGACCATGCCCAACGACGAACAGACCGACGGGAGTTGACGATGAGCCTGCGCTCCCGCGTGGTCGCCACGCGCGACACCGCCACCAGCACGCCCCCGGACCGCGACGAGGGCCTGATCGCCGTCTACCGCGCCAAACTCCTCGAAGAGATCGACCTCGCCGAGATGTCCTCGCTCCAGGCCGCGGACCGCCGCGTCCGCCTGGAGCGCGTCCTCGGCCACATCATCAGCCGCGAGGGCCCGGTCCTCTCCTCGACCGAGCGGACCCAGCTGATCCGCCGCGTCGTCGACGAGGCGCTCGGCCTCGGCATCCTCGAACCGCTCCTCGCGGACGCCTCCGTCACCGAGATCATGGTCAACGGCCCGGACGCCATCTTCGTGGAGCGCGCCGGCCGCGTGGAACAGCTCCCCATGCGCTTCGCCTCACCCGAGCAGCTCATGCAGACCATCGAGCGGATCGTCTCCACGGTCAACCGGCGCGTCGACGAGTCCAACCCCATGGTCGACGCCCGCCTGCCCACCGGCGAACGCGTCAACGTGATCATCCCGCCCCTCTCCCTCACCGGCGCGACCCTCACCATCCGCCGCTTCCCCCGCGCGTACAGCCTCACCGAACTCCTCGAACTCGGCTCGCTCGACGAGCACATGCTGATGCTGCTCGCCGCCTTCGTCCGGGCCCGCTTCAACGTCATCGTCAGCGGCGGCACCGGCTCGGGCAAGACGACGCTCCTCAACGCCCTCTCCGCGCTCATCCCCTCCCACGAGCGCATCATCACCATCGAGGACTCGGCGGAGCTCCAGCTCCAGCAGGACCACGTGATCCGCCTGGAGTCGCGGCCCGCCAACGTCGAGGGCAAGGGCCAGGTCACCATCCGCGACCTCGTCCGCAACAGCCTGCGCATGCGCCCCGACCGCATCATCGTCGGCGAGGTCCGCGGCGGCGAGACGCTCGACATGCTGCAAGCCATGTCCACCGGCCACGACGGCTCCCTCGCGACCGTCCACGCCAACACCGCCGAGGACGCCCTCACCCGCCTCCAGACCCTCGGCTCCATGTCCGAGGTCGACGTCCCCTTCGAGGCGCTCCGCGACCAGATCAACTCGGCCGTCGACGTCCTCGTCCAGCTCACCCGGCACGCCGACGGCTCCCGCCGGATCAGCGAGATCGCCCTGCTCGTCTCGCACGGCCGCGAACAGTTCACCATCGCGACGGTGACCCGCTTCGTCGCCCAGCCGTACGTGTCGGGCGCCACGGACCCCGAACGGCGCCGGGTCAACGGCTCCTACGAACACCTGCCGCTGCCGCGCCGCGTCGCGGACCGGCTGTACCTGGCGGGGGAGGCGGTCCCACCGGCGTTCGGGGTCGTCGAGTCCATCGACGTACGCCACACGAGGGAGGCCACGGGATGACCCGCACCCGCACCCACACTCGCACTCGTGCCCGCGCCCACGCCGGCGGAAAGGGGCCCGCCGCATGACGGACCCCGCCCTCATCGCCCTCGGAGCCACGGTCCTGACCTGCGCGCTCGCCGTGGCCGGGGTGCACGTGTACGCCTCCGGGCGCGCCCAGCGCCAAGCCCTCGTCGACCGCCTGGACGGCTACCGGGTCGGCGGCCAGGACGGCCCGGCGGGCGGCCGCGCGCGCCGCTTCCCGACGGTCGACCGCCGCCTGCGCCGCACGCGCCTGGGCCGCGCCGTCCACCTCCGGCTCTCCGCCACGGGCCTGGACCTGACGGCGGGCGAGTTCTCCGTCTACGTGGCCGCGGTCGGCGTCGGTCTGTGGCTGCTCGCGGCGACGACCCTGGCCCCGTTCTTCGGCCCGATCGCAGGAGCTGTCGTCGTCTGGGCCGCGATCATCTTCCTCAACTGGCAGCGCCAGAAGCGGATCGAAGCCTTCATCAACCAACTCCCGGACGTAGCACGCCTCCTGGCCAACGCGACGGCCGCCGGGCTCGCCCTGCGCACCTCACTCGCGATGGCGGCCGAGGAACTGGAGGCGCCCGCGGGCGAGGAGCTGAGCCGGGTCGCCGACCAGTTGGCGCTCGGCCGCTCGGTCGACGACGCGCTGGACGAACTCGCGGCCCGCCTTCCCTCCCGCGAACTCATCGTGCTCGTCACGACCCTGGTCCTCGCCAACAAGGCGGGCGGCACCGTCGTCTCCTCCCTGCGGAACCTCACCCAGACCCTGGAGGACCGCAAGGAGACCCGGCGCGAGATCCGTACGATGCTCTCCGAGGTGAACGCGACGGCGTTCACGGTCCCCCTCCTCGGCCTCGGCTCCCTCCTGCTGATCAACTCCTCGAACGAGGGCGCCCTGGCCCGCGTGACCGGCTCCCCCCTCGGACAGACCCTCATCCTCATCTCCCTCGGCCTGTACGCCATCGGATTCTTCGTGATCCGGCGCCTCGGAAAGATCGAGGTCTGACCCATGTCACCCACCCTCGTCGGCCTGCTCCTCGCCCTCCTCACCGGCGCGGCCGTCCTCGGCGTCTGCACCGGCATCCGCATGTACCGCGCCGAGGCCAAGGTCCCCAGCGACCTCGCCCTCGCCCTCGAAGTGGGCGCCACCCGGGTCTCCACGGCGGGCTCCGCGGTGGACCGCCTGGGCATGCGCTTCGCACCGCTGGTCCTGCGCCTGATGGGCCCGCGCCGCGTGGACGCCAAACGCCGGAAGATCGACATGGCGGGGAACCCCGGCGGCCTCACCATCGACCGGTACGGGGCGCGCAGGGCGGTCTACGGCCTCTTCGGCGTCGTCATGGCCCTGGTCTTCCTCTCCAACGGCAGCCCGCTCCTCGCCCTCCTCACCCTGGCCTTCGGCGCGCTGGCCGCCGACGCCCTGATCTGGCAGGCGGTACGCGAACGCAAGGAGGTCATCGACCGGACCCTCCCCGACTTCCTCGACGTCCTCGCGGTCGTCGTCTCGGCGGGCCTCGGTTTCCGCCAGGCGCTGGACCGCGTCGCGGAGAAGTACGAGGGCCCCTGGGCCGACGAACTCCGCATCACCCTGCGCCAGATGGACATGGGCGTCCCGCGCCGCCAGGCCTTCGACGAACTGCGCCGCCGCAACGCCTCCGAGCAGGTCGCCCAGTTCGTCTCCGCCTTGCAGCAGGGCGAGGAGCTGGGCTCACCCATCGCGGACACCCTGATCCAGCTCGCCACCGACATGCGCCGCACCGACGCCCAGAACTCGCGCCGCCGCGCCGCGAAGACGATCCCGAAGGCAACGATGGTGACGCTGGTCTTCATGCTCCCCGCGACCATGATCCTGATCGCGACGGGCATGTTCCTCGGTTCCGGAAGCAACTTCGGTTCGATATTGGGCCGTTGAACCATTCCTAGGTCGATACCGGACTGGCTACAGTGACAATGAGCAAAGGTTGGCTCATGCGAATGCCGGGCCCGGGTGGCCCGGCGGTCTCCTGCGAGGGGAGCTGACACGCGATGACGCCCCGGGCAACGCCCCGACAACTTCCGGTCAAGGCAGGCCACTTAATCGGCGAAACCGGGTGCGCAGGGTCGCACTTCGCGTACGTTGCGTGTGTTGTTCTGGTCGCCTTGGAGGAAGTGCCGGAAGGGGGTTCCCGTGATCAAGAACCGAGTGCTCGGGGCGTGGGTGTCGTGGACGAGTGCGCTGGGCGAGCGGGTCCGGGGGGCTCGGCGGGATGCGGGTGCCGGGTTCGTGGAGTATGCGGGGCTGATGATTCTGATCGCCGGGATCTTCGTGGCCATCGACAGTCTCGGGCTGGACGGACTGATCTCGGGCGCCGTGCTGGACGCCATCAGCAACGTCATCGGCGGCTGACGGAGCTCCGTCCCCGTGGTGACCGGCGCCGTCCCTGTGGTGGCCGGCTCCGTCCCCGAGGTGACCGGGGTTCGACGCTCCCGGTCTACATCTGGATGACGGCCATCCTGCTCTTCGCCGCGTTCGCGTTCTTCGCGTTCGCCCAGGCGGCCTCGGCGCGCAACGGTGCGCAGTCCGCCGCCGACGCGGCCGCTCTGGCGGCGACGCAGTCCGCCCGGGACGAGCTGATGGAGGGCCTCGGCAAGGCGGTGCTCGACCACGACGAGGACTGGCTGGACCGGCTCACGGGCCAGGACCTCGAAGGAGCCGGCGCTGACGCCGCCGCCGGTGACCTGGCGGCGCAGAACGACGCCACGGTCATCGGGGGGCCCACCGAGACCGAGGTCAACGGCTTCCCCGGTTACTCGGTGGAGATCGAGACCCAGTACACGGTGGGCGACACCGTCATCCCCGGCACGGAGTCCCAGCACGCGAGGGCGCACGCCACGGCGGTCATCGAACCCCGCTGCGACCTCCCCACGGACGCCGATCCGAAGAAGCCCGTCGAACTCGACTGCGACGGAGCCGACTTCACGATCGACCCCGAGGACTTCGACCCGCTGGACCTGCCGGACGCCTCCGACCTGTTCTCCGTCCACCTGGCCGACTGACGTAGCGAACGACGAGAAAGAGGGATGCCGCAGCCATGAAACTTCGGCGTACGACGACGAGCCGTCGGTCACTGACCCTGGCGGCAATCACGGCGGGGCTGGTTCTCACGGTCGCCGGCTGCGGCGGCAGCGGAGACGACGACGGCGACAAGGGGAAGGGTTCCGCCACGCCGACGACGTCCACGAGCAAGGGCGGGGGAGCGGAGTCCTCGACGCCCCCGGCCTCGGCCGACCAAGTCCTGGCCGAGGTTAAGGGCGAGAACGGCATCGCGCTGTCCGTCACGTCGGCGGCCCGGGACGCGGGCGGTTTCCTCACGGTGCAGGGCACGGTGACCAACGGCACCGGAAAAGCGTGGGTGCCGGTCAACTGGCGCGGAGACGAGCGGGAGTTGATGACCAACGGCGGCTCCATCGCCGGCGCCGCGCTCGTCGACGAGGCGGGCAAGAAGAAGTACCTCATCCTGCGCGACACGGAGGGGCGGTGCCTGTGCACCCGCTTCACCGGCGGCGTCCGCAACGGCGAGACCGCCACCTGGTACGCCCAGTTCCCCGCCCCACCCGAAGGCACCGACAAGCTCTCGTTCCAGGTCGGCGCGATGCCCCCCGCGTCGATCGAGATCACCGAGGGCGAATGACGATGCCCCGACGGAGTCCGACCGCAGCGGTGGTGCTGACCGCGGCCACCGCCCTCCTCCTCTCCCCGGTCCCGACGCACGCCGCCGACCCGAGCCCGTCCGCGCCGCCCGGTACGAGCTCCAGCTCCCCGCCCCCGCAGGTGGACGCCAACAGCCCCGGCCTCAAGCTCGCCGACGGGGCGACGCTCGCCCCCGCCAAGGTGCTGGACATCAAGTCCGTCGTGGAGGACCTCTCCGGCGACGAACGCCGCTCCGACACGAACGAGAACATCACCTTCGCGCTCCAGGCCGAGGTCCTCTTCCCCAAGGACAGCGCCACACTCAACCCGGACGCACGCTCCCGCATCCAGACCATCGCGGACGAGATCAACACCCAGAAGGCGAGCGCGGTACGGGTGTTCGGCTTCACCGACAACCTGGGCTCGTACGCCCACGGCCTCACCCTCTCCAAGAAGCGCGCGGAAGCCGTGCACGACGAACTGTCGGCGGCACTCGGCGCGAAGGGCGCGGATCTCACGTTCCAGGTCCGCGGCTACAGCGAGGACTACCCGATCGCGGACAACACCTCCGAACAGGGCCGCAAGAAGAACCGCCGGGTGGAGGTGTCGTTCCCGAAGGGGGACTGACGCCTCCGCGACCGGGCCGCCGACCGGCCGGTCAGGTCAGAGACCGCGGCTCGGGCGGCCGATATGCATGTTCAGGTGCCTTGCTGCACAACGGCGTCCTGACGGGACACACCAGTGTGTCGAAGCTGAAGAAGAACCCGCAGAACCCGGATCCGCAGGCACAGCTGGACGTACATCCCGCCTTGCAGACCGTCCTGGACGACGTCGAGCGGCAGGCGCGGGCCCAGGACGTGAACCTGGGGGTCGGGCACGGGAAGTGCGCGGAAGTGGCGCTGATCTCCGACCGGCTGCACGCCATGGGCGAGGAGGGCGGCGCCGCGATCAGGACCCCCGAGGACGTCAGGAGAGCGATGGACGGAGCGCAGGTCCATACGCGGCAGACCGGCGACATGAATCCCGACCGGGAGGGCTACCTGCCGCACGGGGCGTACAAGCCGCCCTGCCCCTCCTGCGAACGCATGCTGCCGCTCATCGGCGTCACACCCGTTTGACCTGGAAGAGGAAGAGAACTGTGTCCGTATTGAAGACGCCCGAGGCGGTCGACACCTGGCTGGCGGCGGCCGGCTGGTTCCCGGGCCGCAGGTGCGACGACCTCGCCGCCACTGAGACGGAATTCGTCCAGAGATCGTTCCGCGACGACGGCGGCAGCCTCGACGTCATCCGGCCCGCCCTCGATTTCCTGCGGGAGCACGTCGGCCTGGTGGCACCCCTGCACGACTCCCCCGAAGACACGGTGGAGTTCAATCCACGGCTCATGTACCGGGGTGCGGCGGAGGACGTCCAGGAACTCGCCGACGCCCTGGGGAAGAAGGTCTTTCCCGTCGCGCACGACACGTACGACGGCGGCACGGTCCTGATGGACGAAGCGGGGCGCTTCTTCTATCTGCACCACAGCGGCGAGTACTTCCTCGGCGACGACAAATATGCGGCGCTCATGAACTATTCGCGGGGATATCCGCTGCAGGACGCGGAGGACTACTATGCCTGAGCACATTCCGGTCACCGCGGCATCCTTGCTGGTGCACGGGCAGATCTTCAGCCAGACCGATCTCGACGCGGAGTCCGAGCCGGACCTGCACCCCGCGGTCACCGAGTTCTTCCGCCGGCTTCCCGCCGCGCAGCGCGAACCGTTCCTGGCGGTCGAGGTCCCCGGGGCACACGCACGGACTCCGGCCGGCCTGGTCCGGTTCTCGGTCCGGTACGGCCATCTCGCCAAGCGGGCGGACGGACTTGAGGCCGGCCTGCGCGTCGGAGCGGGCGCGCGGACGGGCGAGCTGCACGGCCGGGTCCAGGACGCGCTGAGCGATCTGCGACAGATGGCGTGACAAGCCGGGTCCGCCGCCGCCCGGTCGGCAACCGCCCGGTCGGCAACCGGCCGGTCAGCCGTCCGACTTCTCCGTCCGCCACACCGTCAACGCCCCGGACAGGAAGCTGGACCCGCTCTTCGGCAGCGCCGTCGACTTCGTCTCGACCACGAACAGGCCGATATAGCCGTCGGGCTGCTCGAAACAGATCTGGCTGCCGGTCGTGATGACGGCCAGCGGCAGACGCTTGGAGGCGCCCTTGCCCGCGAGGTAGGCGCGGCAGGTGTCGAGGGGACCGGCCGGGTTGCTGTACACCGGGGCGATCACGCCGCCGGTGGTCTCCAGCGCGCAGCTGTGCTCCTTGGCGCAGGTGAAGCGGATGTCACCCTTGCGGTCCTTGAGCTCGGCCCCGTCCTTGATGCGCAGCGAGTTCTTCTCGGTCAGCATCTGCAAGGGGTACGCGGTCGCCCGCGGCGACGAGGTGGCGTCGGCGGACGGGCCCGAGGGGGCCACGCCGCCGGATCCGCCGGACGCTCCGGACGACGTATCCGCTCTGTCCGCCGTGTCCGATCCGGCGGAGCTGTCCGATGTGTTCGGCCGCTCCGACGTCTTCGAGGTGCCCGGGCCCGACGCACTCGCGGACCCCGACCCGGCCCGGCCGTCCCAGACCCGCCACCCCAGTCCGCCCAGCACCAGCAGCGCGGCCGCCACGCCCGCGACCCCGAGCAGCGCGCGGCGGCGTCTTCGTGCCCGGTCCTCCGGCGTGGTCGGACGCGTCGTCCCCATGTCCGGCGCCTGCCACGGCGACAGCGGCTGGGTACCGTGCGGCTGAGTCCCGTACGCCTGGGTGGCGTGGACGGGGGCGGGCGCTGCGGCCGGCGCGACCGGTGGCGGGACCGTCACCTCCGGGCCCTTGGCCTCCTGCCAGACGGCGGGGCCCGCGCCCGCGTCCGCGTCCGGGCCGAGTTCGCGGCGGCACCACTCCACGACCTCCGCGAGCGTGGCCCGCACCGCGGGGTCGGCGGCGAGGCAGCGTTCGAGGAGGGGACGGAGTGCGGCCGGGAGCGCGGAGAGGTCGGGCGCGGAGTGCACGATCCGGTAGAGCACGCTGACCGCCGGGCCGTCCCCGTACAGCGGCGTGCCGAGCGCCGCGAACGCCACCGTCTGGGCGAGGGAGAAGACGTCCGTCGCCGCGGTGACCGGGGCCGCCGACGCCTGCTCGGGTGCCATGAACTGCGGCGTGCCGATGGTGGCGCCGGTGGCGGTGTACGACGTGCCGTCGAACGCCGTCGCGATGCCGAAGTCGATGACGCGCGGGCCGTCGGCGGCCAGCAGCACGTTCGACGGTTTCAGGTCCCGGTGCACGATCCCCGCGGCGTGGATGGCCTGGAGCGCCTCCGCCATCCCGGCCGTCAGCCACAGCAGCGCCGGCACCGGCAGCGGTCCGCGCCGGGCCACGGCCTGGGCGAGGGAGGGGCCGGGCACGTACAGCGTGGCCAGCCAGGGCGGGGTGCCGTCCGCGTCGCCGTCGATCAGCTCGGCCGTGTACGCGCCCCGCACCCGCCGGGCCGCGTCCATCTCCCGCCGGAAGCGCCGCCGGAAATCGGGGTCGTCGGCCAGCTCCGGACGTACGACCTTGATCGCCACCGGCCTACCGCCCTGGGTGTGCGACAGATAGACGCGGCCCATGCCGCCCGCGCCGAGCCGGTACCCGGCCACCGTCCGCGGATCGTCCGCCGTCAGCGGCTCGAACACCTCTGTAGCCTCGCGCATGCCCCACGCCCCCTGATCCCGGTTCCCGGCCCCCGGCCGTGTGCGCGAACCCGGGCCGTGCGCATCAGCGGCCCGCCGGGGAAGTCCCCGCGTACCGCCGGCCCGCCCGTCACCCCGCCACGCGCACCGGCAGTGAATCCAGCCCGTACACGATCGACAGCTTACGGAACTCCAGTTCCGCCTCCGGCACCGCCAGCCGCAACCCCGGGAAAGCGCGCACCAGTTGGGGGAAGGCCGCCCGCAACTCCATCTTGCCGAGCTCCGCCCCGATGCACCGGTGGATGCCGTACCCGAACGCGAGGTGCGAGGAGGACGGCGGACGCCCCGGCAGGAAGGCGTCCATGTCGTCGCCGGCCCCGCCCAGGCGCGGGTCGCGGTCGGCCGCGCTCAGCGAGACGATCACGATGTCGCCGCCGGATATGGGGACACCGCCGATCTTGGTGTCCTCGCGGGCGAACCGCGGGAACGCCGTCTGCACGACCGTGAGATGGCGCAGGAGTTCGTCGACGAAGGGCGCCGCCACCGCGGCCGGGTCCTCGGCGTCGCGCAGCGCGTCGAAGTGCTCACGGTCCTGGAGCATGATCAGCGTGCCGAGGGCGATCATGCTCGCGGTGGTCTCCAGGCCGCCGGTCAGCACGCCGTCGGCCAGGCCGGTCAGCTCCTCGTCGGTGATGTTGTCGCCGTGCTCGCGCACCAGCATGCCGAGCAGCCCCTCGCCGGGGTTGCGCCGCTGCTCGGCGACGACGCCGCGCAGGTAGTCCAGGGACTGCGACACCGCTCCGAACGAGGCGCCCGCGCCGCCCAGCACGTCGAAGCGGGCGACCGAGAACTGCTGGAACGCGTCGCGCTCCTCGTACGGGACCCCGAGCAACTCGCAGATGACCAGGGCCGGAACCGGCATCGCAAAGTGCTCGACGAAGTCGGCCGTGCCGTCGCCCGACTCGTGCGCGGCCTTCTCCAGGTGGAGCAGCTGCTCCTCGACGATGGCGTGGATGCGGGGCGTCAGGCGCGACAGGCGGCGCATCGTGAACTCGGGGGTGAGCAGCCGCCGCAGCCGCGTGTGGTCCGGCGGATCGCAGAAGCCGAGGCCGCCCGGGTTCTGGTCGGCCCCGGCGCCGCCCACACCGACCAGGTGGCGGAAGTCGTTGCTGAACGCCTTCGCGTCGCCGAGGACTTCCTTCGCCTCGTCGTAACCGGACACCAGCCAGACCGTCATCCCGGGGATCGGCAGCCGGCTGACCGGTTCGCGGTCGCGCAGCTCGCCTATCTCGGGCACCGGGTCGAGGCGCTCGCGGCGCAGCGGCAGCAGAGCGGCGTCGGGCAGCTTCGCCAGCACGGACAGGTCGAGGCCCCCCTTCTTGCGGAGCCGGGAAAAGTAGAGGCGGGTCAGCCAGGTCGCTATCGCGGAACGTACGGACATGTGCTCGCATCTCTGCGGTGGGACGGACGGGCAGGGCCTACGGGTACGTGTGGGGCCGTGATTCTGACGGGGCGCGGGGGTTCGCCAAGGGTACGTGCGTTCCCGGGGGCCTACGGAAGAGGGGCCGTCCCCCGGATCCGCCCGGGGGACATCCCCACCCTGGTCACGGGCGGTGCCGCCGGTAAAAGAAGAGGAACGGGACCCCGGCCTTTGCGACCATGGACCCATGAGCAAGGACGCAGACGCAGACGTGGCCGCCCCACACGGGCGCTCCTTCGACGAGCTGGTCGCGGAGGCCGTCGCGGCGCCCACCGAGGGCTGGGACTTCTCCTGGTTCGAGGGCCGGGCCACGGAGGAGCGCCCGTCGTGGGGGTACGCCCGCGCCATGGGGGAGCGCCTGGCCCGCGCCGAAGCCGCCCTCGACCTCCAGACCGGCGGCGGCGAGGTCCTGGACCTGGCGCCGGCGCTGCCGGCGCTGACCGCCGCGACCGAGGGCTGGCCGCCGAACGTCGAGAAGGCCACCCGGCGGCTGAGCCCCCGCGGGGTGGTCGTCGTCGCCTCCCCGGAGGACGCCCCGCTGCCCTTCGCCGACGCCGCCTTCGACCTGGTCACCAGCCGCCACCCGGTCAAGGCCCCCTTCGCGGAGATCGCCCGCGTGCTGCGTCCCGGTGGCACGTACTTCGCCCAACACGTGGGACCCAGCAGCGTGTTCGAAGTCGTCGAGTACTTCCTCGGCCCGCAGCCGGAGCGGATCCGCCGGGCCAGGGACCCGTACACGGAGACGGCGGAGGCCGGGGCCGCGGGCCTGGAGGTCGTCGACCTGCGCGCGGAGCGCCTTCGTATCGAGTTCCACGACATCGGAGCGGTCGTCCACTTCCTGCGCAAGGTCGTCTGGATGGTCCCGGGGTTCACGGTCGATGCCTACCGGCCCCAACTCCTGGCGCTGCACGAGCAGATCGAGCAGGACGGGCCCTTCGTGGCCCACAGCACCCGGCATTTGATCGAGGCCCGCAAGCCGCAGAACCGGATGTAACGGGCGCTGCGCGCCGCGGCCGGCGCGACCGATTCCGCATCGTTACCAGGACGCCCTCGATCCCCACGGAAACCTCACGTAAGTTCGGACCAACGGCAATTCGCGCGAGCAAAGCTGCGCGGCGGTACCGCGCGGCGGAGGGGGCCGCGCGGCACCGATCGCCCGCAGGGCGGCTGCCGGATCCCGGCGCCCGGGCCCGGGCGCGATCCGAATGCGCCATATCGCGCCGGCGCTCCGCCCGAGTGCACGCGCGTCAACCGGGTGCACCACTCGGGAGAGGGATGCCGAACCCCCGGCGGCGCCCCTGCGAAGACAGCGGCGAGGACGCCGCGGGCCTGCGGCGGAGCGGCCTGAAACGGCCCCCCGAACGTCGCCGCCCGACTCCGGAGAGTAGTTGTGACCCGCCAATGCGCGCGCTCGCACTTACGAAGGGTTATGGTGGAAACCCCCCTCGGGCCGGTCCGTCTCCCCCCCCCCACGGACCGGCCCGTTTTTTCTGCCCCGACGCGGGCCCGCCGGCCCGGGGCGCCCCAAGCCCCCTCGGGGCCCGTGGCGCCCTGCCGGGTCAGCTCCGGCCGGCCCAGATGTTCGTACCGGGGGTGGAGACGGCGAAGGAGTCGATTTCGGTCAGCTCCTCGTCCGTCAGCTTCGGCCCGGCGAGCGCCGCCACGTTCTCCTCCAGCTGCTTCACGCTGGACGCGCCGATCAGCGCCGACGTCATCCGCTCGTCCCGCAGCACCCAGTTCAGCGCGAGCTGCGCGAGGGACTGGCCGCGCCGCCCGACGATGTCGTTCAGGCCGTTCAGCCGCCGCACGACCTCGTCGCTCAGCAGATCCGGGTCGAGCGACTTGCCCTGCGTGGCGCGCGAGCCCTCCGGGATGCCCTTCAGGTACTTGCCCGTGAGCAGGCCCTGCGCGAGCGGCACGAAGGAGATGCAGCCCATGCCGGCCGCCTCCAGGGTGTCGAGCAGCCCGTCGTCCTCGGTCCAGCGGTTGATCATCGAGTAGGACGGCTGGTGGATGAGGGCCGGCACGCCCATCTCCTTCAGCAGCCGCGCGGCCTCCGCCGTCTGCTCACTGGTGTACGAGGAGACGCCGACGTACAGCGCCTTGCCCTGCCGCACCGCCGATGCGAGCGCTCCCATCGTCTCCTCGAGCGGAGTCTCCGGGTCGAAACGGTGCGAGTAGAAGATGTCGACGTAATCGACGCCCATCCGCTTCAGGGACGCGTCCAGCGACGACAGCAGGTACTTGCGGCTGCCCCACTCGCCGTACGGGCCGGGGTGCATGAGGTAACCGGCCTTGGTCGAGAGGACCAGCTCGTCCCGGTAGGGGGCGAAGTCCTGCGCGAAGAGCTTGCCGAAGTTCAGCTCGGCCGAGCCGGCCGGCGGCCCGTAGTTGTTCGCCAGGTCGAAGTGCGTGACGCCCAGGTCGAAGGCGCGGCGCAGGATCGCGCGCTGCGAGTCGAGGGTGCGGTCGTCGCCGAAGTTGTGCCACAGGCCCAGCGAGATCGCGGGCAGCTTCAGGCCGCTGCGGCCCGTGCGCCGGTACTCCATGGACTCGTACCGGTCGCCGGAAGCGACGTAGGGAGAAGTGTCGTTCATGGAGAGGAAACTACGTCAGGTCCCTGAACTGCCCTAGCGGGTACCTGACAGCGGGGCGCCCTCGGGGCCCCGGGGGAGGGCGGGAGGGGGCTTTCGCGGGGGTAGGCTTTCGCCCTCGGGGACTGCCGTCTGCACGGAGAGGCTGAGAAAACCGTGAACCTGCGCGACAGGCTGCGCGGCCTGCTGGTCGGGCTGTACGCACGCCGGGTGGAAGGCCATCTGGACCACGACCAGGTGCCCAAGCACATCGGGGTCATCATGGATGGCAACCGGCGCTGGGCGAAGGCCGCCGGATCCACCGCCGCTCAGGGCCACCAGGCGGGCGCCGTCAAGATCGAGGAGTTCCTCGGCTGGTGCAGCGAGACGGACGTCGAGGTCGTCACCCTGTGGCTGCTGTCGACGGACAACTTCGACCGGCCCCAGGAAGAGCTGGTCCCGCTGCTCGCCATCATCGAGGGCGTCGTCCGCTCGCTCGCCACCGACGGCCGCTGGCGCGTGCACCACGTCGGCGCCGCCGACATCCTCCCCTCCGGCATGCAGACCGCCCTCAAGGAGGCCGAGGAGGCCACCGCCGACCGCGACGGGATAGTGGTCAACGTCGCCATCGGCTACGGCGGCCGCCAGGAGATCGCCGACGCCGTCCGCTCGATGCTCCTCGACGCCGCCGAGAAGGGCAGCTCCCTGGAGCAGGTCGCCGACGACGTCACCATCGACCTCATCGGCCGTCACCTCTACACCAGCGCCCAGCCCGACCCCGACCTCGTCATCCGCACCAGCGGCGAGCAGCGCCTGTCCGGGTTCATGCTGTGGCAGACGGCCCACTCCGAGTACTACTTCTGTGACGTCTTCTGGCCCGCGTTCCGCAAGGTCGACTTCCTGCGCGCGATGCGTGACTACGCCGCCCGGCACCGTCGCTTCGGCGGCTGACCCCGCGTCACCGCCCCCGCACCACGGGGCTGGATTCTAAAAGGGTCATCAGGAGTTAACGTACGCGCCGCCCTATGCCGTGGCATGGCTGCGCGTGTTCGAGGGAATAAGCCTTCCAGGTCGGTGTCCGAACCACGGACGCCGGTTCTCAGCGGACGGCACGGGGCCGTCCGCCCGGGAGGCCCTTTGCACCAGGTGGACCGTGCGCAGGTGGGTACGGACGACGACTTGGAGGGCCGGCTCTCGGCCCGCGCTCAGGGGCCGACGACCGGCAGTTCTTGCCCGCCCTTCCGGCCCTGCATTCCCTCCGTCGCTCCCCGACCTCTTCCGAGGGGGTACGTCCTTCCGTGGTGACCAGCAACAAGCGCCACAAGCCAGACCGGCGCACTTATGTTCTCGACACCAGCGTCCTGCTGGCCGATCCGAACGCCATGACCCGATTCGACGAGCACGAAGTGGTGCTGCCCGTCGTTGTGGTCACGGAGTTGGAGGCCAAACGGCATCATCCGGAGCTCGGGTACTTCGCCCGGCAGGCGCTGCGCCTGCTCGACGACTACCGCATCCGCTTCGGACGTCTGGACGCCCCGATCCCCACCGGGGAGCTGGGCGGCACGCTCCGCGTCGAGCTCAACCACTCCGACCCCAGCGTCCTGCCCTCGGGCTACCGCCTCGGGGACAACGACTCACGCATCCTCGCGGTCGCACGCAACCTGCAGGCCGAGGGGTTCGACGTCACGGTCGTATCGAAGGACCTGCCGCTCAGGATCAAGGCGTCCTCGGTCGGCCTCCTCGCGGAGGAGTACCGCGCCGAGCTCGCGATCACCGAGTCCGGCTGGACCGGAATGTCCGAACTGACCCTGCCTGCCGAGCAGGTCGACCTGCTTTTCGAGGAGGACAGCCTCTACGTTCCCGAAGCCGCGGACCTTCCCGTCCACACCGGCCTCACGATCCACTCCGGGCGCGGCAAGGCCCTCGGCCGCGTCACGCCCGAGGGCAACGTGCGCCTGGTGCGCGGCGACCGGGAGGCGTTCGGCCTCAAGGGGCGCAGCGCGGAGCAGCGGATCGCGCTCGATCTGCTCCTCGACCCGGACATCGGCATCGTCTCGATGGGCGGCCGGGCCGGCACCGGCAAGTCGGCGCTCGCCCTCTGCGCGGGCCTTGAGGCCGTGTTGGAGCGGCGCCAGCACAAGAAGGTGATGGTCTTCCGGCCGCTGTATGCGGTCGGCGGGCAGGATCTCGGCTATCTGCCGGGCTCCGAGGCCGAGAAGATGGGGCCGTGGGCGCAGGCCGTCTTCGACACCCTCTCGGCGGTCACCTCGCGCGAGGTCATCGAGGAGGTCACGTCCCGCGGCATGCTGGAGGTGCTGCCGCTCACGCACATCCGCGGCCGGTCGCTGCACGACGCGTTCGTGATCGTGGACGAGGCGCAATCCCTGGAGCGGAACGTCCTGTTGACCGTTCTCTCCCGGATCGGGGCGAACTCGCGTGTCGTCCTCACCCACGATGTCGCCCAGCGCGACAACCTCCGGGTCGGCCGCTACGACGGTGTCGTCGCGGTCGTCGAGAAGCTGAAGGGGCATCCGCTCTTCGCGCACGTCACGCTCACGCGCTCGGAGCGCTCGCAGATCGCGGCCCTCGTGACCGAAATGCTGGAGGACGGCCAGATCTAGGGTAGTTGGCCCCACTTGGCGCCGTCCGGAGAAGCCAGAGAGCTTATCCGGGCGGCGTCTTGGCGCGTGTGCATTTCCGTAAACCCCTTGGGACAAACGGGGTGTGACCTTTCACACGCAACACAGAATTGCCACGCGGCGTACGGATACGGCAGAGTCTCGGTTCCGTCAGGCCCCGCATACGACACTTGCGTACCCCCAGCGGTAAAGCCCCACCGCAGCCCCGGCTGCATCCGAACTTCATAGTGAACGTCGTATGCCGCCCGCGCACCACGTGGCGCTCCCCGAGCGGGAGTTGCCCACCGGGCCCGTGCCTCCCGTGACCCGTCAGTTGGGAGGCCAGTGTTCAGGGGCACGATTGCGTCCGCGAGGGTCACACTCCAGCGGGCGATGCTGGAAGGAAACCGTGTGAGCCGGATCTCGGTCCGGGGATTCGCAGTGGCTTCGGCCACCGCGGTCACCACCGTCGGAGCCGTCGTGGGTGTTGCCTCGGGCAGCACCGCTCAGCCGTCGAACGAGCCTGAGGCCACGGCCGGCGAGGCGACCCTCCTCGCGGACATCCCCGCGGGTCAGCAGGCGCAGGTGCAGACCGCGTCCCTGACTCAGCAGGCGCAGACGCAGGCCATCGCGGCGGACAACGCGGCGCAGAAGACGGCGGAGGAGACGGCCCGCAAGCAGGCCGCCGAGGACGCCATCGCCAAGCAGAAGGACGCCCAGGCCGCGAAGGACAAGGCCGAGAAGGAGGCGAAGCAGCGCGAGGAGGCCAAGAAGGTCGCCAGCCGCTCCGCGACCCGCGACGCCTCCACCTTCTCGACCCAGTCGTCGTACTCCGTCGGCCAGATCCAGGCGATGGCACGTCAGATGGTGCCCTCCGGTCAGTTCCAGTGCTTCAGCAACATCGTGAACCACGAGTCCAGCTGGAACTACCGGGCGTCCAACGCGTCCTCCGGCGCCTACGGCCTCTTCCAGGCTCTGCCCGCGTCCAAGTACTCCTCCGCGGGCGCCGACTGGCAGACCAACCCGGCCACCCAGATCAAGTGGGGCCTCAACTACATGGACGGCCGCTACGGCAGCCCGTGCGAGGCATGGTCGTTCTGGCAGGCCAACCACTGGTACTGAGCAGCACACCGCTCAACCTCGCGGAGCCCTTCACCGTCCTATGGTGAGGGGCTCCTGCCGTGCCCCGATGTACCGTCTTGGTCCACAGGCTCCGGGGGGAGTGGTGAGAGCGCACGGGGGAAAGGGACGGATCATGGAGCGTGTGCCAGGCTGGCTCGGCAGAGTCGGCGCGGGAATCAGCAAGGTGGGCGAGCGCTTGGACGAGCGGCGCGCCGAGGCACGGTCCGAGGAGTCGGCCGCCGACGACTCGCACGAACACGAGCACGTGCCGCCGCCGCCCGCGTACGCGCCGGCCGTGGCGCCCCGGCCCGAGCCGGCCGCCGCCGTGCCCTGGGGACTGCGGGTCGCCGCGGAAGCGGCCTGGCGCCTCCTCGTACTCGCCGGCATGCTCTGGGTCCTGATGAAGATCATCAGCTCGGTGCAGCTGGTGATCTTCGCGTTCGTCGCGGCGCTGCTGATCACCGCGCTGCTCCAGCCCACCGTGGCCCGGCTGCGCCGGCACGGCGTCCCCAGGGGGCTCGCGACAGCCCTCACCGCCATCCTCGGCTTCGTCATCATGGGGCTCGTCGGCTGGTTCGTGGTCTGGCAGGTCCAGGAGAACATCGACGCGCTGTCCGACCAGGTCCAGGACGGCATCGACGATCTGCGCAAGTGGCTCCTCAACAGCCCGTTCCACGTGACCGAGGGCCAGATCAACGACATCGCGAAGTCGCTGCGCGACGCCGTCGGGGCGAACACCGACGAGATCACCTCGGCGGGCCTCGAAGGCGTCACCGTCATCGTCGAGGCGATGACCGGCATCCTCCTCGCGATGTTCTCGACGCTCTTCCTGCTCTACGACGGCAAGCGCATCTGGGAGTGGACGCTCAAGCTGTTCCCGGCGCAGGCGCGGCCCGGGATCGCCGGGGCCGGACCGAGGGCGTGGCGCACGCTGACCGCGTACGTCCGGGGGACGGTGATAGTCGCCCTGATCGACGCCATCTTCATCGGCCTCGGCATCTTCTTCCTCGGCGTGCCGATGGCGGTGCCGCTCGCCGTCTTCATCTTCCTGTTCGCGTTCATCCCGCTGGTGGGCGCCGTCGTCTCCGGCGCGCTCGCGGTGGTCGTGGCGCTGGTGACCCAGGGCGTGTTCACGGCAGTGATGGTGCTGGCGGTCGTCCTCGCCGTCCAGCAGATCGAGGGGCACATCCTGCAGCCGTTCATCCTCGGCCGCGCGGTGCGGGTGCACCCGCTGGCCGTGGTGCTGTCCGTCGCGGCCGGCGGAATGGTCTCCGGGATCGGGGGCGCGGTGGTGGCGGTGCCCCTGGTCGCCGTCACCAACACGGTCGTCGTGTACCTGCGCGCATGGTCGCAGGAGGCGGCGATGCGCCACGCCCCGGCGCCGCACGGCGCGACAGCGGTGGACGTGGCCCCGGTCGATCCGCCGAAGGCCGACCCCGCCGACTCGGGCCCGGCCGACTCGGGCACCTCAGACTCGGGTCCCTCCGGCTCCGGTCCCTCCGGCTCGGGCCTCTCCGGCAACTGAGGGACGGGGCCGGGGCGGAGCCTCGTGACATGAGTGAAGGGGGCCGGATCAGATCCGGCCCCCTTCACTCATGGGACGTGTTACGCCAGCGCGTCTTCTGCGTCCAGCGTGACCGCGACCGCCTGGATCACCGAGGCGATCTTGAAAGCTTCCTGGACGACCTCGCGGGAGACGTCCGCCTTGCGGAGCACCTGCTCGTGCGAGTCGAGGCACATGCCGCAGCCGTTGATCGCGGAGACCGCGAACGACCACAGCTCGAAGTCGACCTTGTCGACGCCCGGGTTGCCGATGACGTTCATCCGCAGGCCCGCGCGCATCGTCCCGTACTCGGAGTCCGAGAGCAGGTGACGCGTGCGGTAGAAGACGTTGTTCATCGACATGATGGCGGCGGCCGACTTGGCGGCCGTGTACGCCTCGGGCGACAGGTTCGCCTTCGCCTCGGGCTCCAGCTCGCGCAGGACGCGCGGGGAGCGGGCGGCGATGGCGGTGGCCAGGACCGTGCCCCACAGCTGCTGCTGCGGGAGGTCCGAGTTGCCGATGACCGAGCCCAGGTTGAGCTTCAGGTCCTTGGCGTAGTCCGGTATGGCGGACTTCAGTTCGTCGAGTGCCATGTCAGTAGCCTTCCGTTCACTCGCCCGAGAGGAGCGCGACCGGGTCGAGGGTCTCGTCGCCCTGGGTCCAGTTGCAGGGGCAGAGCTCGTCGGTCTGCAGGGCGTCGAGGACCCGGAGGACCTCCTTGGGGTTACGGCCCACGGAACCGGCGGTCACCATCGTGAACTGGATCTCGTTGTTCTGGTCGACGATGAAGACGGCGCGCTGCGCGAAGCCGTCCTCGCCCTCGATGCCGAGGTCACGCATGAGCTCGTGCTTGGAGTCGGCCAGCATCGGGAAGGGCAGGTCCGTCAGGTCCGGGTGGTCCTTGCGCCAGGCGTGGTGCACGAACTCGGAGTCACCGGAGAAGCCGAGGATCTGGGCGTCACGGTCGGCGAACTCCTCGTTCAGCTTGCCGAACGCGGCGATCTCGGTCGGGCACACGAAGGTGAAGTCCTTGGGCCACGCGAAGACGATCTTCCACTTGCCCTCGTACGTCTTGTGGTTGATCTGCTCGAACTCCGAGCCCTTCTCCAGGGAGACACAGGCGGTCAGGTCGAACTCGGGGAACTTGTCACCGACAGTGAGCACACGCTCTCCTTGCAGCGGGGAACATCCCTTTTGAGGACGTTTCCATGGGTTGGACTGCTGAAGATCGTGGCACAGAGTGCATTGATTACGGAAATAGCTAGACTCGGTCGTGTTGATCGGAGGTGGCTATCAGTGGCCGTACAGAACGGAACGCCCGCCGGGGCCCGGAAGAGGCTGCCGAGCCTGGCGCAGCTGCGGGCGTTCGCCGCGGTCGCGGAGCACCTGCACTTCCGGGACGCGGCGGCCGCGATAGGGATGAGCCAGCCCGCCCTGTCCGGCGCGGTCGCCACCCTGGAGGAGACACTCGGTGTCACCCTCATCGAGCGTACGACGAGAAAAGTACTGCTCTCGCCGGCCGGTGAGCGGATGGCCGTGCGGGCCAGGGCCGTGCTCGACGAGGTCGGCGCGCTCATGGAGGAGGCCGAGGCGGTACGGGCGCCGTTCACCGGCGTGCTGCGGCTCGGGGTGATCCCGACCGTCGCGCCCTATCTGCTGCCGACCGTGCTGCGGCTGGTCCACGAGGCGTACCCGGAGCTGGACCTCCAGGTGCACGAGGAGCAGACCTCCTCCCTCGTCGAGGGGCTGACGGCCGGGCGGCTCGACCTGCTGCTGCTCGCCGTCCCGCTCGGCGTGCCCGGCGTCACCGAACTCCCGCTGTTCGACGAGGACTTCGTGCTCGTCACCCCGCTCGACCACTGGCTCGGCGGGCGCGAGGGAATCCCGCGCGAGGCGCTGCGCGAGCTGAATCTGCTGCTGCTCGACGAGGGGCACTGTCTGCGGGACCAGGCGCTGGACATCTGCCGGGAGGCGGGCCGTGGTGACGCACCCGTCACCACGACCGCCGCCGGACTCTCCACGCTCGTCCAACTCGTCGCCGGTGGCCTGGGGGTGACGCTCCTGCCGCGGACGGCCGTCTCCGTGGAGACCAGCCGCAGCAGCCAACTGCTCACCGGGTACTTCGCCGAGCCCGCCCCCACCCGGCGCGTCGCCCTCGCGATGCGGGCGGGGGCCGCGCGCGCGGAGGAGTACGAGGAGCTGGCCGGGGCCCTGCGAAGTGCCTTGTCGGGGCTGCCTGTCCGGGTGACCAGGGGCTGAGCCGCCGACGGGCCCCGGCGGGTCACTCGGTGCGCAGACCGTCCGCCCGCATCAGCCGCCACAGCGGCGGCATGCTCAGCAGGGTCACCACCGCGATCGCCGCCGCGCCCACACCCGCGAGGGGCAGGAACAGCAGCCAGTCCGTGACGGGCTTGCCGACCATGCGCAGCATCAGCCGGCCCAGGACCAGGCCGCCGCCGATCGCCACCGTCATGCCGAGGACCACCGGGATCGCCGTCTGCCACAGCACCGACCAGGCGAGCGTCGAACGCCGGGTGCCGTAGGCGACCAGGACCGACAACAGGCGCTTGCGATCCCGGAGCTGCTCGATCTGCGAGACCAGCATGGAAGCCGCGATCAGCGTCATCGTCAGGGCCGCCGCCGAGAACAGGCCCCGGCGGATGCTCGCGTACTCCGAGTCGCGCTCGACCAGCCGGTAGCTCCACACCCGCATACCCGGGTCGAGCCGGAACGCGGTGTTGCGTACGTACTCGGCGCCGTCCGGCACCGACTCGTCGATCTGGATCTGCGCGGAGGTCGTGGCGTTCGTCAGGTGCCGTACGTCCAGGGCGGCGGGGGTGGCGAGGATGCCCCCGAACATGTTGCCCCCCGGGTCGCGCCGCGCCTTCACCAGCCGCGCGTCACGGGGCAGCGTCCAGTTCTGGGACTGCGTGTCACCGATGGCCAGCCGGGCGCCTGGCCGGCCGATACGCGCCAACTGCGCGTCGCCCTCGGCGTACTGGGACCCGGTAACGCGGAAGACGTCACCGTCCCGGCACGACGGCAGCTTCGCCAGTGCGCGCAGCGTGGAGCAGGAGCCGACGGAGAGCGAGACGCTCTCCGCGCTCTCGGCGTTCGGGTCGGCGCCCGCGGGGCTCACCCAGGTCTCCACGGTGCCGATCACCGACCGGACGCTCCTGGTCGTCCCGAACTCCCGCACCATCCGCTCGGCCAACTCCCCGCTGGCGACGCTGGTGCTCACCCCGATCTGGGCCCGCTGGGGGTCCTGGCCGGTCGTCCTGGCGAAGTCGTCGTCGATGCCGACGGTGAACATCTGCAGGGCGATGCCGCCCGCCACCGCGATGGTGATACCGGCGACCGCACGGCTCGCCCCGTTGCTGCTCAACTGGAGCCTGCGCACCGCGAGCTGCCACGGCACCGGGCCACCGCGCAGCCGGTTCACGGCCGCCTCCACCACCCAGGGCATCACGAGCACCAGACCGAGCAGCACCAGGGCGATGCCCGCCGTGATCCGCACGATGCCCAGGGTGTTCTCCGCGTCAGAGGACCCCGACAGGAACAGGAGCAGCGCGCCGAGGACCGGCACGGGCAGCCGCCACCACAGGCGCCGGCCCCGGGTGCGTCTGCTGCGCACGACGCCCAGGGGCTCGATCGCCACCGAGCGGAGCGCGAACACCGTGACGGCGACCGCCGCGACCGGCACGGCCAGCAGGATCAGCACACCGAGCGCGGGCACCGGCGACAGGTCGGAGGGGAACGCCGAGAGCCGCCAGATCTTCACCACGCCCAGCAACTGGCGCGCGGCCAGGAAGAGGACGGCGCCGACGGCGAGCCCGACCAGCGTGCCGAACAGCGCCTCGCCCGCCGCCATCCGGCGGGTCATCCGCGCGTCCGCGCCGACCAGGCGCAGCGCGGCCAGGCGCCGGTCGCGCCGCTCCCCGCCGAACCGGACGGCCGTCGCGATGAAGATGGCGACCGGCACCAGCAGCACGACGCAGGCCAGGACGATGAGCACGATGAGGATGGGGTCCATCGGCTCGTTCGCGTACTCCATCCCGAAGTGGTCGACCCGGGTGGCGTTGCGGTCCGTGCTCAGCGTGTCGTTGCCGACGTACAGATACTGCTCGAAGGGGTCGTCAAGACCCGCGTCGTGGATCGTGCCCACGATGCGGTAGGGGTAGCGCTCCTTGAGGAGCTTGTTGCCGGGGTCGTCGAGCGCCTTGCGCAGGGCGGCCGAGACCACCATCTCGCCGGGGCCCGGCAGCTTGTCGACGCCGGGCGGCAGCGGCGGGTGCTGCCCTTCGGGGCGCACCAGATAGCCGCCGACGGTGCTGTCCCGGAACTCGGAGGACGCGTCCAGGGTGAGCATCGTGCGGTCGCCGCGTGCGAGCTGTCCGTCCATGCCGACGCCCAGCTGGCGGGCGTCCCCGCGCACATCGCGCTGGTGCAGCATGGTCGGCACGGACGCCGCGCCCAGTAGCAGGGCCACCCCGAGGCCGACGCCGAGCGCGGTGAGCAGCGTACGGATCCAGCCCTCGCGGCCGCCCGAGACGGCGAAGCGGATACCGAGGCCGAGGTCGCGCAGCCAGCCCGACGGGCCCGTCGGCGCGGCGGCGGAGGGCGCCGCCGTGGTCTTCTCGCGGTCGTCCAGAAGCGTCATCGGGCGAACTCCATGTCCCGCGACTTGCCGTCCCGCACGACGATCTCGCGGTCCGAGTAGGCGGCGACCCGCGTCTCGTGGGTGACCAGGACGACCGCGGTGTTCGAGCCGCGGGCCGCGTCCGTGAGCAGCTCCATCACGCGCTCCCCGTTGAGCGAGTCCAGGGCGCCGGTCGGCTCGTCGGCGAAGAGCACGCGCGGGTTGGTGACCAGGGAGCGGGCCACGGCGACGCGCTGGCCCTGGCCGCCGGAGATCTCGCCGGGCCGCTTGCCCGCGAGGCCCTCGACCTCCAGGCGCTCCAGCCACCCGGTCGCCCGGCGCTCGGCCTCCTTGCGCTTGACACCGGTCAGCCGCAGCGGAAGCGCCACGTTCTCGACGCAGGTCAGCTCGGGCACCAGCTGGCCGAACTGGAAGACGAAGCCGAACTCGGTGCGGCGCAGGGCGCTGCGCTCCCGGTCGGAGAGGGCGGTCAGGTCGCGGCCGTCGTAGGTGATCGTCCCGGAGTCCGGGGTGACGATGCCCGCGAGGCAGTGCAGCAGCGTCGACTTGCCCGAACCCGAGGGGCCCATGACGGCGACGATCTCCCCGGGGTGGATGGTGAACGCGGCGCCGTCGAGGGCGGGGGTGGGCCCGTACGCCTTGTGCAGGTCGTGGGCGGTGAGAAGGGATCCGGCGGGAGTCATGACGGGCGCACCTCCGCGGCGAGTCTGTCGAGGCGCGCGGCGGTCAGTTCCAGCCAGCGCAGGTCGGCTTCCAGGTGGAACAGGGCGTGGTCGCAGATCAGCTGGTCGGCGAGGTCGCCCTTGCGCTTGCGGTCCGTGAGGATGCGCATCAGGCGCAGGTGCTCGGCGCGCTGGCTGTCGAGGATCTCCGCGGCGTCGCGCTCGGTGAGCAGCGCCAGGACGATCTTGGTGTAGAGGGTCGACTGGAGGTACGGCTCCGGCTTCTCCGGGGTCGCGAGCCACTGGCGCACGTCCGTGATGCCGGCGTCGGTGATGGCGTACCGCTTGCGCTCGGGGCCGCCGCCGGCCTCTACCCCGTCGACCTCGACGAGACCGTTCTTCAGGAGGCGGGACATGGTCGAGTAGACCTGCCCGTAGTGCAGGGGCTTGTCGTGCCCGAACGTCTCGTCGAAGGTGCGCTTCAGGTCGTAGCCGTGGCGGGGTCCGGATTCCAGGAGCCCGAGAAGGGTGTGGCCGATGGACATGGGAAGCACTGTACACCGTGTGTATACCCGGTGTGTATAGCGATCTGAGCTGCTTCGCCGAGCGGGTGCGTCGTCGGCTGCCGGCCCTGGGGGCTGGTCGCGCGGTTCCCTTCGCGGGCGCGGGGAAGTGCGCGACCAGCCGCGCTCATCGGTCGGCCGCTGTCCCGCCCTCGTCACCCGAGTCGCGGGGCGGCCGACCCCGCCGGGGGATGGGGCCCGCCGAGCCCGGGAGCCGGCCCGCCTCGGCGAGAGCCCTGCGCAGGACGAACTCGATCTGCGCGTTCGCGGAGCGCAGCTCGTCCCCGGCCCACCGGGCCAGCGCCTCGTACACCGCGGGGTCGAGCCGCAGCAGTACCTGCTTGCGGGGCGGAGGAGGCGGCGGGGTCACTGGTAGAGCGTCCCCGTGTTGAGGACGGGCTGCGCGGCACGGTCGCCACAGAGCACGACCAGCAGGTTGCTCACCATCGCGGCCTTGCGCTCCTCGTCCAGCGCCACGAAGTCCTGCTCCGCGATCCGGGCGAGCGCGTCCTCGACCATGCCGACCGCGCCGTCGACGATCAGCCGGCGGGCCGCGACCACGGCGCCGGCCTGCTGCCGCTGGAGCATCGCCGAGGCGATCTCGGGCGCGTAGGCGAGGTGCGTGAAGCGGGACTCGATGATCTGCACGCCCGCGGCCTCGACGCGCGCGTGCAGCTCGACCGCGAGCTTCTCGGTGATCTCCTCGGCGTTGCCGCGCAGCGAGAGCCCGCCCTCGTCGTGCGCGTCGTAGGGGTACTCGATGGCGATGTGCCGCACGGCCGCCTCGGTCTGCGTGGAGACGAACTCCAGGAAGTCGTCGACCTCGAACCTGGCCTGCGCGGTGTCCTCGACCTTCCAGACGACGACCGCGGCGAGCTCGATGGGGTTGCCGTACGCGTCGTTGACCTTGAGGACGGCCGTCTCGTGGTTGCGTACGCGCGTCGAGATCCTGGTGCGCGAGGTGAGCGGGTTGACCCAGCGCAGACCGTCCTCGCGGATCGTGCCCCGGTAGCGGCCGAAGAGCTGGACGACGCGGGCCTCGCCCGGCGCCACCATGTTCAGCCCGCCCATCGCGAAGAGCGACGCGAGCGCGACGAGGATGCCGACGGCGATCAGCACCGCCTGCACCGCGCCGCTCGTCGAGGTGAGCGTGGCGCCGACGGCGACCAGGGCCACGCCGATCGTCAGTCCGATCAGACCGAGCAGCAGCGCGAGCCCGCCGCCGATGCTGTGCGCGGTGAACTCGCGCACACGCGCCTTCGGCATCGTCGGTACGTCTGGTGTGGCGTCGGTCTCGGACATGACGGCCCCCTCCTGTGTGAGCTGGGGATTCGTGGCCGGTATGGCACGAACCCTGCCTAGCAAAGTGATATCACTTTAAGCGGTGTGGCAACCATACGCACCCCTGGATCGTCGGTTCCCATGGGGTAGGTGCTGATTGTCACGTCCGGAAATGACCGGATCGGCAGGGTTTTGCCTTAACTCGCGGTGTTAGTTTCATGAGCTGATTCGGCACGGAAGTGCACGGAAACGAGTCCTGGTCACGAACGAGAAGCGGAGCAACTGAGGTCATGGGCCGAGCGGATGCGAGAAAAGCGCGCAAGCGCGCGGCGCGGCCGTCAGGCATACGCCGCTTCTTCACCTGGAAGAAGCTCCTGGGGGCGTTCTTCGGGGTCGTTCTACTGGTCATGGGCGCGTTCGTCGTGCTCTACATGGTGATCGATGTGCCCGAGGGCAACCCCGACGCCAAGCTGCAGAGCAACGTCTACAAGTACAGCGACGGCTCCACCATGGCCCGCACCGGCCAGGTCAACCGCGAGATCGTCGACCTT
Source organism: Streptomyces sp. NPDC030991 (assembly GCF_055571235.1). Lineage (NCBI taxonomy): Bacteria > Bacillati > Actinomycetota > Actinomycetes > Kitasatosporales > Streptomycetaceae > Streptomyces > Streptomyces sp. NPDC030991. The sequence continues at coordinate 141,929 of NZ_JBVIFR010000006.1, forward strand.
TCCGAGGTCCCCAAGGGGGTCCAGGAGTCCTTCGTCGCCGCCGAGAACAAGACGTTCTACAAGGACAAGGGCATCGACCTGAAGGGCACCACGCGCGGTGTCCTCAACACGGTCACCGGCAAGGGCAAGCAGGGTGGCTCGACCATCACCCAGCAGTACGTGAAGAACTACTACCTCACGCAGGACCAGACCGTCACGCGCAAGCTGAAGGAACTGGTCATCTCGCTCAAGGTCGACCGCAAGAAGTCCAAGGACGACATCCTCGCGGGCTACATCAACACCAGCTTCTACGGCCGCAGCTCGTGGGGCATCCAGGCCGCGGCGCAGGCGTACTACAACGTCGACGCCTCGAAGCTCTCCGTCGAGCAGGGCGCCTACCTCGCGGCGCTCCTCCAGGCCCCGAACCAGTACGACTGGGCGATAGCCTCCGACACCGGCAAGGCACTGGCCAAGCAGCGCTGGAACTACGTCCTGGACAACATGGTCGACATGCACTGGCTCGGCGCGAGCGAGCGCCGGGGCATGGAGTTCCCCGTGCCGAAGGAGCCGAAGGCCGCGGCCGGGCTCCAGGGCCAGGAGGGCTACCTCTACCAGGCGGCGAAGGAGGAGGTGAAGAAGCAGCTCGACCTCACCGACGAGCAGTTCGACGCGGGCGGCTACACGGTCACCCTCAACATCGACCGCAAGAAGCAGAAGCAGCTGGAGAAGTCGGTCAGGCAGCAGCTGACGGACAAGCTGGACCCCAAGGGCAGCAAGACCGACGCCGATGTGCAGGCCGGAGCCGTCTCGGTCGACCCGAAGACCGGCAAGATCCTGGCCATGTACGGCGGCACGGGCATCGACAAGCACTGGGTCAACAACGCGTCGCGCGCCGACTACCAGCCCGCCTCCACCTTCAAGCCGATCATTCTCGCGGCCGCCCTGGAGAGCAACGCCAAGACGCAGACCGGCCAGTCGATCAAGGCGAGCACCATCTACGACGGGACGAACAAGCGCCCGGTCGTCGCCGACGGCAAGAAGGTCGGTTTCGCGCCGCCGAACGAGGACGAGCGGAGCTACGGCCCGGTCTCCGTGCAGACCGCGATGAACAAGTCCATCAACTCCGTCTTCGCGCAGATGGGCGCCGACGTCGGCATGGAACAGGTCATGGAGACCGCCAAGCAGCTCGGCATGGCGGACGGGGACCTCAAGCCGTACGCGGCACAGACCCTCGGCACCATGGGCGCGAGCCCGCTGGAGATGGCCGGCGTCTACGCCACCCTCGACAACCACGGCAAGCAGGTCACCCCGCAGATCGTGAAGGCGGTCGCCAAGCAGGGCCAGCCCGTCGAACTGGGGAAGGCGATCGGCAAGCAGGTGATCAGCCGCGGCGCCGCCGACTCCGTCACCTCGGTGCTGACCGGCGTGGTCGACGACGGCACGGCGCGCGAGTCGGTGCGCAACAACCCGGCGCGCGACGGTCAGAAGGTCGCGGGCAAGACGGGTACCTCCGACTGCAACCGGTCGGCCTGGTTCACCGGCTACACGCCGGACCTGGTCACCTCGGTGGGGCTGTTCGGTGAAGCGGCCAAGGCGACCACGCTGGAGTGCGACGACACGACGACGAAGGTCGGCAAGGGCGGCCAGGTCTCGCTGTCGGGCGCCGCCGACGGCGGCCGCGTGAACGGTGGCGGCTTCCCGGCGCAGATCTGGGCCCAGTACACCTTCAACTCCTCCAGCACCTCGGCCAAGTTCGACCTCGACACCGACATGGGCGCGGGCGTCGCACCCACGAGGACGGCGCCGCCCACCCCGACGCAGCCGCCCACGACCCCGTCCACGCCGAGCCACAAGCCGTCCTCGACGCCGCCCCCGTCGTCCCCGACGACGCCGTCCGACACCCCGACGACCACGCCGCCGTCGGACGAACCGTCGAACACCCCGACGACGCCGACCACCCCGGCCTCGCCGACCTGGGGCATCCCGGAGAACCCGGCGGACGGCAACGCCGACGACGGCAGAGGCGACGACTAGCGCAGCCCGAGGGCGGGCGCTCAGTCCCCGATCGGGACGGAGTCGCCCGCCGGCCGCGCCAGCTCGAACCAGACCACCTTCCCGGTGCTCAGGCGCGTCGCCCCCCACCGCCTGGCCAGCCGGTTCACCAGGAACAGGCCGCGCCCGCCCTCGTCGGTGGCCCGGGCCTGACGCTGCCGCGGCAGCTGCGGTACGTCGTCGCCGACCTCGCAGCGCAGCACATCCGTACGGAGCAGACGCAACGTCACCGGCCGCGAGGCGTACCGCACCGCGTTGGTGACGACCTCGCTCACCAGCAGCTCCACGGAGTCCGTCATCTCCTCGAGTCCCCAGCGGGCCAGGGCGCTGCGGGCGAGACGGCGGGCCCGGCCGGGCGCCGCGTCCTCCGGCTCCAGGAACCAGTACGCCACGTCGCTCGGCGCGATCCCGTCGAAGCGGGCGGCGAGCAGCGCGATGTCGTCGTCCCGGTCGCCGGGACCGAGCATGTCGAGGACGTCGTCGCAGAGCGCCTCCAGCGGCGGCGAATGGTCCGGGCCGGTCAGCTGCGCGGTCGCGGCGAGCCGCTCGCGCAGCTGCTCTATACCGGTCCACACGTCCCGCAGCCGCGACTCGACCAGCCCGTCGGTGTACAGGAGCAGCGTGGCACCGGCCGGGGCGTCCAGCTCGACCGCCTCGAAGTCGACGCCGCCCACACCGATCGGCGCCCCCGGCGGGACGCGCAGCACCTCGGCGCGGCCGCCCAGATGCAGCAGCACGGGCGGCGGATGCCCGGCGTTGGCGATGGTGATGCGGTGCGCGACCGGGTCGTAGACGGCGTACAGGCACGTCGCCATGCGGTCCGTGCCGAGCCGCTGCGCCTGCTCGTCGAGGTGGTGCAGCACCTCCTGCGGCGGCAGGTCGAGCCCGGCCAGCGTCTGCGCGGTCGTGCGCAGCTGGCCCATGATCGCGGCCGAGGTCATGGAGTGCCCCATGACGTCCCCGACGACCAGCGCGACCCGGCTTCCCGGCAACGGGATCGCGTCGTACCAGTCGCCACCGACCCGCGCCGTCTCCGCCGCCGGCAGATAGCGCGAGGCGAGCCGTACCCCGGTCGGGTGCGGCAGTGTCTCGGGGAGCATCGTGCGCTGCAACTCGTCGGCGATGTACGCCTCGCGCCCGTACAGCACCGCCTTGTCGATGCCCAGCGCGCTGTGCGTGGCCAGCTGCCCGGCCACCAGCAGATCGTCGGCGTCGAACGCGGCCCGGTTCGGATGGCGCAGGAAGACCGCCGCGCCGATCACCCGGCGTCGCCCGCGCAGCGGCGCCAGGATCGCGCGACGGCCCATCGGCACCGCCCGGTCGCCGCCCAGCAGTTCGGGCAGTGCGGCGAGCGCGGCCGGTGAGTCCGCGAAGACGGGACGGACCCCGCGCAGCACCTCGGCGAGCGCACCGCCGGCCCGCACCTCGCACAACTCCGCGCTGTCCGGCGCCAGTTCGATCGGCGGGACGATGACGGTCGCCGCCGGGACGCCGCCCGACTCCGTGTCGTCGACGGCGTCGGGGATCCGGTCGGTGCGGCGCAGTCGCAGCACCATCGGGCCGGTCGGGCGCTCGTCGCCGACCGGCAGCGGCTCACGCAGATAGACGAGTATCGCGTCGGAGAACGTCGGCACCGTCGCCCGGCACAGACCCATCACGATCTCGTCGAGGTCGATCCCGCGCGCGATCCGCCGGGTCGCCGCCCCGACGAAGCGCAGCCGGTCACCGTCGCGGCGCATCGCCGTCGGCTGTCCGGTCGGACGCGGCTGTCCGGAACGCCGCTCCCCGCCGTCCGGCGGCCCCGAGGGACGCACCGGCTCGGGCGAGGGCGACTGCGGCTGCGAGTGCTCCGCGTCCGCGGCGGCGGGGGAACGGCGCGGCTGTTGCGGCAAGCCGTCGCCGACCGGGGCCGCGGAGGCCTGCGGGGCACGCCTGAGGGCCCCGCGAGGATCGGCGGGGCGGGCCGCCGCGGTGTGGTGGCGGCCTTCGTGGGAGGTCGGGTACTCCGTCACGCGTGTCGAATCCGTCCGTCCGGGGCTGCGCGCCGTGTCACTGGCCAGTGCGCCGGCAGTTGAGGAACAGCAGGTGCTCGGTCGGGGCGTCGGCGCTCGCGGGAGCGTACGCCTACGTCTCCTCCCCGGTGTTCTCGCAGTTCTCGCAGTTCTCGCAGTTGTCGCGGTTCTCGCAGTTCATGAAGGGCTGGCAGTTCTCGAAGTCCGCGTCGCGCAGGGCCTGGCGCGGTTCGTCCCGCAGAAAATTCGATACCCGGATTGTGTGTCCAGGGAACGGAATTCCCGCGTCGTCCGGGCCTGCTTTCGCCCAGGACAACGGCAACCGGCCACCAGGTCGCCGCAGCCGCCCTGCCCGCTCCACCCACGTTCACGGTCCCGCCGCCCCTCGATGACCTGGTTGACATCGTGTCAGACCTATTGGTTGCGCGAAGAGTTGCTGTTGAAGCAGGTTTTTGTGCTCGTCTTCGCGGCGCTGCGTGCTCTTGCGGAGGACGATCCTACGTTTCCCCCACGGGGGCGCATCAAGGGTCTCATGAGGACACGCGCGCGGGCGTACGGTCCCAGTCCCCGGGCAGCGCGGGCACCGGCCACGCGGGGTCGGGCCGCCACTGCTCCCAGCCGTCCGAGAACGGGTGCCCCCAGCCCTTGATGACCTCCACCACCCTGCGCCCCGCCGCCCGCACCCCGGCGGCGCGTTCGGCACTCATCAGGCCCACGGCCTGGGCCTGCGCGAACTCGTCCTCGTCGTGCCAGCGCCAGCTGCCGTCCTGGTACACCGACAGGTCCAGGAAGTGGTCCTCGGAGTCGACGCCCCCCGACCACCGTACGCGCGGCTCCTCCAGGTTCACGTACCAGTTGCGAAAGGTCCAGTCCGGTTCCCGGAACAGCCACACCGACCAGGGCTCGTCCGGCCGCGCCAGCTTGAGCACGCCCGCGCCCGCCCAGCGGTCGCGCCGCAGGGCGCGCGGCTTGGTGTAACGGGTGGCGAGCGGCTCGCGGTGCACCGGGGTGCCGTCCGCGATCACCGGCTTCACGCACTCGGTGCCCGGCGCCATCCACACGGCGAGCAGTTCCTCCGTGTCCTGGACGACCGTGACGGGGCGGCAGATGTGGAAACCCTCACCCCCGTTGGCGCGGTAGCGCCACAGGATCGGCTCCCCGGGCTCCCATCGCCCGCCACCCTCGCCGTCGGTCCGGTCGTCGTCTGTCATGCGCAGATATTAGGTGTCCGGGGCATACGACGCTGCGGCGCGGGTCACGAACACGTCATCCGGCGATCAGTCGGCCGGGGCTCACGGACGGGTCATCCGCAGGACGTCCAGTGCCTCGTCGAGCTGCTCCTCCGTCAGGTCACCGCGCTCCACGTACCCGCCGTCCAGCACGACCTCGCGGATCGTCCGCCGCTCGGCCAGCGACCTCTTGGCGACCTTGGCGGCCTCCTCGTAGCCGATGTACTTGTTGAGCGGCGTGACGACCGACGGCGAGGACTCGGCGTACTCGCGGGCCCGCTCACGGTTGGCGGTGATGCCGTCGACGGTGCGGTCGGCGAGCAGCCGGGAGACGTTGCTGAGCAGCCGGATCGACTCCAGTACGTTCTTGGCGATCACCGGCAGCATCACGTTCAGCTCGAAGTTGCCGGCCGCGCCCGCCGTGGCCACGGTCGCGTCATTGCCGATGACCTGCGCCGCCACCATCAACGTCGCCTCGGGAATGACCGGGTTGACCTTGCCCGGCATGATCGACGAGCCGGGCTGCAGATCGGGCAGGTTGATCTCGGCGAGCCCGGTGCGCGGGCCCGACGCCGCCCAACGCAGATCGTTGGCGATCTTCGTCAGGCCGACCGCGATGGTCCGCAGCTGCCCGCTCGTCTCCACGATCCCGTCGCGCGCGCCCTGCGCCTCGAAGTGATCGCGGGCCTCGGTCAGCGGCAGCCCCGTGGCCCGCGCGACCTCCGCGATCACGGCGGCCGAGAACCCCGGCGGAGTGTTGATCCCGGTGCCCACCGCCGTACCGCCCAGGGGAAGTTCGGCCAGCCGGGGCAGCGAGGCCGTGAGCCGCTCGACGCCGTAGCGGACCTGCGCCGCGTAGCCACCGAACTCCTGCCCGAGCGTCACCGGCGTCGCGTCCATCAGGTGCGTACGCCCGGACTTCACCACATCGGCGAACTCGGCCGACTTGCGCTCCAGGGACGCCGCGAGGTGTTCGAGGGCCGGGATCAGATCGTGGGAGACGGCGGCGGTGGCCGCGATGTGGATCGACGACGGGAAGACGTCGTTCGACGACTGCGAGGCGTTGACGTGGTCGTTCGGGTGGACGTCACGGCCCAGACGCTCGGTGGCGAGCGTGGCAAGCACCTCGTTGGTGTTCATGTTGGAGGAGGTGCCGGATCCTGTCTGAAAAACGTCCACAGGGAACTGGTCGTCCCAGCGGCCGTCGGCGACCTCCGCCGCCGCCTCCGCGACAGCCCGCGCGATGTCCTTGTCGAGTACCCCCAGCTCCGCGTTGACCTGGGCGGCCGCCGCCTTGATACGGGCCAGCGCCTCGATGTGGGCGCGCTCCAGACGCTGCCCGGAGATGGGGAAGTTCTCCACGGCGCGCTGCGTCTGGGCCCGCCACTTCGCGTCCGCGGGGACCCGCACCTCGCCCATGGAGTCGTGTTCGATCCGGTAGTCGCTCATACCCCGTACAGCACGGGCAGGAGCCGTAGTGTTCCCGGCGCAACGCCGGACGGGCCGTCTGGTTCAGCCCGTCCGGCGGGTACCGCGGACGCGGTTACGCCAGGCCGGGGCCGCGCACCGGGATGTGCGTGAAGGTCGGCTCGGGCGCCGGGTCCTGGAAGAAGTCGTTGCCCTTGTCGTCGACGACGATGAACGCCGGGAAGTCCTCGACCTCGATCTTCCAGACGGCCTCCATGCCGAGCTCCTCGTACTCGACGACCTCGACCTTCTTGATGCAGTCCTGCGCGAGGCGCGCGGCCGGACCGCCGATCGAGCCGAGGTAGAAACCGCCGTGCGCGTTACAGGCGTCGGTGACCTGCTGCGAGCGGTTGCCCTTGGCGAGCATCACCTTGGAGCCGCCCGCGGCCTGGAACTGCTCCACGTAGGAGTCCATGCGCCCGGCGGTCGTCGGCCCGAAGGAGCCCGACGCGTAACCCTCGGGCGTCTTGGCCGGGCCCGCGTAGTACACCGGGTGGTCCTTCAGGTACTGCGGCATCTCCTCGCCCGCGTCGAGCCGCTCCTTGATCTTGGCGTGCGCGATGTCGCGGGCCACGACCAGCGGGCCGGTCAGCGAGAGGCGGGTCTTCACCGGGTACTTGGAGAGCTCGGCGAGGATCGCGTCCATCGGCTGGTTCAGGTCGACCTCGACGACGTCGCTCTCGTCGAGGGACTCGTCCGTCGTCTCCGGCAGGAACCGCGCCGGGTCCGTCTCCAGCTGCTCAAGGAAGACGCCCTCGGCGGTGATCTTCGCGACGGCCTGGCGGTCCGCCGAACAGGAGACGGCGATGGCCACCGGGCAGGACGCGCCGTGGCGCGGCAGCCGCACCACGCGCACGTCGTGACAGAAGTACTTGCCGCCGAACTGCGCGCCGATCCCGATCTTCTGGGTCAGCTCGAAGACCTTCTCCTCCAGCTCCTTGTCGCGGAAGCCGTGGCCCAGCTCGGAGCCCTCGGACGGAATCTCGTCGTAGTAGTGCGCGGAGGCGTACTTCGCGGTCTTCAGGGCGTACTCGGCGCTGGTGCCGCCCACGACGATCGCGAGGTGGTACGGCGGGCAGGCGGCCGTGCCGAGGGAGCGGATCTTCTGCTCCAGGAACTTCATCATGGAGGACTCGTTCAGGACGGCCTTCGTCTCCTGGTACAGGAACGACTTGTTGGCCGAGCCGCCGCCCTTCGCCATGAAGAGGAACTTGTAGGCGCCGCCGTCGGTCGCGTACAGCTCGATCTGCGCGGGCAGGTTCGAGCCGGTGTTCTTCTCGTCCCACATGGTCAGCGGGGCCATCTGCGAGTACCGCAGGTTCAGGTTCTTGTACGCGTCGTAGATGCCCTTGGAGAGCGCCTTCTCGTCCTCACCTTCGGTGAGGACGTTCTGTCCGCGCTTGCCCATGACGATCGCGGTGCCGGTGTCCTGGCACATCGGCAGCACGCCGGCCGCCGCGATGTTCGCGTTCTTCAGCAGGTCGAGCGCGACGAACTTGTCGTTGTTCGACGCCTCGGGGTCGTCCACGATGCGGCGCAGCTGGGCGAGGTGGGCCGGGCGCAGGTAGTGCTGGATGTCGTGGATGGCCTCCGCGGCGAGCGCGCGCAGCGCCTCGGGCTCGACCTTCAGGAACGTACGGCCGTCCGGCCCCTCCGCGGTGGAGACACCCTCGGAGGTCACCAGGCGATACGGGGTGGTGTCCTCGCCCTGGGGGAGCAGATCGGTGTACGCGAACTCAGGCATCTCGCCCATTCCTCACTCGACAGACAGCGGCTGGCATTCATCGGCAGCGCCGACCAGCGTAGAACCTGGTGGGACGGCCGGGTCTGTGAGGTAAGGCTCAGTTCCCGCCACCGACCTCTAGTCGCGATCTATCGCGTTTGGGTACGCTGCTGTCGTGGACCTTCAGAAGCGCCCCCAGCAGAGCACCCCCGTGGCGGACCCGGCCGACCTGCGCGCCTCCGACGCCGACCGCGACCGCATCGCGGACATCCTGCGCGAGGCGCTCGCCGAGGGCCGCCTCGACGCGGAGGAGCACGCCGAGCGGATCGACGACGTGTACCGCGCCAAGACGCTGGGTGAACTGGAGCCGCTGGTGAGGGACTTGCCCGGCGCGCAGACGCCCCGCCCGACGGCTGCCGCGGGCGCCTCGCCCGGCCGCCCGGCCGCCGGCCCCGTCCCTTCGGTCCCCAGCGAGAACCTGGTGGCGGTGTTCAGCGCCACCACCCGCAGGGGCCGCTGGCGCGTCGGTCGCCGCACGCACGCGTACGCCGTCTTCGGCAACATCGAGATCGACCTCAGCGAGGCGATCTTCGAGCACCCAGAGGTCTACATCCGGGCGGTCTCCGTCTTCGGCAGCGTCGAGATCCGCGTCCCCGAGAACGTCTCGCTGCGCGGCAGCGGCGGCGGCGTCCTCGGCAACTTCGAGGTGGACACCCTGGAGGCCGCGGACCCGCAGGCGCCCGTCGTCCACGTCGACGGTGTCGCGGTCCTCGGCAACATCGAGGCGCGGCCCAAGCGAGGCAAGCTCGTCAAGGATCTCCACAAGTACGTCGGCAGGTATGTCGATAAGCAGCTGCGCAAGCACCTGGACTGAGCGGAGGCCGCACGACGGTGAACTCCCGTATGCGCCAGGGAACTTCCGCGCTTCGGAACTCAGTGCATAGGCGTCGACACAGCGGGTAGAGCTTGCTGCATCGTCTCTCGCTCGCGAAAGCCGTCGTAAGCCGTCGTCAGGAGTAGACCGTGCTGCATCCGCCGCATCAGTCCCTGCAGGTCGCCGCCGTACCGCCCCAGCGGGTGCCCGTGGGGGACAGGGACCAGGACGCACCGTGGCACACGGAGGCCGTGTGCAGGCGCGACGAGGCGGGACTCTTCTTCGCCCCATCCAAGGAACCCACCGCCGCGCGGCTGTCGCGCGAGGAGGCGGCCAAGCGGGTCTGTGCCCGCTGCCCCGTGATGGTCGAGTGCCGCGAGCACGCCCTGCTCCAGCCGGAGCCGTACGGAGTGTGGGGCGGCCTCACCGCCGCCGAGCGCCGGGTGGTCCTGGCGCGCAGGCGCCGGCGCGAGGTCGAGCTGCAGAAGCCGTCCCGCGCGGTGGCGGCGGCCGGCTAGGTCACCCACGTACGTCGCCGGGGGCGCCCCTTCCCTCAGGGGCGCCCCCGCACGCGTAGCCGCTCGCCCCGCAGGGCGTGGTGTTACTTGGCCCGGTCGAAGTCGACCGCGCTGTACGCCCGGAGCTTGCTCAGCCGGTGCTGCGAGTCGATCTGCCGGATCGTGCCCGACTTGGACCGCATCACCAGGGACGAGGTCGTCGCCGTCTCGGAGCTGTAGCGCACGCCGCGCAGCAGCTCGCCGTCGGTGATGCCGGTGGCCACGAAGAACACGTTCTCGCCGGAGACCAGGTCGTCGGTGGACAGGACGCGGTCCAGATCGTGCCCGGCGTCCAGCGCCCGCTGCCGCTCCGCCGCGTCCTTGGGCCACAGCTTGCCCTGGATGACACCGCCGAGGCACTTGATCGCGCAGGCCGAGATGATGCCCTCGGGGGTGCCGCCGATGCCCAGCAGCAGATCGACGCCGGAGTCCTCGCGCACCGCGAGGACCGAGCCGGCGACGTCACCGTCGGAGATCAGTTTGATCCGGGCGCCGGCCTCGCGGACCTCCTTGATGATGCCCTCGTGGCGCGGCCGGTCGAGGATGACGACGGTGACGTCCTCGGGGGCGGCCTTCTTCGCCTTGGCGATCCGGCGGATGTTCACCGACACCGGCGCGTTGATGTCCACGTAGTCGGCGGCCTCGGGCCCGGCCACCAGCTTGTCCATGTAGAAGACGGCCGACGGGTCGAACATGGTGCCGCGGTCGGCGGCGGCGAGCACCGCGATCGCGTTCGGCATGCCCTTGGCGCACAGCGTCGTACCGTCGATCGGGTCGACGGCGATGTCGCACTCGGCGCCCGTCCCGTCCCCGACCTGCTCGCCGTTGAACAGCATCGGCGCCTCGTCCTTCTCGCCCTCGCCGATGACGACGATGCCGTCCATCGACACGGTGGAGACGAGGGTGCGCATGGCGCGCACGGCCGCACCGTCCGCGCCGTTCTTGTCACCGCGGCCGACCCAGCGGCCGGCGGCCATGGCCGCGGCCTCGGTGACCCGGACGAGCTCGAGGGCGAGGTTGCGGTCAGGGGCCTCGGAGGGGACCTCGAGTTCGGACGGAAGCTGGTGATGCTCGGTCATCGAGACGCACCTTTCTGTTCCGGGTTTCACCGGGATACGACGACGGCCGGATGAGGGTTGACGGCCCCGACTCTATCGCCAGTCCGACAATCTGAGCAGAGCGCCCCACGGATGAGCGGGCCCGCCCGCGCCGGTCGCGCGGTACGGGACCTCCCGGCAGAGATCAATCGGCGACCTGCGACGATGGGGCGCGTGGCAGGAAGAAATGGCAAGAAGACGGTCGGCAGCCTGGTCCTCTCGCTCGGCGTCTGCGTCGTCGCGGCGGGCGTCGCGTACGTGTTCATTCCGCACGACGACTCCAAGCAGACACCGGTCAAGCGCGTGGACTACCGGATCGAGCTGCTGACGGCCCGGCGCGCGGCCTCGTACCCGGTGGCGGCCCCGACCGGCCTCCCGAAGACCTGGAAGCCGACCTCCGTGCGCTACCAGGGCGATCCGAACGAGGCCTGGCACCTCGGTTTCCTCGACCCCGACGGTCAGTACGTCGCTGTGGAGCAGTCGACGGACAAGCCGGTGCGGTTCATCGACGACGCGAGCCAGGGCGCCGAGGAGACCAGCGGCAAGCAGACCATCGGCGGCGAGAGCTGGCAGCGCTACAAGGGCGCGAAGTACGACGCCCTGGTGCTGAAGCGGAAGAACTCCACGACCCTCGTGACCGGCACGGCCGGCTTCGGGCAGCTGACGAAGATGGCCGAGGCCCTGGAGATGAAGCAGGACAAGGCGTCCTGAGCGCGCGGGTGCGCGCGTACGTGAAAGGGCCCCGGCAGCAGCCGGGGCCCTTTCACGCAGGGGTGTGCGGGGCTCAGACGGTCGTGATGACCTGGTCGAGCTCCAGGCGCGGGGAGCGCGGGAACCAGGCGTCGTCGCCCGGCTTGCCGATGTTGACGATCATCAGCGGGGTGTGGTCGTCGTCCAGGAACTCCTTCTGGACGCCGCCGAAGTCGAAGCCGGTCATCGGGCCGGCGGCCAGGCCGGCGGCGCGCACGCCGACGATGAAGTAGGCGGCCTGCAGCGACGCGTTCAGCGCGGCGGCCTGCTCACGGACCGGGCGCTCCGAGAAGAAGGCGTCCTTCGCGGCCGGGAAGTGCGGGAAGAGCGCCGGGAGCTCCTCGTGGAACTCGTTGTCCGCGGAGAGGATCGCGACCAGCGGGGCGGCGGCGGTCTTCGGCCGGTTGCCTTCGGCCATGAGCTCCACGAGGCGCTCGCGGGCCTCGGGGGAGCGGACCAGGGTGATGCGCAGCGGCGACTGGTTGAAGGCGGTCGGACCGTACTTGACCAGGTCGTAGATCGCCTGAACCTGCTCGTCGGTCACCGGCTCGTCGGTGAAGGTGTTCGCGGTGCGGGCCTCGCGGAAGAGCAGGTCCTGGGCGGCGGGGTCAAGAACGAGAGACATCGATCAACCTTCTCGGTACGGCGTGACGGCTGGGGTGATCCGATCCGTTCCGGATCAGCCGATGCACACGACAGTACGCGGATTAGGTTCAACTTTCAACCAACCCGTTCCGTGACCCTCTTCACTCCCTCCCCTCCCCCCTCCTTCACCCCCTCCTTCGCCCCCTCCTCACTCGTCTCCGGGAGCCTCCTCGTCGGCGGCCTCACCGCCGTCCTCCTCGGCCAGCGCCGCGTCGAGGCGGGCCCGCGCGCCGTCCAGCCAGCGGCGGCACACCTTCGCCAGCTCCTCGCCGCGCTCCCACAGGGCGAGGGACTCCTCCAGGGACGTGCCGCCGGTCTCCAGCCGCCGTACGACATCGATCAGTTCGTCGCGCGCCTGCTCGTAGCCGAGGGTCTCTTCGGCCGTCTTCGTCGTCGTCATCGTGGTCTCGTCCGTCCTCACGCTTCGTCTTCCGCGACGCGCACGCTTTCCGTGGCGGGCGCGTCTTCTGGGGCCTGTCCGTCTTCTGTGGCCGGGGCGTCTTCCGTGGCCTGTACGTCCTCCGTGACCTGTACGTGGAACTCGCCTTCGGCGACCCGGGCCCGCAGTCGCTCGGCGGGTGCCACGTCGTCCGCGGCCCGCACCACATGGCCGTCCGCCTTCTGCAGCACCGCATAGCCCCGCTTGAGCGTGGCCGCGGGAGAGAGCGCGACCACGCGCGCGTGCGTGTGCGTCAGATCCGACTCGGCGCGGTCCAGAAGATGCCCGAGCGTGCGGCGGGCCCGCTCGGCCAGCGCCGCGACCTGCTGCTCACGTTCGTCGACCATCCGGTGCGGGTCCTCTATCGAGGGCCTGGAGAGCGCCGCGGCGAGACCCCGCTCCTCGCGGTCGAGGAACGCCTCGACGCTGCGCCGGGCCCGGTCGCGCAACCAGCGCACCCGCTCGTACTCCTCGCCGACGTCCGGCACGACCTTCTTCGCCGCGTCGGTCGGCGTCGAGGCCCGCAGGTCGGCGACCAGGTCGAGCAGCGGACTGTCCGGCTCGTGGCCGATCGCGGAGACGACGGGCGTCCGGCAGGAGGCGACCGCCCGCACCAACTGCTCGTCGGAGAAGGGCAGCAGATCCTCCACGCTGCCACCGCCCCGCGCGACGATGATCACGTCCACGCCGTCCAGGGCGTCCAGCTCCTTCACCGCCTGGACGACCTGCGGCACGGCGTGCACACCCTGCACCGGCACATTGCGCACCTCGAAGCGGACGGCGGGCCAGCGGTGCCGCGCGTTCTCCAGCACGTCGCGCTCGGCGGCCGACGCGCGACCGCAGACAAGGCCGATCAGCTGCGGCAGGAACGGCAGTGCCTTCTTGCGGTCGGCCGCGAAAAGCCCCTCCTGGGCGAGCGACTTCTTCAGCTGCTCCAGGCGCGCGAGCAGCTCCCCGACGCCGACCGGGCGGATCTCGGCGGCGCGCAGGGAGAGCTGCCCGCGCGGCGCGTACCACTCCGGCTTCGCGTGCACGACGACCCGGGAGCCCTCGCGCACCACGTCCGCCACCGCCTCGAACACCTGCCGGTAGCAGGTGACCGAGACCGAGATGTCGTACGACGGGTCGCGCAGCGTCAGGAAGACGACACCGGCGCCCGGCCTGCGGGACAGCTGGGTGATCTGGCCCTCGACCCACACGGCGCCCAGCCGGTCGATCCATCCGCCGATGAGACGGGAGACCTCGCCCACGGGGAGCGGGGCATCCGGAGACGTGTTGGCAGCCATGCCGCGAGGGTAGTCGCCGGCACTGACAGCCAGGTGGGGCACATGGGTAGTCCTGCACGCGCTCCGGCGTGACCTTCCGGGCTCCCGGACCGCACCTCCCTAGCGTCAACCGGTATGACAAACGTATTCAAGACGGCGGTCCCTGTCGCGGCGGCGGGCTGCGTCGTGTGCACGGGCGGGCTGCTGCTGGCCGCGGCCCCGGTGAGCTCCGCGCCCGCCGCCCCGCGCGCCGCCGTGGCCGTCGGCAACCCCGTCGCGGGCAACAACGGCTTCGGCGTCGTCACCGAGGAGGACGCCTATCTCGGCAGCACCGAATCCGAGGGCCCCGTCGCGGTCGGCGGCGACCTGCGCTTCGGCGCCGGTTACAACGTCGCCCTGAACACCGCCGGCTCCTTCACCGCCCCCGGCGACTCGCGGCCCACGGCGCTGCTCGTCGGCGGGCAGGTCCGCTACGACGAGAGCGACCCGGCCGGCGTCCTGCGGGTCCTGCAGAACGGGTACGCGAAGATCGGCGACATGAGCGGCGGCCACGCCCTCGACACCGACGGCAACGGCGCCACGGTCAACACGCACGTCGACGCGGCCGGCGACCCGTACGACGCCACGCCCCGGATCGAACTGAGTACGCACGAGGCCGCGGCCAAGGTCAGCGCCGCGCACCTGATGGACTTCCCCGGCCTGTTCACCACCTACCGGGACCGCGCACAGCAGATGGCGACCTGCGTGAACAACGTCACCCTGCTCGACGGCAACGGCGACCCGCTCCCCGACCAGGCGACCATCGCGCCGAACTCCCAGATCAAACTCCGCCTCGACAGCGGCCGCACCAACGTGCTGCGCCTCACCGGCGAGATGCTGGACAACATCTCGACCCTGACGCTGCTCGACCGGCCGACGGCCGCCGCGCCCCTGGTGATCGTGGTGGACACCGGCGCCGAGGGCGGGGACTACACCTGGCACGCGCCGACCATGGCCGGGGTGGGGGGCTCCCAGACGCACATCCTGTGGGACTTCCCCGACGCGTCCCGCATCACCAACCCGGACGGCGACCAGATCGAGGGCACGGTCTACGCGCCGAGCGCGGAGTTCATCGACCTGGACCCATCGAACATCGAGGGCGACGTCATCGTGAAGTCGCTGGTGCAGGGGGCGACCGCCGCGGTCGGGGGCGGGAGGGCGAACGCCGGGGAGATCCACTATCGCCCGTTCGACGGGAACGTCCGGTGCGACGACGATCCGACGCCGACCCCGACCCCGACGCCGACCGCGGTGACGCCCAGGCCGGAACCGTCCGACCGGACCCCGACGCCGGCGACGCCCACGCCGGGACCGACCGACGGGACGACCTCACCGACACACCCCGCCCCCACGTCGCCGGCCCAGACCCCGGCCACCCCCTCCCCGACCGGCCCCGAGCTCGCCGACACCGGCTCCGACCGGCACACCTCCCTGCTCCTCGGCGCCGCCGCGGCCGCCCTGGTGATCACCGGCGCCGGAACCGTCGCTCTCGGCCGACTGCGCAGGAACGGACGGCACCGCTGAGCCGGTAGGCCGTGACTGGGCTGGGGGTTGGGTGTTGGGTGCGGGGGCGGTGGGCCTTGGGGGCGGGGTCCGGGGGCGTGCGGCGCGCGGGGCGGGGTGTGTGCGGGGCGGGGTGTGCGGGGCCCGGGTGCGCGGGGTCCGGGTGCGCGCATGGCGGGGCCTGCATGGGCCCGGGTGTGGCGCGGCGCGGGGAGGACGCACGGGCGGGGCATACCCGGGCGGGCCGGACGCGCGGGCGGCCCTGGTGCGCGGCCGGCGGCGACCGGCTCTACGCCGCCGTATCCGCCGCCCGCCCCCGCTGCACCACCAGCACCACGAGCCCCACGACCAGCCAGACCGCGCCGACCACCTGGGCCGCCCCCGACGCCTCCACGATCACCGCGACCGTGATCGCCGCGCCGAGCACCGGGACCAGGAGGTGCCGCCACCAGCTCACGGGCCCGCCCCGACGACGTACCGCGAAATAACCCACCACGCTGGCGTGCAGCAGCGTGAACGCCGTCAGGGCGCCGATGTCGACGACCGAGACCAGATGGTCCATGCCGTCGTCCCTGCGGGCCGCCCACACCGCCGCGACCAGCGTGATCACCGCCGCGACGAGCAGCGCCGCACGCGGCACGCCCGAGTTCGTCCGGGACAGGGCCTTCGGCAGCCGCCGGTCGCGCGCCATCGCGAAGACCAGCCGGCCCGCCGCGGCCTGCCCGGCCAGCGCCGCGAACGCCGCGCCGATCGCCTTGCTGACCGCCACCAGATCGTGCAGCCACCCGCCGACCGACGTGTCGACTGCGTCGTAGAACGCGGACCCCTGCTTGCCCGGATCGGCGGCCAGCTGCGCCGAGGTCGTCGGTTCCAGGAGCGCCACCAGGTACGTCTGGGCCACGAACAGCACACCGGTGAGCGCCAGACAGAACAGCACCGCCCGCGCCACCTTCGCCGAGCCGCCCGTCACCTCCTCGGCGAACGTGGCGATCGCGTCGAAGCCCAAATAGGAGAGAACGGCGACGGACACCGCGCCGACCACCGCCGACAGGGCGAAGGCCCCCTGCGTCCCGTCCCCGCTCAGCGGCGACAACCAGTCCCGCTGCGCGCCGTCGCGGGACAGCACCACGATCGCCGAGACCATGAAGACCAGCAGCACCACGATCTCCAGCGCCAGGACCGCGAAACCGACCCGGGCCGCGGCCCGTACGCCCCACAGGTTCAGCAGCGTCGTGATCAGCACCGCCAGCGCCGTCCACACCCACCGCGACACCGAGGGGACCAGCGCGTTCATCGCGATCCCGGAGAACAGGTACGCCACCGCGGGGATCAGCAGATAGTCCAGCATCGCCATCCAGCCCGCGATGAACCCCGGCCCCTTCCCCAGCCCCACGCGCGCGTAGGCGTACACCGACCCCGCCCGCGGAGCGACCCGCACCATCTGCGCGTAGCTGAACGCGGTGAACGCCATCGCGACCGTCGCCACGATGTAGACCAGCGCGACGGCGCCGTGCGACTTCGCGTCCAGAGTGCCGAAGACGCCGACCGGCGCCATGGGGGCGATGAAGAGCAGCCCGTAGACCACGAGGTCCCGGAAACTGAGAGTGCGCCGCAGTGCCGCCTCTTCATGGGTCGCCGTGGTCTCGGTCGACATCACACCTCCGTAGGACAGTGGGGCCGTGGGCCGTGGGCCGTGGGCCGTGAGCCGTGGGGCCATCGGGCCGTGCACAGAGCTCCAGTCTCTGTAAGTCCGCTGTTCCCGGCCTGTCGAGCGCCACCCGTGCGGGGAATCCTCGACCCGCAGGGGGCAGCCTTACGATGGGGGCATGACTGCTACGACTGGCTCCCGCCGTGTCCTGCTCGCCGCCCCCCGTGGCTACTGCGCCGGTGTGGACCGTGCCGTGATCGCCGTCGAGAAAGCCCTGGAGCAGTACGGCGCCCCGATCTACGTCCGCCACGAGATCGTGCACAACAAGTACGTCGTGCAGACCCTGGAGCGGAAGGGCGCCATCTTCGTGGAGCAGACCGCGGAGGTCCCCGAGGGGGCCATCGTCATGTTCTCCGCGCACGGCGTCGCACCGACCGTCCACGCGGAGGCCGAGCGCGGCAAGCTCGCCACCATCGACGCGACCTGCCCCCTGGTCACCAAGGTCCACAAGGAAGCGATCCGCTACGCCGACGACGACTTCGACATCCTCCTGATCGGCCACGAGGGTCACGAGGAGGTCATCGGCACCTCCGGCGAGGCCCCCGACCACATCACGCTGGTCGACGGCCCCGAGGACGTCGCCAAGGTCGAGGTCCGCGACCCGTCCAAGGTCGTCTGGCTCTCCCAGACCACACTCTCCGTCGACGAGACGATGGAGACGGTCGACGCCCTCAAGACCAAGTTCCCCGGCCTGATCTCGCCGCCCAGCGACGACATCTGCTACGCCACGCAGAACCGCCAGCTCGCCGTGAAGCAGATGGGCGCCGACTCCGAGCTCGTCATCGTCGTCGGCTCGCGCAACTCCTCGAACTCCGTGCGCCTCGTCGAGGTCGCCAAGCTGGCCGGCGCGAAGGACGCGCGCCTCGTGGACTACGCCTCCGAGATCGACGAGGCGTGGCTGGAGGGCGTCACGACCGTCGGCGTCACCTCGGGCGCCTCCGTCCCCGACGTCCTCGTCGAGGAAGTCCTGGAGTGGCTCTCCCAGCGCGGCTACGCGGACGTGGAGATCGTCAAGGCGGCGGAGGAGTCCATCACCTTCTCGTTGCCCAAGGAGCTCCGCCGCGACCTGCGCGCGGAAGCGGCCGCTCTGATGCAGGGTTCCCGTTCCGGGAAGTGACGGCGGCTCCGGCGTCGTACCGTGGAGCCCATGAAGATCTTCGGTGTGGACATCGGCGGATCCGGGATCAAGGGCGCTCCGGTCGATCTGGAGCGTGGCGATCTCGCCCAGGAGCGGTTCAAGGTGCTGACCCCGCACCCGGCCACGCCCGAGGCGGTGGCCGAGGGCGTCAAAGAGGTCGTCGACAACTTCGACGTCCGCCCGGACCGGGTCGGTATCACCTTCCCCGGCGTCGTGACCGGCGGCTCGACGATCCGTACGGCCGCCAACGTCGACAAGGGCTGGGTCGACGTCGACGCCCGCGCCCTGCTCAGTGAGGCACTCGGCGGCCTGCCCGTCACCGTCCTCAACGACGCGGACGCGGCGGGCGTCGCCGAGATGAACTTCGGCGCGGGCCGCGGCCGCAAGGGCACCGTGCTGCTGCTCACCTTCGGCACCGGCATCGGCAGCGCCCTGTTCAGCGACGGCGTCCTCGTCCCCAACACCGAGCTCGGCCACCTCGAGCTCGACGGCCACGACGCCGAGCGCAGGGCCTCCACGAAGGTCAAGGAGGACCACGACCTGAGTTGGGAGCACTGGGCGCACCGCGTCCAGAAGTACCTGGCCCACGTCGAGATGCTGTTCTCGCCCGAGCTGTTCGTCATCGGCGGCGGCGTCAGCCGTAAGGCGCAGAAGTTCCTGCCGCTGATCGAGGGCATCAAGGCGGAGATCGTCCCGGCGCAGCTGCAGAACAACGCGGGGATCGTGGGCGCGGCGATGGCGGCATCGCGCGCGTAGCGCTCAGTACGTACTGCGTACTGCTTACTGAGCGCCGCGTAGCCGTACGTACGCAGCGTGTACGTGGCCCGTGGCCTGTGACCCGTGACTCGCATACGCGCGCTCGGTACGCGGCCCGTGGGACGTATCCCGCGGGTCGCGGTCGCGGGGTACGTCCCAGAAACGGTCAGAGGTGTCGGTGGCGGTCGGAGGCTCAGGCGGTACGGCGTCGGGGCCCCGGCGCCGCGGACGGTGACGCGGGCTGACCGGCCCGCCGCTGTGCCGCCCGGCGGGCCATCATCCTGATCTTGCGTACGCCCACGAGGACGCAGGCGAGGAGTGTGCCGGCGTACAGCCAGCCCGCGTTCATGGCGAGCGTGGTGAAGACCCCCATGAGCCGCGCGCCGAGCCCGCCCGCCCCGTCGGCGATCGACAGGGCCCCGATCGCGAACGAGATTGGCACGGCGACCGGCGCCGTCACCAGGTCGGCCTTCCGCACCCACTTGGCCGTAAGCCCGCTGACCAGCAGGAACAGCACGCCGTACACGCCTGCTGAACCGTCGAACAGCAGCCGGTCCAGGAAGCCGAGCACCAGCATCGCGGCCACGCAGAACAGCGCGCTGCCGAGCCCCGTCAACCGCGGGTTCGGAAAACGGCGCAGCGCCAGCACGATGGGCGGCATCCGGCGGCCCTGGCGGGCGGCACGGTAGACGGTGGCGGACTCGGCGGTCTCGGCGGCACGCTCGTCACGACCGCCCTGCGCCTGCGGCGGCAGCGGGGCCGTGCGGCGGGGGCGGGGCTGCGGGGGACGCGTCCTCGGTTGCTCCACCCGCCCAACATAGGTGGGCTTATGTGCGGAATAGGCCAAAGGACACGCGCTTTGGCTGACCTTGACTTTCGGGGAGCGGCGCTGGTCGGGTGTTCGATACGCCGCCGGGCGGGGTGCGGCCAGGCCGTAGACTGGTGGACTGCCCACCCCCATCAGTCCATGGCCATCAGCGCCCACCACGTACGGGAAGTCGCAACGTGTCGCTCACGATCGGAATCGTCGGTCTGCCGAATGTCGGCAAGTCGACCCTGTTCAACGCCCTGACCAAGAACGACGTGCTCGCGGCCAACTACCCGTTCGCCACGATCGAGCCGAACGTCGGCGTGGTCGGTGTCCCCGACACTCGCCTCGCCAAGCTGGCCGAGATCTTCAGCTCCCAGAAGGTCCTCCCGGCCACGGTCGACTTCGTGGACATCGCGGGCATCGTGCGCGGCGCCTCCGAGGGCGAGGGCCTGGGCAACAAGTTCCTGGCGAACATCCGTGAGTCCGACGCGATCTGCCAGGTCATCCGCGCCTTCAAGGACGAGAACGTCGTGCACGTCGACGGCAAGGTCTCGCCCAAGGACGACATCGAGACGATCAACACCGAGCTGATCCTCGCCGACCTCCAGACGATCGAGAAGGTCCTCCCGCGCCTCCAGAAGGAATCGCGCATCAAGAAGGACGTCGGCCCGAAGTTGAAGGCGATCGAGGAGGCCCAGGCCATCCTGGAGAAGGGCGACACCCTCTTCTCGCAGGGCATCCTCCAGGGCTCGGAGCGCGCGGAGCTCCTGCACGACCTGCACCTCCTCACCACCAAGCCGTTCCTCTACGTCTTCAACGTGGACGAGGACGAGCTGACGGACGAGACCTTCAAGCAGGAACAGCGCGCCTTGGTCGCCCCGGCCGAGGCGATCTTCCTCAACGCCAAGCTGGAGCAGGACCTCGCCGAACTCGACGAGGAGGACGCCATGGAGCTCCTCGAATCGGTCGGCGCCGAGGAGCCCGGCCTCACCACGCTGGCCCGCGTCGGCTTCAACACGCTCGGCCTGCAGACCTACCTGACGGCCGGCCCCAAGGAATCCCGCGCATGGACCATCAAGAAGGGCGCCACGGCCCCCGAGGCGGCCGGAGTCATCCACACGGACTTCCAGAAGGGCTTCATCAAGGCGGAGATCATCTCCTTCGAGGACCTGGTCGAGGTCGGCTCGGTCGCCGAGGCCCGCGCAAAGGGCAAGGCGCGCATGGAGGGCAAGGAGTATGTGATGCAGGACGGCGATGTGGTGGAGTTCCGCTTCAACGTGTAGCGGATCTCGTGACGCTACTTCGCTGGTCTGGCGAACACACAGTTCAGAGAGGGCTCGACTCTTCGGAGTCGGGCCCTTCGTTTTTCCCGTGCTGGGAGATGGATGGGGAGACCCTGCGGGGGCAGGTTCCGGCGGCCGATCAGCGGCATCTTGCCCGGATGAGTGATCTTCTTCGGGGCGGATCACAGGAGGCGCTTGCGGCCCCAGAGGGTGATGAACGTGGTCACCGCCGCCGTGAGGGCGAGCATGATGCCCGCGCCCAGCCACTGCATCGTGTGCATCTGGGAGATCGGCAGGTAGTCGATCGACCAGCCGACGACGTGCTTGGCCTCCAGGCAGGCCGTGCGGGCCCGGTCGGTGTCCGTGCTGTCGAGGCACGCGGTCCAGTCGAGGCGGGCGCCCGAGTCGGTCAGGAAGTAGGTGCCCTGGCCCTGCTGGACCGCCCCGGCGGGCAGTTCAGGACGCGGGGCGCCCGGGCCGATGCCCTGGTCGGTGCTGACCGACAGGATGTGTCCCAGGCTCATCCGGAACCGGTCCCAGACGACCCCGATCGCCACCACGACCCCGAGCGTGACCACCATCGACACCAGCGTGCGGCGCAGCAGCATGCCGACCGCCGCGCCCACGGCGAACGTGAGCAGCGCGTAGGCGACTGGCATGACCCACGTGACGTCGAAGAACGTGCCGCTCGTCCATTCCAGCGTGTCGACACCCCCCTTGAGCGGGCTCCACCACCAGTCGAAGACGACGGCGAGCACGGCGGTGGAGAGCGTGATCAGCACGGCGGGCATGGCGAGCTTCATGGTGAGCCACCGCAGCCGGCTGACGGACTGCGAGGTCACCAGCTTCGCCGTGCCGGACTCCAGGTCGCCCGCGATGAGCGGCGCTCCGAGCAGAACACCCGTCAGGAGAGGGACGTAACCCAGGTAGCCGCCGAAGCTGGACAGACGGCCGGTGTACTCCTCCAGGTCGGCGGGCCCGCCACCGGACTTCTGGGACGAGTTCAGGTAGTCCGTCAGCTGACCGCGCAGAAAGATCATGGCGGCCACGGCCACGGCGGTCAGAGCGATCAGGGTCCAGAACGCGGCGCGGTGCTGGCGCCAGACGAGCCAGGTCGTACCGCTCAGGCGCGTGCCACGCGCGTTCTTCGGGCGTCCCTCCGGCGTCGCCGTGCGGGCCTGGTCGTGAGCGTCGTACGTGAGCGTGGTCATGCCGTCACAGCCTTCTGCCGGTCGCGGGTGATGATGTCGTGGATGTCGCCGACCCGGGCGCTGGGGGCGATCAGCGGCGCCGCGTCGGGCGACCGCAGATAGGCGAGCAGCAGCTCTTCGAGAGTGGGCGGTTCGGCCGGGCCGCCGTACTCGATCGGCGCGCCCAGACGCACCAGGACGCCCGGCCTGCCCTCGCCGCGCCGGGACTCGATGACCGTGTGCGGGGCGACGGCGGGGAACGAGCCGCCGCCCGGGACGTCGAGCAGGGCGTGCGCGCCGCGCAGCTCGTCGACCTCGCCCGCCAGGCGCAGACCGCCGTTCGCGATGACGAGGAGGAAGTCGCAGATGTACTCCAGCTCGGCGAGCATGTGCGAGGACACCAGCACCGTCGTGCCGTGCTGGGCGGCCTCCTGACGCAGCGTGGCCATGAGTTCGCGGCGTACCAGCGGGTCCAGGTCGGACATCGGCTCGTCCAGGATCAGCAGATCGGGGCGCTTGCCGAAAGCCAGGCCGAAGGCGACGCGGGTGCGTTGGCCGCCGGAGAGCGTTCCGATCCGCGCGTTCAGCGGCACCCCGCCCGCGTGGACGATCCCCTCGGCGACGGACTGGTCCCAGCGGGGGTTGAGCTCGCGGCCCAGACGCAGCGTCTCGGCCACGGTGAAGCGCCGGAACAGCGGCTTCTCCTGGGTGAGGAACGCCGTGCGCAGGACCGCCCGGGTCGACCCCGGCGCCGCGCCGAAGACCCGCAGCGCGCCCGTCGTCGGCCGGATCATATGAGTGGCCAGGCCCATCAACGTGCTCTTGCCGGCACCGTTGGGGCCGACCAGTCCGCACACCCGCCCGGCGGGCAGCCGGAACGAGACGTCCCGCAGCGCCCAGCCGCGCCGGTACTGCTTGCCGAGGCCCTGGGCCTCGATCGCCGCGACCGCCGGAGCCGGCGCCATAGCCGGAGCCGGCGCCATAGCCGGAGCCGGCGCCATCGCCGGTGCCGCCGCCATCGCCGGTGCCGCCGCGACCGTCGGTGCCGCCGCCATAGCCGGTGCCGCCGCCATCGCCGGTCCACCTGCGGGGTTCGCCCACCCCGCCCCCGTACCGCCACCGACGCCGCTTCGGTTTTCGTATGGGTGGTGCATGTGTGCGTCATCCATGTGTGGCTCCTGTGTGTGGGGGAGGGGCAACCGTGTGCGTGTTCGTGTTCGTGTGCGTATGTGTGGGAGGGGCGGGGCTCCGACGCGGAGGCCGGTGGCTTCCAGAGGGACCACTAAGGTGACGTTGGCCGTGGTCATGACGTGGTCCTTGCGGGGTGAAGCGTGATGAGTGGCGAGCGCCGCCCTGTGGACCCCACTCTGTCCGCACCGCCTCCCGCGGCGGATCGGGCGAAAGACAGATCATGAGCGGCCGGCTCCGACTTTCGGCCGGTCGGCGGGAGGGACGGTGCGAGAAATGGTGAGCAGCATGACGGAGGCGGCGGATCGCGCGGCCACACCCCGAGGCATACGCGCCGCACAAGGCCAGGGATGGGCGCAGGTACTACCCGTTCCGGTGTGGGCGCTGCTCGTCGGAGCCCTGGCCGGCCTCGTCGTACTGGACGGGGCCGCAGGTTTCTACTGGATCGAGGACCACGGCCCCACCAAGCTGATCGGCACCCTGCTCGCCGTCGGCCTCGTCGTCCTCTCGCCCCGGCTGGACAGCCGGGCACTGCCGATCGCCGCCTGCGGGATCGCGGGCATGTCGCTGTGCCTCTCGGTCTGGCTGCACCTCGAGATGGAGGGCAGTTCGGAGGCGATGGGCTTCGCCGAACCGGCCGCGCTGGTGTGGTTCCTGCTGATCGTCGCCCGGCGGGGAAAACCTTCGTGGGCGACGGTCGCCGTCCCTCTGCTGGGCATGGCGATCGTGCTGCGGCCGATGGCGGTCAACGCGCGGCAGTCCACCATCATCATGGCGCTCCTCTTCGCCCTGGCCGCGGTCACCGCGCTGGGCACCGGCCTCGGCATGCGCCTGCTCCTGGAGGACCGGCGGCGCCGGGCCGCGGCCCTGCGCATCGAACAGCGGACCGAGTTCGCCCGGGACCTGCACGATTTCGTCGCCCACCACGTGACCGGCATCGTCGTCCAGGCACAAGGCGCCCAGGCCATCGCGGACCGGCGGCCCGAACTGGTGCCGCCCGCGCTCCAGCGCATCGAACAAGCCGGATCGGAGGCGCTGACCTCCATGCGGCACATGGTCGGGATGCTGCGTGACGCCGACGGAGAAGTGACCCTGACGCCGCTGGCGGGCATCGGTGAAGTACGTACGCTCGTCGAGGAGTTCGCCTCCGTCGGCGGCGCCCGCGCCCGGCTCGATCTCGAAGGAACCTTCGACGATCTGCCGGTGGAAGTGTCCACCACCGCTCACCGGGTCGTGATGGAAGCCCTCACCAACGTACGCAAACACGCCCACGGCTGCACCGAGGTGCGGGTGCGCATGGAACGCTCGGGGGACCGGCTCACCGTACGGGTCAGCGACAACGGCCGGCCGCACCACGTCTCCGACAGCGGCTTCGGGCTGCGCGGGCTGGCCGAGCGGGTCGGTCTGATCGGCGGAAGCGTCCAGGCCGGGCCGGCCACGGGGGGCGGCTGGGGCGTCGAGGCGACGCTTCCGGTGGGGCCGACGGGGGTCGTCCCGGCCGGAACAGCCGGGGCCATCGGGGTGGTGGGCTCGTGACGATCCGGGTGCTCATCGCCGACGACCAGGCCATGGTCAGGGCCGGGTTCGCCATGATCCTCGCCGCGGAGGACGACATCGACGTCGTCGCGGAGGCCACGGACGGGGTGCACGCCGTGGAACTCACCGAACGTCACCGGCCCGACGTGGTGCTGATGGACATTCGCATGCCCCGCATGGACGGGTTGGAGGCCCTGCGCAGGCTGACCCGCCCCGGCACCGTGAACCCGCCGAAGGTCGTCGTGGTGACGACCTTCGACGACGACGAGTACGTACAACGCGCCCTCGGCGAAGGGGCCTCCGGGTTCCTGATCAAGGACTCAGGACCCGCCCTGCTCGTCGAGGCCATCCGGGCGGCCGCCTCCGGCGAGGCGCTGGTGAGCCCCGCCATCACCGTCCGGCTGCTGCGGCGCCTCAACAGCGCCGGGGCCGCCGCCTCCGCCACCCGGGAAGCGCACGCCGCGCTCTCCGCGCGGGAGAAGGACCTCGTCCGCCTGGTCGCCCGGGGGCTGACCAACGCCGAGATCGCCGCCGAACTGGTCATCTCCGTCGGCACGGTGAAGACGCATCTCGGCAACGTGCAGAGCAAGCTGTCCGCCCGCAACCGTGTGGAGATCGCCGCCTGGGCGTGGGAGTCCGGGCTTGTCGAGGGGCGGGGGTAGGGGGCGGGCGGGGTCGGTGTGGGTCGGGTGGTTCGGCCTTGGGGTTCCGTTGGTTCTTGAGTTCCGGTTCGCCTGGTTCCGGTTTGAGTCGGGTGGGCTGAGCTGGGTCCAAGGTCGGTTCGGGCTCCGGTTCGGTTCGGGTTCCGGTTCGGTTCGGTTCGGCGTGGGTTCACGTTCGGTTCCGGACCACCCCCGGCCCGTCTACCGCACCGTGATCTCCCCGATCGGTTCAGCCGACCGCCCGGTCTCCGTCACCCGTACCCAACGGCCCGCGCCACCGGGTACCAGCGGCAGCCAGTGGCGGCCGTCCGATGACGTCCTGATCCGGTACGACCGCGCGCCCTCCACCGTCACCCGGGACAACGTCCGCGCCGACCCCAGGTCCACGGTCAGCGCGGCGCCGGGGCCCGCCGGGAGCCAGGTCGTGGCCGGGTTGCCGTCGACCGCCGCGCCCGCGTACTGGCCCGGGTCCTCGGACGTCGCCGTCGCCGGGCGGCAGCGTGCCAGGTCCGTGGTCGGGGCGCGGTCCGGGCGCCGGGTCCGCAACATGATGCCGTCGGCCGTCACCCTCCTGCGGCCCGTCGGCGTCTCCACCATGAACGGCGCCCCGGACGTGAGCCGCACCCCCGTCCGCTCGGCGCCGATCGCCACGTCGTACGAGCGGCCGCGCCACTGAAGTCCCCTCACCGTGACCCCCGTTGAGAGCTGCGGCGGCAGCATCGGGTCCAGTCGCACGGTGTCGTCGTCCCGGAGCCTGAGCCCCGTCAAGCCGTGCGTGAACACCTGGAGGAAGCCGCCCTTACCGGTGAGGAAGTCCTGCGCCGGTGAACCCGCCAACGCGTCCCCGGCGCCCGCCTTCGCGCCCCGCGACTCCGAGAACGTACCGAACGGCCCCCGGAAGAACGGCCGCGAAGCCCGTTCCAGAAAGGTGTACGTCGAACAGCCCGGCTCCCCGATCGCCGCCGCCGCGACCGCGTGCACCGAGTCCGTCATCGCCGGGCCGTCACGGTCGGTGTGCGCCGCGTAATAGTCAAGCGTCGCGGCCGCCGCGCCCTCCGGCATCGGCCGCCAGTCCAGCGGATACAGCAGCAGCACGGCGTCGGCCTGCTTGATGTCGGACGCGCCGTCGCCGAGCTTGTACCCCGCGTACTGGAGAAAGACCTTGCGCCGCGCGTCGTACGGGATACGCAGGCCCGCCGCGATCCGCGTCCAGGCCGGGTCGGGGTCCTCGCCGACCAGGCGCGCCGCCCGGGCCGCCGCGCGCAGTGACATCGCGGCGACGGCGTTCGTGTAGACCCCGTCGTCCACGCCGTTGCTGTACTCGTCCGGGCCCGCGACGTCCTTGATGGAGTAGGAGGTTCCGTCTCTCCCGGCGTTCTCCGTCACCCGTGACGTCCAATAGCGCGCCAGACCCTTGAGCAGCGGCCACCCCTTCCCCCGCAGCCACGTGCGGTCCCCCGTCGCCTGGTAGTACTGCCACGCCGCCAGCGCGATGTCACCCTGGAGGTGGTTCTGGGTGACACAGTGCGGCGGGAGCCAGCTCTGGCACTCGCTCCACAACTTCCCCGCACTCGCGCTCGTCCACGGGTACATGAGGCCACCCACGGACGTCTTGCGCGCGTTGTCCGCCGCCGCCCCGCGTGTCCGGTACCGGTACTCCAGTACGGGCGCGGCCAGGTCGGGGCGTGTGGCCAGGAGTGACGGGAACATCCACGTCTCCGCGTCCCAGAACACCATGCCCGCGTAACTGTCGCTGCTCAGCCCGGTCGGCGGGATGCTGTCGGCTCCGCCGCGGCGGAGGGAGGCCAGCAGGCCGTACTGAGCGGCGCGTACCTGTTTCTGCAGGGTGGGGTGGGCCGGGATCTCGATGTCCGCGTTCCACAACTCCCGCCACGCCCGGGTGTGTTCACGCTTCAGCCTCGTCCAGCCTGCCGCTGCCGCGCGTTGGGAGGCGGTGATGGCGTCCGCGCGGGGGGTGCGGGATGTGAGGGCGGTGTCTACGCCCACGTACTTCGTGACGTCGTAGCTGGTGCCCGCGCTCACGCCGAAATCCGCGGACTGGTGTGTCGTCAGGTGGGGTGCGGTTCTCGTTGCGGGTGCTGGGTGGGTGCGGCCCGGTGCGCGGAGCGTGGTCGCCACTGTGCCCGCCGTGCGTGTTCCGTCCGTCCGGAACCCCACCGTCGCCGTGCGTTTGCCCGCCGGGCCCGAGCCCGTCGGGGTGAGGCGGCGGGCACCGCGGCCGTCGATCACGTCGACGACCTCGACCTTGCCCGTCCAGTGCGGCGTCACGCGTAGTCGCACGGCTCCGACGTGCGGGCGGGCCCGGTCCGTGAGCACCTCGTACGTCAGATCCGTGCGGCGGCCGTTCCTGTGCAGCCACGTGACGTCCGTACGGATGGTGCCGCATCGCAGGTCGAGGCTCTGGCGGTAGGCCGTCGTGCGGCTGTTCGGGCCGTACGTCTCGCCGTTCGCGGTCACGTTCAGGCCGGTCCACGTGGGGAGGGCGGCGAGGGCCTGGCGGTGGGCGGTGTTGGCGGGGCCGCGGGCGTAGAGGCCGGAGACGAAGGTGCCGTCGTACGGGTGCGTGTAGAGGGGCCAGCCCGTTTTCGCCTCGGGGGTGCCGGGGGTGGCGTAGCCGGTGCCGGGGGGTGGGACACGGAGGCCGAGGTATCCGTTGGCCGTGTAGGCGTGGAACGGGTTGTCGGGTGGGAGGGGGGTGTGGGTCGAGAGGGTCCAGGTGGGGGTGTTGCAGGGTGGGGTGGCTTGGGTTGGGTTTGGGGGTGGGGGTGTTGTCGCGGTTGCTGTGGTGGGGAGGAGGAGGGGAGCTGTGAGGGTGAGGGCGGTGAGGAGGCGGGTCGCGGGGGTCACGGGTCGAGGGTGCGGGGTGAGAGCGGTGGGGGGTCGCATGCGCGCCGGGGTGTAGGCGGGGCGGGCGAATTGTGTGGCCGGGTGGTGGGTGTGGGGTCAGTGGGGCGTGCGGTGCGCCTGAAGGGAGGGTGGCCGCTTGGGGTGCGTTCGCGGGTTTCCGTTCGTTCCGATCGGTGTGTGGGTGGGTGCGGGGCCGACCGGGGTATGTGCGTGCTCGCCATCTTGATGGGCTCGCCGGTTGCTTCGGGTGGTGTTACCGCGTGTTGCTGTGCTGCGCGCGCACATACCCCGGTCGGCCCCTCCCGTCTCGTGTCCGTCTGATCGCCGGGTCACCTCTGCGGTTCGCCGTCCGCTCCGGTTGGCCCCTTTCCTTCCCGTACGTGGCCGAGGGGCGGGCGTGCTCGGGTGCCTGGGCTCGCTCGTTGTACGGTCCGGCCCGTACTTGGCTGATCACCAAGGAATTGGTGGGGGGTGACTAGGGTGCGGGGATGGCCGTCCTTTCCGACTGTTACTGCCCCCTCGACGGGACCCGTGTTCCCGCTGGGGCGCTCGACTGGTGTTGTCCCGTTTGCCGGGGGCCGCTCGACCTTGACTACTCGCCCACGCCCGCCCCTTTGAAGTCCCTGGCCGGGCGCGTGAACTCGCTCTGGCGGTATGCCGAGTGCCTGCCGCTCCCGGAGCCGGAGTGCACGCTCGGGGAAGGGCGTACCCCCGTTGTGCGGCTCACCGAGAACGTCTCGGCCAAGCTGGATTTCCTCATGCCGACCCTGTCCTTCAAGGACCGCGGGGCCGTCATGCTCGCCGCCCTCGCCACCCGGCTCGGCCCCGACCGGGTCATCGCCGACAGCAGCGGCAATGCCGGGACCGCCGTCGCCGCGTACTGCGCCCGGGCCCAACTGCCGTGCACCGTATACGTTCCCGAGGGAACGAGCGCGAAGAAGTCGGAGCAGATCCGTGCGCACGGGGCGCGGCTGGAAGTCGTCGCCGGGGATCGTGAGGAGACGGCGCGGGTGGCCCGCGCGGCCGCGGACGAGCGTGGTGTCTTCTACGCCAGCCATGTCCACAACCCCTACTTCCTGCACGGCACGAAGACGTACGTCCACGAACTCTGGGAGGACCTCGGCGGCCGCCTCCCCGACGCCCTCGTCCTGCCGGTCGGCAACGGCACGCTGCTGCTCGGCGCCGTGCTCGCCGTCGCCGAACTGCACACCGCCGGGCTGATCGACCGGCGGCCCGCGCTGCACGCCGTGCAGGCCGCCGCGGTCGCGCCGCTGGCCGCGGCCTGGCGGGCCGGGGCGGAGGATCTCATCGACGGCGGTGTTCCGGTGGCTCCGACGTTCGCCGAGGGCATCGCGATCCCCCGGCCCCCTCGCGCCCGGCAGATCCTGCGGGCCGTACGCGAGTCCGGCGGGGCCTTCCACACCGTGACGGAGGACCAGATCCGGCATGCCCAACTCGACCTGGCCTCGCGCGGCCTCTACGTCGAGTCGACCGGGGTCGCCTGCTGGGCCGCCACCCGCGACGGGGGCCCCGTCGCCGCGGTGCTGAACGCCCGTACCGCCGTCGTTCCGCTGTGTGGAGCCGGGCTGAAGACGGGGACGGCCGGCTGACCCGTACGCGTACTCGACCCACGTTTTGGTGTGTGAAACATCCACTACCTGGAGAAAGTCGCTGCGTAAAGCCCTCCGAGGCTGCATGTCATCACTTCGAGTGATTCCGTGGCCTTTGCTTGCATGGTTCAACCCACGGTTGCCACGCTGTTGCTGTCTGTCAATCCATGGGTTCCGAGGGGATGAGCTAGTGACATTCGGTGAGCAGCCGGCGTACCTGCGCGTCGCGGGAGACCTGCGCAGGAAGATCGTCAACGGCTCGCTGCCGCCGCTCACCCGTCTTCCCTCCCAGGCCCGGATCCGCGAGGAGTACGGGGTCTCGGACACGGTCGCGCTGGAAGCCCGCAAGGTCCTCATGGCCGAGGGTCTCGTCGAGGGACGCTCCGGTTCCGGGACGTATGTGCGCGAGCGGCCCGTGCCGCGGCGCGTGGCCCGCTCCGGATACCGGGCGGGGAGTGGCTCCACGCCGTTCCGGCAGGAGCAGTCCGACCCGGCGGCGCGCGGCACCTGGGATTCCCGCAGCGAGCAGGTCGAGGCCGACGCCGCCGTCGCCGAGCGCCTGGGCATCCGCGCCGGCGACCGCGTGATGTGTACGAGATACGTGTACCGGGACGCGGGCGAGGCCGTGATGCTGGCGACGTCGTGGGAGCCGCTGGCCGTCACGGGGCGCACGCCGGTGATGCTCCCCGAGGAGGGCCCGCTCGGCGGCTGCGGTGTCGTCGAGCGCATGGCCGCGATCGACGTGATCGTGGACAACGTGACGGAGGAGGTCGCCGCCCGCCCCGGTCTCGCCGAGGAGCTGAGCGCGCTCGGCGGCGTGCCGGGCCATGTCGTCCTCGTCATCCACCGGACGTTCTTCGCCTCGGGCAGACCGGTGGAGACGGCCGATGTCGTGGTGCCGGCCGACCGCTACCGCATCGCCTATCACCTCCCAGTGAAGTGATCGGAGCGACCGATACCCGGGACGGACCGTCCGGGGCGCGTGATCGCGAGTTAACCGGGGCCCGGGCCCTGTAACCCGGGGGCAATGCCGCGCCGCACCGACTTGTCATGCACGGCTCCTAACTTCCCTCTCCGTACCAGCAGTACCGGGCCGACCGGTATCCGCTGACGGATGGACGAACGGGAAGCCGACGATGACCGATACCGCTCTGCCCACCGCCGATCCGGTGGTCCCCGGACCGCCCGACAGCCATGCGCCCAAGCGCAGTTACGCCAAGCTGGCCGCCGACGAGTCCCGCGAGGACTTCTCGCTGCGCTACGCCCCCCACTCCTACCGGCGCTGGTCGCCGACGATGGTCGCCTCCACGGCGCTCGGCGGCATCGCCTACCTCGCGGACTTCGCGATCGGGGCGTCGATCGTGTTCACGTACGGCTTCACCAGCGGGCTCGCCTCGATCCTCTGCGCGGCGACGATCATCTTCCTGACCGGCATCCCGATCGCCCGGGCCTGCGCCAAGTACGGGCTGGACATGGACCTCATCACGCGGGGGGCGGGCTTCGGCTACTTCGGCTCGACGCTGACCTCGCTGATCTACGCCTCGTTCACGTTCATCTTCTTCGCGCTCGAAGGTTCGATCATGGCGCAGGCCATGCACGAGGTCGTCGGACTTCCGCTGCCCGTCGGGTACTTGCTGACGACGCTCATCGTCATCCCGATCGTCTTCCGCGGGATGGGCGCGCTGGCCAAGGTGCAGGCGTGGACGCAGCCGGTCTGGCTGATCGGGCTCGTGCTCCCCTTCGTCGTCCTGGCCTTCCACTCGCCCGGTTCGTTCTCCGACTTCACGCACTTCGGCGGCACCGAGGGCGCGGGCAGCGGCTTCGACTGGCTCGGTTTCGGGCTCGGCACCGGCGTGGCGCTCTCCCTCATCGCGCAGATCGGCGAGCAGGCGGACTACCTGCGCTTCATGCCGGCCAAGACGGAGGCGAACAGGAAGCGATGGAATCTGGCCGTTCTCGCCGCGGGACCCGGTTGGGTGATCATCGGGGCCGCCAAGCAGCTCGGCGGGGCGCTCCTCGCCTTCGTGGCGCTGGCGGCCGTGGGTGAGACGCATGCGCTCGAACCGATCGCCCCGCAGGTGGAGGCGTTGAAGCCGTGGCTCGGCTCGGTCGCGCTGCCGGCCGCCGCGCTCTTCGTCGTCGTGTCACAAATCAAGATCAACGTCACGAACGCCTACAGCGGCTCGCTGTCGTGGTCGAACTTCTTCTCCCGGGTGACCCACCGGCATCCGGGCCGGGTCTGGTACATCTTCCTCAACCTCGCCATCGCGCTGACGCTGATGGAGATGAACATGTTCGCCGCGCTCAACAAGCTGCTCGGCTTCTACTCGAACGTGGGCATCGCCTGGATCGCGGCCGTCGCCGCCGACCTCGTCATCAACAAGCGGGTGGGGTGGAGCCCGAAGTACATCGAGTTCAAGCGCGCGTATCTGTACGCCGTGAACCCGGCCGGGTTCGGGTCCATGGTGATCGCTTCCGTGGTCTCGATCCTGGCCTTCTTCGGTCTCTTCGGGGCGTACGCGGAGGCGTTCTCGACGTTCATCGCCGCCGGCCTCGCGCTGGTCCTGTGCCCGCTGATCGCGTGGGCGACGAAGGGCAAGTACTACCTGGCGCGCCCGAACCCGGTGAACGGCCCAGACGTCGACGTGGCGGACGTCACCGCGACGCACACGTGCGGCGTCTGCGACACCGCGTACGAACTCCCGGACATCGCGGACTGTCCCGTACAGGCCGGACCGATCTGCTCGCTGTGCTGCTCCCTGGACGCGGAGTGCGGGGACGCCTGCACGAAGCGGCCGGCCGGGGAGGCCGTCCTGATGCCGATGCCGATGCCGACGGTGCGCGTGGGCTGAGACGGCACCGCGGGGGGACAGGGGGCGCATCTATGCGGATGCGCCCCTTCATCGGGTGCGCGCCGGGCCCTCGCATGGCTTGTTGCGTATCTCTTTGTGCTAATTCGTATCCGCTCCGTAAAGGTCAGGCGTAGGCTCGGGCATATGCGGATTGGGGTTTCCTCAGATTCCTTAGGGGGCGGGACATCGTGCGAGCCGGAGTCGGGGAGTGGAGGGGCGCGATGAACGACAGCTCGACCACACTTCCGTGGCTTGTCATACGCCAGGACGACAACGGCAACCGCTACCGCGTCGGCAGGTACGCCACCAGGGCCGAGGCGCAGCGCACAGCCGACAGCCTCGACGGCCGCGGCCACAAGCAGCTGTACTGGGTCGAGCGTCTCGCCCAGAGCCCGGGACCGGGGCAGAACGGGGCGGCGCGCTGACGGAGCCGTAGGCTCCGGCGTATGCCGTCTGCACCCCTTTCCCCCGAACCGGTCGTGGTGGTCGCCGCCGCGCTGTACGACGACGCGGGACGCCTCCTGGCCGCGCGACGGAGTGCGCCCCCCGAGCTCGCCGGACGCTGGGAACTGCCCGGCGGCAAGGTGGAGCCGGGCGAGGCCCTCGAGCGCGCCCTTGTGCGCGAGCTGCGCGAGGAGCTGGGGGTCGCGGCCGACCCCGTCGACCGGGTGCCGGGCGAATGGCCCCTCAAGCCCGGCTATGTGCTGCGGGTGTGGCGCACCCGCCTCCTCTCCGGGCCGCCCGTCCCGCTCCAGGACCACGACGAGCTGCGCTGGCTGACGCCGGACGAGATCTGGTCGGTCGACTGGCTGGACCAGGACGTGCCCGCGGTGAAGGCGACGCTCGCACACGACGCGGAGTGATCCGGACCGGCGCACGGCCGTTTTTCCGCGCGCCGGTGGAGTCAACGCGTACGCCGTCCGTACCACCACGCACCCTCTGACGCGATAGCACCAGGCTCCGCACGGGTATATGCCAATTAACCCTCTGAAACCGGACGAAGCTCTCGCGGGCCAGGGAAGTGATCGGCGTGCTCCACACCGAAGGTGACTACGCCGAGTGGGCTTTTCCCGCGGATCCGACGGCGGTCCGCAGGGCCCGCGCGGCGGTCCGCGCGCAGCTCGCCGACTGGGGGCTCGCCCCTGACCTCGGCGACCTCACGACGCTGCTGGTCAGCGAGTTGGTCACCAATTCCCTGCGGCACGCGTCGGGCCCGATCGGGGTACGCCTGTGCCGCCCGTCGGGGCCGGGCGGCGCCCGCCGCGCCCTCCTCGTGGAGGTCTCCGACCCGCTCCCCGACCCGCCCCGCGCCCGCGCCGCCACCCCCGACGACGAGGGCGGCCGGGGCCTGCAACTGGTCGCGGACGTCTCCCGGCGCTGGGGTACCAGACCGGGTGACCCCCGGACAGGCGGTAAAACGGTGTGGTTCGAGCTCGCTCTGCCCGGTTAGACGAAGCTGAACGAAGATCGCAGGAGTGGGTGCGTGGCGTCGTGTGTGGGCGCACCTCCACCCTGGGTACGGAAACAGTCGGCCCCGACGGGCCAAAAAGCGTCGGGAGCGTGGTGTGATCGTGAACACCGTGTTGCGCGGCCCCGTAGTGCTGGATACTGCGGGCAGCCGCCCCGGTGACCGGTGCCGGACGTGGTGAGCTGGAGGGGACGGTTCGCGTGAGCGAGATACCAGCGAAGGCCAAGATGTCCGAGGGCCTCTCGGACACGGCGTCGGCGCGGGATGCGGACCGCACGCCGCGGGGCGGTCAGGGCGCGGGTGCGGCCGACGTCTGGCAGTCGAGCCCGCCCGGTTCGATCTACGACTACATCAAGGTGGCCTCCTTCTCCATCGGGCCCGACGGGCTGATCGACCAGTGGAGCCTGCGCGCCGCGCAGATCTTCGGTGTCGCGCCCGAGGACGCCGTGGGCAAGGACCCGATCGAGGCGTTCGTCCCCGCCGATCTCCGCGAGCGCGGCTACCGCAAGATGGCGGAGATCCTGGACGGCCGCGAATGGACGGGCAGCGTCCCGTTCCGGACGCCCCCCACGGAGGACGCGGACGACGCGGAGGAAGCCTCGGCGGACCGGCCGACCGGCAGCGCCGAGGTCTATGTGATGCCGACGACGACCGAGACCGGCGAGCGCGCCGCGGTCTGCATCGTCGTGGACGTACGGACCCTGCGGCGCATCGAGACGGACCTCGCCGCCTCGCAGGCGATTTTCGGCCAATCTCCGTTCGGCTTCCTGCTCTTCGACACGGATCTCAAGGTGCGCCGGACCAACCGCACGTTCACCTCGGTCTTCGGCGGCAAGGCCGACGAACACCGCGGCCGCACCGTCCACGACTACCTGCCGCGCCACGAGGCCGACCGGGTGCAGGGCGCGCTGCGCCGGGTCCTGGAGACCGGTGAGGCCGTCACCGACATGCAGCTGGTGGGGACCGTCCCGAACTCGCCGGAGCGCCGCCACTGGTCCATCAACCTCTACCGCGTGCACAGCGGTTCCGGCCGGCCCATCGGCATCGCCGGGCTCTCCACCGATGTCACCAGGCGCCACGCCGCCGCCCGCGAGGCCGCGCACGCCCGCCGCAACCTGGCGCTGCTGAACGAGGCGGGCGCCCGCATCGGCAACTCCCTGGACCTGGAGACGACCTCCCGCGAACTCCTCGACGTGGTCGTCCCGGGCTTCTGCGACCTGGCCTCCGTCGACCTGTACCAGGGGCTGCTGGCGAACGACGAGTCGGCGCTGAGCAGCCACAGCCTCGCCGACGGCAGCGCCGAGCTGCGCCGGGTCGCCGCCGCCAGCGCCGTCGCCGACGTGCCCTTCCTCGACCTGGGCGGCGAGGCGCCGGTCAGCGTGGGCGCGGTGCACCGCTTCCCGTTCAACTCGGCGCCCGCGGACGCCCTGCGCACGGCCCGGCCCCAATTGCTGCCCGCCGAACCGGGCGGCCTCGTCCAGTCCACGCTCGCGGTGCCCATGGTCGCGCACGACACGGTCGTCGGGCTCGTGCAGTTCTCACGCACGAAGGGCAGCGAACCGTTCAACGAGCGGGACCGGGCGCTCGCGGTCGAGCTGGCCGCACGCGCCGCGGTCTGTATCGACAACGCGCGCCTGTACCGCCGCGAGCACGAGCGCGCCCTGATACTGCAACGCTCCCTTCTGCCGCCCGACAACCCCGAGGCGTCCGGCCTCGACATCGCCTGCCGCTACCTGCCGGGCAACGCGGCGACCGAGGTCGGCGGCGACTGGTTCGACGTCATCGAACTGCCGGGCCACCGCACCGCGTTGGTCATCGGCGACGTCATGGGGCGCGGCCTGCGCGCCGCCGTCGCCATGGGTGAACTCCGTACGGCGGTCAGGACGTTGGCGCTGCTCGACCTCGAACCGGCCGAGGTGCTGAGCGCGTTGGACGAGATCGCGCGCGGGCTCGGCACGCCCGGCGGCGTCCAGCAGGCGACCCGCTCGGCCCGCAACAAGCCCTCCGACGCCGACCTGTCCGAGGTCTACCTCGCCACCTGCGTCTACGCGGTCTACGACGCCGTCACCCGCCGCTGCACCTTCGCCAACGCCGGGCACCTGCCGCCCGTGCTCGTCGAGCCGGGCGACGGCGCCCTCATGCTCGACGTGCCGCCGGGGATGCCGCTCGGCGTGGGCGGCGAACCGTTCGAGGAGGTCGAGGTCGAGCTGCCGGAGGGCTCGCTCCTCGCCCTCTACACGGACGGCCTCGTCGAATCCCGCGACCACCCCCTGGACGAGGGGCTCTCCGCGTTCCGCGCCGTGCTCGACGA
The DNA here is from genome assembly GCF_055571235.1 of Streptomyces sp. NPDC030991. Taxonomy (NCBI): domain Bacteria; kingdom Bacillati; phylum Actinomycetota; class Actinomycetes; order Kitasatosporales; family Streptomycetaceae; genus Streptomyces; species Streptomyces sp. NPDC030991. The sequence continues at coordinate 178,941 of NZ_JBVIFR010000006.1, forward strand.
TCCGGCGCCGGCCCTGGAGGACGTCTGCGACCACGTCCTCAACACCCTCGACACCCACCACGGCGAGGACGACATCGCCCTCCTCATGGCCCGCATCGAGGGGCTGCCCAGCGACAGCGTCGGCGACTGGACGCTGCCGCGCGAGCCGAAGTCCGTCGGCCGGGCCCGCGAGCTCGCCCGGGAGCAACTGCTCGCCTGGGAACTCGAAGCGCTCGTGGACACCACCGAGCTGCTCGTCAGCGAGCTGGTCACCAACGCCCTGCGCTACGGCGAGGGCGACATTAGGCTCCGGCTGCTGCTCGACCGCACGCTGGTGTGCGAGGTGTGGGACGCCGGGCTCGTGCAGCCGCGCCGCCGCCGCGCCCGCGACACCGACGAGGGGGGCCGCGGCCTCCAGCTGGTCGGCCTGCTCAGCGCCGCCTGGGGCTCACGCCGCACCCCGCGCGGCAAGACGGTGTGGTTCGAACTCGCGCTGCCGGACGGGAACTCGGGGCCCGTCGACCCGACGGAGGTGCTGCTCAGCCTGTTCTGAGAGCAGCGCCCGACTCAGGCGCCCTTCAGCGCGGCGAGCCGCGCCTCGATCTCGGCGTCGTCGCCGAGCGAGTCCAGCTGCTCGAACTGGGCGTCCAGCGAGGAGTCGGCCAGCTCCTGCTTGCCGATCGCTTTGGCCTCCTCGCGGCGGACCTTCTCCTCGAAGCGGCTCAACTCGCTGGTCGGGTCGAGGACGTTGATGTTCTTGGCCGCGTCCATCATCTGGTTCTGCGCCTGCGCGGTCTTGGCGCGTGCCACCAACTGATCACGCTTCGACTGTAGTTCGGTCAGCTTCGTCTTCATCTGGTCGAGGCCGGCCTTCAGCTTGTCGACCACGACGGTCTGCGCGGAGATCGTCGGCTCGGCGTCCCTGGCCTCCTTCTCGGCCTGCAACTGCCGCCCCAGGGCGACCTTCGCCAGGTTGTCGAACGTGTCGGCCTCCGCCGCGGTCCCCGCGGCCCGCAGCTCGTCCGCCTTCTTGCTGGCGGCGAGCGCCTTCGTGCCCCACTCGGCGGCCGCGTCCACGTCCTCCTTGTGGTCCTGCTCCAGCATCCGCAGATTGCCGATGGTGGCCGACACGGCCTCCTCGGCCTCCCTGATGTTGCTCGTGTAGTCGCGGATGAGCTGGTCGAGCATCTTCTGGGGGTCCTCGGCGCTGTCGAGCAGCGCGTTGATGTTCGCCTTCGCGAGGGTGGCGACCCGGCTGAAGATGGTCTGTTTCGTCATGGTCAGGTCCTCCGGAACGTGGGCCTGCGGGGCAGGCGCGGATGGTGCCGTCTGAAGTCGGGGATGGTTCGGCGTGCCGGTCAGAAACGTCCGCCGCCCCCTCGCCTGCCGCGGGTCCCGCCACCACCGAAACTGCCGGGCCCGCCGCCGAACCCGCCGCCCCCCATGCCCCGGCTCCCGCCCATGCCGCGCCCCGCGCCGCCGAGGAGCTGCCCGAGGAGGATCCCGCCGAGCACCGCGCCGCCCGAACCGCCGCCGCCGCGCCCGCCGCCCCCGTACGGATCGCCGTACGAGTGCACGTCCCGTTCGGCGAGCGACTGCGCCTGCCGGGCCAGCGCGTCGGCCTGCTGCGCCTCGCCGAGCGCCGCTGCCGGATCGCTCTCCTCGGCGCCGAGCGCGCTCGCCAGATGCCGCTGGGCCTCCGTGAGCCGGGTGCGGGCCTCGCTGCCGACGGCGCCCCGGTGCGTCGTGATGAAGTCGGCCGCCGCACCCGTGCTGCTGCGGGCCGCGAGCAGGGCCTGCCCGAGGAGCGAACGGGCCCGCGTCGTGCCCGCCTCGCGCTCCCGCGCCGCCGCGAGCGCCTCGTCGAGCGCCGCGTCCGCCTCCTCCACGCGGCGCAGAGCGTCGATCGGGTCGTAGGGGCCTGCGGCCAGCTCGTCGCGTACGTCGCCGACGACGGACTCGGCGCGGGCGATGCGGCCGCGCAGATCGGCGGTGGAGACGCCCTGCGCGGTGCCTTCCAGCAGACCGCGGGCGTCCGCGAGGTCGGCCTCCGACTCGGTGAGCGCGGCCGGCAGTTTGTCCTGTGCCTCGGCGAGTTCACCGGACAGGCGCTCGATCGCGGTCACGAAGGTGCCGGCCTGGTCGACGGCGCCCTCGGCGGCCCGCAGGAAGACGGCGGCCTTGCCGTTGTCACCGGTGTCGACGCACTGGCGGGCCTCGTTGAGCTGGGCCGTGGCGAACAGGAGCCGGTCCTTGGCCTGCTCGACGTGGCCCGCGACCGACGCCAGCGCGGTGGGCGCGTACCGGGTGCTGAGCGCGGTCAGCGTCTCCTGCGCGCGTGTGGTGTGCGCCGTCAGCTCGCGGAAGGCCCCTTCGGCGTGGGCGAGCGCCTCGGGCGCCGTCTGCTCCAGGGAGCGCAGCCGGTCGAAGTCGCCGGACACCCGGTCGAGCCGGCGCCCGGCCTCGGTGCAGCGGCTGATGATCTCGTCGAGCATGCGCCGCTTGGTCGGCTCGTCCTCGGGGAACGCGTCGTCGAGTTGTTGGCGCAGTTTGAACGCCGCTGTCAGCTCCGTCTGCGCGTACGCCAGCGCCTCGTGGAACGGTTTGACGGCTTCCTCCCCGAACTGGGCGGTGGCGAAGCCGAGCTCCTCGGTACTGGTGCGCACGGCGTCGTCGGTCTCCACCAGCTGGTGACTGGCCTGTTTGTCGAGCTCGGCGACCGGAGTGACCTGCGGGTTCCCCCAGCCCTGCGAGCCCACAGAACCCCCGCCGGGCGTGGTGCGCCCACTCATGCGCCGCTTGCGGCGGGTGTACGAGTACGCGGCCAGGGCGCCCGCCGCGCCGACGGCGATGACGGGCAGCACCAGATCGCCGGTACCCGTGCCGCCGCTGTCACCGCTCGCGCCGGGGTCGGCGGCGCCGGGAGTGATGGTCGGGGTGGGCACGGGCCGCCCGGCGACGACGGCGTCGATACCGTGCGCGGCACCGATCGCGGCGCCGGGCCAGTCGTTCTTGCGCAGCGCCGGCTCGATCCCGGCCCGCGTGATGTCCTGGATCTGCGCGTCCGTGAGCCGGGAGTCCTGGTCGACCGAGAGCGCGTACTGCCGGTCGTGGGTGGCGACGGCGAGGAGTACGTCGTTGAGGCCGAGGCCGTTCCTGTCGGCGGTGGCGTCCGCCCAGTCCTGCGCCGAACGGCCGGAGAAGTCCCGTACGTAGGTGACGAAGAGCTGGATGCCGCGTTCGTCGTCGAGATCGCCGAGCGCGGTGGCGACGGCGTTCTCGCGACCGCCGAGGGCGTCCACCTTGTCGGTGATCTGGCCGGTGCGGGAAAGGGTGACCGGGTCGTCGGCGCGGGCGGAGGTGGCGGGCAGCAGCCAGAGCAGCACGAGGAGCGCGGCCGCTGCCGTCCGCGCGGCGATCGGTACCGGGCGGGGACGGCTCTGGGACAGGGACACGTTTGGGAGCGTATGTCCGGAGAGAAGGTGCCGCGACCGGGGCGCCCCCACGGCACCCACGGCCACGACACCACCCCACTGCCCCACGCACCGAGTTCCCGGAGCGCCCGCTTGAAACGCCACAGATCGCACCCGCGGGAGAGAGACTGGCGAACCCAGAGGCGATCAGCCAACCGGCGCGAGCGCGCCCGAACACACGCCGACGATCAGACGGACACGAGACGGGAGGGGCCGCCCGGGGTATGTGCGCGCGCAGCACAGCAACACGCGGTAGCACCACCCGAAGCAGCAGGCGAGCCCATCAAGATGGCGAGCACGGCACATACCCCGGGCGGCCCCGCACCCACGCACACACCGATCGGAACGAACGGGAAGCCGCCAACGCACACAGGACGGCCCCCCTCCCTTCAGGCGCACCCCACCGAACCGAACCGAACCTCACCCCGAGGACGACCGCCGACGGATCTTGTTCCCCAGCCACACCACGGGATCGTACTTACGGTCAACGGCCCGCTCCTTAAGGGGAATCAGAGCGTTGTCCGTGATCTTGATGCCTTCGGGACAGACCTCGGTGCAGCACTTGGTGATGTTGCAGTAGCCGAGCCCGTGCTCTTCCTGGGCGGCCCGCTTCCGGTCGAGCCCGCTCTCGGCCGCCTCGTCCAGAGGATGCATGTCCAGCTCGGCGATCCGCATCAGAAAGCGCGGACCGGCGAACGCCGCTTTGTTCTCCTCGTGGTCGCGCACCACATGGCACGTGTCCTGGCACAGGAAGCACTCGATGCACTTGCGGAACTCCTGCGACCGGTCGACGTCCTCCTGCATCATCCGGTACTCGCCGGGCCCGACCCCGGCGGGCGCCACGAACGCGGGGACCTCGCGCGCCTTCGCGTAGTTGAATCCGACGTCGGTCACCAGGTCCCGGACCACCGGGAACGCCCGCAGTGGCGTCACGGTGATGACGTCGTCCGGTTCGAAGACGGACATCCGCGTCATGCACAGCAGCCGAGGCCGCCCATTGACCTCGGCGGAGCAGGAGCCGCATTTGCCGGCTTTGCAGTTCCAGCGGACCGCCAGATCAGGGGTCTGGGTCGCTTGCAGCCGGTGGATGATGTCGAGGACCACTTCGCCGTCGTTCACCTCGACGTCGTAGTTCTCCAGGCCGCCGCCCGCCGTGTCCCCGCGCCACACTTTGAAGCGGGCCTCATACGCGCTCACTCGTACAGCTCCTCTTCGGCCAGGTACTTGACCAGCTCCTCTTTTTCGAAGAGGGCGAGCAGGTCGGGGCGGATGGGTTCGGTGGTCTCGCGGGTGAGGTCGATCTGGCCGCACACGGGGTCGGTGGCGGCCAACCCGCCGGTGGGGTCGCGGAGTTGGCAGAGCAGGTTGGCGCGGCGCCAGCGCCGGTCCATGGCCGGGTGGTCCTCGCGGGTGTGGCCGCCGCGCGACTCCTGGCGCTCCAGGGCGGCGCGGGCGACGCACTCGCTGACCAGCAGCATGTTGCGCAGGTCGAGGGCGAGGTGCCAGCCCGGGTTGAACTGCCGGTGCCCCTCGACCCCCGCCCGGCGGGCGCGTACCCGCAGCTCGGCGAGTTTGCGCAGGGCCTGCTCCATCTCGGCCTCGCGGCGGATGATGCCGACGAGGTCGTTCATCGTCTGCTGGAGCTCCTGGTGCAGGGTGTACGGGTTCTCGGGGACGGTGCCGTCCTCGTGGGTCTCGGCGGAGAAGGGGCGCAGGGCCTCGGCGGCCGCGGTGTCGAGCTGGAGGTCGGCGACGGCCGGGCGGTCCGTGAGGCTCTGGGCGTGGGCGGCGGCGTGCAGGCCGGCGCGTCGGCCGAAGACGAGCAGGTCGGAGAGGGAGTTGCCGCCGAGCCGGTTGGAGCCGTGCATGCCGCCGGCGACTTCACCGGCCGCGTAGAGGCCGGGGACGCCGCGGGCGGCAGCCGTGTCCGAGTCGACGGCGATGCCGCCCATCACGTAGTGGCAGGTGGGGCCGACCTCCATGGCCTCCGCGGTGATGTCGACGTCGGCCAGCTCCTTGAACTGGTGGTACATGGACGGCAGGCGGCGCCGGATGACCTCGGCGGGCATCCGTGTCGAGACGTCGAGGAAGACGCCGCCGTGCGGGGAGCCGCGGCCCGCCTTCACCTCGGAGTTGATGGCGCGGGCCACTTCGTCGCGGGGCAGCAGCTCGGGCGGGCGGCGGTTCTTGTCCGGGTCCTCGTACCAGCGGTCGCCCTCGGCCTCCGACTCGGCGTACTTCTCTTTGAAGACGTCCGGGATGTAGTCGAACATGAAGCGTTTTCCGTCGGAGTTCCTGAGGACGCCGCCGTCGCCGCGGACCGACTCGGTGACGAGGATGCCTTTGACGGAGGGCGGCCAGACCATGCCGGTCGGGTGGAACTGGACGAACTCCATGTTGAGCAGGGGCGCGCCCGCCAGCAGGGCCAGCGCGTGGCCGTCGCCGGTGTACTCCCAGGAGTTCGACGTCACTTTGAAGGACTTGCCGATGCCACCGGTGGCCAGGACCACGCTGGGTGCTTCCAGCACGAAGAAGCGCCCGCTGTCGCGTTCGTAGCAGAAGGCGCCGGAGACCCGGCTGCCGTCGTCGTCCTTGAGCACGCGCGTGACGGTGCACTCCTGGAAGACCTTCAGCCTGGCCTCGTAGTCGCCGAACTCCGCCTTGTCCTGCTGCTGGAGCTGGACGATCTTCTGCTGGAGGGTGCGGATCAGTTCGAGGCCCGTACGGTCGCCGACGTGGGCGAGCCGCGGGTATTCGTGCCCGCCGAAGTTGCGCTGCGAGATCCGGCCGTCCCCGGTGCGGTCGAAGAGGGCGCCCCAGGTCTCCAACTCCCATACGCGGTCGGGAGCTTCTTTGGCGTGCAGCTCCGCCATCCGCCACTGGTTGAGGAACTTGCCGCCGCGCATCGTGTCGCGGAAGTGGACCTGCCAGTTGTCCCCGGAGTTCACGTTGCCCATGGCGGCGGCGATGCCGCCCTCCGCCATCACCGTATGGGCCTTGCCGAACAGGGATTTGCAGATGACCGCGGTACGGGCGCCCTGCTCGCGCGCCTCGATCGCGGCGCGCAGCCCGGCTCCGCCCGCGCCCACCACGACAACATCCCACTGCTGCCGCTCGACCACACTCATCGTTGAGCCCCCACCATTAGAAGAACCGCGGATCGTCGAAGGCGCCGGACGCGACCAGGTACACGTAGAAGTCGGCGAGCGCGACGCTCACCAACGAGGCCCAGGCGAGCAGCATGTGACGGTTGTTCAGTTTGCCGACCCAGCCCCACAGGCGGTAGCGCACGGGGTGCTTCGAGAAGTGTTTGAGGCGGCCGCCGACGATGTGCCGACAGGAGTGGCAGGAGATCGTGTACGCCCAGATCAACGCGATGTTCAGCAGGAACACCAGGGTGCCGAGGCCCATGTGGCCCCACGCGTAGTGCTCGTCGCGGAAGGCGAGGACGGTGTCGTAGGTGAGGATGCAGGCGACGAGCAGGGCCGTGTAGAAGAAGTACCGGTGGATGTTCTGCAGGATGAGCGGGAACCGGGTCTCTCCGCTGTACTTCTTGTGCGGTTCTGCCACCGCGCAGGCCGGCGGCGACGCCCAGAAGCCGCGGTAGTAGGCCTTGCGGTAGTAGTAGCAGGTGAGCCGGAAGCCGAGCGGGAAGATCAGGATGAGCAGGGCGGGGGACAGGCCCCACCAGCCGCCGAAGATCTCCCAGTTGGGGCCGTGCCGCATGGGTGCGCAGTTCTCGGCGACGCACGGCGAGTAGAACGGGGAGACGTACGGGGCCGCGTAGTAGTCGGCGTTGGCGAAGGCCCGCCACGTCGAGTAGACGACGAAGGCGAGGAGGCCCGCGGCGGTCGCGGCCGGGGCCAGCCACCAGCGGTCGGTGCGCAGATGGGGCGCGGCGATCGCGGCACGTGTCCGGCCGCGGACGCCGGTGCCGCTCTTGGTATGGGCTTCGGTGCTGGTGGGTTCCGTGCCGGTGGCCAACGAGACCTCCGCTCGAAGGGACGGGTTGGCTGCGTCAGGGGGCGTGCCTGTTGCGTGCGCCGAGCCCCTCGTCGTCGGAGTCGGTCCACAGGGAGCTGTCGTACGGGATGTCGGACATCGGCACGAGGCCCTGCGGGAGGGGCGGGGCGCCCGGCGCCGTCGCCGAGGCGCGCAGCAGGGCCACGCTCTCGCGCAGGTGGTCGGTGTCGGCGCGGACCCGGCGCAGGTCGGGGCCGCCGAGCTGAGGTTGCAGCCGCCCCACGGCCCGGGCGAGATCGTCGACGCAGCGCTGAATGACCGTCAGGTCGTCGTTCAGGGACATGACTTGCCTCGCTTCCGCTGGTGCGGCGGAGTTGTTCATGCGCCTGCGAGTGTTGCGCGTCACATTGCCGTTTGTGAAGGGACCGGGGCGGATTGCCCGCGGCGCTTGTTCGTGCGCCCCCGGTTGTGCGCCCCCGCCGCGCCCCAAAGGCGACCCCCGTACCTCTAGGGCGGGACTTCTCGCCCTCCCCCGAAGGGCGCCCGGAGCGCGCCTGCGTCCTCGGCCCCGATTAAGCCGCCCGAGTGGCCTTTGCGGGAAGCGCCGCCGTGTCGCCCGTGACGCGGCCACCTCACCCTCTTCAGTGGCCCGATAGATGTGATCAACGACATATACGGCCAAACGTGATCAACCGGCCCGCACCGGAGGTAGACGCCGAGATGCACTCCCACCCCAGGCGCCCAGGCGCTGCCACCCGCTCGGCCGCGTTCCTCGTGAGCGGCGCGCTCGCCGTGACCGCCCTCACGGGATGCGCCTCCGACGACGACGCGAGTACCCCCTCCGCGGGTCAGGACATCGCGCCCGCCGCCCGTGACCGGATCAAGGACGGCGGCACTCTGCGCTGGGCGATCGACGCCATGCCGCAGACCCTGAACGCCTTCCAGGCCGACGCCGACCAGGCGACCGGCCGGATCGCGGGCGCCGTGCTGCCCTCGATGTTCCGGCTCGACGCGCAGGGCCGCCCGCAGCGCGACGCCGACTACCTGGAGAAGGCCGAGGTCATCGAGGCCGAGCCCAAGCAGGTCGTGCTGTACAAGCTGAACCAGCAGGCCGTCTGGAGCGACGGCCGCGAGATCGGCGCCCCCGACTTCGCCGCGCAGTGGCGTGCCCTGTCCGGCAAGGACAACGCGTACTGGACCGCGCACAACGCGGGCTACGACCGGATCGAGAAGGTCGAGCGCGGCGCCGACGACCTGGAGGTCCGGGTCACGTTCTCCAAGCCGTACGCGGACTGGCGCGCCCTGTTCTCGCCGCTGTACCCCAAGGACGTCACGGGGACGCCGGACAGCTTCAACGAGGGCGCGCGCCGCAAGCTCAAGGTCACCGCGGGCCCCTTCGCCCTCGACTCGGTCGACGGGGGCGCCGACAAGGTCACCCTCGACCGCAACCCGCGGTGGTGGGGCCGCCCCGCCAAGCTCGACAAGCTCGTCCTCACCGCCGTGCCGCAGAGCAAGCGGACCGCCGCTCTCGCCGCCGGCCGCCTCGACCTGGCCGGCCTCGACGCGGGCGGCGCCGACCGCATCGCCCACGCCGCCCGCGACAAGGGCTCCTCGGGCCCGCTCACCCACGGCCCGGGCGCCGCCCTCACCCCGGGCGGGGCACTGCGCTCCTGGGCGCTCGCGCACGGCGAGGACGCGCAGGCGGCGGACGAGGAGATCACCGCCCGCAAGAAGATGCGCAAGGCCGTCAAGAAGTACGCCAAGGAGCAGGCGAACCTGGACGGCTACGAGGTCCGCAAATCGCTCGAACCGGCCTACACCCAGCTCGCGTTGAACGGCGCCTCGGGCCCGCTCGCCGACGAGCGCGTGCGCCGCGCCGTGGCCCGCGCCCTCGACCGGACCGAGCTCGCCGAGGTGGCTCTCAAGCCGCTCGGCCTGCCGGTGACCACCGTCGACAACCACCTCGCCCTGGCCGGACAGGCCGCGTACGCCGACAACAGCAACGCGCTCGGCGACCAGGACACCGCCGAGGCGCAGGCGCTGCTCGCCGAGGCGGGCTGGGTGCCCGGCGGACCGGTCGAGGAGAAGAAGAAGCCGAAGACGGCGGGCGGCAAGGCGGACAGCGCCGCGGGCTCGCACGACGGCGACGACGGCAAGCCGGCCGGCCGCGCGCCGCTGTTCGGCCCGGGCCCGGTCGCCGCGGCCCAGCACGCCGCACTCCTGCACCAGGCCCACGCCGTGAAGCTGCGCGACGGCGACAGCGACAGCGACAGCGACAAGGCGAAGAAGAAGCACCCGGGCAAGCACCACAAGAGCGGCGAGCACAACGCCGAGAGCCTCGGGAAGAGCACCGCACGGTACGCGAAGCCGGGCGGCGCCCCGGGCGCGTACGCCCCCAAGGGGACCGCCGCACCGGGCGGCGGCGCCGCGGGCGCGCTCGCCAAGGACGGCCAGCCGCTCACGCTGCGCTTCGTGCTCCCCGCGGGCCCCGGCTCCGAGCAGCTGCGCGCCGTAGCGGACCGGATCACGCGGATGCTGCAGAAGATCGGCGTCCGCACGGACGTGATGAAGGTCGACGACGACAGTTACTTCAAGGACCACATCGCGTCCGGCGAGTACGACCTCGCGCTCTACTCGTGGCCCGCCTCCGCCTATCCGGCCACCGACGCCCGCCCCATCTACGCCAAGCCGGTCCCGGCCGCCGACGGCTCGCTCACCGTCGAGCAGAACTACACACGGGTCGGTACCGACCACATCGACCAGCTCTTCGACCAGGCCATCGGCGAGCTCGACGCCGACGAGGAGCGCGCCCTGGTGAAGCAGGCGGACGCCCAGATCTGGGCCGCCGCAGGATCGATTCCTCTCTATCAGCGCCCCGAGCTGGTCGCGGCCCGCTCCCACCTCGCCAACGCCGGCGCCTTCGGTTTCCAGGAGCCGGAGTACGAGGACATCGGCTACCTCAAGAGCGGCGCCTCCGGCCCCGCGGGGAGGACCGGGTCCGCGCGGAAGTCCGGTGGGCCGGCGAAGTCGGGGCCCTCGGAGAAATAACCCCCCACACGATCGCCCAGCTCAGATCAAGCTCAACTCCCTTGCCCGCGGGACTCTCCTGCGGGCAAGCTTCGTTGTACCCATTGACCTGCAGTTTTCCCGGCCCCACCCCCGCTTCGGTCCCTCCCCGACAGGGCCGGAAGCGTCCCCACTCGTCAAGCCACGTACCATGGGGTGAGGCCGTGGCGTGTCCAGCCCGGCAGGGCGCGCGTATCACTGATGTACGCGCAGCCGTCCACTCACTCCGGGAGTACGCCGCAATATGGCCACGCGCCACGACATCCGAAACGTCGCTATCGTCGCCCACGTCGACCACGGCAAGACGACCATCGTCGACGCCATGCTCAAGCAGGCCGGCTCGTTCGCCGCGCACGCCGCCGAGTCCCTCGACGATCGCATGATGGACTCGAATGACCTGGAGCGTGAGAAGGGCATCACGATCCTCGCCAAGAACACGGCGGTGAAGTACCACCCGAAGGATGGCGGCGACGTCATCACGATCAACATCATCGACACCCCGGGCCACGCCGACTTCGGTGGCGAGGTCGAGCGCGGTCTGTCGATGGTCGACGCGGTGGTCCTGCTCGTGGACGCCTCCGAGGGGCCGCTCCCGCAGACCCGCTTCGTGCTGCGCAAGGCGCTCCAGCAGCGGCTGCCCGTCATCCTCTGCATCAACAAGACGGACCGTCCCGACTCGCGCATCGACGAGGTCGTCAACGAGACGTACGACCTCTTCCTCGACCTGGACGCCGACGAGGACCAGATCGAGTTCCCGATCGTCTACGCGTGCGGCCGTGACGGCGTCGCGTCGCTGACCAAGCCGGCCGACGGCACCGTCCCGGCGGACTCCACCAACCTGGAGCCGTTCTTCTCCACGATCCTGGCGCACGTCCCGGCCCCGACGTTCGACGAGGCGGCCCCGCTCCAGGCGCACGTCACGAACCTGGACGCCGACAACTTCCTCGGCCGTATCGCGCTGCTCCGCGTCGAGCAGGGCGAGCTGCGCAAGGGCCAGACCGTGGCCTGGATCAAGCGCGACGGCACGATCCAGAACGTGCGCATCACCGAGCTGATGATGACCGAGGCGCTCACCCGCAAGCCGGCCGAGATGGCGGGCCCCGGTGACATCTGCGCCGTCGCCGGTATCCCGGACATCATGATCGGCGAGACCCTCGCCGACCCGGAGAACCCGATCGCGCTGCCGCTGATCACGGTGGACCAGCCGGCCATCTCCATGACCATCGGTACGAACACCTCGCCGCTGGTCGGCCGTGGTGGCACGGGCAAGGGCGCGGCCGCGAAGTCCGCGGTCAAGGACCGCAAGGTCACCGCCCGCCAGGTCAAGGACCGCCTCGACAAGGAGCTCGTCGGCAACGTCTCGCTCCGGGTCCTGGACACCGAGCGCCCGGACGCCTGGGAGGTGCAGGGCCGCGGTGAGCTGGCCCTGGCGATCCTGGTCGAGCAGATGCGCCGCGAGGGCTTCGAGCTGACCATCGGCAAGCCGCAGGTCGTCACCAAGGAGGTCGACGGCAAGACGCACGAGCCCGTCGAGCGCCTCACGGTCGACGTCCCCGAGGAGCACATGGGCGCCGTCACGCAGCTCATGGGCGTCCGCAAGGGCCGGATGGACAACATGTCGAACCACGGCTCCGGCTGGGTTCGCATGGAGTTCGTCGTTCCGTCCCGTGGCCTGATCGGCTTCCGTACGGAGTTCCTGACGAGCACCCGCGGCACCGGTATCGCCCACTCCATCCACGAGGGCCACGAGCCGTGGTTCGGCGAGCTGAAGACCCGTAACAACGGCTCGCTCGTCGCGGACCGCGCCGGCGCCGTCACCGGGTTCGCGATGACGAACCTCCAGGAGCGCGGCGTGCTCTTCACCGACCCCGGCACCGAGGTGTACGAGGGCATGATCGTCGGCGAGAACTCGCGCGCCGACGACATGGACGTGAACATCACCAAGGAGAAGAAGCTCACCAACATGCGCTCCTCCTCGGCCGACTCGTTCGAGGCGATCGTCCCGCCGCGCAAGCTCTCCCTGGAGCAGTCCCTGGAGTTCTGCCGCGACGACGAGTGCGTCGAGGTGACCCCGGAGGCCGTCCGCATCCGCAAGGTCGTCCTGGACCAGAAGGAGCGCGGTCGCTCCGCCTCGCGCGCCAAGCACGGCTGACGCGTCTGTAGTCGACGGGAAGGGCCCGGTACCCCGGAAGGGGTGCCGGGCCCTTCCCGTTGCCGCTAATCTGCCCCTGTCTACGCGGATTGACAGCGGCGAACGTCAGGTCTCGCCCAACAAAGAGTCAAAATCCGCCCGGGCGCAAGTGATTAAGTCCACCTCGGTGTCCGCTATGCGGGCACCAATGGTCGATAGATATGTAACACGTCCGTTTCGTGTCCCTCTATCTCAGATCTGTTTGTCCGGATTTTGGGCAATGTACGCATCAGGTGTGATCGAACCGAGACCAAAAGAGTGTGGTCGGCGCGGGCCGCGTGGCTAATAGTTGACGGCGTAGAGCTCGGGTCAATGGGTCACGCGCTGTGGGGAGCGCCGACTCGCGAGCACACTGGGGCACTGCACCTTCGCCGTCAGGGGTGTCGGCCAGGTGACATGTGCCCCCACTTGTAGTGAACAAAGTGGACTCATGAGGAGGAACCCATGCGAGGTGCCACAAGCGCCATATGGGTCGCGTCGTCCCCGATGACAGGTGTAGGTCCCGCGGGCACGTCCCGTCCCGTCCCCGTGGTGGACGAGGTAACGATCCAGCGTCGCGAACGCTCTTGACGACTCGGTCCACGGACCGGCCGAGGCCGACCGCGGGCCAGGGTTCCTCAGGGGTGGGTTCACCCCAGTCGTTGTTCCCATCGCGCGCTTCGAATGACGTACGCCGTGCGACGGCCGTCGGATCTTCCGGTTACCCGGCCGACGACCTCCAACACCTGTGAAATGGACGAATCATGACGAGTCCAATCGAGATTGAGGGCGCCGAGACCTCTTCCGCCTTGGACGCAGAGAGCGCGCCGAAGGGTGACGCGAAGGAGCCCAAGAAGCTGGAGGGGCGCAGCCCCGGACAGCTGATGTGGCGCCGGTTCAAGCGTGACAAGACGGGCGTCGTCGCCGCGTTTGTCGTGTTGATCTTCTTCCTGATAGCCGCGCTCGCGCCGGTCATCACGAAGCTGTACGGCAAGGACCCGTACACGTTCTACGGCCAGGACGACCCGACGCTCCTCAACGAGTTCAACCTGCCGGCCGGCCCCAACGGCGGTATGTCGCCCGAGCACTGGTTCGGCATCGACCCGAACTACGGGCGCGATGTCTTCGCGTACCTGCTGTACGGCATGCGGACATCGCTGGGCACCGCTCTGCTGGCCACCATCGGCATGGTGTTCATCGGCATCATCGTCGGTCTGACCGCCGGTTACTTCGGCGGCAAGATCGACTACTGGCTGGGCCGCCTCATCGACTTCATGCTGGCGCTGCCCAACCAGCTGTTCATGGTGGCGGTCATGCCCGTCATCGTCACGGTGTTCGTCGCGCCCGACGAGGAGACGCCGACGTACATCCGCTTCCTCGCCATCACCGGCGTGATGTGGCTGCTCACCTGGATGAGCCTGGCGCGACTGATCCGCGCTGTCACCCTCTCGCTGCGCGAGCGGGAGTTCGTCGAGGCCGCGAAGGTCGCGGGCGCCTCGCCCTGGCGGATCATCCGCAAGGAGCTGCTGCCCAACCTGGTCACGCCGATCATCGTGCAGGGCACGTACCTGCTCCCCAGCACCATCCTCTCGGTCGCCTTCCTCTCCTTCGTCGGCGTGGGCTATCAAGACCCCACTCCCGACTGGGGGTTGATGTTCGCCACCGCCGCGAACATCTACGAGCAGGACCCGACCTACATGTTCTTCCCGGGTATCGCCATGGTCGTCTTCGTCGTGGCGTTCAACCTCCTCGGTGACTCGGTCCGGGACGCCTTCGATCCCAAGACCGGGCGCTGATCCAGCGTCACCGACGGGGAAGCTGCCACCCGGGCGCCGGGGCGATCAACCGGATGCGCCAGGCAGCACCAAAGGATCACTACTCACAGGCAGGTGGATTCAACTCCATGAGCATCCTTCGATCGCGCACGGCGCAGGCAACGGTCGCCGCGGCAGCCGTCGGCGCCCTCGCTCTGACCGGCTGCAGCAGCGGCAGCAAGAGCGACAACAAGCCCGCCGGCAAGTCCCAGGAGGACGCCAAGGCGCAGGCCAAGCCGGTGACCATGGGCACCGCCCAGGACTCGGTGGGCCCGGCCAAGGCCGTCGCCGGTGCCAAGAAGGGCGGCACCGTGTCGGTCTACCAGGAGGCGGACTTCTCGCACCTGGACCCGGGCCAGATCTACGTCTCCGACGCCGGCATGCTCGCCAAGCTCCTCTACCGTGGTCTGACCACGTACACAGAGGGCGCCGACGGCAGCCAGACGGTCGTCGGTGACCTCGCCACCGACCCGGGCAAGATGGCGGACGGCGGCAAGACCTGGACCTTCACCCTGAAGGACGGCGTCAAGGACCAGAACGGCCACGTCATCACGTCGGCCGACATCCGTCACTCCATCGAGCGGCTCTACGACCCGTTCCTGACGGACGGTCCGACCTACATCCAGCAGTGGCTGTCGGGCGCGGGCACCAAGTACCGCGAGGCCTACAAGGGCCCGTACAAGGGCAAGCACCTGCCGGACTCCGTCCTGGCCACGCCGGACGCCAAGACCATCACGTTCCACTTCCTCGAGCCGCACACCGACGTGCCGCAGGCGCTCGCCATGGCCGCCTACTCCGTCGTGCCCGAGAAGACGGACACGAAGCAGAAGTACGACCAGTCGCCGGTCGCCACCGGTCCGTACAAGGTCGCGTCCTACAAGTCGGGCAAGTCGCTCTCCCTCGTGCGCAACGACAAGTGGGACGAGAAGACGGACCCGATGCGTCACCAGTACGTCGACGGCTGGAACATCGAGTTCAACCACGACAAGGCCGACCAGACGAAGACGATCCTGGCCGACCGCGGCGAGGCCAAGAACGCCATCATGTTCACCGGCCAGGTCGACGCCACCCAGCTGCAGAAGATCACGACCGACAAGGCCGTGATGAAGCGCACGATCCAGGGCTACGCCCCGTACGTGTGGCAGCTGAACTTCAACATGGACCGCATCAAGGACAAGAAGATCCGCGATGCCATCGCCCTCGCGATCCCGGCCACCTCGGCCGCCCGCGCCGACGGTGGTGCCTACGGCGGTGACGCCGCCACGTCGCTGATGTCGCCCACCACCCCGGGCTACGACAAGACGTACGACCCGTTCAACCGGGTCAAGAAGCCGAACGGCGACATCGCCAAGGCGAAGAAGCTGATCAAGGAGGCGGGCGCCGAGGGCAAGAAGCTCGTCTACGCGTACGCCAACACCCCGGTCCGTACCACCCAGGCCAACCTGATCATCAACAGCCTGAAGAAGATCGGCCTCGACATCCAGAAGAAGGAAGTCGACCAGGCCACGTGGTACGAGCAGATGGGCAAGGTCAAGAACGGCTTTGACCTCTACATGACCGGCTGGGGCCAGGACTGGGCCGACGGCAACACCGTCTTCCCGCCCTCCTTCGACGGTGCGCAGATCCAGGACGGCGCGTCCAACTACTCGCACACGAACGACAAGCACGTGAACGAGGAGCTCGGCCGCATCCAGAAGATCGCGGACGCCGACCAGCGCGCCACCGAGTACGCGAAGCTCTCGAAGTACATCTCCAAGAACATCAACCCGGCTGCTCCGATCTACTACACCAAGGTGTTCCAGATCGCCGGTTCGAACGTGGGCGGCCTGCGCTACGGCCAGGTGGTCAGCTACACCGACCCGACCACGATCTACCTCAAGAAGTAAGCACCACAAGGCAGATCCCGGGGGTGAGGGCGCGGCGGAGCCCTCGCCCCCGGGCCGCCGGATCCCCTCCTGGCCTCCCACCGCCGCCGTCCTGAGAGCAGTTTTGCGATGCTTCGATTTCTCATACGCCGGACGTCTGGCGCAGCACTCATCCTCCTGCTGATCAGCGCCTTCACGTTCTTCATGTACTTCGCCATCCCACAGGACCCGGCGATGCTCGCGTGCGGCAAGAACTGCACCCCGGACGCGCTGGCGATCATCCACAAGAACCTCGGGCTCAATGACCCGGTGCCGGTGCAGTACTGGCACTTCCTCTCCGGCATCTTCGCCGGGCGGGACTTCGGGGTGGGCCACTGCGACGCGCCGTGCTTCGGCGTCTCGTTCCGCAACAACCAGATGGTGTGGGACACCATCATGGACCGCCTCCCGCTGACGCTCTCGCTCACCTTCGGCGGCCTCATCGTCTTCCTGTTCGTCGGTCTCGGCGCCGGTCTCATGGCCGCCCGCTACCGCGGCACCTGGCTCGACAAGACCTTCAGCGGCGGCTCGCTGGTGCTCAGCTCGTTCCAGATCTACTTCCTCGGCCCGATCGTGCTCGGCATCTTCGTCTACAGCACCGGCTGGCTGGACAAGCCCAAGTACGTGCCGATCACCGAGGACCCGGCCGGCTGGTTCATGGGCCTGCTGATCCCCTGGCTCGTCATGGCGACGATCTTCACGGCCAACTACACCCGTATGTCCCGCTCCTCGATGATCGAGCAGCTGCAGGAAGAGCACGTACGCGCGGCCAAGGCCAAGGGCATGAGCAGCCGCTACGTCTTCTACCGGTACGCGTGGCGCGGATCGATCATCCCGATCATCACGATCCTGGGTATGGACATCGGCGCCCTGCTCAGTGGCGGCATGGTCACCGAACTCACCTTCGGCCTGGCCGGGTTCGGCCGCCTGGCGCGTGACTCGGTCATCCTGAAGGACCTGCCGGTGCTCATGGGTGTCATGATCATCAGCGCCGCCTTCATCATCATCTGCAACATCGTCGTGGACGCGCTGTACGCCGTGATCGACCCGCGCGTGCGACTGTCCTAGGAGAACCCCGTGACCACACTCACCAAGACCGAGGACGCCCCGGCCCCGTCCGGCTCCGAGGCGTTCCTGTCGGTACGCGACCTGCGGGTGCAGTTCTCCACCGAGGACGGCGCCGTCAAGGCGGTGGACGGCCTCTCCTTCGAGCTCGAGCGCGGCAAGACGCTCGGTATCGTCGGTGAGTCGGGCTCCGGCAAGTCGGTCACCAACCTGTCCGTGCTGGGCCTGCACAACCCGCTGACCACCACCATCGAGGGCGAGATCCTCCTCGACGGCAAGGAGCTGCTCACCGCCACCGAGCACGAGCTGGAGAAGCTCCGCGGCAACAAGATGGCGATGATCTTCCAGGACTCGCTGACCGCGCTCTCGCCGTACTACACGGTGGGCCGGCAGATCGCCGAGCCGTACAGCAAGCACACCGGCGCCAGCAAGAAGGAGGCCCGTAACCGGGCCATCGAGATGCTCGGCAAGGTCGGCATCCCGCAGCCGAAGCAGCGCGTCGACGACTACCCGCACCAGTTCTCCGGCGGTATGCGCCAGCGCGCCATGATCGCCATGTCGCTGGCCTGCAACCCCGAGCTGCTCATCGCGGACGAGCCGACCACCGCGCTCGACGTGACGGTGCAGGCGCAGATCCTCGACCTGCTCAAGGACCTGCAGCAGGAGTTCGGCTCCGCGATCATCATGATCACCCACGACCTGGGTGTGGTCGCGAACATGGCCGACGACATCCTCGTGATGTACGCGGGCCGGGCCGTCGAGCGGGGCTCCACCCGCGAGGTGCTCAAGTCACCCGAGCACCCCTACACCTGGGGCCTGCTGAGCTCGATGCCGCGGCTCTCGTCCGACGTCGACCAGCCGCTGCTGCCGATCCCCGGATCGCCGCCGTCGCTGCTCAACCCGCCCTCGGGCTGCCCGTTCCACCCGCGGTGCACCTTCACCGACAAGGTGTCCGGGGACCGCTGCTCGGGCGAGCGGCCGGTACTCCCGGCCGGGCGGGGCTCCGCCTGCCACCTGACGGCGGAGCAGAAGCAGCAGGTGTTCATCGAGACGATTCAGCCCCGGCTGGGCTGAGCAGAGACCGGCGACTGGGGCAGAACCATGAGCGACAAAGAAAACAGCACCACGGCGGTCGCCGACGCGATCCCCGGGCAGCGTGACGGTGACACCGCCCCGCTGCTGAAGGTCGAGAACCTGCACAAGCACTTCCCGATCAAGGGCGGCTTCCCGATCCGGCGCACCGTCGGCGCGGTCAAGGCCGTCGACGGCGTCGACTTCGAGGTCTACCCGGGCGAGGCCCTGGGCCTGGTCGGCGAGTCCGGCTGCGGCAAGTCGACGACGGGCCGTCTCCTGACCCGTCTGTACGAGCCCACGCAGGGCACCGTCACCTACAACGGCCAGGACATCAGCCACGCGAGTCGCAGGCAGCTGGCGCCCGTCAGGTCCGAGATCCAGATGATCTTCCAGGACCCGTACGCGTCGCTGAACCCGCGCCAGACGGTCGGCACGATCATCTCCGGCCCGATGGAGATCAACGGGATCAACCCGCCCGGCGGCCGGGAGAAGCGGGTCCGCGAGCTCCTGGAGATCGTCGGTCTCAGCCCGGAGCACTACAACCGTTTCCCGCACGAGTTCTCCGGCGGTCAGCGCCAGCGCATCGGCGTCGCCCGCGCGGTGGCGCTCGAGCCGAAGCTGATCGTCGCGGACGAGCCGGTCTCGGCGCTCGACGTCTCCATCCAGGCCCAGGTCGTGAACCTGCTGCAGAAGGTGCAGCGGGAGATGGGCATCGCGTTCGTCTTCATCGCGCACGACCTGGCGATCGTGCGGCACTTCTCGCAGCGCGTCGCGGTGATGTACCTCGGCAAGATCGTGGAGATCGCGGACCGCGACTCGCTCTACAACCGTCCCCGTCACCCGTACACGCACGCGCTGATGTCGGCCGTGCCGGAGGCGGACATCGACGTGAACAAGAAGGAGCGGATCCGCCTCCAGGGTGACGTTCCCTCGCCGATCTCGCCGCCGTCCGGCTGCCGCTTCCGCACCCGGTGCTGGAAGGCCCAGGACAAGTGCGCGACGGAGGAGCCGCCGCTGGTCCAGATCACGGGCAGCAAGGCCGGGCACCTGACGGCCTGCCACTTCCCGGAGGAGCCGTCCATCGAGGCCCGCGCGGAGGACATCGTCCTCGACCCGGCGCTGGTGGCTCTGGAGAAGGACGCGTCCTGACGCGTACCGCGCCCGTCGAGCGGTGAGTGAGTGAGTGTGGCCCGGCCCGGTGATGTCACCGGGCCGGGCCACGGTCGTTCCCGGGGGGCCGGGTCCGGCCGGTGGGGCGGAGTGTCGTCCTCACGTCGCGTCGTGGCTGGTCGCGCACTTCCCCGCGCCCCTGGGGCATACGGCTCCGCTGCGGCCCCGGTGCCGGGCCGAGGTCAGTCCGCCGCCCCGCACACACTGATGATCTCCGGGCTGGAGGCCGTCAGCGGGGAGCGGTCCCAGTCGCCGTAGCGCTCCTCCGACTCCAGCCCCGCGCCCTCCAGGAAGGCGTCCAGCTCGTCCGGTGGCACGAAGCGCAGCGTGCTGCGGCTGACCACGGCCGCTTCCCGCCCCGGCCCGCTGAACGTCGTATCGAACGTGACCGTCCGTCCGTCGAAGCCGGTCACGACCTCGTGCGCCACCCGCACCCCCGCCACCTGAACGGCCCGCGCCGCGGTCCACCCCTGCCACGCCCGCGCCGCGGGGTTGCGCGTCTCGAAGACGAACCGTCCTCCCGGCGCGAGCACCCGCCGCACCGCCTCCAGCGACGTACGGATCTCGGCGTCGTCCACCAGGACCTGGAACGCGTGCCCCGTCATCACGACGAGGTCGAACGGGCCTTCGGGGCGGGCCGGGGCGGACAGCGTGCCCTGGACCCACTCCACATCCGCCCGGCGCCGCGCGACGGCCAGCATCCCCGCCGCCGGGTCGAGCCCGCACAGCCGCCCCCGGTGCCCCTCCTCCCGGGCGCGGATCAGCAGCGCCCCCGTCCCGCACCCCACGTCGAGCACGGAGCCGGCCCCGCGCACGAGGTCCAGGCAGAAGTCGTCGCCGGGGCCCCACGGGTTCAGGGCGTCGTAGAGGGCGGCGAGGCGGGTGTCGGTGTAGGCGCGGTCAGGCATCGGCCGATCATCGCGCGGGACGCGCGGGCGCCGCGAGGAGTTTTCCCGTAAGGCCGCCCCCGGAGTGCGTGATGCCGGTATTGCCCCGATATTTAGGCGTACGTGACACGTGATCAGTACGAGCCGGTATGAGGAGGCACTCCATGCGTGGAGCCACGCACGCCAAGTGGGCCGCTGGTGCGGTCGTCGTAGCCATGGCCGCGACGGGCTGTGGCGGCGGCGACAGCGGTGGCGGTGGTGGCGGTGGTGACGGCTCCGGCGTCGTCCGGTCCTCCTGGGGCGATCCGCAGAACCCGCTGGAGCCCGCGAACACCAATGAGGTGCAGGGCGGCAAGGTCCTGGACATGATCTTCCGCGGCCTGAAGCGGTACGACCCCAAGACGGGCGCCGCCAAGGACATGCTGGCGGAGAAGATCGAGACGTCCGACCAGACGAACTTCACGATCACGGTCAAGGACGGCTGGACGTTCTCCAACGGCGAGAAGGTCACCGCGAAGTCCTTCGTCGACGCCTGGAACTACGGCGCGAGCCTGAAGAACAACCAGAAGAACGCGTACTTCTTCGGGCAGATCGACGGCTACGACAAGGTGCACCCGGACTCCGGCAGCCAGTCCGCCGACACCCTCTCCGGGCTCAAGGTCACCGGCGACCGCACCTTCACGGTCAAACTGAACCAGAAGTTCTCGACCTGGCCCGACACCCTCGGCTACGCCGCCTTCGCGCCGCTGCCCAAGGTGTTCTTCGACGACCACGACAGCTATGTGAGCAAGCCGGTCGGCAACGGCCCGTACACCGTGGAGTCGTACCAGAAGGGCTCCCAGATGTCCCTGCGCAAGTGGGACAAGTACCCCGGTGCCGACAAGGCGGAGAACGGCGGCGTCGACCTCAAGGTCTACACGGACAACAACACCGCCTACACCGACCTCACCGCCGGCAACCTCGACCTCGTCGACGACGTGCCCGCCTCCCAGCTCAGCAACGCGGACAGCGACCTGAACGGCCGGTACATCAACACCCCGGCCGGCATCATCCAGACCCTCGCCTTCCCGTTCTACGACTCCGACTGGAACAAGTCGGACAGCGACAAGGTCCGCAAGGGTCTGTCCATGGCGATCAACCGCAAGCAGATCACCGAGTCGATCTTCGAGAAGACCCGCACCCCGGCCACCGACTGGACCTCCCCGGTGCTCGGCAAGGACGGCGGCTACAAGAGCGGGCTCTGCGGCGAGTTCTGCGACTACAAGCCGGACGAGGCGAAGAAGCTGGTCAAGGAGGGCGGCGGCATCCCCGGCGGCCAGGTGAAGATCGGCTACAACGCCGACACCGGCAGCCACAAGGAGTGGGTCGACGCCGTCTGCAACTCCATCAACAACGCCCTCGACAACGACCGGGCCTGCGTCGGCAGCCCCACCGGCACCTTCGCCGACTTCCGCAACAAGATCACCCAAAAGAAGATGACGGGCCCCTTCCGCGCCGGCTGGCAGATGGACTACCCGCTCATCCAGAACTTCCTCCAGCCGCTGTACTACACCAACGCCTCCTCCAACGACGGCCACTGGTCCGACAAGAAGTTCGACTCCCTGGTCGACAAGGCGAACGGCGAAGCCGACCAGGCGCAGGCGGTCAAGACGTTCCAGCAGGCCCAGGAGGTCGTCCGGGACAACATGGCGGCCATCCCGCTCTGGTACCAGAACGGCAGCGCCGGCTACTCGGACAAGGTCTCGAACGTCGCGCTGAACCCGTTCAGCGTCCCCGTCTACAACGAGATCAAGGTCAACTGACAGACGGACGCCAGGGACGGAGCCCTCAATGGGACGGTATGTGATCCGGCGGCTGTTGCAGATGATCCCGGTCTTCATCGGGGCCACTCTGCTGATCTTCCTCATGGTCAACGTGATGGGCGACCCCATCGCGGGACTCTGCGGCGACAAGGCCTGCGACCCCGCCACCAAAGCCCAGCTCTCGAAGGAGTTCGGCCTCGACAAACCGGTGTGGCAGCAATACCTGACGTACATGGGGAACGTCTTCACCGGCGACTTCGGCACCGCGTTCAACGGCCAGAAGGTCACCGAACTGATGTCGACCGCGTTTCCGGTCACCATCCGCCTCACCATCGTGGCGATCCTCTTCGAGATCATCGTCGGCATCACGCTGGGCGTCATCACCGGCCTCAGGCGCGGCCGCCCCATCGACACCGGCGTGCTGCTGCTGACCCTCGTCGTCATCTCCGTCCCGACGTTCGTCACCGGTCTACTGCTGCAACTGCTGCTCGGCGTCGAGTGGGGCTGGATCAACCCGGCGGTCTCCACGGAGGCCACGTTCGGCGAACTGATCGTGCCGGGCCTCGTCCTCGCCTCGGTCTCCCTCGCCTACGTGACCCGGCTGACGCGGACCTCCATCGCCGAGAACAAACGGGCCGACTACGTCCGCACCGCCATCGCCAAGGGCCTGCCCAGGCGCCGCGTCATCACCCGGCACCTGCTGCGCAACTCCCTGATCCCCGTCGTCACCTTCATCGGCGCCGACGTCGGCGCGCTGATGGGCGGCGCCATCGTCACCGAGCGCATCTTCAACATCCACGGCGTCGGCTTCCAGCTCTACCAGGGCATCCTGCGGCAGAACACCCAGACCGTCGTCGGTTTCGTGACGATCCTCGTGCTGGTCTTCCTCGCGGTGAACCTGATCGTCGACCTCCTGTACGCCGTACTCGACCCGAGGATCCGCTATGCCTGAACCGCAAGCGCCAGAGCCCTCCTCCTGGTCCTCGGGCAACCGCGCGCCCGAGGACGGAGCCATCGCGGCGACCGGCATGGGCGGCGCGATGGACCTCGCCACCAGCGAGGGCGCGCTCATCGAGGGCCCGGCGCTCGGCCCCGGTGACCCCACCGGAAGACCCCGCAGCCTGTGGTCCGACGCCTGGCGCGACCTGCGGCGCAACCCCGTCTTCATCATCTCGGCGCTGGTCATCCTCTTCTTGGTGCTCATCTCGATCTGGCCGCAGCTGATCGCCTCCGGCAACCCGCTCTCCTGCGACCTGTCCAAACGCCAGCAGAGCTCCCAGCCCGGCCACCCCTTCGGCTTCGACGGCCAGGGCTGCGACGTCTACACCCGCACCGTGTACGGCGCCCGCAACTCCATCACCGTCGGTGTCTGCGCCACGATCGGCGTCTCCCTGCTCGGCTCGGTCCTGGGCGGCCTGGCCGGGTTCTTCGGTGGCTTCTGGGACGCGATCCTCTCCCGCATCACCGACATCTTCTTCGCGATCCCCGTCATCCTCGGCGGCCTCGTCCTGCTGTCGGTCGTCACCAGCAACACCGTCTGGCCGGTGATCGGCTTCATGGTGCTGCTCGGCTGGCCGCAGATCTCCCGCATCGCCCGCGGCTCCGTCATCACCGCCAAGCAGCACGACTACGTGCAGGCGGCCCGCGCGCTCGGCGCCTCCAACCCCCGGATGCTGCTGCGCCACATCACCCCGAACGCCGTCGCCCCGGTCATCGTCGTCGCGACCATCGCCCTCGGTACGTACATCGCCCTGGAGGCGACCCTCTCGTACCTCGGTGTCGGCCTGAAGCCGCCCGCCGTCAGCTGGGGCATCGACATCTCGGCCGCCTCCGGCTACATCCGCAACGCCCCGCACATGCTGCTGTGGCCGGCCGGCGCGCTCGCCCTGACGGTCCTCGCGTTCATCATGCTCGGCGACGCGGTGCGCGACGCCCTCGACCCGAAGCTGAGGTAGCGCCCATGCCGTTGCTCGAAGTACGCGATCTGCACGTCGAGTTCCGCACCCGGGACGGTGTCGCCAAGGCCGTGAACGGCGTCGACTACACCGTCGACGCGGGGGAGACGCTCGCCGTGCTCGGCGAGTCGGGCTCGGGCAAGTCGGTCACCGCCCAGGCGATCATGGGCATCCTCGACGTCCCGCCCGGGAAGATCACCGGCGGCGAGGTCCTCTTCAAGGGCCGGGACCTGCTGAAGCTCAAGGAGGAGGAGCGCAGGAAGGTCCGCGGCGCCGAGATGGCGATGATCTTCCAGGACGCGCTCAGCTCCCTCAACCCGGTGCTCTCCGTCGGCGAGCAGATCGGCGAACTCTTCACCGTCCACCGGGGCATGTCCCGCAAGGACGCCAAGGCCAAGGCCATCGAGCTGATGGAGCGGGTCCGCATCCCGGCGGCGAAGGAGCGGGTCGGCCAGTACCCGCACCAGTTCTCCGGCGGCATGCGCCAGCGCATCATGATCGCGATGGCGCTCGCCCTGGAACCCGACCTGATCATCGCCGACGAGCCGACCACCGCCCTCGACGTGACCGTGCAGGCCCAGGTCATGGACCTGCTCGCCGAGTTGCAGCGCGAACTCAACATGGGGCTCATCCTCATCACCCACGACCTGGGCGTCGTCGCCGACGTCGCCGACAAGATCGCCGTGATGTACGCGGGCCGCATCGTCGAGCACGCCCCCGTCCACGAGATCTACAAGGCGCCCGCGCACCCGTACACCAAGGGCCTGCTGGAATCGATCCCGCGCCTGGACCAGAAGGGGCAGGAACTCTTCGCCATCAAGGGCCTGCCACCGAACCTCATGCACATCCCGCCGGGCTGCGCCTTCCACCCGCGCTGCCCGATGGCCCAGGACGTGTGCCGCACGGATGTCCCGCCGCTGTACGTGGTCTCCGACGAGCGCCGCAGCGCCTGCCACTTCTGGAAGGAGACGATCGATGCCTCACGCTGAGGGCGGCTCGCACGTCAGCAAGGGCGACCTCAAACGCGAGGGCCTGATCGCCGAACACCTCCTCCACAAGGCGCAGGCCGAGTCGGAGTACGCGAAGAACGGCTCGGCCTCCGGGCACGAACCCCTCCTTGAGGTACGGGGGCTGGTCAAGCACTACCCCCTCACCCAGGGCATCCTCATCAAGAAGCAGGTCGGCGCGGTCAAGGCCGTCGACGGCGTCGACTTCGAACTCGGGCACGGCGAGACGCTCGGCATCGTCGGGGAGTCCGGCTGCGGCAAGTCCACCGTCGCCAAGATGCTGGTCAACCTGGAGCGCCCGACGGCCGGCGTCATCAAGTACAAGGGCGAGGACATCACCCGGCTCTCCGGCCGCGCCCTGAAAGCCGTGCGCCGCAACATCCAGATGGTGTTCCAGGACCCGTACACCTCCCTCAACCCCCGGATGACCGTCGGCGACATCATCGGGGAGCCGTACGAGATCCACCCCGAGGTCGCGCCGAAGGGCGACCGCAGGAAGCGGGTCCAGGACCTGCTCGACGTGGTCGGCCTCAACCCCGAGTACATCAACCGCTACCCGCACCAGTTCTCCGGCGGCCAGCGCCAGCGCATCGGCATCGCACGCGGCCTCGCGCTGCGCCCCGAGATCATCGTCGCGGACGAACCGGTCTCCGCGCTCGACGTGTCGGTGCAGGCCCAGGTGATCAACCTGCTCGACCGGCTCCAGAACGAGTTCGACCTCTCCTACGTCTTCATCGCCCACGACCTCTCGATCGTGCGCCACATCTCCGACCGGGTCGGCGTGATGTACCTGGGCCGCATCGTGGAGATCGGCTCCGACGAGGAGATCTACGAACACCCGACCCACCCCTACACGCAGGCGCTCCTGTCGGCCGTGCCCGTGCCCGACCCGGCGGCGCGCGAGCACCGCGAGCGGATCATCCTGACCGGGGACGTGCCCTCACCAGCCAACCCGCCCTCCGGCTGCCGCTTCCGCACCCGCTGCTGGAAGGCCCGGCAGCGCTGCGCCGACGAGGTACCGCTCCTCGCCGTCCCCGCCGAGTTCCGCCTCGGCGACAGCGGACCGGCCCGGCACCCCTCCGCCTGCCACTTCGCCGAGGAGAAGCAGGTCGTACCGACCGAGCAGTAGGCCGTCCTGCCGTCGCGGCGACGCCTTTACACACGTGCAATCCCGCGGACCCAGCGCCGCCACACACACGCGGCACGATGAACGACGTACGGCCGTGCGGGTGCCGTTGACCGGGCCGGAGCGCACCATGTCGCTCCGGCCCGGTCGTCATTCAGGCCAGGCCAAGCGACCGCTTCAGGAAGTCGACCTGGAGCAGCAGCAGATTCTCCGCGACCTGCTCCTGCGGCGTCATGTGGGTCACCCCGGACAGCGGCAGCACCTCGTGGGGGCGCCCGTCCGCCAGCAGCGCCGAACTCAGCCGCAGGGCATGGGCGACGACCACGTTGTCGTCGGCGAGCCCGTGCACGATGAGCAGCGGCCGGTGCTGCCCGGCCGCGTTCGACAGCCCGTCGTCCGTCACCAGCGAGTTCGCCGCGTACGTGTCCGGGGCCGCGCCGGGATCGCCCAGGTACCGCTCCGTGTAGTGCGTGTCGTACAGCCGCCAGTCGGTCACCGGAGCCCCCGCGACACCCGCGTGGAAGACGTCGGGCCGCTTCAGCACGGCCAGCGCGGAGAGGTAGCCGCCGTAACTCCAGCCGCGCATCGCCACCTTGGACAGGTCGAGGGGGAAGCGGCCGGCCAGCGCGTGCAGGGCGGTCACCTGGTCGTCGAGCGTCAGCGTGAAGTCACCGCGGATCGACTTCTCACGGCCGGGCGAGACGCCGGGCGCGCCCCGGCCGTCCGCGACGATCACCGCGAAGCCCTGGTCGGCGAACCACTGCGAGGTCAGATGCGCGTTGTGCGCCGCCACGACGCGCTGCCCGTGCGGGCCGCCGTACGGGTCGAGCAGGACCGGCAGCGGGCCGTCCCCTTCCGCGTACGACGACGGGAGCAGGACGGCGCACGGGATGGAGTCCGCCTCCGTCAGCGTCACGCGCGGGGAGAGCAGGGGGCGCTCCGCGTGCGAGGCGATCTCGGCGATCCGCTTGCCGTCGCGCTCCACGCGCACCCGCGCGCCGGGGGAGCCGAGGGTCGCCGAGACCAGCACGGTGACGCCGCCGGAGCGGACGGCCGTGTGCACACCGGGCTCGGTCGAGACGCGCTCCACGCCCAGCTCGTTGACGCGGTAGACGTGGATCTCGCCGGTCTCCGGGGCCGCCGCGGTGGCGCCCGCCGACGCCGAGACCAGCACATCGCCGTCGCCGACGTCGAGCACGGCCCGCACATGCAACTGCGCCCCCGTCAGCAGGCGTTCGCCGACCGCGAGGACCCGCGCGCCGCCCTCGTCGGCGATCCGCACCAGCTGCCCGCTCGGCGACCAGCACGGCGCGCCGGGGAACAGCTCCAGCCACTGGTCGTCCTCGTCGGCGTGCACCATCCGCGTCGAACCGTCGTTCGGGTTCACCGCCAGGTACAACGCGCTGAGCTGGTCACGCGCCTGTACGAGGATCAGCGGGGCGCCGCCCGCCGACCAGTGGACGCGGGCCAGGTACGGGTAGGCCGACCGGTTCCAGTTGATCTCCGTGCGGCTGCCGTCGAGGCCGTACGCGAACAGCCGCACCTCCGCGTTGGGCGTACCGGCCGCCGGGTAGGCGTTGCGGGTCGGCTCGCGGTCCGGGTGCGCCGGATCGGCGATCCACCAGCGCCGCACGTCCGCGTCGTCGGCGCGGGCCACGAGCAGCCGGTCCGATTCGGGCGACCACCAGTAACCGCGGTACCTGGACATCTCCTCGGCCGCGATGAACTCCGCGAGCCCGTACGTCACCGTCTCCGACTCGGGCGTGGCCAGCGTCCGGTCGTCCTCGCCCTCCGCGCCGACGACCCGCAGCGCGCCCCGCGCCACGTACGCGATGTGCCGGCCGTCGGGGGCCGGGCGCGGGTCGAGGACCGGCCCGCGCACCGGGAGTTCACGGGCCGTGCCCGCCCGCAGCTCCGCCGTGAAGAGCCGCCCCGACAGGGCGAACGCCGCCAGCTCGGCCGCGCCGTCCGTCGCGTACGACACGATGCCGGCGCCGCCCTCGCGGCTGCGCTCACGCCGGGCCCGCTCCTCGGCCGAGAGCCGCTCCGAGGCGCCGCCGAGCAGCACCGACGGCTCGGCGGCCGGCCGTTCCTGACCGCTCGTCACATCCAGGACCCACAGTGCGTTCGCCCGGTCGACGCCGGAGGAGGAACGGAGGAAGACGACCCGCTCACCGTCCGGCGCCACCGTGAAGGCACGCGGCGATCCGGCCGTGAAGCGCTGGGTACGCGCGTGCTGACGAGGAAAGGAGTACGTCTCGTTCCCGCTGCCGGGTCCGGCGCCGGCGCCGCTCTCTGTGGTCATCCCCGAAGCCTAGGACCTGTCTTCACCTTCCCGCCTGCCCCGCCCTCCGGGCGACGGCGGGAAAGTGAAGACAGGTCCTCGGCCGCGAGTGGACCATGCGCCCCCACGCGCTCCCGCCCGCCCCCGGTGCCCCCTCACCGCGACTCATGCGGAGCGACGGATAGTTATGATCAGTAGCGCTGTGTGGGTATCCAACAGGGGGTATCCGTCAGCGTTCCGATCACTTTGGAGGAGGGACCGCTGTGGCACTCTCGATCTCGGCCGTGGTGCTGTTCGCGATCATCGTCTTCATCCTGGTCAAGAAGTCGGGGCTGAAGGCCGGACACGCGGTGGTCTGCGTGCTCCTCGGCTTCTATCTGGCGAGCTCCTCCGTCGCCCCCACGATCCAGGAACTGACGACGAACGTGGCGGGCATGATCGGCGGCATCAAGTTCTGACGGCATCAAGTTCTGACGCCATCACGTTCCAGCACGTTCCAGTGGCATCGAGTTCTGGCGGAAGGAGTGCGGGTCCTAGGCTGGGGGCATGACGGAACTGCCCGGTCGGCGTCTGCTCCTCGTGCACGCGCACCCCGACGACGAGTCGATCAACAACGGCGCCACGATGGCCAGGTACGCCGCCGACGGCGCCCACGTCACGCTCGTGACCTGCACCCTCGGCGAAGAGGGAGAGGTCATTCCGGACGAACTGGCCCATCTCGCACCGGATCGGGAGAATATTCTCGGCCCGCACCGCATCGGTGAACTGGCCGCCGCCATGAAGGAGCTGGGCGTCACCGACCACCGCTTCCTCGGCGGCCCCGGGCGCTACCGCGACTCCGGGATGATGGGCGCCGAGCAGAACGAGCGCCCGGGCGCCTTCTGGTCGGCCGACCTCGACGAGGCGGCGGCGCACCTGGTCGCCGTGGTCCGCGAGGTCCGGCCGCAGGTCCTCGTCACCTATGACCCGGACGGCGGCTACGGCCACCCCGACCACATCCAGGCGCACCGCGTGGCCATGCGCGCCGCCGATCTCGCCGCCGAGCCGGCGTTCCGCCGCGACCTCGGAGATCCGCACACGGTCTCCAAGATCTACTGGAACCGTGCGCCCCGCACGATCGTCGAGGAACGGTTCCGCAGGCTCGCGGCCGAACTGGACCGCATGCCCTTCACCGTCACCGCCGCCGTCTCCGACGTCCCGGGCGTCGTCGACGACGCCCGGGTCACCGCCGAGATCGACGGACGCCCCCACGCCGGGCGGAAGTCGGCCGCGATGGCCGCGCACGCGACGCAGGTCGCCGTCGCCGAGGCGGCCGGTGATTTCGGGGTGTTCGCCCTTTCGAACGGGCTCGCGCAGCCCCTCTTCGACACCGAGTACTACGAGTTGGTGCGGGGCGAGCCCGGATCGGCGTACGAGAAAGACCTGTTCGAGGGCATCGAGAGCATCGAAGGTGCCGACGGTATCGAGGGAGAGCGCGCGTGACGAGCAGTGGCAAGACCCGCGGAACCGGGAGCAGCAAGGCCGCGGCGCCCCAGGTGGACCTCCCCTTCAGCATGGCGCTCACACCCGGCCGGGCCGCGGTCCTCCTCGTCCTGTTCGTGCTCGGCGCCCTCGTCGGCGCCGCGGGCGCGCTGCTCCAAGGCGGCTGGTTCCCGGCCGGATTGCTGCTCGCCCTGCTCGGCGCGGCCGGTCTCTTCCACGGCGGGGTGCGGCTGACCGGGGGCAGGTCCGGGGCCGTGGCGCCCGCGGCGGGCTGGATCGTCGCGGTCATCCTGCTCACGGCGAGCCGCCCCGAGGGCGACTTCCTGTTCGGCGCGGGACTCGGCTCCTACCTCTTCCTTCTCGGCGGCATGGTCGTGGCTGTGATGTGCGCCACCCTTGGACTTTCGCGGCAACCACCCGCGTCCGCCGCCCGACTTGGGAAGTGACGTCGCACTTGCGGCCACCATGCGCCGTGCCCCGTAGGGGATTCACTGTCCGTCACTCGGTGACGTGCGGCCGCGGCCAGTATGGTGGTGCGCGCCGCCGAGCAGCCCGCGTGAGGTCGAGACGGGCGGCGGAGCCAACCGGGAGAACCTGCTTTGAGTCGTGAAACTGACAGTTCGTCCTCCGGGCCCCAGGGGCGCGGCGCTGCCGCCTACCCGTCGGGGACGCCTCCGTACGGTACGTCCGCGCAGGGCGCGGCGTCCGGCGACGCCGACCCGCTGGGCCAGGTGCCCCCGCGTGACCAGGGCACCCCGGACAGTCCCAGGACCGAGACCACGCTGACGACGCGGATCCGGATCAACATCCCCGGCTCGCGTCCGATCCCGCCGGTCGTGATGCGTACGCCGATGAGCGATGTCGACGGCGGGCCGCAGGCCGGTGCCGAGCCGCCGGCCGGCGCCCCCGAGCCGGGCCCCGCCACGGGCCACCCGTCCGCCCTCGCCGGGTACGCCGGTGGCGCGGACGGCGGCAACGGCGCCGGTCCCGCCGCCGAACAGGGCCCCGGCAGCGGCGACGCCGCCGAGGCCAAGGCGGCCCGCGAGGAGAAGACCAGCGACTGGTTCGCGCCGCGCAAGGGCGCGGCCGGCCGGGGCGCCGCGGCGAACGGTGCCGGTGCGGCGGCGTCGGGCCCGGCCGCGGACGGCACCCCGGGCGCCCCCGGCACCGGGGCTCCCTCCGGTACGTCCGGTACGTCCGGCGGCTTCGACGTGACCGGCGTCCTGGCGGCGGGGCCGCTCGGCGACGGCTCGGCGCCCCCCGCCCGCAACCGCGACGACCGGGGCGATCTGCCCTACTTCGCCGGGAACGGCGGGAACAGCGGGAACACCGGTCACCCCGGGAACACAGGCAACGCCGGCAACCTCGGCAGCCCGGGGACTCCGGGCCCCGGCGCTCCCCGCGCCGGCGGTCCCTCCGGGCCGACGACGGGGCCCGTCACCGGCGACGGCCCGATGGTGCCGCCGCTCGCGGCCGACCCGCAGGTCCGCCCCGCCCCGGGCGCTCCGAACCCGCCGCGGATGAGCGACGACACCGCGATCCTCACGCCCCAGAAGCCGGCGCCCGAGTCGCCCGGCCATGTCTCGGGCGACACGCTCACCAGCGGCATGCCGGTCGTCCCGCAGAGCGGCAAGGGCCCCGGCTCACCGTTCGCGCCCGGCGCCCCGGCCCCGACGCCGCACACCCCGCCCAAGCTGCCCGACCCGGTGCAGAGCGCCCCGGCGGCCTCCGCCAAGAAGAAGAAGGGCCGCAGCAAGCTGGTCCTGCTCGGCGCGGGCGTCATCGGCGTGGCCGGAGTCGCCTACGGTGCGGGCCTGTTGATGAACCACTCCGACGTGCCCAAGGGCACCACCGTCCTCGGCGTCGACATCGGCGGCGGGACCCGCGACGAGGCCACCGCCAAACTCGACGAGGCCCTCGGCAAGCGCACGGGCCAGGACCTGAAGCTCCAGGTCGACGGCAGGACGGTCGCCCTCAAGCCGGACCAGGCGGGCCTCTCCCTGGACAGCGCGGCCACCGTCTCCGCCGCGGCGGGCAGCGACTACAACCCGGTCTCCGTCATCGGCTCGCTCTTCGGCAACCACCGCGTCGTCGACCCGGTGATGCCGGTCGACGAGGAGAAGCTGCACGCGGCCCTTGAGCAGGCCGCGGGCGGTGCCGCCGCGTCCGGCGACGGCACGATCAAGTTCGTGCCGGGCAAGGCCGTCGCCGTCTACGGCAAGACGGGCAAGGGCATCGACGTCGACAAGTCGACCACCGCCGTCGAGCAGGCGTACCAGGCGCAGGTCGAGACGGGCGCGTCCGCGCCGGTCCAGGTGCCGACGGTGACCCGGCAGCCGACGGTCCCGGACGCCGAGGTCGACCGGAAGATGCGCCAGTTCGCCGAGCCCGCGATGTCCGGTCTCGTCACGATCAAGGCGGGCAGCGCCTCCATCCCGTTCGGCCCGGACAAGTCGCTGCCGAAGATCCTCGGGATGAAGGCGGTCGACGGCAAGCTCGTCGAGACGTACGACCTGCCGGCCCTCAAGGCGCTCTACGGCAACGTCTTCGACGGCGTCCTCATCACCCGGGGCAACGGCAAGAAGACGCCGGTCCAGCCCACCGACGTCGCCGCGGCGATGGGCAAGGCCCTGCTGGGCAAGACACCTGCCGAGCGCACCGCGACGATCGAGACGGACCCCAGCTAGGGTCCGGCACGCACGTTCCGAGTCCCGCACGGCAGCTGTCGTGCGGGACTCGGCCGTCTCAGTTCAACATCGCGCGAGCCGCCCTGGCCTGCCCGAGGACCTGTTCCGCGGCGGCGCTGTCCACCGCGCCGACGACCTCCGCGTACGCCTCCAGCTCCACGGCCCCGGTGACGTAGTCGCCCCGGCCCACCAGCAACTGCGCCCGCTCGTACCGCAGCCGCGCCGGATGCGAGGGCAGCAGCAGCGACAGCTCGATCGCCCACAGCGCCACCTCCGAACGCTCGGGCCTGGTCGCCGCCCACGCGCGGATGTTGTTCAGGATCCGCAGCACGAGCGTCAGCGGATCGACGGGCCGCAGCATCGACGGCTCCATCGGCGCGCCCGTCGCCCCGGCCACCAGGAGCTCGGCGTCCGGCCCCGTCAGCACCCGCCCCGCGCCGAACGGATCGGCGAGGACCTGCTCCCCGGGGTCGCCGAAGCCGACGACGAAGTGCCCCGGCAACGCCACCCCGTACACCGGGGCCCCGGCCCGCCGCGCCACCTCCATCCACACCACCGACAACAGGATCGGCAGCCCGCGCCTGCGCCGCAGGACCTCGTGGAGCAGCGACGACTCCAGACGCTGGTAGTCGGCCGCCACCCCGTGGAACCCGAGCCGCGAACCGAGCAGTTCGGCGAGCGCGGTGGCCCAGGAGCGCGGCCCGCCAGGCCGGAACGGCAACTGTCCGGCCAGGTCGTCCAGTTCGATCTGGGCGGCGTCCATACCGGCCTCGTCGAGCGCGCTGTCGGCCTGCGCCGCCAGCAGCAGACAGAGCTGTGCGAGATCGGGCCGCTCGGACCGCGCCTCCTCGGCGAACCGGCGCCTGAGCTCCGCGGAACGGGGGGACAAGTGGGGGGACATACGAGCCTCGTGCCCTCTCAGACCGATCGATAGCGCGATCGAGAGCGGGTCACCGGGCGCCCCGCTCCGGAGCACGGTAGTGGTGATACGCGTGGTGCGTGGCGAAACCCAGCCGGTCGTACAGCGCACACGCCCCGGCGTTGTCGGCCTCGACCTGGAGCCAGGCCGCCGAGGCGCCCTCGTCCAGCGCGCGGCGCGCGAGCGCCGTCATCACCGCCGACGCCAGCCCCTGGCGCCGGTACGCGGGATCGACCTCGACGGCGGCGAACCCGGCCCACCGCCCGTCCACCACGCACCGCCCGATCGCCGCGGGCACGTCACCCTCGCCGGGCACCGTCGCGAACCACACGGACGGACCGGCGCACAGCACCCGCAACGCGACCTCGCTCGCCCCCTTGCGCTGGTACCGCCCCAGCCACGCCGCCCCCGGCTCGCGGCTCAGCAGCACCGGCCGTCCGTCGGGAGCGTCCCCGAGGGGCGCGAGCGGCGCGATCCGCAGCTCGGCGCTGACCTCGCGCGCCCAGCCGCGCGCCTCCAGCTCGGCGCAGAGCAACTCCTGCGTCCCCGCGGCCCCGGTCGCGGTCTGCGCGTAGGCGGGCAGCCCACGATCCGCGTACCAGTCCCGCACACGCTCCAGCGCGTCGTCCAGCGGCACGCCCGGATCTCCCACCGGCAGCACGGAGTTGGCCCGCCGGGTGAATCCCTGAGCCGCTCTGAGCTCCCAGTCGCCGAGCCGTTCGCTCTCGACCGGCTGCCACCCGCGCGAGGCGACGCGCGCCAGCTCCGGGTACGTGGCGGAGGGCCCCCGGCGCCTCGCCGGTTCGGCGGGCACGACCTTCCCCGCGACCAGCGTGGACGCGTCGACGGCCACCCGCTCCCCGGTCCGCCGTGTGATGAGCAGCACACCGTCGTTCCACGATGTGAGAACTCCGACCGTATCGGTGAACTTCCGACCCGCGGGCCCGTCTTCACCCACCCGCCGCACCGATACGCGTTTGCCCACGTCAGCGGGGGTCAAGCGAAGCTCGAGCCGTCCGCTCGCAGTGAATTCCACAGCTCGGTCCACCCCTCCTGTTCGGATCATGCCCCGGAACGGAGATACTAGAGGCGGGCATCGACGACGCCGCGCTCCCGCGCGCCAGGCGGCGGAGCCTGCGGAGGCCCGCCAGCGCCCTATCGAGGAGGAACGACAGCGTGACCTACGTCATCGCGCAGCCTTGTGTCGACGTCAAGGACAAGGCGTGCATCGAGGAGTGCCCGGTCGACTGCATCTACGAGGGCTCCCGGTCCTTGTACATCCACCCGGACGAATGCGTCGACTGTGGTGCCTGTGAGCCGGTCTGCCCGGTCGAGGCGATCTTCTACGAGGACGACACTCCGGAGGAGTGGAAGGACTACTACAAGGCGAATGTCGAGTTCTTCGACGAGCTCGGTTCGCCCGGTGGTGCCTCGAAGATGGGCCTCATCGAGAAGGACCACCCGTTCATCGCCGCGCTGCCGCCGCAGAACCAGTAACTGCGCACAGCGGTACGCACAGGCGCTGCCCCGGTCCCGTACGGCTTTCGACTGCCGTACGGGACCGAGGTGTTTCCCCCCTCACGAGGGCCCTACGCAAGAGAAGTGAGCTGACCAGGTGTCCGCAGTCCCCGCCCCTGTCGACCGCCTCCCCGCCTTCCCGTGGGACAAGCTGGAGCCGTACAAGAAGACGGCCGCGGCGCACCCGGACGGCCTCGTCGACCTCTCCGTGGGGACGCCCGTCGACCCGGTGCCCGAGCTGATCCAGAAGGCGCTCACCGACGCCGCCGACTCGCCCGGCTACCCGACGGTGTGGGGCACCCCGGAGCTGCGCGACGCGCTCGTGGCCTGGTGCGGAAGCCGCCTCGGCGCCCGCGGCCTCGGCCACCCCAACGTGCTGCCCGTGGTCGGCTCCAAGGAGCTCGTGGCCTGGCTGCCGACCCAACTGGGCCTCGGCCCGGGCGACAAGGTGGCCTACCCGCGTCTCGCGTACCCCACGTACGAGGTGGGCGCCCGTCTGGCCCGCGCGGACCACGTGGCCTACGACGACCCGACCGAGCTCGACCCGGCGGGCATCAAGCTGCTCTGGCTCAACTCCCCGTCGAACCCGACCGGCCGGGTGCTGTCCAAGGACGAGCTGACCCGCATCGTGGCCTGGGCCCGCGAGCACGGCATCCTGATCTTCTCGGACGAGTGCTACATCGAGCTGGGCTGGGAGGCCGACCCGGTCTCGGTCCTGCACCCGGACGTCAACGGCGGCTCGGTCGAGGGCCTGGTCTCGGTGCACTCGCTCTCCAAGCGCTCGAACCTGGCGGGCTACCGGGCGGCGTTCCTCGCCGGTGACGCCTCGGTCCTCGGCGATCTGCTCCAGATCCGCAAGCACGGCGGCATGATGACGTCGGCGCCGACGCAGGCGGCGGTCGTCGCGGCGCTCGGCGACGAGAGCCACGTCCGCGAGCAGCGCGCCCGTTACGCGGCCCGCCGTGAGCTGCTGCGCGAGGCGCTCCTCGCGCACGGCTTCCGCATCGAGCACAGCGAGGCGAGCCTCTACCTGTGGGCGACCCGCGGCGAGTCCTGCTGGGACACGGTGGCCCACCTCGCGGAGCTCGGCATCCTGGTCGCGCCCGGCGACTTCTACGGTGCGGCGGGCCGGGAGTTCGTCCGTGTCGCGCTGACCGCCACGGACGAGCGGATCAAGGCGGCGGCGACCCGCCTCTCCTGACGGCCGGCGTGTCCTGACGGCCGCCATGTCCTGACGGCCGACTGGACGGGCGGCAGCGGGGGGGGGGGGGGGGGGGGGGGGGGGGGGGGGGGAACCCCCCCCCCCCCCCCCCACCCCCGTTCGCATCACCGGGTGATCAGCCGAGCGGCAGCTGCTTGACCGGCAGGGAGTCGGTGGAGAGACCGCCGGTGACCGGGAGGCCGCTCTTGGTCAGTGAGTCGGCGGGCAGCTTGTCGGCGGCCGGGAGGCCACCCTCCGTCGCCGTACCGGCCGTCTTGCCGACCACGTCACCGGCGCTGCCGGCCAGGTCGCCAGCGGCCTTCTGCGCCGCCGGGGTGGCGGTCTTGGCGGCCTTGCCCACCGTCTTGCCGGCGGCCGGGACGGCCTTCTTCACGGCCTTGCTGCCGGTCTCGCCCGCGAGGCCGCTGACGTTCCGGGACGTGCCGTCGACGGTGTTGCCCAGGTTCGCGCCGTCCAGCGCGGTCACACCGCCGAGGTCGGGCGTGGCCGGGAGTTCGGCAGCGCTCACGGAGCCGGCCGCACCGACCACGGGCGCCGCTCCCGCCGCTACGAGCAGCGCGACGCGGGCGATCCGGCGGGTCAGGGGGAGGGACATGGTGCTCCTTCAGACGGGAGAGAACTTTTGTCGTCCGGCTGCCGTTCGGCGAGCGGACGTCGTGACAACAGCCCCAGGGCCCATGAAGGTTGCGGGTCGGAAACGCAAAGGGTTGGCAATGCGTCGCATAATCGGTTCTGGATAAAAACGGGCAAACCCCTTGGATCCCGCGCCGCTGAAGAACCCTTACACCCCGCTGCTTCCAAGGGAAACCCGGATCGGCCCGCGCTCCACCCGAAGAGCCCCGCCCACCGTCCCCCGGGCATGATCGGCGTGCCCCTATCGAGTGATCGCCCGCACTACTGACCGGTGACGGTTCGGACCTCGTCGACGGGCGACGCCGCCGTCGGAGCGGCCCCCGCGCTGCCGCGGACCGACGCCTCGTGCCATCGTGCCCCGCGTCCCCGGCGATCCACTCGTGGCCCGCATAGGACACCCGATCGATGCGCAACACGGACGAGTTGGCCGCCGCCCACTGCGCCGGCTCCCAGCCGCGCTGCCGCCCACCGCCCCGCGCCGACGCGACCGTCGCGGCCACGGGCACCCGTACGGAGCGCGCGTCACGCCCCGCGGCGGGCGCCACGTCCCGCCCGAAGTCCCGTACGAGCGCGGCCTCCACCCGGGTCGCATCGCCCGGCCGCGCGCCGGCGACCGGCCGCCCCTCGCAGGTCAGCGAGGCCGCGGCGCGTCCGGTCGGCGAGGCGGAGAGCAGCACGGCGTCCGGCTCGTGCTTCGCGTACGCCTGCGGATAGCCGCTGCGCTGCACCCGCTGCGCGGCCACGGTCAGCGGCAGCCGCGAACAGCCCGGCACGCGTCCAAGGCAGTGGACGGCCCGAGGCACCACGGGCCCGTCGAGGCCCGGGCGATAGGCTCGACGGCATGGACCGCACCTCTCTCGACCTCACGCAGGACGCCGCCCTTCTCACCGCCCAGCTGGTCGACTTCCCCTCGCCCAGCGGCAGC
Source organism: Streptomyces sp. NPDC030991 (assembly GCF_055571235.1). Taxonomy (NCBI): domain Bacteria; kingdom Bacillati; phylum Actinomycetota; class Actinomycetes; order Kitasatosporales; family Streptomycetaceae; genus Streptomyces; species Streptomyces sp. NPDC030991. The sequence continues at coordinate 217,066 of NZ_JBVIFR010000006.1, forward strand.
GAGAAGGAGCTCGCCGACGCCGTCGAGGCGGCCCTGCGCCCCCTGCCGCACCTCACGGTGGACCGCTACGGCAACAACGTGGTGGCACGCACCGATCTGGGCCGCGCCGAGCGCGTCATCCTCGCCGGGCACATCGACACGGTCCCGATCGCGGACAACGTGCCCTCGCGCCTGGACGCGGACGGCACCCTCTGGGGCTGCGGGACGAGCGACATGAAGTCGGGCGTCGCGGTCCAGCTGCGGATCGCGCAGACGGTCACGGAGCCCAACCGCGACCTCACCTTCGTCTTCTACGACAACGAAGAGGTCGCCGCGCACCTCAACGGTCTCGGGCACGTGGCCGACGCCCACCCCGAGTGGCTGGCCGGCGACTTCGCGATCCTCCTGGAGGGGACCGAGGGACTGGTCGAGGGCGGCTGCCAGGGCACGCTCCGCGTCATCCTGAAGGTGAAGGGCGAAAGGGCCCACTCCGCGCGCGCGTGGATGGGAAAGAACGCCATTCACGCGGCCTCCCCGATCCTGGAGAAGCTGGCCGCCTACGAGCCGCGCAAGCCGGTCGTCGACGGCCTGGAGTTCCACGAGGGCCTCAACGCCGTCCGCGTCGAGGGCTTCGTCGCCACGAACGTCATCCCCGACACCTGCGCCGTCACGGTCAACTTCCGTTACGCGCCGGACCGGTCGATGGCCGACGCCGAACAGTTCGTCCGCGACTTCTTCGCCGGCTGCCCGATCGAGGAGTTCGTCGTGGACGACCACACGGGCGGCGCCCGGCCCGGCCTCGACCACCCCGCTGCCGCCGCCTTCCTGGCCGCCGTGGGCGGCGAGGCGCGCCCCAAGTTCGGCTGGACGGACGTCTCCCGCTTCAGCGCGCTCGGCGTCCCCGCGGTGAACTACGGGCCCGGCAACTCGATCTTCGCCCACAAGATCGACGAGCGGGTCGACACGGCGCTCATCCTGGAGGCGGAGAAGCGCCTGGCCGCATGGCTCACCGCCTGACACTCCGAGGTCCCTCGCATGTAACCCGCGTAGACCTACCCTTGCTCTACGCAAGCGCGCGATACCTGCGCATGGAGGGAGCGGACATGAGCAACCCGGAGGGCAAGCAGCATCCCAAGGAGCAGCGGACGGGGCCGGTGATCCGTCGCCGCGAGCAGGTGCAGCCCGGGACGAGTGACCAGCGTCTGCTCGACACGGAGGGGCCATCGGGCTGGGTGCACACCGACCCCTGGCGGGTCCTGCGCATCCAGTCGGAGTTCATCGAGGGCTTCGGCACCCTCGCCGAACTGCCGCCCGCGATCAGCGTGTTCGGCTCCGCGCGCACCTCGGTGGACTCACCGGAGTACGCGGCGGGCGTCGAGATCGGCAAGGCCCTCGTGGAGGCCGGTTTCGCGGTCATCACGGGGGGCGGGCCGGGCGCCATGCAGGCCGCGAACCAGGGCGCGGTGGAGGCCAAGGGCATCTCGGTCGGCCTCGGCATCGAGCTGCCGTTCGAGCAGGGCCTCAACCCGTACGTCGATCTGGGGCTGAACTTCCGCTACTTCTTCGTACGGAAGACCATGTTCGTGAAGTACGCCCAGGGCTTCGTCGTCCTGCCCGGCGGCCTCGGCACCCTGGACGAGCTCTTCGAGGCGCTCACCCTCGTCCAGACCACCAAGGTGACCCGCTTCCCGATCGTCCTCTTCGGTACGCAGTACTGGAGCGGCCTGATCGACTGGCTGAGGAACACGGTGATCGCCCAGGGCAAGGCGAGCGAGGTCGATCTGCTCCTCTTCCACGTCACGGACGACGTGGAGGAGGCGATCAGTCTGGTCACCAAGGAGACCGGTAACTGACCTTCTCCAGCGGGCCGCTTACGCGAGTCCCCGGCGGGCGACCGCCGGGGGCCGGTGCCCCGCGATGGACGCCACCATGTCGAGGACCTGCCGGGTCTCGGCGACCTCGTGCACCCGGTAGACCTGCGCCCCCAGCCACGCCGACACCGCCGTCGTCGCCAGCGTCCCGATGACCCGCTCCTTGACCGGCTTGTCGAGCGTCTCGCCCACGAAGTCCTTGTTGGACAGGGAGACCAGCACCGGCCAGCCCGTGTCCACCATCTCCGGGAGCCGCCGCGTCGCCTCCAGGGAGTGGCGCGTGTTCTTCCCGAAGTCGTGCCCCGGATCGATCAGCACCGACTCGCGCTCCACCCCGAGCGCGACCGCCCGCTCCGCGTACCCGACCGTCACGGCCAGGATGTCGGCCATCACGTCGTCGTACGTCGCCCGATGCGGCCGCGTCCGCGGCTCGGCCCCGCCCGCGTGCGTGCAGACGATGCCCACCTTGTGGCGCGCCGCGACCTCCGCGAGTCTGGGGTCGACGCCGCCCCACGCGTCGTTGAGCAGATCCGCGCCCGCCTCGCACACGGCCTCGCCGACCTCGTGCCGCCACGTGTCCACGCTGATGATCACGTCGGGGAAGCGGCGGCGCACCTCGGCGACGAACCCGACGGTCCTGCGCGCCTCCTCCTCGGCGTCGACCTCCTCGCCGGGACCGGCCTTCACCCCGCCGATGTCGACGATCGCGGCGCCCTCGGCCACCGCCTGCTCGACCCGCGCGAGCGCCGGCTCGTCCTGGAACGTGGCGCCCTGGTCGTAGAAGGAGTCCGGGGTCCGGTTCACGATCGCCATGATCACCGGCTCGTGCGCGTCGAACTCGCGCCGGCCCAGCCTGAGCATCCCTGTGACTCTCCTCTGGATCCCACTGCAACGGTCGCCTGCGACCTTAACTGTCGGTGCGGCATGGCACGATCGGAGCCTGACGGTTTCGGGACGCCCGTGTACGCAGGTACCGGCCCGGTAGAGCCAGGGGACGGCAGCGATGGTCATGTTCTTGTTTCTGGTCGCCGCGCTCGTCGTGGTGGTCGCGGCGGTGACGCTCGCGGTCCTCGGCGGGGGCGACGGCGGCGCGCTGCGCGAGGAGCCGCCCCAGTTCTACGCGGACCCGCTGCCCCCGGACCGCCCGCTGGCCCGCGCCGACGTCGAGGAGCTGCGCCTGCCCACAGCGGTGCGCGGCTACCGCATGGCGGAGGTCGACGACGCGCTGAACCGGCTCGGGGCGGAGCTCGCCGAGCGCGACGCCCGCATCGCGGAGCTGGAGTCCGACCTCGCCACGGCCCACGCGCAGGCCCGGCGCCCCGCCGACCGGGGCCCGGACGCGGGCTTCGCGCCGCCCGGCGGGTACGGGAGCGAGACCGGGGAGGGCCACCGGTGAGCACACCGCAGAGTGGCGCCGTCCCGGGGCCCGACGGCCGGCTGCGCTGCCCCTGGGGCCTGTCGACCGCCGACTACGTCGCGTACCACGACGAGGAGTGGGGCCGCCCGGTCCGCGGCGACGACGCGCTGTTCGAGCGCCTGTCCCTTGAGGCCTTCCAGTCGGGTCTGTCCTGGATCACGATTCTGCGCCGCCGCGAGACGTTCCGCGCCGCGTTCGACCACTTCAAGATCGCGGAGGTGGCGGCCTACACGGACGCCGACCGCGAGCGCCTCCTCGCCGACCCCGGCATCATCCGCAACCGGGCCAAGGTCGACGCCACGCTCGCCAACGCGCGCGTGCTCGCGGACTGGTCACCCGGCGAACTCGACGAGCTGATCTGGTCCCACGCCCCGGACCCGGCCGCCCGCCCGGCACCGAGGACGCTGAGCGACGTACCGGCGATCACCGACGAGTCGACGGCCCTCTCCAAGACCCTCAAGAAGCGCGGCCTGCGCTTCGTCGGCCCGACGACGGCGTACGCGCTGATGCAGGCGTGCGGGCTGGTCGACGACCACCTGGCGGACTGCGTGGCCCGCACGCCGGCCTGAGCCCGGCTCAGCGCCCCAGGTAGTTCGGCTTCTCCTTCGCGATGAAGGCCTGCACGGCGATGAGGTGGTCCTCGGACCCACCGGCCCGCGCCTGCAGCTCGTCCTCCTTGTCGAGGGACTCGTCCAGGGAGTGGTCCGAGGCGAAGGCGACGGACTCCTTGAGCGCGGCGTACGCGACCGTCGGGCCGGAGGCGAGCATCAGCGCCAGCGCGCGGGCCGTGTCGGCCAGTTCGTCGGCGGGCACGATCCGGTGCACGGCCCCGATCTCGTACGCCTCGTGCGCCGAGATGGTGCGCGGGAACAGCAGCAGGTCGAGCGCGCGGCCCGGCCCGACAAGCCGCGGCAGTGTCCACGAGACACCGGAGTCGGCGGTCAGGGCGACCCCGGCGAACGACGTGTTGAACGACGCCGTGTCCGCCACGATCCGGTAGTCCGCGCAGAGCGCGAATCCGAGGCCCGCGCCGGCCGCCACGCCGTTGACCGCGGCGACCACCGGCTTCTTCATCCCGGTCAGCGCACGCACGATCGGGTTGTAGTGCTCCCGCACCGTGCTCATGGTCCGGCCCTCGCCGGCCTTACGGTCCGCCGTGAGGGTCCCCACGTGCTCCTTGAGGTCCTGCCCGACGCAGAAGGCCCGGTCCCCGGCCGCCGTCAGCAGCACGGCCCGTACCGCCACGTCCGCGGCGGCTGCCTGCACCGCGTCGCGGAGAGCGACCTTGGCCTCGGTGTTCATCGCGTTCATCGCCTCGGGGCGGTTCAGCGTGATCGTCGCGAGCCCGTCGCTCACCTCGTAGAGCACGGTGTCGGCCATGACGCTCCTCCAGCTATGCGGTTGCTCAGTCGTCCGTGCACAGCATGACGGAGATCACGGCGTACGGTGCACCCCCGGCGTGTGACCTGCGTCAAACAATTTCTCCTCGGAAAGGACACGAGAGCGGCGCAGTATCGCAGTCACATCGCCGAATTGAGTGGTTTTGCGCGAGCGCGTTGCGCAAGCGATGCCGACTGATGTTGGTCATCGGGTCCCGTGATGCGGGATAATGGCCTGGAAGCAAGGTGTTCGATGCCGGTGACGTGTGCCCGTCCAGAGGGCCGTCGGCTGATGACGATGAGCTGGTTTCAGGAAGGGGAACGAGCATGGCGGCCATGAAGCCGCGGACGGGTGACGGCCCGCTCGAGGTGACAAAGGAGGGGCGGGGCATCGTCATGCGCGTTCCGCTCGAAGGCGGCGGTCGGCTCGTGGTAGAGCTGACGCCGGACGAGGCCGATGCCCTCGGCGACGCCCTGAAGAAGGTCGTCGGCTGACGCGGAAGCGACCATACCTTTTCGACTACCCCGGCACATATTCGGTGCCGGGGTAGTCGTATGTCCGGATACATTCCTGTGGTGCGGGGCGGCCGGCGGGGCGTCAGCGCTTCACGGCGCAGAGCAGTCCGTCCCCGACCGGCAGCAGGGACGACACCAGCTCGGGGCTCTCCCGCACCGCCCGCAGCAGCTCCCGCAGCCGCACCACTTCCACCGGCTGCGGACCCGAGTCCACGGTCCGCCCGTCGGCGAAGACGCCCTCGAAGCAGACCAGCCCGCCGGGCCGCAGCAGACGCAACGATTCAGCGAGATAGTCCAGGCTCTCCATGCGATCACCGTCGCAGAAGACGAGGTCGTACCCGCTGTCCGCGAGCCGGGGAAGCACGTCGAGGGCGCGCCCCGGGATGAACCGGGCCCGGTTGCTGGCGAATCCCGCCGCACGGAACGCCTGCCGGGCGAACTGCTGCTGCTCCGGCTCGGGATCGACCGTGGTCAGGACGCCGTCGGGGCGCATTCCGTGCAACAGGTGGATTCCGGACACCCCCGTGCCCGTCCCGATCTCGGCGACCGCCTTCGCCTCCACCGTGGCAGCGAGCATCCGCAGCGCGGCGCCCGCGCCGGGGGACACCGAGCGCAACCCTGCCTCCCGGGCCCGGTCACGGGCCCAGCGCACGGCGTCGTCCTCGGCGACAAAGGCGTCGGCGAACGCCCAGCTCGTCTGCCGGTTGCCGGTAATGGCCCTCTCCTGTCCCCGTTGTCCCTGTGCATGCCTGTGCTTGCCTGCGCGTGACTTTATCCGTTGGCGCCGGGAACTCGCAGATGGGACCGGGCGTTTGAAGGTGCAGGGGGAAAGAGCGGGCAGAAGCGGGGGTCGACGCGATGGCGACAGCGACAGAACGGGCGGCCGAGAGTCGACCGGCAAATCTGAGTAAAAACGCTTATCCGGAGCTAACGGGCGAGGTGGCTATGGTAGGGGCTCCACTGGACACCACCAGAGCCGACAGGGGAGGTGCGGCTGCGCCTGGGGATCGGGGAGGGCTGCTGCGGCGCTTTCTCAGGTCGGCAGGTGAGCCGAAATCCGTGACCGACACCGCTGACCGATTCCGCACCGTTGACTCCGCGCAGCAGACCGCGACCTTTGCCGCTGACGCGGAATCGCAGGCGTGGACTCCGCCCACCTGGGAGGAGATCGTCAGCACGCACAGTGGCCGGGTCTATCGCCTCGCCTACCGCCTCACCGGGAACCAGCACGACGCCGAGGACCTCACGCAAGAGGTCTTCGTCCGTGTCTTCCGCTCCCTGTCGACGTACACGCCCGGCACGTTCGAGGGCTGGCTGCACCGCATCACCACCAACCTGTTCCTGGACATGGTCCGCCGCAAGCAGCGCATCCGCTTCGACGCGCTGGGGGACGACGCCGCCGAGCGCCTGCCCAGCCGTGAGCCCTCGCCACAGCAGCTCTTCAACGACGCGCACTTCGACGCCGACGTCCAGCAGGCGCTGGACACGCTGGCGCCCGAGTTCCGCGCCGCCGTCGTCCTCTGCGACATCGAGGGCCTCTCGTACGAGGAGATCGCCGCCACCCTGGGCGTGAAGCTGGGCACGGTCCGCAGCCGAATCCACCGCGGCCGCTCGCAGCTGCGCAAGGCGTTGCAGCACCGCTCTCCCGAGGCCCGCGCCGAGCGCCGCACGTTCGCGACCACAGGGGGGACCCCCGTCCTAGGAGGAGGGGGCGCGACCGCGTGAGTGGATCACGTCTCAATCCTGCCGAGCGTCAGCAGACCGCGGCCGACCAGCACCTGGGAGACCGGCTGGCCGCACTCGTCGACGGCGAGCTGGATCACGATGCCCGCGAGCGCGGCCTCGCGCACCTGGCGACCTGTCCCAAATGCAAGGCCGAGGCCGACGCACAGCGCCGCCTCAAGAGCGTCTTCGCCGAGGTGGCCCCGCCGCCGCCCTCCGAGAGTTTCCTCGCCCGCCTCCAGGGCCTGCCCGCCGGAGGTGACAGCGACGGTGGCTCCCCACCGTTCGGGGGAGGAGGCTTCGTCACGGGACGCGCCTTCGGCAGCGGACCGGGACTCGGGGGAGGCGTCTTCGCCGTAGACCCCGAGCCCTTCGGCTACGCGCCGTCCGGCGCGCACGGCTCCGTGCTCCCCGGTACGCAGCGCGGCTTCCGCATCCACGAGCTGGGCCGGCCCGACCGGCACGACGCCGACCGGGCCTCACGCGGGCGCCGCTTCGCGTTCGCCGCGGCCGGAGCGGTCTCGCTGGCCGCGATCGCGCTCGGCGGAGTCACGGCCGGTGCCCCGCTCGACAGTTCCGACGCACGCGGAGGCGGCTCCGGCAGCAACGTCACGCCGCTGCGCAGCCAGACATCCGCCGCGTCGACGACCGAAGCACAGCGGCGCAGGTCGCTCTCCCCGCTGCTCGGTCAGCGCGGCGGCGCCCTCGCGGCGCCGGTCTCGTCGACCCGAGCGAGCGCGCCGCTGCTGCCGGGCGGCGGGCACACGGAGAGCGCGAGCTACCCCTTCGCCACTCCGCTGCTGTCCGGGGCCGCGCGCATGTCGCCCCTGATACGACCGCTGGCACCGGCCCCGTCGCCGACCGTCGCGGTGGCCCTGGAGCCGATACCGGCATCAGAGGCGACCGTGTTCAAGGCGGCACCGGACGGGTCGGCCACGGCCTCCGCGGCCGCGCCGACGCTCTCCTCCCGGTCGTCCTCGGTCCGCTGACGCCCCCTGCGCCCGGGCCGCCGAACCTGGTTGAATCCAGGTGAGGCCGCGCGCCGGACGCTGATCCGGAGTGAGCGCGGTAGAAGCCCTCGGCGTGGTGCCAGGGGCCAGGTGTGGGGAGAGCGGCGGGACATGGACGAGGGCAAGCCCACAAAGGCCAAGTGGTGGAGCCGCCCCCGACCGAACACGGGGGGCGTCGCCGACGACGGTGACTGGCATCTGCCCGCGCCCGCGCCTGCGCCGGCCTCCGGCGAAGAAGCGGCGCCCGACCCCGCCGGCGCAGGCGTGGGGGCCCCGGGTGCGGCCGTTCCGGAAGAGGCGGCCGGCGCCGAGGACACCGAGAGCCCGGCTCCCTCGGCGGACGCGGATGTGCCTTCGGCTGTTCCTGGGGGCGGTGTGGCTATCGGCAGTCCTGCGTTCCCGGCGGACGCGGTTGTGCCTTCGGCTGTTCCCGGGGTTCCCGGGGTTGACCCGGCTGCCGACAGCGCCGCGCCCCCGGCCGATGCCGTACCGGACGCGTACCGGCCGGACCCGGCGGGGGACGCACCCCGCCCGTTGCACGACCCGGACCCCTACAGCACGCCTCCGTACGGTGAGCCCGGACCGTGGGCGCTCGCGCCGCCCGTACAGCACCCTGCGGCCACCCCGGCTCACGGCACGGAGATCCCGCCGGGCGGCAACCCGCAGCAGACGTTCCCGCTGAGCCCCGGCGCGGCTCAGCAGCCGGCAGGTATGGGCCCTGAGCAGGTCTATCCGGGGGGTCCCGGTGCGGCTCAGCCGTCAGGGTTGTCCCCGCACACCGGCCCCGAGCAGACCTACACGGGCAGCCCCGGCGAGGCCCAGCCGTCAGAGCCGCCCCCGCATGTTGCCCTGCCCCCGCATGCCGCGCCGTCCCCGCATGCCGCGCCGTCCCCGCATGCCGCGCCGCCTCCGCATGCCGCGCCGCCTCCGCACGCCGCGCCGCCCCCGCACGTCGCCCCCGAGCAGGTCTACCCGGGTAGCCCCGGCGCGGCCCAGATCCCGCACGCAGCCCCCGAGCAGGTCTACCCGGGCGTCCCTGATGTGCCCCAGCAAGCGGGGCCGCCGCCGCACGTCGGCCCGGAGCAGGCGTATCAGCCCGGTCAGCCGTACCCGGAGACCGGTGCGTTCGTCCCGGCACACCCGCATCAGCCGGCCCCGCAGGGCGCGCAGGGCCAGACCTTCCCCGCGCCCGCGCCCGTGTCCTCGGCCCCGCCCCTGCCCGGAGCCCCGGGCCCCCTCCAGGCCCCCGCCCCCGCCGGGCCCTGGCAGCGGTACGACCCGTGGGCCGCGCCCGCGTCCGGGGCGGTGGCAGGGCCCCGCCGAGGGCGGTCGCGGCGGACGGTGGCGCTCGGGGCGGCGGTGATCGCCCTGGTGGCCGGTGTCGTAGGAGGAGCCCTGGGCTCCTACCTCGAGCGCAACGGCGGGAGGGACGTCGCGTTCCCGCAGGCCGGGGCCGAATCCGCGCACCGCGCCCCCGACAGCGTCGCCGGCATCGCGGCCAGCGCGCTGCCCGGTGTCGTCACGATCCACACGGAGGGCTCGTCGGAGCAGGGCACCGGCACCGGGTTCGTCCTCGACGACCGCGGCCACATCCTCACCAACAACCACGTCGTCGACCCGGCCGGCTCCAAGGGCCGGATATCGGTCACCTTCGCGGGCGGCGAGAGCGCCGACGCGGACGTCGTCGGTCATGACAGCGGCTACGACCTCGCTGTCATCAAGGTCTCCGGCGTCCACGGACTGAAGCCGCTGCCCCTCGGCAACTCGACGAACGTGCAGGTCGGCGACCCCGTCGTGGCCATCGGCGCCCCCTTCGACCTGGCCAACACGGTCACCTCGGGCATCATCAGCGCCAAGGACCGGCCCATCACGGCGGGCGGCGAGAAGGGCGACGGCAACGACGTCAGCTACGTGGACGCGCTACAGACCGACGCCCCCATAAACCCGGGCAACTCCGGCGGTCCGCTCGTCGACTCGAAGGCACGGGTCATCGGCATCAACAGCGCCATCCGTTCCGCGGACAGCGGCTCGGAGCTGGACGGCGGCCAGTCGGGCTCGATCGGCCTCGGCTTCGCCATCCCGATCAACCAGGCCAAGCGCGTCGCCGAGGAGCTCATCAACACCGGCAAGGCCACGCACCCGGTGATCGGCGTCACGCTCGACATGGACTACTCGGGCGACGGCGCCCGCGTCGGCACGAAGGGCAACGACGGCGGTTCCGCGGTCTCCCCGGGCGGCCCAGGCGACAAGGCGGGCATCGAACCCGGCGACGTGATCACCGAGGTCGACGGCGTGCGGGTGCACTCCGGCGAGGAGCTGATCGTCAAGATCCGCGCCCACCGCCCGAAGGACGGACTGGACCTCACGGTCGAACGGGACGGAAAGGAACGGCAGGTGACCCTCGTCCTCGGCTCGGCCGACGGAAACTGACCGCCCGGGCCGCGGTGTACCCGAAGGCCCGGGGACAGCTTCCGTGATCCTGGAGGTGGCCCAGTGGCTACCGGACGGACAGCATCGCCGGGTACCGTGGACCCGGTCCGATGCCGGACCCTGCCGAAGACCTGCTACTGAAGACCGCCGCGGGCCGAGGACACGCTAGGAGTGCAAGGTGTTCAACGACATTGGCCCACTGGAGGTCGTGACGCTCGTCGTGCTGGCCGTACTGGTCTTCGGCCCCGACAAGCTCCCGAAGCTCATCCAGGACGTCTCGCGCACCATACGCAAGATCCGCGAGTTCTCGGACAGCGCGAAGGAAGACATCCGCAGTGAACTGGGCCCGGAGTTCAAGGACTTCGAGTTCGAGGACCTGAACCCCAAGACGTTCATCCGCAAGCAGCTGGACAGCGACGAGCTGGGGCTCAAGGAGATCCGCAACGGCTTCGACCTGAAGAAGGAGATGGCCGACATCACCGACGCGGTGCACACCGTCGGTGAGCTGGAGGACTCCGCCGCCACGACGACGGCCGCCGGCTCGGGTACGGGCTCCGGCGGCAGCGTGGACATGCGCAAGCGTCCCGACATGGAGAAGCGACCCGAGCAGCCGGCTGCCGACGCCCGCCCGCCGTTCGACGCCGACGCGACCTGAACCGGACCTCCTGGAACCGGGCCTCCCGGGCCCGGTGTGGCATCCTGCCTTGTTGTTGCGCGGACCGAACGTGAGAACGCCCGAGGGGGGCGGGCCGCTCCGGTCCGTACGAGAGCGAGGAGGCGGCCGGGTACATGGAGACGACGAGTCGGGTGGGCGCGCAGGCGCCGGACACCGAGGGGGCCGAGAAGGCCCCCGCGGCCCGGCGAACGGTCGACGGCTACCTGCTGGCGCCCTTCCCGTGGTACGGCCTCGACGAGGCCTTTACGGGACCGCGCTGGCTGATGAAGGTCGGCACCACGGCGGACGGGTCCGTCGAGCACGGTTCGATCGGGCACGGTGACGAGCCCTCGGTACGCAGCGAAGGAACCCTGCAGGGAGAGGCCACCGAGCGGTTCGCGGTCGTGGTGACCGTCGCCGCGAACCCCGTACGGCGCAGCGCCGACGGCACGGGTGTCCTGGACGCCACGTCCGTCTCCTCGGCGGCCTGGCTCGCCGGGGTCGGACTGCTCTCGTACACCTGGCCGGGCCAGATGGACCACACCCTGCGCGACGACTGGCTGGACCAGCAGACCGAGACGGCCTGGGTACTCGCCGACGACCTCGACTCCGATGACTGGGCGTCGCTGTCGCTGCCGGTGGACGGGGCGCCGACGCCGTTCCACTACCGCGAGTCCGAGTACGGGTGGGTGCTGGCCGGGTCCACGCAGGCCGGGGCGCACCTGGGCGCGTACGGACGGGGCATGAGCGCGTACGGGCTCGCCTTCTCCGTGGTCAAGGACATCGCGGCGCTCGCCTGACGGATACGCAGAAGCGGGCCGCACCGAATCCGGTGCGCCCCGCTTCTCGCATGCGTGCTCAGAGTGCTCAGAACTTGTTGCGCGGCGTGATGCCGAGGGACATGCCCGACAGGCCGCGCTGGCGCTCGCCCAGCTTGGACGCGATGGCGCGCAGCGCCGAACCGGCGGGGGAGTCGGGGTCGCTCAGCACCACCGGCTTGCCGTTGTCGCCGCCCTCGCGCAGGCGCACGTCGATCGGGATGGAGCCGAGGACCGGGACGTTCGTGCCCGTCGTCCTCGTCAGCCCCTCGGCGACCGACCGGCCGCCGCCGGTGCCGAACACGTCGACCATCTCGCCGCAGTGCGGGCAGGGCAGGCCCGACATGTTCTCGACCACGCCGACGATCTTCTGGTGGGTCTGCACCGCGATGGAGCCGGCCCGCTCGGCGACCTCGGCGGCGGCCTGCTGAGGCGTCGTCACGACGAGGATCTCCGCGTTCGGCACCAGCTGGGCGACGGAGATGGCGATGTCACCGGTGCCCGGCGGCAGGTCGAGCAGGAGCACGTCCAGGTCGCCCCAGTAGACGTCCGCGAGGAACTGCTGGAGGGCGCGGTGGAGCATCGGGCCGCGCCACACCACCGGGGCGTTGCCCGGCGTGAACATGCCGATGGAGATGACCTTCACGCCGTGCGCCGACGGCGGCATGATCATGTTCTCGACCTGGGTGGGCTTGCCGTCGGCGCCGAGCATGCGCGGGACGCTGTGGCCGTAGATGTCCGCGTCGACGACGCCGACCTTCAGGCCGTCGGCGGCGAGCGCGGCCGCCAGGTTCACGGTCACGGAGGACTTGCCGACGCCGCCCTTGCCGGAGGCCACCGCGTACACGCGGGTCAGCGAGCCGGGCTTGGCGAAGGGGACCTCGCGCTCGGCGGTCCCGCCGCGCAGCGCGCTCGCGAGCTCCTTGCGCTGCTCGTCGCTCATCACGTCGAGCTCGACGTCGACGTGCGTGACACCGTCGACGCGGCCGACCGCCTCCTTCACGTTGTTCTCGATCGTGGAGCGCATCGGGCAGCCGGAAACGGTCAGGTACACGGCGACCGCGACGGCTCCGTCCGCACCGATGTCCACCGATTTGACCATCCCCAGTTCGGTGATGGGCCGCTGGATCTCGGGGTCGTTCACTGTCGCGAGCGCCTCGCGCACCGCGTCTTCCATAGCCATGCGACCGATAGTACGGCGCGGTAACCGGGGCACGGAAAGCCCGTCAGCGGTCGTCTACGTCACGTCCGCGCTCGGTGTCCGCCGGGAACGCGGCGGTCCGCTGCTGCTCCTCCAGTTCCTTGAGGACGTCCTGCAGTTCGGAGCGGATCCAGTCGCGGGTGGCGACCTCGCCCAGACCGATCCGCAGGGCCGCCACCTCGCGGCTCAGATACTCGGTGTCGGCGATCGACCGCTCGTTCTGCTTGCGGTCCTGTTCGAGGTTGACGCGGTCACGGTCGTCCTGCCGGTTCTGCGCGAGCAGGATCAGCGGAGCGGCGTACGACGCCTGGAGGGAGAGCATCAGGGTCAGGAAGATGAACGGGTAGTGGTCGAAGCGCAGGGAGGCCGGCGCGGACACGTTCCACGCGACCCACGCGATGATGATGACCGTCATCCAGACGATGAACCGGCCCGTCCCCAGGAACCGCGCGATGCGCTCGGACAGCCGCCCGAACGCCTCCGGGTCGTAGTCCGGCAGGATCTTGCGCCGCTGCGGCAGCGGCTGGTCGAGCCGGATGCGGGGGCGGCGCGGGGTGTCGGCCACGGCCCGCGGGTCGCGTTCGTCAGTCGCCATGGTTCACGTCCCCCGCGAGATGGAACTCCTGCTCGCGCCAGTCGTCGGGCAGCATGTGGTCCAGTACGTCGTCGACGGTGACGGCGCCGAGCAGCGAGCCGCCCTCGTCGACGACGGGCGCCGCCACCATGTCGTACGTGGCGAAGAACCCGGCGATCTCGGGGAGCTGCGCGCTCGGCGAGAGGGCCTGGAGATCCTCGTCGAGGATGGCACTGACCATCGTGTACGGGGGGTCGCGGAGCAGCCGCTGGAAGTGGATGGTGCCGAGGTACTTGCCGGTCGGGGTCTCGTCCGGCGGCCGGCACACGTAGACCTGGGCGGCGAGCGCGGGCGACAGGTCGGGGTTGCGGACGCGGGCGAGCGCGTCGGCGACGGTCGAGTCCGGGCGCAGCACGATCGGCTCGGTCGTCATCAGGCCGCCCGCGGTCTTCTCCTCGTACGCCATCAGGCGCCGCACGTCGGCCGCGTCGCTGGGCCGCATGAGGGCGAGCAGACGCTCCTTGTCGGCCTCCGGCAACTCGCCCAGCAGATCCGCGGCGTCGTCCGGGTCCATCTCCTCCAGCACGTCGGCGGCGCGCTCCTCCTTGAGCTTGCCGAGGATCTCGATCTGGTCGTCCTCGGGCAGCTCTTCGAGGACGTCGGCGAGGCGCTCGTTGGTGAGGGCGGCGGCGACCTCGGCGCGGCGCTTGGGGGAGAGGTGGTGCAGCACGTTGGCGAGGTCGGCCGGGCGCAGCTGCTCGAAGGTGGCCAGCAGGTTCTCGGCGCCCTGCCCGTGCTCCTCCAGGGAGAACCCGTCGACGGCGGACCAGTCGACGGTCAGCGCCTCTCCCTTGCGCCGGAAGGTGCCGCCCTTGCCCTTGCGTACGTAGACCTTGTCGATCTCCCAGTCCCGCCGGGCGGGCAGCTGCTGGATGGAGACGTCCAGGACGGTCACCTCCTCGCCGGACTCCACGAGCCGGACACGCCGGTCGAGCATCTCGCCGAGGACGAGACGCTCGGTGGGGCGCTGTTCGAAGCGGCGGACGTTGAGCACGCCCGTCGTGATGACCTGGCCCGACTCGATGCCGGTGACCCGGGTCATGGGCAGGAAGATGCGGCGGCGGGTGGAGAGTTCGACGACGAGCCCGAGGAGGCGCGGGGGCCGCCGGTCCACGCGGAGCATGGCGACGAGGTCCCGCACGCGCCCGACCTGGTCCCCGTTCGGATCGAAGACGGCGATACCGGCGAGGTGGGAGACGAAGACCCGCGGGGCCACTGCTGCCATGGTTCCTCGTACCACCCTTTCGTACTGGTCCATCCTGATATACGAGTAATCCGTGGGTCAGGGTATCCGGTGCCCGTCCCGCACGCTTTGCGCCTGCGGTCCCTCGGACCAGTACAGGTAACCGCAGATGGCACAGGTACGCTGCCGTCTGCCCAGATGCCGTACGAGAGGTAGCTCCGCCCGTGACCGCACTTGCCCTGGACCGCCGTACTCGCAGGACGCTTCTGGTCGGCGCGCTGTGCACGGGGCTCGCGGCCGGGCTCGCGGGTTGCGGCGGGGACGATCCCGACGCGGGCACCAACGGGGTCGGAAAGCTGGACCCCGCCAAGATCCAGAGCCGTACGGTCAAGGCGGCGCGGAGCGCGGACACCGTACATCTGGCCGGCACGGTGGTCAGCGGCGGCCGGACGTACAAGCTCGACATGCGGCTGAAGGGCGACGGGGGCACGGGGTCGGTGACCACGGGCGGCAGTACGTTCCGGCTGCTGCGGGTCGACAAGCATCTGTACCTCAAGGCGGGCGCCGACTTCTGGACGCACTCGAACGACGCCGACGCCAAGGGCGGTGCGGGGGACGGCGCGGCGGCGGAGAAGCTCGACGGCAAGTACGTGAAGGTGCCGACGGGCGACCCGGCGTACCGGCGGCTCAGCACGTTCACGGACAAGGACGTGCTGCTCGACGGGCTGCTCACGCTGCACGGCGCCCTGGACAAGGGCGAGCACGGCACCTCCGACGGCACCCGCACGATCCAGCTGACCGGCGACGAAGGGGCCGGCGGCACGCTCGACGTCTCCCTGGAGGGCACGGCGTACCCCCTGCGCCTGGAGCGGGCCGCGGGCGCGGGCACCCTGCGACTCACGGACTGGGGGCGCGACTTCCCCCTCACGGAGCCGGAGTCGACGGAGACGGTGGACTACGGGCAGGCCCTCCCGGAGTCCTGACCCGAAGCGCGCGGCGCTCCCTGCGCTTCTTCCGCTCAGCGCTTCTTGCGGCGGCCGAGAAGGCGAGGCAGCCCCGCGGGCACCGCGTTGCGCGTGGTGGCGGGCGAGGGCAGCGGCGGGGCGGCGAGCGACTCCTCCGAGGCGGGCAACACGGCCGCGCCGCGCGCCGGTTCGAGCCGCACCACCCGGCACTCCCGCTCCCAGCGCAGCGGCATCGTCTCCGCGTCGGGCGCGTTCAGCCGCTTGCCCTTCAGCTCGGCGACGGCCGCCTCCCACGCCTCCGTGCCGGGGCCGAGCAGCACGACCTGCGCCTGCCAGCCGACGAGCCGCCCGCCCTTGTCCTTGCTGCGTACGGTGACCGTGGCCGGGCCGCCGTCGACGAGGTCGGGCAGCGGCTGCTCGCCCGGCCCGTCGCCGACCACGAGCGCCGCG
The DNA here is from genome assembly GCF_055571235.1 of Streptomyces sp. NPDC030991. Classification (NCBI taxonomy): domain Bacteria; kingdom Bacillati; phylum Actinomycetota; class Actinomycetes; order Kitasatosporales; family Streptomycetaceae; genus Streptomyces; species Streptomyces sp. NPDC030991. The sequence continues at coordinate 233,296 of NZ_JBVIFR010000006.1, forward strand.
CCCTCGTGCCACACGTGCCACAGCGCCCGCTCGGGGCCCGAGGCGCCGCGGACCCAGATGAGCCCGGACTTCTTGGTGGCCTCCTCGACGAGGGCGGCGTCGAGCAGTTCAGCAGTCGTCATGCGGCCAGCCTAGCGAGGGCCGCCTCGGGGGCTCAGAGCCAGCCGTTGCGCTTGAGTGTCCGGTGGATCGCGAAACAGGCGGCGACGGTGACGCTGAGGACGAGCGGATAGCCGTACCGCCAGTGCAGTTCGGGCATGTGCTCGAAGTTCATGCCGTACACGCCGCACACCATGGTCGGGACGGCGACGATCGCGGCCCACGAGGTGATCTTGCGCATGTCCTCGTTCTGGGCGACGGAGGCCTGCGCGAGATTGGCCTGGAGGATCGAGTTGAGGAGTTCGTCGAAGCCGATGACCTGCTCCTGTACGCGCTCCAGATGGTCGGCGACGTCCCGGAAGTACTTCTGGATGTCCGGGTCGATCAGCCGCATCGGCCGCTCGCTCAGCAGTTGCAGCGGGCGGCGCAACGGGGCGACAGCGCGCTTGAACTCCAGTACCTCGCGCTTGAGTTGGTAGATGCGACCGGCGTCGGAGCCGCGCGGCGCGCCTTTGCCGGCCTGCGAGAAGACCTCGGTCTCGACCTCGTCGATGTCGTCCTGCATCGCGTCGGCGACCGCGAGGTAGCCGTCGACGACGTGGTCGGCGATGGCGTGCAGCACGGCGCTCGGCCCCTTGGCGAGCAGTTCGGGGTCGTCCTGGAGGCGGTGGCGCAGTGCCCGCAGCGAGCCCTGCCCGCCGTGCCGCACGGTGATGAAGAAGTCCCGCCCGGTGAAGCACATCACCTCACCGGACTCCACGACCTCGCTGGTGGCGGTGAGTTCGGCGTGCTCGACGTAGTGGATCGTCTTGAAGACGGCGAAGAGCGTGTCGTCGTACCGCTCCAGCTTGGGCCGCTGGTGCGCGTGGACCGCGTCCTCCACGGCGAGCGGGTGCAGCCCGAACTCGGCGGCGATACCGGCGAATTCGGCCTCGGTCGGCTCGTGCAGGCCGATCCAGGCGAAGCCTCCGTCGCGGCGGACCTGGAGGCGGGCCTCGCGGGGCGTGAGGCACTGGGGGGAGTCGGCGCGGGCGCCGTCGCGGTAGACCGCGCAGTCGACTACCGCGGAGACGGCCGACGGGTCGCGGGTCGAGTCGTAGGAGTTACGCGTCTCATTGCCGTACGGGGCCACGCTCTTGCGCAGCGAGGGACGGACGGCGGCACGCAGGTCGCGAATCATCGACATGGGCAGGCTCCTTCGCGGGCGGGAGCCGTCGCGGCGGCCGGAAAATCGGCACTACCCGGAATGAGGACGTCCTGGCCAACCGGACACGCTGCACGTCCACAAAGCGGGGAGCACCGCACCGACGCTGGGCGGCTTCGCTTACTGATGCGATCAGGAAGATCGTTGAGATCAGGCGGTGACGAAGCGCTCTTCCGGCGTACGCGGGCAGCCCGGGAAGCAGATGGATTCTGCTGACTGAGGTGTGGCGTGCAGGCCTAGAGGCCGGAAGAACGGGTGATACTGCACGGTCGACTTCGATCCATGACAGCCCCACCTCCTCCGGCCGGTCCCCCGTGAGGGACATGTGTGGGTCGGGTCCGCGACGGCTCCGAGAGCCTTCGGCGGGTACGCACCGCGCACCATCCCGACCAGCGGCCAAGACTATCAGCCGACTGAAGAAGCAAGCCCCGTCTTTACCCATTGCATGCGAGTTCTATGCTCGCGGGATGGCAGAAGTTCTTGCGTTGGTGGAAGCCCGGCTGACCACGGCCCTGGGCGCGCCGGACGCGCGCGCGGCGGTCACGTTCCTCGGCACGGACCGGATCGAGGTGCTGCGCTTCACCGGCACCCGCGCCGGCACCGACGGCGACGGCGGTGCCGGTGACGCGGGGCTCGTCCGGTACGCGACCCTCGGCATGTCCGCGTCCCCGATGGCCGACCCGACCGCGGCTCTCGCCGACCCGGTCAAGGGCCCGCGCGCGGAGCTGGTCCTGACGGTCCGCGCCGGTCTCGCCGACACGGACAAGGTGCTGCGCCCGCTGGCCGTACTGGCGGCGTCGCCGCAGGTCGAGGGTGTCGTGGTGGCGCCGGGCGCCTCGCTGGACGTGGGGGAGCCGCTGTGGCCAGGAGCCCCCTTCACCTCGGTGCTCGTGGCGGAGCCGGGCGGCCTGGTCGAGGACCTGGACCTGGACGAGCCGCTCGACCCCGTACGGTTCCTGCCGCTGCTGCCGATGACGCAGAACGAGGCGGCGTGGAAGCGGGTGCACGGCGCGGCCGCGCTCCAGGAGAAGTGGCTGAGCAGCGGCACGGACCTGCGCGATCCGCTGCGCAGGTCCGTACCGCTCGACTGAGACTGAAACTGAAACTGAGTTCAGGCTGCCTGTTCCGGGCGGCGTCCGTGCCGGGCGCTGGCCGTGCCGGCGTCATCCGCTCCGGGCACCGGCCGTTCTAGTCGGCGAAGACGGTCACGCTGTCCTCGTTGGCGTGCTTCGGCTCCAGCTCCTCGGCCTCATGGGCGAGCGCGTTCCTGCGCACCCCTACGACGACCGCGCCGAGCACCGCCGTGACCGCGGCGACCACGAACGGGACGTGGATGTTGCTCCACTCCTCGATCTTCGGCGCGAAGAACGGGGCGGCCGCGGCGGCGAACCACCGCACGAAGTTGTAACCGGCGCTGGCCACGGGCCGCGGCGCGTCGGAGACGCCGAGCGCGAGCTCGGTGTAGACCGTGTTGTTCACGCCGATGAAGGCGCCGGACAGGATCGTGCAGACGACGGCCGCGGTGTGGTTGCCGTAGCCGAGGACGAGGACGTCCACGGCGAGCAGGACCAGCGAACCGCCGAGCACCTGCAGCGAGCCGAACCGGGCCTGCATGCGCGGCGCGACGATCACCGAGAACAGTGCGAGCAGCACGCCCCAGGCGAAGAAGACGGCGCCGGACTTGTACGGGGTCATGTTCAGCACGAACGGCGTGAAGGCCAGCACGGTGAAGAACGTGTAGTTGTAGAAGAACGCCGAGATCGCCGCCGACGCGAGACCACCGTGGCCGAGCGCCTTGAGCGGGTCGAGGACCGAGGTCTTCCGCGCGGGCCTGGGCTGCTCCTTCAGCAGCGCCGTGATGCAGAGGAACCCGACGGCCATCAGGGCGGCGGTGCCGAAGAACGGGTAGCGCCAGCTCGCGTTGCCGAGCAGGGCGCCGACCAGCGGCCCGCACGCCATGCCCAGGCCGAGCGCGGACTCGTAGAGCAGGATCGCGGCGGCGCTGCCACCGGCCGCGGCGCCGACGATGACGGCGAGGGCCGTCGACACGAAGAGCGCGTTGCCGAGCCCCCAGCCCGCGCGGAAGCCGACGAGTTCGCCGACCGAGCCCGAGGTACCGGCCAGCGCGGCGAAGATCACGACGAGCGCGAGGCCCGCGAGCAGGGTCTTCTTGCCGCCGATCCGGCTGGAGACGAACCCGGTCACCAGCATCGCGACGGCGGTGATGAGGAAGTAGGAGGTGAAGAGCAGGGAGACCTGGCTCGGCGTCGCCTCCAGGCCCTTGGCGATCGACGGCAGGATCGGGTCGACGAGCCCGATGCCCATGAAGGCGACGACGGATGCCCCGGCCGTCGCCCAGACCGCCTTCGGCTGACGCAGGAGGCTGGTCGCGCCCGCGTCGAGCGCGTCCCCTTCGACGGGACCTCCTGTACTGCTGTGGCTCATGCCGACTCCTTGTAGCGACGGATCGTTGGCCTATGCACATATTAAGTTAGCCGGGCTAATTAATGCAAGCTACATCTATATCTGCTGTGGTTCTGCGGCCGCATCTCCCTCTTCCTCTGTTCCTGTATCTGTCCGTCCCGCCGGACGGGGCGCCCGGTCCGGCCTCCTCCCCGCCGGACGGGTGATCGTCCTTGACGCGGCGCGGGACGGGGAGGACCGTGGGGTTTTATGAGGGGCGAACCCAGTTGCCCGAAGTGTGGTGGCCGGGTCAGGGCTCCCGGCCTGTTTGCCGATTCCTGGCAATGCGATGCGCACGGGGCGGTCCACCCGCTGCAGCCCGTGATCCCGCCCAGCGTCGAGGCCCTCGGCGTCGTGGTGCGCCGCGCCCAGGTGCCCGTCTGGATGCCGTGGCCGCTGCCCGTCGGCTGGCTGTTCACCGGTGTGGCCAACGCGGGGGACGACCGCACCGGCGGCCGGGCCACCGCCGTCGCCTGCTCGGGCCCCGGCCCCCTCGGCGGCATCGGCGAGCTGGTGCTCGTCGCGGAAGAGCTCGGCGTCGGACTCGGCGCCCGGTACGCGGGCGTCGACGGCCCGGACCCCGGCCCCTACATGGACGTGGCGGGGCCGCCGCAGGCCAAACTCCTCGCCGCGGGCCGGCCCACCCCGATGTGGCTGGTCAGCGGGGCCCCCGACGACCGCGCGGTCTTCGCGGGCGAGGCGCGCGGGCTGTGGCTGTGGGCGATCGTGTGGCCCGAGCAGTCCGGGCTCCTGATGTACGACGAGCTGGTACTGACGGACCTGCGCGACGCCGGCGCCGAAGTGGACCTGCTGCCGTGCGGGGCGCTGTCGCCGCGCATCTTCGAGCGGGGGGACACGCGGCGGTGAGGGCTCCCGGCGGTGCGGCGTGAGCGACCGGAGCGGGCGCGGAGTGCGGCGGCGGGCGGCGATAGGCGCGGTGCAGCGTGAGTGGCCGAGCGGGCGCGGGACGAGGCGGCGGGCGGTGCGAGTAAGGGGTTGGTAAGGGGTTGGGGCCGGTTTCGGTGGTGACCCGGGGTGTTCGAAATCCCCGTTATCCTTTGAGCGTCCCCTTCCGTCGATCGCCGTGCCGATGTCACGTCGATGCCCGGCTGGGGGCCGTGTCCTGACCGTTCGAGCTTGGAGTACGCAGCTGTGCGCATCGACCTGCACACCCACTCCACCGCATCCGACGGCACGGACACCCCCGCCGAGCTGGTGCGCAACGCCGCCGCGGCAGGTCTGGACGTCGTGGCGCTCACCGACCACGACTCCACCCGCGGCCACGCCGAGGCGCTCGACGCGCTCGCCGGGCTCTCCGGACCCTCGGCAGGGCTGACCCTCGTCACCGGCGCCGAACTCTCCTGCCGCCTCGACGGCGTGAGCATGCACATGCTGGCGTACCTCTTCGACCCCGAGGAGCCCGATCTGCTCGCCGAGCGCGAGCTGGTCCGCGACGACCGGGTGCCGCGCGCCAAGGGCATGATCGCCAAGCTGAACGAGCTCGGCGCCCCCGTCACCTGGGACCAGGTCGCCCGGATCGCCGGGGACGGATCGGTCGGCCGCCCGCACATCGCCTCCGCGCTCGTCGAGCTCGGCGTCGTGCCCACCGTCTCCGACGCCTTCACGTCCGAGTGGCTCGCCGACGGCGCCCGCGCGTACGTGGCGAAGCACGAGACCGACCCCTTCGAGGCGATCCGCCTGGTCAAGGCCGCCGGCGGGGTCACCGTCTTCGCGCACCCGGCCGCCGCCAAGCGCGGCAGGACCGTCCCCGAGTCGGCCATCGCGGAGCTGGCCGCGGCCGGCCTCGACGGCATCGAGGTCGACCACATGGACCACGACCCGGCGACCCGGGACCGGCTGCGCGGCCTGGCCGCCGATCTCGGCCTGCTCACCACCGGCTCGTCGGACTACCACGGCAGCCGCAAGACCTGTGTGCTCGGCGAGTACACGACCGACCCCGAGGTCTACGGGGAGATCACGCGCCGCGCCACGGGAGCCTTCCCGGTGCCGGGCGCCGGCGGACGCCTCGACTGACCGTCCGCGCACTTCGCAGGCCCGGCGCACCCCGTACACCCCGCGCGCCCTGCGCACCTCGTACGCGCCGCACGACCCCTCCTCCCGCTCAGCTCGCGCGATCCCTCGCGCTCAACTCCCGCAAGGCAAGCCCTCACTGTGTTCGACGTCGCCGTTTTCGGATCCCTTTTTCTCACGCTTTTTGTGATCATGGATCCCCCCGGAATCACCCCGATCTTCCTCGCCCTAACCGCGGGCCGCCCCGCCAAGGTCCAGAAGCGCATGGCCTTCCAGGCGGTGTGCGTCGCCTTCGGCGTCATCGCCGTCTTCGGCGTCCTGGGCCATCAGATCCTCGACTACCTGCACGTCTCGGTCCCGGCCCTGATGATCGCGGGCGGCCTGCTGCTCCTGCTGATCGCGCTCGACCTGCTCACCGGCAAGACGGACGAGCCCCAGCAGACGAAGGACGTGAACGTCGCCCTCGTCCCGCTCGGCATGCCCCTGCTCGCCGGGCCCGGCGCGATCGTCTCCGTGATCCTGGCGGTCCAGAAGGCGCACTCGGTCACCACGCAGCTCTCCGTCTGGACGGCGATCCTCGCCATCCACGTGGTCCTGTGGCTCGTGATGCGCTACTCACTGGTGATCATCCGGATCATCAAGGACGGCGGCGTGGTCCTGGTGACCCGGCTCGCGGGCATGATGCTCTCGGCGATCGCCGTGCAGCAGATCATCAACGGCGTGACCCAGGTGATCCAGAACAGCTGACACCGGTCGGTGCCGCCCCCGGCCCGGCGACCCGGAGAACACATGAGGCCCCCGTACGCGTCGTGCGTACGGGGGCCTCGAAGTGTGTGAGTCGCTACGCCGTTACGAGGCGGACGACTCGGCCGGGCGGATGTAGAGGCGCTGCCCTATGGCGGCGGCCTGCTGAACGATCCGGTTGACGGAGGCGGCGTCCACAACGGTGGTGTCCACGGCGGTGCCGTCGACGTCGTCGAGTCGCATGATTTCGAAGCGCAAGGGCTTCTCCCTTCGTCTGGTGATCCTCCTGAAGGAGAACTACTGGTGCTGGTCGGGACCGGAACCCCAGTCTCGACCAGCTGTACGGCCAGGCGGTTGCCCGACCGTTAAGAGTGGATTGCGTGACTAGAGTGCCCCGCGTTCTGTAGGGGACAACGAGTTGCCCCCAGCAAACATTCCCTACGCTAAAGAAATTTTTCGAGAAGCTAATTACTTGCGGGTAGCGGGGCCGGTTGTGCACGGGGCGTGACGACCAGGACAATGAGCGGCGATGAACGAAACCAACGCGGAGAGCCCCCTCGCGGCTGTCGGGGACCGCCTCGACGTCACCAACGACCTGCTCAGACGGATGCTCGCCGAGGTCGCCAAGACGCCGTCGACGCACGCGATCTTCGTGGACGCCGGGTACCTGTACGCCGCGGCGGGGCGTCTCGTCACGGGCACCGAGGACCGCCGCTCCTTCGACCTGGACGCCGAAGGGCTCATCGACGCGCTGATCGACAGGGCCCGCACGATCTTCGCGGACAGCAGGCTGCTGCGCGTCTACTGGTACGACGGTGCGCGCCGCCGCATCCACACCGCCGAGCAGCAGTCGATCGCCGCGCTGCCCGACGTCAAGGTCCGCCTGGGCAACCTCAACGCGAACAACCAGCAGAAGGGCGTCGACTCCCTGATCCGCAGCGACCTGGAGTCCCTCGCCCGGCACCGCGCCATCAGCGACGCGGCCCTGCTCGGCGGCGACGAGGACCTGGTCTCCGCCGTCGAGGCGGCCCAGGGCTACGGCGCCCGGGTCCACCTGTGGGGCATCGAGACCCCCGACGGCCCCAACCAGGCGGAGCCGCTCCTCTGGGAGGTCGACAGCCAGCGCACCCTCGACCTCGAATTCTTCAAGCCGTACGTGTCCCGCCGCGCCATCACGTCGTACGAGAACACGGACGCGCCGCGCCCCACCCGCGAGCAGGTTCGTTTCGCCGGGGCGCGGATCGCGGCGCAGTGGCTCGGGGAGCGCGGGCGCGAGGCGTACGCCGAGCTGCTGCCCGGCCACCCCTATCTGCCGGGGCCGGTCGACCAGGAGCTCCTGATCGAGGCGGAACGCGTGCTCCAGTACTCATTGCGCGGCCAGTCCGACCTGCGGCGGGCGCTGCGGGACGGGTTCTGGGCGCATTTGCAGGGGCAGTTCTAGCAACGGGCAGTTCTGGCGCGAGGGTGGTTCCAGCGCGGGCTCAGTGCCGGTCCAGTACGGGTCCAGTGTCGGTCCAGTACGGGTCCAGCGGCCGGACCGGACCGGGCCGGGTCAGGCTGCCGGGTGCCGGTCCCAGAAGGCGATGAGCGCCGCGGCGGTCTCGTCGGGGCGGTCGGTGTTGGGGGAGTGCTCCGCGCCGGCGATCACCGTGCGCTCGGCCGCCAGGCGCCGCGCCATCTCGTCGAGCCACGGCACGGGCCACGCCTCGTCCCGCTCCCCGGAGAGGACGTGCACCGGCGGCGCGACCGCGGCCAGCTCGTCGACCCGGTCGGGCTCACCGCACAACTGCCTCCCGGTGGCGATGAGTTGAGCCGGGCTGTTGCTCAGCCAGCGCTGCCGCAGCGCTTCCTCCTCGCCCCGCACGTCCACGACGTCCTCGGCTGCCTCCAGCGCCTGCATGGCCTCCCACACCTGCGCCATCTCGAACGCGCCGAGCGCGTCCCGAAGCATGGCGACGCGCTGCTGCTGAAGAGGGGCGACCGCCGCAGGGCCCGAGGCCATCAGCGTCAGCGAGGCGAAGGGGGCCGGGTCCGCGATGACCGCCGCGCGCGCGACAAGCCCGCCGAGCGAGTGCCCGAGCAGATGCACTTTCGCCGGGCCGAGCACCGCGGCCTGCGCCAGCACATCCCGCGCCAACTCCTTCTGCGCGTAGGGGCGTTCGTCGTCCCGGGGGCCCGACGTCTCGTACTGCCCGCGCCCGTCGACGGCGACGCTGCGGTACCCGGCCGCGCTCAACGGCCCGTGCAGCGCGATGAAGTCCTCCTTGCTCCCGGTGAACCCCGGCAACAACAGCGCGGTGCCCCGCACGGGGCCGGACTCCGGCTCACCGACGAGCGCGGCGAAATCGCCTCTGGCGGTACGCAGGACTTCGGCACGAGTGCCGGGCGGTGGGGTGAAGGTCGGGGGCCTGCTCATGCGCCGAGGCTACGCGGCCCGGTGACCCGGCGCCCGAGGGGGCCACGGCGAAGGCCCGGGCCCCGCAATGCGGGACCCGGGCCTCTCAGCGCAGCGAGAATCAGGCCTCGGGGGCCTTGGCCACGGCCTTCTTGCGGGTGCGCTTGGGCTTGACCTCAGCGACCTCGGCCGTGTCGACAGCGGCCTCGACCGGGGCGACGGCCTTCTTGCGCGTGCGCTTCGGCTTCGTCTCGGCGGTGTCGACGGCGGCTTCCGCGGCGGTCTCGACCGGGGCGACGGCCTTCTTACGGGTGCGCTTCGGCTTGACCTCAGCGACCTCGGCCGTGTCGACAGCGGCCTCGACCGGAGCGGCGGCCTTCTTACGGGTCCGCTTCGGCTTGGCCTCGACGCCCTCGGCCGTGTCCACGGCGGCTACCGCAGCGGTCTCCACCGGGGCGACGGCCTTCTTGCGCGTGCGCTTCGGCTTCGTCTCGGCGGTGTCGACGGCGGCTTCCGCGGCCGTCTCGACCGGGGCGACAGCCTTCTTACGGGTGCGCTTCGGCTTGGTCTCGGACGTCTCGGCCGTGGCGACGGCGGTGTCCGCGACGGTGTTCGCGGCGGTCTCCACAGGCGCGACAGCCTTCTTGCGCGTCCGGGCCGGCTTCGCCTCGACGGCCTCCGCCGTGTCGACGGCGACCTCCGCCTTCTTGCGCGTACGACGCGGCCTTGCCGGGGCTTCCGCCTCGACGCTCTCCGCGACCGGTGCGACGGCCTCGACCGCTTCAACGGCCTCCGCCTTCTTGCGCGTACGCCGACGCGGCTTCGCGGGGGCCTCGTCCTCGACGCTCTCGGTCACCGGCACGACGGCCTCGACCGACTCGACGACGGCCTCGGCCTTCTTGCGCGTACGCCGACGCGGAGCGGCCGGAGCCTCTACCGCGGGCGTCGCCTCGACGGCCGACTCGTTGACCGGTGCCAGGACGGTCTCGGCCGACCTGACCGACGCGGCGACGGCTTCGGCGGCCGGAGCGACCTGCGCGGCAGGCGCGGCCTGCGCCGCACCGCGCGTACGGCGCCGACGACGCGGCGTCCGCGGCTCGGAGGCGTCCTCCACGGCGGGCGTGACCGGCGTACCGGGCATGGTCGTCGCGGCGGTCGTGGCCGTGGTCTCCGCGGCGACCGGCTCGCCATTACGGGTGCGACGACGGCGACGCGGCGTACGCGCGGTACGGTCCTGCTCCCGCTCCTGGTCGTGCCCGCGGTCCCGGTCCCGGCCACGGTCGCGGTCCTGGGAGGGGCGGCCACGGTCGCGGTCCCGGTCCTGCGAAGGGCGGCCACCACGGCCGCGCGGCGACGCGCCACGGCCGCCGGTCTCGCCCAGGTCCTCGATCTCCTCGGCGCCGAGCCCGGCACGCGTGCGCTCCGCGCGCGGCAGCACCCCCTTGGTGCCGGCCGGGATGTTGAGCTGCTCGTACAGGTGCGGCGAGGAGGAGTACGTCTCGACCGGGTCGTTGAACTTCAGGTCGAGCGCCTTGTTGATCAGCTGCCAGCGCGGGATGTCGTCCCAGTCGACCAGCGTGACCGCGATGCCCTTCTTGCCCGCGCGGCCGGTCCGGCCGATGCGGTGGAGGTACGTCTTCTCGTCCTCCGGCGTCTGGTAGTTGATGACGTGCGTGACGTCGTCGACGTCGATACCGCGCGCGGCGACGTCCGTGCAGACGAGCACGTCCACCTTGCCGTTGCGGAACGCGCGCAGCGCCTGCTCACGCGCGCCCTGCCCCAGGTCGCCGTGGACGGCGCCGGAGGCGAAGCCGCGCTTTTGCAGCTGCTCCGCGATGTCGGCGGCGGTCCGCTTCGTCCGGCAGAAGATCATCGTGAGTCCGCGGCCGTCGGCCTGCAGGATGCGCGAGACCATCTCGGGCTTGTCCATGTTGTGCGCACGGAAGACGTGCTGCGTGGTGTTGCGCACGGTCGCGCCCTCGTCGTCGGGCGAGGTGGCGCTGATGTGCGTGGGCTGCGACATGTAGCGGCGCGCGAGGCCGATGACGGCGCCCGGCATGGTCGCCGAGAACAACATCGTCTGACGCTTCGCCGGAAGATGGTTGATGATCTTCTCGACGTCGGGCAGGAAGCCCAGGTCGAGCATCTCGTCGGCCTCGTCGAGGACGAGCACCTTCACGTGCGAGAGGTCGAGCTTCTTCTGGCCCGCGAGGTCGAGAAGGCGGCCCGGGGTGCCGACGATCACGTCGACGCCCTTCTTGAGCGCCTCGACCTGGGGCTCGTAGGCACGGCCGCCGTATATGGCGAGGACGCGCACATTGCGGACCTTGCCGGCGGTCAGGAGGTCATTGGTCACCTGCGTGCACAGCTCGCGGGTGGGGACGACGACGAGCGCCTGCGGGGCGTCGGTGAGCTGCTCGGGCTTGGCCCGGCCCGCCTCGACGTCCGCGGGGACGGTGACGCGCTCCAGGATCGGCAGACCGAAACCGAGGGTCTTGCCCGTGCCGGTCTTGGCCTGGCCGATGACGTCCGAGCCGGAAAGGGCTACGGGGAGCGTCATCTCCTGGATGGGGAAGGCGGTGATGATGCCGACGGCCTCGAGGGCCTCGGCGGTCTCGGGGAGAATGCCGAGCTGCCGGAAAGTGGAAGTCTGCGTAGTCAGGGTGCTGCCTCTTCTGTGAGGTGCGGTGCGAGGCGAACGCGGGGGTCGTGACCGTGCCGGTGTTACGCCGGTCTCGATCCGCGGGTGCGGGTGGACCGGGTGACGCGGGACCACTGCCGACGCTCGAGCGCTCGTACCGCTGAGGGCCCCTCCTCGTGCCGTACGTCGCGTGACGGACCAGCTGGAGGGCTGTCGGGTCGGAGCCGATCGGGCCTCCGACCGGGCATCCTCATTCGTGCGGCCCGTCGCAAGTACGCGCAAACACCATGACTTGGGCTTGCACTCGGCGGGCTCTTTACCACCATACCCCGGAAACCCGCATGTGCGATGGCCGAATTGGTCACGTAGTCGTTGTCACACTCCTTGACCAGGGACTTCCGGGTGGCGGCGAGCGGGCTATTGTGCGCCTCATGGAGACGCCTGACAACGCCACACCGTCCAACGAAGCGACCACCGGCCTCACCGGTATCGCCGCCCAGGACTGGGCCACCGCATCCGCGGACGTGAACTACCGCGCCGCCGTCGTCGACCTGCTCGGCGCCCTCGCGTACGGGGAGCTGGCAGCGTTCGAGCGGCTGGCCGAGGACGCGAAGCTGGCGCCGACGCTGGGGGACAAGGCGGAGCTGGCCAAGATGGCATCCGCCGAGTTCCACCACTTCGAGCAGTTGCGCAACCGCCTCTCGGAGATCGGCGCGGAGCCCACCGAGGCGATGGACCCGTTCGTCGGCGCCCTCGACGGCTTCCACAAGCAGACCGCCCCGTCGGACTGGCTGGAGGGCCTGGTCAAGGCGTACGTCGGCGACTCGATCGCCAGTGACTTCTACCGGGAGGTCGCGGCCCGCCTCGACTCCGACACCCGCTCCCTGGTGCTCGCCGTGCTCGACGACACGGGGCACGCCTCGTTCGCCGTGGAGAAGGTGCGGGCGGCGATCGACGCGGAGCCGCGCGTGGGCGGCCGGCTCGCCCTGTGGGCGCGACGGCTGATGGGCGAGGCCCTGTCGCAGTCGCAGCGGGTGGTCGCGGACCGCGACGCCCTGTCGACGATGCTGGTCGGAGGCGTGGCCGACGGCTTCGACCTGGCCGAGGTGGGCAGGATGTTCTCGCGGATCACCGAGGCCCACACGAAGCGCATGGCGGCCCTGGGACTCGCTGCCTAGACCTACTTCTGCGGCCTGGTGACCGCGGTGACCGGCCGACTGCTGTGGCCGATCGCCGCGGCCGGGCGCACCTCGTCGCGGGACCTACGTCATCGGGCCCGGCTCAGGGCTCAGGCGTTGGGGCTCAAGCGGTGCGCTCGGCCCCGGGTGGGGCGGAGCAACAGCGACAGCAGGGCCGCGGAGAGGACGAGGGCGCCGAGGAGCGTGGCGAGCACGTGGCCCGCGCCCAGCGCGCTGTGGGTGACGAACGCCCCGAAGAGAGCGCCCGCGATTCCGGTCGGCAGCACAAGGGTGCGCGACGGAAGACGGTGCGGCATACGCAAGCCTGCAGCCCATGCGAGGGCCAGGCCGAGCAGTGCGGAGCCGAGAGATTCAAGAAGCATGGTGAGGGTCCCTCCCGCGCGGCCAGTTGGTGCAAATCGGTACTAGCCGGTGTACCCCCGCCCCCCGGAACACAACCCTCCCTGTGTGCATTCGCTGTGCTCACCTTGTGAACGCCGGAAGGGCCTGACGGCATGGTGCCGTCAGGCCCTTCCACTTACTTCTGGCGCCTCTGGCGCTCCTGGTACTGGCTACAGCGGGCCGAAGCCCACCTTGCGCACCGATGGCTCGCCGATCTCCACATAGGCGAGGCGCTCCGCCGGCACCAGCACCTTGCGGCCCTTCTCATCCGTCAGGGAGAGCAGCTGCGCCTTGCCGGACAACGCCTCGGACACCGCGCTCTCGACCTCCTCGGCGGACTGGCCGCTCTCCAGAACGATCTCGCGGGGCGTGTGCAGCACGCCGATCTTGACCTCCACGGCCTTGTCCCTCCGACGATCCGTGATGTGCGCGGACGACCGCGCGCCGTACGCAGCAAACACTAGCCCGCTGAGGTGGGGCGCCTGGTGCCCCGGTTGCACGCCAAGAGCGAACAACGGGACGGGAGCAGTACGCGGAGGCCGGTTCAGAGGCGCTCAGTGCTGGTCCGCGCCATGCAGGGGGAACCCCGCGATGCCCCGCCAGGCCAGTGACGTCAACAACTGGACGGCCTTGTCACGCTCGACCGGGCTCGCGCTGGAGAGCCAGTACCGCGCGACCACCTGAGAGACGCCGCCCAGGCCCACGGCCAGCAGCATCGACTCGTCCTTCGACAGGCCCGTGTCCTCGGCGATCACGTCGGAGATGGCCTCGGCGCACTGCAGGCTGACCCGGTCGACCCGCTCGCGCACCGCCGGCTCGTTCGTCAGGTCCGACTCGAAGACCAGCCGGAACGCGCCGCCGTCGTCCTGCACGTACGCGAAGTAGGCGTCCATGGTCGCCGCGACGCGCTGCTTGTTGTCCGTCGTGGAAGCGAGGGCCGTGCGGACCGACTGCAACAGTGATTCGCAGTGCTGGTCGAGCAGGGCCAGGTAGAGGTCGAGCTTGCCCGGGAAGTGCTGGTAGAGCACCGGCTTGCTGACCCCGGCCCGTTCGGCGATGTCGTCCATCGCGGCCGCGTGGTACCCCTGCGCGACAAAAACTTCCTGGGCCGCGCCCAGGAGCTGGTTGCGTCGGGCCCGGCGCGGCAGGCGCGTGCCCTTGGGGCGCGCTGCCTCCGTCTGCTCGATGGCTGTCACGCCGCCTCCCAAAATCGTCTGTGCGCGGTGTGCGCCGCGCCGTCATCGTACTTTTGGGTAACCGTGATGTGCGCGGTGCGAGCGCAGAATTTCACGGACCGGACGACTGGGAAAGCCGCACGCGGCGCCCCTACGTACGCAAAGCGGCGCATACTGCCGCGCCCGTCGGGAAAGTCGTCGCCGTCACCGGTAGTCGTCCTCGTCGATCTCGACGACCCTCGCCTGTTCCGCCCGGTCCGCCGCGTCGGCCCCGTCCGGGTCGGCCACCTCCACGGGCACGTCGTCCTGACCGGGGGAGACCTCCGTGAGCTGCTCGGCGGCGTCCGCCTCCGGGGCCTCCAGGTCGATCTCCTGGGGGTCGCTCGCCTCGAACGTCTCGGGATCGCTGGGGTCGACTGTCATGAATGGCTCCCTTGCTCACCTGTTTCGTGTGTGGGCGGGTGCCCTTAATCGAGCGTAGGAGACACGCGATCAGGGCGCGATGTGATCTCCCGGCGAAAAAACTCCTGGGTGCGTGGACCCGTGAGCTCCGCCTTTGAGCTTTGGGTAGAGCTGTGCGCTGTCTGTGACGGCGAACACATGAACCACTGCGTGATCGTCTCGTAACATAAGCCGCATGTCTTCGACCGATGCGCCGCGTGTGCCTCCAGTCATCGCCGCCGCGGTGCCCAAGCCGGGCACCGTCAAGGTCGCGGAGGGGGAGCGTCTCCGCTCGGTCGGACTTCCCGGACGCACGCTGTCGGTCCGGTCGCGGCCGGGCACGCGGGAGGGGCTGCCGCCCGCGCTGTACGTCCACGGGCTCGGCGGCTCCTCGCAGAACTGGTCGGCGCTGATGTCGCTGCTCGAAGAGAGCGTGGACGGCGAGGCCGTCGACCTGCCCGGCTTCGGCGACTCGCCGCCGCCGGACGACGGCGACTACTCGGTGACCGGGCACGCGCGCGCGGTCATCCGTTTTCTCGACGCACGCGGCCGCGGGCCCGTCCACCTCTTCGGGAACTCGCTGGGCGGCGCGGTCAGCACGCGCGTCGCCGCCGTCCGGCCCGACCTCGTACGGACGTTGACGCTGGTGTCGCCCGCCCTGCCCGAGCTGCGGGTGCAGCGCACAGCGCTGCCGACCGGACTGCTCGCGGTGCCCGGCATCGCCGCGCTCTTCACACGCCTGACGAAGGAGTGGACGCCGGAGCAGCGAGTACGCGGCGTCACCGGCCTCTGCTACGGCGATCCGGGCCGGGTCACCCCCGAGGGTTTCCGCGCCGCCGTCGAGGAGATGGAGCGCCGACTGCAACTCCCGTACTTCTGGGACGCCATGGCCCGCTCCGCGCGCGGCGTGGTGAACGCCTACACGCTCGGCGGTCAGCACGGGCTGTGGCGCCAGGCCGAGCGGGTGCTCGCGCCGACGCTGCTCGTCTATGGAGGGCGCGATCTGCTGGTCTCCTACCGGATGGCGGCGCGCGCGGCGCGCACCTTCCGGGACTCGCGCCTCCTCACGCTGCCGGACGCGGGGCACGTCGCGATGATGGAATACCCGGAGCGAGTGGCGACGGCCTTCCGGGAACTTGTCGCCGACATCGAGGCGTTGAACGGGCAGCGCGCTCTCGGGGGACCGGCGGCGGCCACCGGGAGCGCCCCTGAGATCATGAGCGGAACGACTTCCGCGACCATGAGCGGACGCGGCTCCGGTCGTACGGCCGGAAGCACGATCGAAAGCACTACTGAGCAGGGGAGCTGAGGCGGCGAGTGGGACGGCACAGCCGCCGAGGACCGGCAGCCAACGGCGATACCGCCGACATACCTGAAGCGCCCGCGGCACCCACAGCGCCCGCGGCACCCACAGCGCCCGCGGCACCCACAGCGCCCGCGGTGTCCGGCCAGGCACGGCCGGGCACGGGGCGTCGGCGCAGGACGCCGGGCGAGGCGTCCGCCGCGCACACACCGGCGGGGCCCGGAGCGCCGCGCGTCCGCGGCGGCCACCCCGAGCAGCGGGAGTCGGGCGGCGGCTGGGGCGCACCCTCGGGGCGCGAGAGCACGGGGCACGGGTTCACGGCACCTGCCGGTCCCGCGCTGGTGCCGCGGCCGAGACCCCGGCAGGAGTATGTCGACGCCTTCGACAAGGGGGCCTTCGACAAGGGCGACCTCGGCCAGGTGGACCTCGGCAACGGCGACCCCGGTGACGGTGTCCTCGGTGACGGTGCTCTCGGTCACGGTGACCTCGGCAAGGGCGACCGAGGCGAAGACGGCTCCGGTGGGAAGAACCCCCGCCGGGACGAGAACAAGGTCCCTCACCAGGGCAAGAAGGGTGCTCACCGGGATCCGTACGCGGCTGTGACGGACTGGCACGACGAGGATCCCGCATCCGCATCGACGCCCGCATCAGTGTCGACGTCCGGCCCCGTACCGGCCCCCGCGCCTCCGGTCGAGCCGCGGACGGCGAGCCCGGCCCCGGCGGTGCCCGACGCCACTCGGGAGAAGCGGGGCAAGGGCCTCACCGTCACCGGTATCGCCGCCGCGGCCGTCACCACCGTGCTCGCCGTGGTCGTCGCCGGACAGGTCACCGGCCACGACGGCGGCTCGGCGGATGACGCGCACGCGCAGGCCGCCGACGGGGCCCGCGTCCAGGACGGCTCGGCCTCGCGCTCGGACGACCGGGCCGCCCCGTCGAAGACGGCACAGGCCGCCCCGGCGACGTACGCGCAGAAGATGAGCAAGAAGTACCCGCTGGCCGCGAATCTGAAGGGGTCGGGGGACTTCCGGGCGATCCCCGGGTTCGAGAAGGCGCCGGGGCACGGCGAGAAGTTCCGCTACCGCATCGACGTCGAGAAGGGGCTCGGACTCGACGGCGAACTGTTCGCGCAGGCGGTACAGAAAACCCTGAACGACGACCGGAGTTGGGCCCATGACGGCGCCCGCACCTTCGAGCGGATCTCCAAGGGCACACCGCAGTTCGTGATCACGCTCGCCAGCCCGGGGACCACCGCCACCTGGTGCGCCAAGTCGGGACTCGACACGACCGAGGACAACGTGTCGTGCGACTCCGCCGCCACCGAGCGAGTGATGATCAACGCCTATCGGTGGGCGCAGGGCTCGAAGACGTACGACGACGTACTCCACGACGAGGCCATCTACCCCTACCGGCAGATGCTCATCAACCACGAGGTCGGCCACCGGCTCGGCCACAACCACGTGACCTGTTCGCAGAACGGCGCGCTGGCGCCCGTCATGCAGCAGCAGACCAAATTCCTGAGCTCCGAGGGCATCACCTGCAAGCCCAACCCCTGGGTCTTTCCCAAGGGTTGACACTCCGTAGCTTTGTGTAGCGGTTCGATCTCTTAGCGCGACAGAACGTCGCGCGCACGGGAAAGTCACGGCCGTTCACCCCTTCTGGTGGGGGGGGGGGGGGAAGGGCCCCCCCCCCCCCCCCCCCCCCCTCTTCCCCCCCCCCCCCCCCCCCCCCCCCCCTCCCCCGCCCCCCCCCCCCCCCCCCCCCCCCCCCCCCCCACCGGCATGTCCGCATACGTTCGTCCCGCTGCGAGCCGCCGGGTCAAGGGCGGCTCCCCACATGGGAGAGCGGGGGTGTACTCGTGCGCGTCGGACTGTTGACAGAGGGCGGCTATCCGTATGCGAACGGTGAGGCCCGACTCTGGTGCGACCGGCTCGTGCGCGGGCTCGCGCAGCACGAGTTCGACCTCTACGCGCTCAGCCGCAGCCAGGAGCAGGAAGAGGCCGGCCGGCTCGAACTGCCCCCGCACGTCACTCAGGTGCGCACCGCGCCGATCTGGGACGGGAGTTCGGGAAGCGACGACGGCGCACGCGGCGGCGCGTTGGGCCGGCGGGCCCGGCGCCGATTCGCCTCCCTGTACGAGCAGCTCGCGACAGCGATAGTCCGTGGCTCCGGCGGCGAGCCGGGCGGCGTGCGTAGCGCGAGCGGTGCGGGGGAGCGGGATCGCGCGAGCGGCGCGCGGGGCCGGGATCGTGCGAGCGGTGCGGGCGGGTCTGTCGGTTTCCGGAGCTCAGGCGAGTCTGGTGCGCCGCGTGATGTCGACGGTTCGACCGGCGAGGCGGACCGTTTCGCCAGGGCGCTGTACGGCCTCGCCGAACTCGCGCGCGACGAAGGCGCCTTGGGGGGCGCTCTCCGCTCGGAGGCGGCTGTACGCATCCTGGAGCGCGCCTGTCGTGCGCCCGGCGCTCAGCCCGCCGCCCGCGCCGCCCGGGTACGCGACCTGCTCGCCGTCGCCGGATACCTGGAGCGCGCACTGCGCCCCCTCTCCCTCGACTGGTACGAGGACGTCCCCGCCGGGGTCGAGGGCGGCGGCCTCGGCTCCGTCGACCTGTGCCATGCGACATCGAGCGGGGCGGCCGCGCTGCCCGGCCTCATTGCCAAGCGGTTCTTCGGCGTCCCGCTGCTCGTCACGGAGTACGGGGTCCAGCTCAGGGCCCGCTACATCGCCGCGGGCGACGCGGAGTTGAGCACGCCGGTGCGCGCGCTGCGCGGCGCCTTCCACGCGCTGCTCGCCGCCGAGGTCTACCGGCAGGCGGCCGTGATCACCCCGGGCAACGCGCACGCCCGGCGCTGGCAGGAACGGTGCGGCGCCGACCGGGCCAAGCTGCGTACCGTCCACCCCGGCATGGAGGCCGCGCGCTTCGCGGAGGTCGGCGAGCGCGAGGAGCCGGGGGAGCCGGGCACACTCGTCTGGGTCGGGCGTATCGACCCCTCCAAGGACCTCATCTCCTTGCTGCACGCGTTCGCGGAGATCCGTCGCGAGGAACCGAAGGCGCGGCTGCGGATCGTGGGGGCGATGCCGGCCGGGCAAGCCCCGCGCGGCGTCGATCAGGGGCGCCCGGCAGACCGGTTGGTGGACCGGTCGGTGGACCGGCCGGTGGATCGCGAGGCCGAGACATATCTCGGTCACTGCAAGGCTCTGGCCGCGCAGCTCTTCCCCGACGAGGCCGCGGGGATCCACGCCGTCGGCGAGAACCCGGTCTCCTTCGAGGAGCTCGGCGGCCCCGAAGCACCCGACCTCGCCGACGTCTACGGCGCCGGCGCCGTGGTCGTCCTCTCCAGTGTCGTCGAGGGTTTCCCGATCAGCCTGGTCGAGGCCATGTTCTGCGGACGCGCCACTGTCTCCACCGACGTGGGCGCGGTCGTCGAGGTCATCGGCGGCACCGGCCTCGTCGTGCCGCCGCGCAACCCACGGGCGCTCGCCGAGGCGTGCGTGACCCTGCTGCGCGACTCCGAACGCAGGGAACGGCTCGGCGCGGCCGCCCGGGCGCGAGCCCTGGAGCTCTTCACCGTCGAGCAGAACGTCGCGGCATTTCACAGCATTTACCTGGAGATCGTCTCGCACTGCCCGGTGCGCCGCGACGCCGTGGACGGCTCCGGTGAGCCCTTGCCGTTCGCGCACCCGCTCGAAGCCCATGTGCCGGGGCGATGGACAGCCGCGACCACGAGTGACGTCGGCGGATCGTGGCTCGCCGGACGGACCGGTGGCACGGGAACCCCGAGCTGGGCGTTGGCCGCCGCGACGGAGACGGGCGCCGCGGGCGGCGTCGGCGGCGAGCGGGAGCAGTTGGCCGGAGTGACGCAGGGCGGCAGGGAGGGTGAGACATGAACCGGTACGAGACTGCGAGGCCCGGCCCCGATGCCGGCTCCGGCATGGGCTCTGCCGACGGCTCCGGTGTCGGAACGGACACGCCGCGCGTCCCCCTGAGCGCCCCGGCCTGGGGCACGGAGTCCGCCCAGGCCCTGGAGGCCCCTGCGACCCGGGCGGCCCTGGAGGCCCGTGCGGCCCTGGAAGCCTCCTCGACTCCCGAGCCGGCGGGCGGCCCAAGGCCCGGTGTGGACCAACGTCTCCGCCGCTCCGGGGTCCCCCAGCGCCGCTCGGGCGCCGACCCCGTCAAGGTCCTGATGCACCGGCATCGCGAACTGTGCGAGCGCGCCGTCGACCCCCTGGAGATCGCCGCCGGGCTCGAGGCCCACGGCGTGACCGACCGGGCCGCCGCCCGCTTCCGCCACAAGGACGTGTTCTCGCTCGCCGAGGAGATGTACGCACGCGTCCCGCGCGACGGCAGGCAGGACGAACCGCTCGCCCCCGCTGTCGCCCCGGCACCCACCACCACCGGCGTGCGCGGTGCGTGGGCCGTGCTCGCCCTCCTTCCGGGCGCCGTCTGCGCGCTGATCCTGCCCGCCGTGCACGTCACCTCCGGCGCCACACGGTTGGCGATCGGCGTCGGCGGCGCACTGGCCGTCGCCGCCACCTTGCGGACCACCCTGCGACGCGGGCCCCTGCGCGCCGGGACCGTCCCGGCCACCCCCACCACCCGACTCTGCGTCTGGTGGCTGCTCGCCTACGCCCTTCTCGGCGACGGCCTGCTGAACGCGGCGCTGACCGGCGGCCCCGACGAGGCATGGCCCCCGGCGACCGCACCGCTCCTCGCCCTCACCGTCGCCGTGGCACCCGCGGTCTGGTGCGCCCGGCTCTACACCTCCGGGGCCCGCCGCCGACTCGCCACCAGCCGCGGACTCGCCGAGTTCGCCGCCTCCGCGCGGCCGTTGCTCCTCAGCACTGTCGCCCTGTTCGCTCTCGCCCTGGCCGCGCTGCTCGGCCTGACCGGAGCACTGCTCGACCAGAGCGCCGACCACGCCGGAGCTGGAGCCCTGGGGGTTCTGCTGCTGCTCGCCCGCCTCCTCGCTGTGCATGGCCACCCCCACGCACCCGCCGTCGTGCTCGGCGCCGCCGCCGGTGCCGAAGCCTTGGCCGTCGCCTCCGTCTTCGCCGCGCGGTTGCCCGGCTGCGACGTCCTCGGCGCGCCGGTCGAGGCGGCCGTCAGCGCCCTGGGCGCGGGCGTCGTACCCGGTGCCGCCTGCGGTGTCGCGGCGCTGGCGCTGCTCGTCCACGCCTTCCGCACGCTGACCCGGGCCTCCGCCCACGCCGGCGTCGACCGGACGGCAGAGGGTGCGCCATGACCATCGCGGAGCCTCCTGCCGAGCACACCGCACCCCCTGCCGCATGACCAGCAAGACCTCCCTCCCGCGGGGCCGACACCGCGGGCACACCCGACGACTCACGGCACCATTCATAAGGAGAACGCCAGATGACCACCCCTCCTCCCGGAGGCGCCGGATACGCCGGATACTCCGGACCTCACGGGCAGTGCGACCCCCACGGTTCGCGCGCACGACGCGCAGCGCGCGGAGCGCGGAAGCCGGGAGGCGTCCGATGAGGGTTCTGCTGATCGGAGCCAACGGGTACCTCGGCCGCTTCGTCGCCGACAGACTCCTGGCAGACCCCGCCGTGCAGCTCACCGCGCTCGGCCGGGGCGACGACGCCGACGTCCGCTTCGACCTCGCCACCGGCAGCCCGGGCGCGCTCACCCGCTTCCTGGACGCCGTCCACCCCGGCGTCGTCATCAACTGCGCCGGCGCCATCCGTGGGGGCGCCCGCGACCTCACCCGGCACAACACCGTCGCCGTCGCCACCATCTGCGAGGCCCTGCGCCGCAGCGGCTGCGGCGCCCGCCTCGTGCAGATCGGCTGCGGCGCCGAGTACGGCCCGTCACAGCCGGGCTCGTCCACCGCCGAGGATGCGGTGCCCCGGCCCGGCGGCCCGTACGGCGTCAGCAAACTGGCCGCCACCGAACTCGTCCTGGGCTCCGGCCTCGACGCCGTCGTCCTGCGCGTCTTCTCGCCCGCAGGACCCGCCACCCCCGCCGGATCCCCGCTCGGCCGGCTCGCCGAGGCCATGCGCCGCGCGATGCAGGCCGGCGACGGCGAGCTCAAGCTCGGCGGCCTCGGCGCGCAGCGCGACTTCATCGACGTACGCGATGTGGCGCGCGCCGTGCACGCCGCGTCGCTCTCCGCCGCGCAGGGCGTCATCAACATCGGCTCCGGCCGTGCCGTCCGCCTGCGCGACGCCGCCGCCGTGCTCGCCAGGGTGGCCGGGTTCGGCGGCGCCCTCCACGAACTCGACGCACCGCCCGTCGCGCTCCGGCAATCCGTCGGCCACCCCCGCTCCGAATCGGACCACGGGTTGCAGGGGCCGGTGGCCGCCGCGTACCCGTACCCCGACGGCTGCGGCAGCTGGCAGCAGGCCGATGTGCGCACGGCCCGCGACCGGCTCGGCTGGCGTCCCCGCATCAACCTCGAAGAGTCCCTCGCCGACATCTGGATGGAGGCGGCATGCCGTATCTGACTCCGACCGCGACCGGCCTGTCGAGCACCGACGTACGCCTCGGCTTCGGCATCCCCGGCTTCGCGCACCCCCTCGTCGCTCCCGCCGAGTGGGCCGAACTCACCCGGCCCGAGACCCCGTTGCACTGGGTCGTCCTGAACGTCGCCGACGGCCCGGGCGCCCGCCCCGACCCACACTGCCTGGAGGCGGCGGGCCGCCTCCGCAACGCGGGCGTGCGCGTCCTCGGCCACCTCGACATGACCTACGGCGCCCGCTCCTTCGGGGAACTCGTCTCGGACGCCCACCGCTTCCTCGACTGGTACCAGGTCGACGGCTTCAGCCTCGACCGCTGTCCCACGGAGCGGACCGCGCTTGCCGAGGTCCGGCGCACCGTCATGACGCTGCGCGCGCTCGTCGACGACGCGTACATCGTGCTCGGCCACGGCACCCACCCGTATCCCGGATTCGCCGAGACCGCCGACCAATTGGTCACGTTCTCCGGTCCCTGGAGCGACTACCGCTGGTCCCAGGTCGCGGAGTGGACCGCCGACTATCCGCCCGAGCGGTTCTGTCACTTCGTCCACGGCATGCCGCGCGGCCACCTCGAGGAGGCGCTGCGCATCGCGCGCTGGCAGGGCGCGGGCACGATCTACTTCACGGATCACACGGACCGTGGCGGTGCGACGGACCCCTGGGAGTCGATGCCCGGCTACTGGGACGAGATCGTCTCGCGTATCGGACCGGGTGTCTCGGAATGAAGGGGGGCGTGGCAGTGTTGCAGGCAGAACAACCGTACGTAGAAACCGACCAACGGAGTCCCCGTGTCGCTGCCACCCCTGGTCGAGCCAGCTGCTGAGCTCACCGTAGACGAGGTCCGCAGGTACTCCCGCCACCTGATCATCCCGGATGTCGGGATGGACGGGCAGAAGCGGCTGAAGAACGCCAAGGTGCTCTGTGTGGGCGCCGGCGGCCTCGGGTCGCCGGCCCTGATGTACCTGGCCGCGGCCGGCGTGGGCACGCTCGGCATCGTGGAGTTCGACGAGGTCGACGAGTCGAACCTGCAGCGTCAGATCATCCACAGCCAGGCCGACATCGGCCGGTCCAAGGCGGCGTCCGCGAAGGACTCGGTCCTCGGCATCAACCCGTACGTGAACGTGATCCTGCACGAAGAGCGGCTCGAAGCCGAGAACGTGATGGACATCTTCAGCCAGTACGACCTGATCGTCGACGGCACGGACAACTTTGCGACGCGCTACCTCGTCAACGACGCGTGCGTCCTGCTCAACAAGCCCTACGTGTGGGGTTCCATCTACCGCTTCGACGGCCAGGCCTCGGTCTTCTGGTCCGAGCACGGGCCGTGCTACCGCTGCCTCTACCCGGAGCCCCCGCCCCCCGGCATGGTCCCCTCCTGCGCCGAGGGCGGTGTCCTGGGCGTGCTGTGCGCGTCCATCGGCTCCATCCAGGTGACCGAGGCGATCAAGGTCCTGGCCGGTGTCGGCGACCCGCTGGTCGGCCGCCTCATGATCTACGACGCTCTCGAGATGCAGTACCGGCAGGTCAAGGTCCGCAAGGACCCCGACTGCGCGGTCTGCGGCGAGAACCCGACCGTCACCGAGCTCATCGACTACGAGGCCTTCTGCGGCGTCGTGTCCGAGGAGGCGCAGGAAGCCGCGGCCGGTGCGACGATCACTCCCAAGCAGCTCAAGGAGTGGATCGACGAGGGCGAGAGCATCGAGATCATCGACGTCCGCGAGCCGAACGAGTACGAGATCGTCTCCATCCCGGGCGCCAAGCTGATCCCCAAGAACGAGTTCCTCATGGGCACCGCCCTGGAGGGCCTGCCGCAGGACAAGAAGATCGTCTTGCATTGCAAGACGGGTGTCCGCAGTGCGGAAGTCCTCGCCGTGCTGAAGTCCGCGGGCTTCGCGGACGCCGTGCACGTCGGCGGCGGCGTCATCGGCTGGGTCCACCAGATCGAGCCCGACAAGCCGGTCTACTGAGCCATCACTCGGCCGTGACCTTCCCGGACGGGCCTCGCGCACTGCGCGCGGGGCCCGTCCGGCATGTCGGGGACCCGCTGCGCGCCGGAGCCGTCCACGGTCAGGAGCACACCTTGCCGTCGCGCGGTATTCGTCCCTCCAGCAGATAGGCGTTGACCGTCGAGTCGACGCAGGAACTGCCGGAGCCGTAGGCCCCGTGCCCTTCACCCTTCCAGGTCAGCTCGACACCGACGCCCTTGCCCAGTTCGTCGGCCATGCGCCGCGCGCCCTCGTAGGGAGTCGCCGGATCACCGGTGTTGCCCACCACCAGCACCGGCGCCGCTCCCGGGGCGCTCACGTCCGGGTCGTCCCATTGCCCCGGCACGGGCCAGTCGTGACACCAGCCCGCGGTGTCCCAGCCCATGTACGGCCCGAAGACGGGTGAGACCGCACGGAACTTCGCCAGCCGCGCCTTCGTCTGTGCCGTCGTGGGTCGCGCCCTGTCGTCGAGGCAGGAGATCGCACGCTGCGAGTGGCTCGCGGTCCCGTAATGCCCGCGCGCGTCACGGTCGTTGTAGGCGTCCGCGAGCGCCAGCAACGCTGTGCCGTCGCCCTTCTCCGCGTCACGCAGGCTCCTCGTCAGGGCAGGCCAACTGTCCTTGCTGTACAAGGTGACCGCCATGGCTGTCGTGGCGAGCGACTCGTTCAGCTCGCGGCCGCCCGCCGTGTGCAGCGGCCGCCTGTCGAGCCGCTGCAGGAGCGCCACGATCTCGCGCGAGCCCTCTTTCGGATCCTTGCCGCGGGACCGGAAGTAGTTGTCGAGGGCACGCTGGAATCCACGCGCCTGGTTCTCGGCCTGTCCGACTCGCCCGGCCGTCGGGTCGATCACCCCGTCCAGAACGAGTTTGCCGGCCTTGGCGGGGAACAAGTGGGCGTAGATCCCACCGAGTTCGGTGCCGTAGGAGACGCCCATGTAGTGCAACTCGTCGTCCCCGAGGGCTTGCCGCGTCAGGTCCAGGTCACGGGCCGCCTCGATGGTCGACAGATGGCTGAGCAGCTCACCCGCCTTCTCGCAGCCCTTGCCGAAATCGGTGGCGTCCTTGAGGTAGGCGTTCTCCTCCGCCGCGGTGTCGGGCGTGAGGTCCAGGGCTTCCGCGGCCTGTGTGTCCTTGTCGCTGCGACAGCGCACGCCCTCGCTCGCCGAGACCCCCCGCGGGTCGAAGCCCACCAGGTCGTAGCGCTCGCGCAACTTCGCGTACTGCGGGGCGAAGGCCGGCAGCAGGGCGACACCGGAGCTGCCCGGACCGCCGAAGTTGAACAGCAGGGAGCCGATCCGGTCGTCCCCGTCGCCCCGGGCCCGGGCGCGGATGAGCGCGAGGCCGATGGTCGGCCCGTCCGGCTTCGCGTAATCGAGCGGGGCCTTGAGTGTCGCGCACTGCCAGTCGGATCCGGGCGCGGGCGCGCTCGCGGACGCCCGGCACCGGCCCCAGTCGAGACGCTGGGTCGTGAGGGAGGAAGGGAGCCGGGGCGGCGCGGCCGTGCGCGGCTTGCCGGCGGCGGCGGATCGCGAGGCGCCGTCCGACGACGGTTTCGGATCGCCCCCATCGCCTCCCCCCGAACCGCTGCAGCCCGTGGCCAGACCGGTCGCGAGCACGACGGCCACCGTCAGCGCGAGTGTGCGGACCCCTGTTCCCGCACGTGTGCGTGCGCCTGAGCGAGCACGCGAAGCCTTCGGTGCCATGGCACCTCCCCCTCAACCGCCCCCGTTCGGGAGACAGTCAGGCCATCGTAGGAGGAGGTGCCGATATCCGTTCCGGCCTGTGGACAACTCCGAGATCACGAACAAACCGTTCCCTCTTTCGGGGTCCGTCCGTCGAGAAGGTAGCTGTTCACAGCGTTCTGCACACACGTGCTGTCGCTGTCGTACGCGCCGTGCCCCTGCCCCTTGTACGTCAGCTCGACACCGACGCCGTCGCCCAGCGCGCCCACCATCTTCCGCGCGCCCTCGTACGGGGTCGCGGGGTCGCCGGTGTTGCCGACGACGAGGATCGGCGGGGCGCCGGGAGCGCTGACGTCCGGATGGTCCGCGGCGCCGTCGACGGCCCAGCCGGTGCAGCCGAGCATGCCCCAGGCCAGGTAGTCGCCGAACAAGGGGGACGCGGCACGGAACTCCGGCAGCTTCGCCTCGATGTCCCTCGCCGAGTAACGCGGCTTGGCGTCGGCGCAGTTGATGGCGATGTTGGCGGCCTGGGTGTTGCTGTACCTGCCGTCCTCGTTGCGCCCGTTCATCGAGTCGGACAGCAGCATGAGGACCTTGCCGTCGCCGTCGTACGCCTGCTGGAGACCCTCGGTGAGGTACTGCCAGAAGTCCTGTGAGTACAGGGACTGGGCGATCCCGTTGGTCGCGGCCGTCTGTGTGAGGTCGCGCGGGAAGACGCCCGGGATCGGCTTCTCGTCGAGCTCGTCGAGCAGCTTGGCGATCTTGTCCTTGACGTCCTGCGGAGTGTCGCCGACCGGACAGCCCTCGGCTTTGGAGGTGCAGTCCTTCGCGTAGTTGTCGAGGGCGAGCTGGAACCCTTCGGCCTGGCCGAGTGAGCTCTGCTCCGGGTTCTGCGTGGGGTCGACCACACCGTCGAACACGGCACGACCCACCTTCTTGGGGAACAAGTGAGCGTAGACACCGCCGAGTTCGGTGCCGTAGGAGATGCCGAAGTAGTGCAGCTTGTCGTCGCCCAGGACGTGGCGCATCAGGTCCATGTCGCGGGCGGCGTCGGTGGTGCGGACATGGGGGAGTGTCTTGCCGGAGTTCTCCTCGCAGGCGCCGTTGAACGACTTGACGGCGGAGGTGAGCTTCTTCTGTTCTGCCGCGTCGTCGGGTGTCGAGTCCTGTTGGAAGTATTCGTCGAGCTGCTCGTCGTCCTCGCACCGGACGCCGGCGCTGCGGCCCACTCCGCGCGGATCGAAGCTGACGAGGTCGTAGCGGGTGCGCAGGCGCGCGTAGTCGGCGCCGAACGCGGGCAGGCTGGTGACGCCCGAGCCGCCCGGGCCGCCGAAGTTGAAAACGAGCGAGCCGATGCGCCGGTCCTTGTCACCGCTCGCCTTCGCGCGGATCAGCGCCAGGTCGATCGTCCGACCCTTGGCGTCGGACCAGTCGAGGGGCGCCTTCATGGTGGCGCACTGCCATGCGGCGCCCCCGGGCAGCGGGGACGGCGCGTCACCGCCGCCCTCCGATTCCGCCGGTGCGGGGCAGTCCTTCCAGTTCAGCGTCTGGGAGGGCAGATCCACGCTGTCCTTGGACGCGCCGCAGGCCGTGAGCGAGGTGAACAGCAGAACGGCGGTGACGGCCAGGGCTGCGGCGCGGGACCGGGGCGGGGTGGGCATGCGTCCATCCTGCGGCGGCCTCGTGCGGGGCGCTCGGGGTGCGGGCTGTGCGGGTGAGGTCGGTTCAGGCGGCCTTGTCCAGCAGCGGCGGGCCGCGGTGCCTACAGGGCGCCCTTGCGCGTGAGGTGGTTGAAGAACAGCCAACCGGGCAGCACGGGCAGCCACAAGGTGAGCAGGCGGTACAGCAGCACTGCCGGAGCGGCTACTTCCTTGGGCAGGCCGACCGCGATCAGGCCCACTGTCAGTGTCGCCTCGACGGCGCCCACTCCACCGGGGGTCGGCGCGGCGGACCCCAGCGCGTTACCGGCCAGGAAGACCACGGCGACGCTGGCCAGACTCAGGCTCGTCGTGTTGTCGCCGAAAGCTCGGATCGAGGCGTCCAGGCACATCACGAAGCAGGCCGTCAGCAGCAACATGCCGCCGATGCCGGTGAGCAGCTTCCGGGGGCGCTGGAGCACATCGAGCATGCGCGGTACGACACCGGCGAACAGTGACCGCACGCGCGTGACGACGAACTTCCGCAGGAAGGGGATCGACGTCATGACAAGGACGAGCACGGCGACGGTCAGCAGACCGGCGATGACGGTGCGGGACGGCGACAAGGAGGGCGTTTTCTCGGTCCCTGTCAGGTAACCGAACGTCAGCAGCAACAGGATGTGGCTGCCCATGCCGAACAACTGCGAGGCACCGACACTGGCGACCGCGAGCCCGGGGCGGACGCCCGCGCGCTGCAGGAAACGGGTGTTGAGCGCCACGCCGCCGACCGCCGCCGGGGCCACGATCTTCACGAACGACCCGGCGACCTGTGCGGAGACGGTCCGCGTGAAGGGCACACGCTCGGGTACGAAGCCCAGCAGGCTCATCGCCGCGGCTACGTAGCTGAGTGCGGAGAACAGCACCGCGAGGCCGACCCAGCCCCACTCGGCCTCGCCGACGATCGCGGCGAAGTCGATGTGGGTGAGCTGCGACAACAGGAAGTAGGCGCCGATCGCTCCCGCGATGAAACTGATCAGTGTGCGGGGCCGGATGCGCTCCAGGCGGGCCGGTTCGACGGGTGCCTGGGGGCGGATGCGGAGCACCTGGTGGCGGATCTGGGTGAGCAGGTCCTCCTCGCGCGCCTCCTCCAGGGCCACGTCCAGGGCGCGCTTCTCGGCCTGCCGCTCGGCCTTCTCGGACTTCTTCTCGGCGCGTACGGACTTCTTGCCGTCGCTGTCGACCTCGGCGATCTCTTCCAGCCGCGCCTGCTTGGCCTTGCTGGAAGCCTCCAGGACGGCCTCGCGCTCGCGCTGGGCACGCTCACGTCCGAGCTTGCGCAGCGTCGCCCTGGTGGAGCGGGTGAGCGCGATGGGCTGGAGCAGCGGCAGACAGTCCGCGACGGCGTCGGGGCCGAGGACACCGACGGCGGAGGCCACTGCCCGCTCGGCGCCGACCCGCAGGCCCAGCGTGGTGAGCATCTGGGCGATGTCCATGCGCAGGACCAGGTCGCTCGCGGCGATCTCGCCGCCGCGCAGATCCGTGAGGATCACCGTGCCGGAACGATCCACCAGAAGGGCGTCGCCGGCCAGCCGCCGGTGCGCGATCCTCCGGGACTGCAGTGCCTGTACCTGGTGCCAGGTGTCGCGCAGCAGCCCGTCGGTGATCTCTCCGTCGGGCAGTGAGTCCAGGGTCCGGCCGCCGAGGTGCTCGTACACGAGGATCACGGCGTCGGGGCCCAGCTCGGAGGTGGCGATCAGCTTCGGCGCGTTCGCCCCGGCGGAGATCGCCGCGTAGGCGAGCAGGGCCTCCTGCTCCAGGGCCTGGCGCAGCGACTGGAGGCTACGGCGCTGGGTGATGCCGCGCAGCGTCAGACGTCGCCATACGCGGTAGAAGAAACCTTGTGCCTGTTGTTCACGGTCGACGACGGTGACGTCCAGCGGTGGACCGTCCTCCAGGGTGACGAAGTAGCGCCGCCCTCTGTCACCGTTCTCCGTGGCGCCCTCATGGGCCTCTTCCCGGGAGGCGCTGACGGGGTGGAAACCGACGTGCCGCAGGCCGGCGAGGAGCGTCTGCCCTGTGGGCCGCACATTGGGCGAGCCGACCGCGTAGAGCGTCCCGTAGGCGACGGTCCATCCGATGAGGATCGTCAGGATGATCGAGAACGGTGTGGTGTAACCGGTGACCAGCATCGCGAACGCGTCGAGCAGCAGCACCACCCACAGCACGACGCGCCATCGTGGTCGCCGGGACATACCGACAGCTGTCATGTAGGCGATGACGGGCGCCAGGTAGCCGTGCACCGGGTCGGTGAGCGCGTGGATGTCGCCGGGCGACACCTTGGTGAGCGCGTCCTGGATGGACTGCGGCGCGGCCTTGGCGACCCAGAGATCGGTCGCGAGCGTCACCCCATGTGCGAGGACCGCCGCGAGCACGCCGTCGGCGATCCGCAGTCCGTCGCGCTTGATGAGCCGCTCGATGGCGAACGCGACCGGTACGAGCAGGATGGCGATGCTGGAGGCGAGACCCGCGAACTTGGTCAGCAGGTCAGGAGCCTGCCCGGTGCCCTTGTTGATGTCCTGGGCGAAGCCCGAGGTCGTGGCGTGCGCGAACGCGGCGATGGCCAGCAGGACGGCGATCGCGAGCACGCCGACGAGCAGGCGCATCAGGTCGGAGGGGCGGTGCACGCGCGCGGGGAGCAACGGTTCGTCACCCTCGACGCGCTCCGCGTGCATGTCCGCGTCGACACAGTCGGGATCGTGCAGAGGCTGCTCGTGCTTCGTCTCGGCGGCCTGCCCGGCCGCTTTCTCAGGGCGCGCCGGTGTCACAGAGGTGCCCTCCGCCTTGTCGGGGTGCACGCTCTGCTGCTCCGTCGTCTCTTCTTGATCTCGTATCACCAGTCACCGCCCGCACGATGGTGGCATGTCCCATCGCCATAGGGGGGTATCAGGGTGCATTCGAGGAACGCGAAGTTGTCGGCAGGCGCATTCTCGCCGGTCTCGCGGTGTTGTCGGTGCCGTGCGGCAGGATGGGCCGGATGAGCGAGGAGAGTGAGCGGGCAGGTGAACTGCCGGAGTACGCCGAGCGCGTCCTCGAGGTCGCCGAGCTGATCCCGGCCGGTCGGGTCCTGACCTACGGGGACGTCGCCGAGTGGCTGGAGACGGGCGGGCCGCGCCAAGTGGGACGTGTGATGTCCCTCTACGGGGGCGCCGTGCCGTGGTGGCGCGTGGTGCGGGCGGACGGATCGCTGCTCCCGGGGCACGAGCTGAGTGCGCTGGCTCACTACAGGGAGGAGAGCACGCCGCTGCGCGACGCCTCCCGCGCCTCCGAGGGCCACCTGCCGCGCCTGGACATGAAGCGGGCGCGATGGGACGGCCGGGCGTGTACGGAAGCTCACAATTGACAGCTTCGGCCATCCCGCGCGCGGGTGAGGCACTGGTGATCCGTACGAGGGAAAAGGCGTGCTCGGGGCGGTTCGCCACGGCTGTGCCCGGTCGTGAGACTGGGCACACCTGGGCCGGGAGGGACGTGAGGGAGGCGCCGGAAGCTCGGCTTCCGCCACACTCGACGGCGTAGCGTCGTCGGCACCGTCGATGACAGACACCTCCTTCACCCCCCTGGCCGCCGCTGCACGCGGACGGCACCTCCCTCACCTGCACACCCACCAGGACCAGCGATCCACGTGAGCTCCTCTTCGTCCACCCGGCCCCTGTCGCACCACCAGGTTCGACAGGCGATCCCGGGTGCGTATCGGCTGGTGCGCACCCCGGCGGTTCCCGCGGCCCCTCCTCGTCTGGACGCAGCCCAGCGCGCGGTGGTTGACCACACCCACGGCCCGCTGCTCGTCCTGGCCGGCCCGGGGACGGGCAAGACGACGACCCTGGTGGAAGCGGTGGCGGCACGCATCGCCAAGGGCACCGCACCCGAGCGCATCCTTGTGCTCACCTTCAGCCGCAAGGCCGCCGTCGAACTGCGTGACCGCATGGCGCTGCGCATAGGAGCCGCGCGCACCCCGCAGGCGACGACTTTCCACTCGTACTGTTACGCGCTGGTCCGCGCGCACCAGGACGCGGAACTCTTCGTGGAGCCCCTCCGCCTTCTGTCGGGCCCCGAGCAGGACGTCGCCGTACGCGAGCTGCTCGCCGGCCAGATCGACCTGGAACAGGCCGGGCTCGCGCATGTGCGCTGGCCCGACGAGCTGCGTGCCTGCCTCACCACGAGGGGCTTCGCCGACGAGGTGCGCGCGGTCCTCGCCCGCAGCCGCGAGCTGGGCCTGGGCCCTGCCGCCCTGGATGCCTTCGCCCGCCGCATCGGGCGCCCCGACTGGCGCGCGGCCGCCACGTTCCTCGCCGAGTACCTGGACGTCCTCGACATGCAGGGCGTGCTCGACTACGCGGAACTGGTGCACCGTGCCGTGCTCCTCGCCCACCGTCAGGAGATCGCCGACCAGCTCGCCGCGCAGTACGACGCCGTGTTCGTCGACGAGTACCAGGACACCGACCCGGCGCAGGTCCGGCTGTTGCACGCGCTGGCGGGCGGCGGCCGCACCCTGGTCGCGTTCGGCGACCCGGACCAGTCGATCTACACGTTCCGCGGCGCCGATGTGAACGGCATCCTGGACTTCCCGCACGACTTCCCGCGCGCGGGCGGCACGCCCGCGCCGGTCGAGGTCCTCACCACGTCGCGGCGCTCCGGAAGCGACCTCCTGGAAGCCACGCGCCGTGTCACCCAGCGGATGCCCCTCACCCGCCTGCCCGCCGAGAAGGTACGGGCCCACCGCGCGCTCACGCCCACCCGTGACGGAGGCCGGGCCGAGGTCTACACGTACCCGACGTCCGGCGCCGAGCTCGACAACGTCGCGGACATCCTGCGCCGGGCCCACCTGGAGGACGGGGTCCCATGGAGCGACATGGCCGTCCTGCTGCGTGCGGGCGCCCGCAGCATCCCGGCGGTGCGCCGCGCGCTCACGGCGGCAGGCGTCCCCCTGGACATCGACGGCGACGACCTGCCCCTGCGCCACGAGCCCGCCGTCGCGCCGCTGCTCACCGCCCTGAAAGCGGTGGCGCAGAGCCCCGTGGAGGGGGACGCGGACGACAACACCGAGGCCGCGTCCCGCTTCGACACGGAGACGGCTCTCACCCTTCTGACCTCACCACTGGCCGGCATGGACGCCGCCGACCTGCGCCGCCTCGGACGCGCCCTGCGCGAGGAGGAGCGCACCGCGGGCAACCATCTGCCCCCGCCCTCCGACGAACTGCTCGCCCGCGCCCTCGCCGAGCCCGAGCGTCTCGCCCTGCACGATCCCGCCTACGCGCGCGGTGCACAGCGTCTCGGCGCCCTCCTGGCGACCACCCGTCAGAAGCTCGCCGACGGAGGCACCGCGGAGGAAGCCCTCTGGGAGCTGTGGAACGGCACCCCGTGGCCGCAGCGCCTGGAGCGCGCCGCCCGGCGCGGTGGCGCGGCAGGCCGCAACGCGGACCGTGACCTGGACGCGGTGTGCGCCCTGTTCGCCATCGCCTCCCGCGCGGAGGAGCGCACCGGAGGCCGCGGTGCCCGCAACTTCCTCGAGGAACTGGAAGCACAGGACATCGCCGCCGACACCCTCGCCGGGCGGGCCGTACGCCCCGACGCCGTGCGTCTGATGACCGCGCACCGCTCCAAGGGCCTGGAGTGGCGCGTGGTCGTCGTCGCCGGTGTGCAGGAAGGCTTGTGGCCGGATCTCCGCCGCCGGGGCTCCCTCCTGGAAGCCGACCGCATCGGACGCGACGGCCTCGCCGAGCCGCTCACCCCCGGCGCGCTGCTGGCCGAGGAGCGACGCCTGTTCTACGTGGCCGCCACGCGCGCGCGGGAGCGGCTCGTCGTCACCGCGGTGAAGGCTCCGGCGGACGACGGCGACCAGCCGTCGCGGTTCCTCACCGAACTCGGCATCGAGCCCAAGGACATCACCGGCCGGCCGCGTCGTCCGCTGGCCGTGGCGGCTCTCGTAGCGGAGCTGCGGGCCACCACGGTCGACCCCCGTGTCTCCGACGCCCTGCGAGAGGCCGCGGCCCGGCGCCTGGCCCGCCTCGCCGCACTCGGCGACGACGACGGCAGGCCGCTCGTACCGTCCGCCCACCCCTACCGCTGGTGGGGCATGTACGAGACCACGGAGAGCAAGATCCCGCTGCGGGACCGCGACAAGCCCGTCGTGCTCTCGGGAAGCGCCCTCGACCAGCTCGCCAACACATGTGCGCTGCAATGGTTCCTGGGCCGTGAGGTGAAGGCCGACGCCCCCGCCACCGCGGCCCAGGGGTTCGGCAACGTCGTGCACGTCCTGGCCGACGAGGTCGCGTCCGGGCGCACCCCGGCCGATCTCGCCGTCCTCATGGAGCGTCTCGACTCCGTGTGGGACGCCCTCGCCTTCGACGCGCCCTGGAAGTCGGCGCAGGAGAAGGAGCACGCGCGCGTGGCGCTCGAACGCTTCCTTCAGTGGCACGTCACGGACCGCACCGGCCGCACCCCCGTCGCCAGCGAGCACGCCTTCGACGTGACCCTCGAAGCAGGCTCCTACGAAGTCCGCATCCGCGGCTCCATGGACCGCGTCGAGCGCGACACCGAAGGCCGCGCCTATGTGGTCGACTTCAAGACCGGCAAGCAGGCTCCCAGCGCGGCCGACGTGGCCCGCCACCCGCAGCTCGCTGTCTATCAGCTGGCCGTGCGCGAGGGCGCCGTGGACGAGCCCTTCGACGGCGCACGGCCCCACCCGGGCGGCGCCGAGCTGGTCCAGCTGCGCCAAGGAGCCCCCAAGAAGGACGGCGGCGAGACCTTCCCCAAGGTGCAGGCGCAGGAACCCCTCGAAGGGGAGTGGGTCGGCGACCTCCTCGCCACGGCCGCGGGCAAGGTCCTCGACGAGCGCTTCGCACCGACCACGGGCCAGCACTGCACGCACTGCGCCTTCCGCGCCTCGTGCAGCGCGCGACCCGAGGGGCACCACGTCGTGGAGTGACGTGCGCCTCCGCCGAGCCGGAACGGGCCGGCGCTGTCAGTGGTGCCGGTTAGCCTCGGTGAGGTGACCACACGCCTCACCGACCCCGAGCAGCTC
Source organism: Streptomyces sp. NPDC030991 (assembly GCF_055571235.1). Lineage (NCBI taxonomy): Bacteria > Bacillati > Actinomycetota > Actinomycetes > Kitasatosporales > Streptomycetaceae > Streptomyces > Streptomyces sp. NPDC030991. The sequence goes on from NZ_JBVIFR010000006.1 coordinate 268,228, forward strand.
AAGGAGCTGCTGGGCATCCCGTTCACCCCGGAGCAGACGGCCTGCATCATCGCGCCGCCCGCCCCGCAGGTGATCGTGGCCGGAGCCGGTTCCGGCAAGACGACGGTGATGGCCGCACGCGTGGTCTGGCTCGTGGGCACCGGGCAGGTCGCGCCCGAGCAGGTCCTCGGCCTCACGTTCACCAACAAGGCCGCGGGTGAGCTGGCCGAGCGCGTCCGCAAGGCTCTCGTCAGAGCGGGCGTCACCGACCCCGACAGCATCGACCCGGACAATCCGCCCGGCGAGCCCGTGATCTCCACGTACCACGCCTTCGCCGGCCGGCTCCTGACCGACCACGGGCTGCGCATCGGTCTCGAACCCACGACGCGGCTGCTCGCCGACGCCACCCGCTTCCAGCTCGCCGCGCGCGTGCTGCGCGAGGCGCCCGGCCCGTACCCCGCCCTCACCCGCTCCTTCGCCGACCTGGTCAGCGATCTGCTCGCCCTCGACGCGGAGCTGGCCGAGCACCTCGTACCACCGGCGCGACTGCGCGCGTACGACCGTGACCTGCAGCGCTCCCTCGAAGGCGTCAAGCTCAGCAACGCGGATCTGCGCAAGGTCCCCGAAGCCGCCGCCGCCCGACTGGAGCTCACGGAACTCGTGGGCCGCTACAGGGAGGCCAAGCGGGCCCGCGACGTCCTGGACTTCGGCGACCAGATCGCCCTGTCGGCCACGCTGGCCGACACCCGGCCCGAGGTCGGCGAGATCCTGCGGGACGAGTTCCGCGTCGTCCTGCTCGACGAGTACCAGGACACCTCGGTGGCCCAGCGGATCCTGCTGGCGGGCCTGTTCGGCGGAGAGACCGGGCACGCCGTGACGGCCGTGGGCGACCCCTGCCAGGCGATCTACGGATGGCGCGGCGCATCGGTCGCCAACCTCGACGACTTCCCGCGCCACTTCGCGTACGCAGACGGCCGCCCGGCCACCCGCTTCGCGCTCAGCGAGAACCGGCGCAGTGGCGGCCGCCTCCTCGACCTGGCCAACGGGATGGCGGAGCCGCTGCGCGCGATGCACGCGGGCGTGGAGGCCCTGCGGCCCGCCCCGGGAGCCGAGCGGGACGGCATCGTGCGATGTGCCCTTCTGAAGACCCACAGCGAGGAGATCGACTGGCTCGCGGACTCCATCGGTCACCTCGTCGCCACGGGGAAGGCGCCCGGCGAGATCGCCGTCCTGTGCCGCACCGCGACCGACTTCGCCGAGATCCAGGGGGCCCTCGTCGCCCGCGACATCCCGGTCGAAGTGGTCGGCCTGTCAGGGCTGCTGCACCTTCCCGAGGTCGCCGACCTCGTCGCTGTCTGCGAGGTGCTCCAGGACCCCGGGGCCAATGCCTCTCTGGTGCGGCTGCTGACCGGCCCCAGGTGGCGTATCGGCGCGCGTGACCTCGCCCTTCTGGGACGCCGGGCCCGCCTCCTGGTCGCCCACGCGCGCGGCGGCGACGAGGACGACCCGGACCGCCGCCTGGCCGAGGCCGTCGAAGGCGTCGACCCGGCCGAGGTGATATCGCTCGCGGACGCGCTCGACACCTTCCTGGAGACCTCGGCGGAGGCCGACGGGGACGACGACGGGCTGCCCTTCTCGCCGGACGCGCGCGTGCGTTTCGCCCGGCTCGCCGCCGAACTGCGCGACCTGCGCCGCTCACTGTCCGACCCGCTCATGGACGTCCTGCACCGTGTGCTGGCCGTCACCGGGCTGGAGGTCGAACTCTCCGCGTCCCCGCATGCGCTGGCGGCCCGGCGCCGCGAGACGCTCTCCAACTTCCTCGACATAGCCGCCTCCTTCGCGGCCAACGAGAGTTCCGCGTCCCTGCTCGCCTTCCTCGGCTTCCTGCGCACCGCGGCCCAGTACGAGAAGGGCCTCGACAACGCGCTCCCGGGCGGCGAGAACACCGTGAAGGTGCTCACCGCCCACAAGTCCAAGGGCCTCGAGTGGGACGTCGTCGCCGTGCCCGGACTCGTCAACGGCACGTTCCCGAGCGCCCAGGGACGCGAGAAGTGGACGGCCCAGGGCAAGGCCCTGCCGCACGAGCTGCGCGGCGACGCCGCGATCCTGCCCGACATCGAGGCGTGGGACGCCAAGAGCATGAAGGCCTTCCACGCCGACATGAAGGACCACCAGCACACCGAGGAACTGCGTCTGGGCTACGTCACGTTCACCCGCCCCCGCACGCTGCTGCTGGGCTCCGGCCATTGGTGGGGCCCTTCCCAGAAGAAGCGACGCGGACCGTCCGACTTCCTTCAGGCGCTGTACGAGCACTGCGCTGCCGGCCACGGCGAGATCGAGGTCTGGGCGGACGAGCCGGCGGAGGACGAGGAGAACCCGGCCCTTCAGGAGGCTGCGGCCGAGCACGCCTGGCCCCTGCCGCTCGACGAGACGTCCATGGCCCGCCGCCGCGCGGCTGCCGACACGGTCCTCGCCCACCTGGAGCGCGCCGCGCATCCCGCGGAGGCCCGCGCGCACACGCAGACCCACCCCGCCGCCCATCGTGAGCAGCCTTTCGAGGACCCCGACTGGCCGCCCCCGCCCGACGACGACCTTCCCGACGAGCCGTACGGGGCGTACGAGGCCCTTCCGGATCACGGTGCCGTCGAGGACGAGGAGTTCGGGAGCGACCTCCCGGGTGACTGGGAGGACCTGCCCACCGAGCGCCCCGCGCTGCCGCACCCCGCGCCGGAGCCCGAGCCGCTGTCCCACGCGCGCGTGCCGGAGCCGCAGGGCACGCAGACGGCGCCCGCCGTCCCGCACCCCGCGCCCGCCCCCGAGACGGTGCTCACCGCGGAGGAGGCCCGCACCATCGACTCCTGGGACCGCGACCTCGACGCCCTCACCGGCGAGCTGCTGCGCGCCCGCGCCGGGGTGCGCGACGTGCCCGTGCCGCACTCGCTGACCGCGTCCCAGGTACTGCGCCTGGCCGCCGACCCCGACGGCCTCGCCCAGGAGCTGGCCCGCCCCATGCCACGCCCGCCCCAGCCTGCGGCGCGCCGGGGCACCCGCTTCCACGCCTGGGTCGAATCCCGCTTCGAAGAACTGCGATTGCCCATGATCGACCCGGAGGAGCTGCCGGGCAGCGACGCGGAGATCGCCGACGAGCAGGACCTGGAGGCGCTCAAGGAAGCCTTCGAGCGCACCCCGTACGCGCACCGCACCCCCTACAGGATCGAGCTGCCCTTCCAGCTGGCCGTCGCGGGCCGCGTCGTGCGCGGTCGCATCGACGCCGTCTACAAAATGGGGGACGGCGACGAGGTGGCGTACGAGATCGTCGACTGGAAGACCGGCCACCAGCAGAGCGGCGACCCGCTCCAGCTCGCCGTCTACCGGCTCGCCTGGGCCGAGCAGCAGGGCGTCCCCCCGGAGGCGGTGAGCGCCGCCTTCGTGTACGTACGCAGCGGGGAGACGGTCCGCCCGCGGCGGCTGCCCGGCCGTGCCGAGCTGGAGAGGCTCCTCACCGAGGAGCCGCAGGTCCCGGGCGACTCCGCGGAGGAGCCGCCGGACGAGCACGCTCCGGTGGGGGACTAGGCTCGTGAGCATGAGCAAGCCCGTTGACAGCGCCGTCAGCACCGTCCGCGCGTACATCGAGGACCACCGTGCGGCGTTCCTCGACGACCTCACCGCGTGGCTGCGGATCCCCTCCGTGTCCGCCCAGCCCGCCCACGCGCCCGACGTGCGGCGCAGCGCCGACTGGCTCGCCGCACAGCTGGCCGCGACCGGCTTCCCCACCACCGAGGTGTGGCAGACGCCCGGCGCTCCCGCCGTCTTCGCGGAGTGGCCCTCCGGCGACCCGCAGGCCCCCACGGTCCTCGTCTACGGACACCACGACGTACAGCCCGCCGCCCGCGAGGACGGCTGGGACACCGAGCCCTTCGAGCCCGTCGTCATCGGAAACCGGCTCCACGCGCGCGGAGCGGCCGACGACAAGGGGCAGGTGTTCTTCCACACACTCGGAGTGCGCGCCCACCTCGCCGTGACAGGACGCACCGCCCCCGCCGTCAACCTCAAGCTGTTGATCGAAGGCGAGGAGGAGTCGGGCTCACCGCACTTCCGCGCGCTCGTGGAGGACCGGAAGCAGCGCCTCGCCGCGGACGCCGTGATCGTCTCCGACACCGGCATGTGGTCCGAGGAGACCCCCACCGTGTGCACGGGGATGCGCGGCCTCGCCGACTGCGAGATCGAGCTGCGCGGACCCGATCAGGACATTCACTCCGGCTCGTTCGGCGGCGCCGTCCCGAACCCGGCGACCGCCGCCGCCCGCCTCGTCGCCGCCTTGCACGACGAGCACGCGCGCGTGGCTGTGCCCGGCTTCTACGACGGCATCATCGAACTCACGGACCGGGAGCGCGCACTCTTCGCGGAGTTGCCCTTCGACGAGGCGCAGTGGCTGCGCACGGCCAAGTCCCACGCCACGTACGGAGAGGCGGGACACAGCACTCTGGAGCGCATCTGGGCCCGGTCCACCGCCGAGGTCAACGGCATCGGTGGCGGATACCAGGGCCCGGGCGGCAAGACGATCGTGCCGTCCTCCGCGCGACTCAAACTGTCCTTCCGGCTGGTCGCCGGGCAGGACCCCGACCACATCGAGAAGGCCGTCACCGCCTGGGTCGCGGAGCAGCTGCCCGCGGGGATCAGCCATACGATCACCTTCGGCGCCGCCACCCGGCCGTGCCTCACGCCGCTCGACCACCCGGCGCTCCAGTCCGTCGTGCGCGCGATGGGCCGCGCCTTCGAGCAGAAGATCCGCTTCACGCGCGAAGGCGGCTCGGGACCGGCCGCCGACCTCCAGGACGTCCTGGAGGCACCTGTGCTCTTCCTGGGCATCTCCGTCCCCTCCGACGGCTGGCACGCCCCGAACGAGAAGGTCGAGCTCGACCTCCTCATGAAGGGCGTCGAAACCACCGCCTACCTGTGGGGCGACCTCGCGGAGAACTGGACGGACGCACAGTGAACAAGTCCCGCCCCCTCCCGCCGTACATCCTGCTGAACCGCCCGTCGAACCACCCTTTCCACCGGGGGAGTTGGAAGCACCTGTGACCACCTGGACCGACCGCACCGCCGACCACGCCGCCAACCGGCCGCTCTCGCTCGCCGCGCCGAGCGGAATCGACCGTGCCGCGCACCATCGCCTCGACGAGGCATGGCTCGCCGCCGCGTGGAGCCACCCCACGACCCGCGTCTTCGTGGTCTCCGGCGGCCAGGTGCTCATCGACGAGACACCGGACGGCGCGACGGAACTGGTCATGACGCCGTCCTTCGAAGCGCCCCTCACCGAGGCCCACCGCTACTTCCTGGGCACGGACGAGGAAGGCGTGAGCTACTTCGCCCTCCAGAAGGACACGCTCCCCGGGCGCATGGACCAGTCCGCGCGCCCCGCCGGGCTGCGCGAGGCGGGTCTCCTGCTCTCGCAGCGGGACGCCGGCCTCATGGTGCACGCCGTCGCCCTGGAGAACTGGCAGCGACTGCACCGCTTCTGCTCCCGCTGCGGCGAGCGCACCGTCATCGCCGCCGCGGGCCACATCCGACGCTGCCAGGCCTGTGGCGCCGAGCACTACCCGCGCACCGACCCGGCAGTGATCATGGCTGTCATGGACGAGCAGGACCGCATCCTGCTGGGCCGCCAGGTGCACTGGCCGGAAGGCCGCTTCTCGACGCTCGCGGGCTTCGTGGAGCCCGGTGAGTCCATCGAGCAGTCGGTGCGCCGCGAGGTCTTCGAGGAGGCGGGCGTTCTGGTCGGCGAGGTCGAGTACGTCGCCAGCCAGCCCTGGCCCTTCCCCTCCAGCCTGATGCTCGGCTTCATGGCGCACGCCACCTCGACGGAGATCAACGTCGACGGGGACGAGATCCACGAGGCGCGCTGGTTCTCCCGCGAAGACCTGCGGGCCGCCTTCGAGACCGGGGAGGTCATGCCTCCCTACGGGATCTCGATTGCGGCCCGCTTGATCGAGCTCTGGTACGGCAAGCCCCTGCCGAAGCCCAACGACGCGCTGTGAGAAACGCGCTCAGACGCCGATCTTCTGCTTGACCTGCGCCAACGAGGGGTTGGTGAGCGTCGAGCCGTCGTCGAAGAGAACGGTCGGGACCGTCTGGTTCCCGCCGTTCGCCTTCTCGACGAACGCCGCGGAAGCCGGGTCCTGCTCGATGTTGATCTCGGTGTACTCGATGCCCTCGCGCGCCATCTGCTTCTTCAGTCGCTGGCAGTAGCCGCACCAGGTGGTGCTGTACATCGTCACAGTGCCCGGCATGTTCCTCGCGCTCCTTCGTGGCTGGGGATGCGTGTTCGCAATGAGTCGAACGTATGGGGCGCGGCGCCCATTCCCGCACGTCGGCCGCGGCCGGTACGACTAACACAGGTCGCCTGTGGACAACGCGACGCACCAGCCCCCGCCGACCTGGCAGCATGGCGGGGTGACAGCAGCAACGCACTCCACCCTGTTCCCGCAGGTCCCGGAATCGGCCGACGCGGTACTCGACGGGCTCGACCCCGAGCAGCGCGCCGTGGCGACGGCCCTGCACGGTCCGGTGTGCGTGCTCGCGGGCGCGGGCACGGGCAAGACGCGCGCGCTCACCCACCGCATCGCGTACGGCGTCCGCGCCGGGATCCTCCAGCCCGCCAGCGTGCTCGCCGTCACCTTCACCAACCGCGCCGCGGGCGAGATGCGCGGCCGGCTCCGACAGCTCGGCGCGGGCGGCGTCCAGGCCCGTACCTTCCACTCGGCGGCCCTGCGTCAGCTCCAGTTCTTCTGGCCGAAAGCAGTCGGCGGTGAGCTGCCCCGGCTCGTCGACCGCAAGATCCAGCTCGTCTCCGACGCCGCGACTGCCTGCCGACTGCGCCTCGACCGCGGTGAGCTGCGGGACGTGACCGCGGAGATCGAGTGGTCCAAGGTCACCCAGACCGTCCCTTCGGACTACGTGGCCGCAGCGCACAAGTCCGGGCGGGAAACCGTCCGGCACCCGGCCGAGATCGCCCAGATCTACGCCCACTACGAGGCGCTGAAGCGGGACCGCTCCGTCATCGACTTCGAGGACGTCCTGCTGCTGACCGTCGGCATCCTCCAGGACCGGCACGACATCGCCGACCAGATCAGGGCCCAGTACCAGCACTTCGTCGTCGACGAGTACCAGGACGTCAGCCCCCTCCAGCAGCGACTGCTCGACCTGTGGCTCGGCGACCGCGACAACCTCTGCGTCGTCGGCGACGCCAGCCAGACGATCTACTCCTTCACCGGGGCCACCCCCGACCACCTGCTCAACTTCCGCACCCGCCACCCCGGGGCCACCGTCGTCAAACTCGTCCGTGACTACCGCTCGTCGCCGCAGGTCGTCCACCTCGCCAACGGGGTCCTCGCCAGAGCCAGGGGCCGGGCCGCCGAGCACCGTCTGGAGCTGATCTCGCAGCGGGAGGCCGGACCCGAGCCGGTCTACGCCGAGTACGTCGACGAGCCCGCCGAGGCCGAGGGAACGGCACGGCGCATCCACGAGCTGATCGCCTCCGGCATCTCCGCGGGCGAGATCGCGATCCTGTTCCGGACGAACAGCCAGTCGGGCATCTACGAACAGGCACTGGCCGATGCCGGAGTCCCCTACCAGCTGCGCGGGGCGGAGCGGTTCTTCGAGCGTGACGAGGTGCGCAAGGCAAGCCGTTCGCTGCGCGCGGCAGCCCGCTTCGGGAAGAACGACGCGGAGCTCGACGAGGCCGTCGATCTGCCCTCCCAGGTCAGGGCGGTCCTGTCCGGCGAGGGTTGGACGACAGAACCCCCCGCGGGCTCGGGCGCCGTCCGGGACCGCTGGGAATCCCTCGCGGCCCTCGCCCGGCTGGCCGAGGACTGCGCGCGGGCCGAGCCCGCGGCCACCCTGTCCGACTTCGTGGCCGAGCTGGACGCGCGGACGAACGCGCAGCATGCCCCGACCGTGGAAGGCGTCACGCTCGCCTCGCTGCACGCGGCGAAGGGCCTCGAATGGGACGTCGTCTTCCTGGTCGGTCTCGCCGAGGGCATGATGCCGATCACGTACGCCAAGACCGACGAGCAGATCGAGGAGGAGCGCCGGCTGCTGTACGTCGGCGTGACCCGAGCCCGCTACCACCTGGGTCTGTCCTGGGCGCTGTCCCGCTCGCCCGGCGGGCGCCCCAACCGCAGACCGAGCCGTTTCCTCGACGGCCTGCGACCGGGCTCCACCGGCTCGGCCGGGCGGAGCGCGGTCCCGGGCCGCGGCGGCGTCGAGCACGGAACACGGCCGGACGCCGCCGCGCCGCTGAGCGTGGCCCGTCGCAGAGGCGCCAGAAAGGTGGCGCGCTGCCGCATGTGCGGGCGCACACTCGAGGCGGTCGAGATGAAGCTGATGCGCTGCGAGGACTGTCCTTCCGACATGGACGAGGGGCTGTACGAGCGGCTCATCGAGTGGCGCGCCCGTACGGCGGCCGGCCTCGGCCAGCCACCGTTCTGCGTCTTCACCGACAAGACCTTGATCGCGATCGCCGAGGCAGCACCGGAGGACGAGGGCGAGCTGTCCCGTATCCCGGGCGTCGGTGTGCGGAAGTTTCGCGCCCACGGATCCGATGTGCTGGCTATTTGCGCAGGTCAGATGCTGGGTGAGGAGCCCGATGAGGCTGACGGGGAAGGCTGATGCGAACTCGTCGCAAAAATAGTTTGCGCATGCCCCAGCAATCCCCATAGGTTCTTAAGCACGAAAGCAGCGGCCTTCTCGAAGGCCCTGGTTCCGTGCTGTACTTACAAGTCGTCGGACCGGTTCGCGCCGGTCCCCAAGACGCCGAGAGGAGGCGATTCCAGTGATCAGCATCACCACCAGCTCCCGCAGCACCGTCAAAACGACCGATCACTCGGTCGTCGCTTCCTGCCTGCTCGGCTTCTCGAACCTGGGCACCGGTCTGTCTGGCGTCAGCGCCATGCGTCCGGAGTCCGTCCTGTCTCTCGCGGGTCTTCCCATTCGCGAGGGCAATGAGCGACCGACCAAGGCACCGGAAGCAGTAGCGACGGCACAGGCTCAGACCTATGCCGCAGCCGCGGCCGGTGCCGGATTCCGGAAGCAGACGACGCAGCATCACACGATGTGGGCCTTCCGTGGGCTCGAACCCTGGAGTGATCCAGCCTGATCGACGATCAGGCCGGCGCCTTCAGGGCCGCGGAACCCCACCCGGGATCCGCGGCCCTTCTGTTTTCCCGGAAGACTCAGCGATCTTCCGAGGGACCAGAACGAAGGGGCCTCGGGGACGAAAGAACCCGGCACCACCGACACCCGGCCCACCGGCCGGAACGACCAGACGAGGAAGACAACACCGTGCAACTCGAAGCGCACGCCCCGTCCGTACCGCCTTCGGACCCTCTTCCCCCGCCCGTGCCCACGGAGGACCCCACCTTGAACCCGCTGACTGCGCTCACCGCGCTCGACGACGCCATCGAGAACCTCGGCGTACCCGTCCCCTGCCGTGCCTACGACCCCGAGGTCTTCTTCGCGGAGTCGCCGGCGGACGTCGAGTACGCCAAGTCCCTCTGCCGTACCTGCCCGCTGATGGAGGCCTGCCTCGCCGGCGCCATGGAGCGGCGTGAGCCCTGGGGCGTCTGGGGTGGCGAGCTGTTCGTCCAGGGCGTTGTCGTCGCCCGGAAGCGGCCGCGTGGCCGCCCGCGCAAGCACCCGGTTGCGGCATGAACATCCGAGGAACGATCGACCGCCCCCTGACGCACGACCCCAAGAAGCAGGCCCCGATGAAGCCGTCCACGAGCGAGCCCGCCGGCTCCGCGATCCCAGACTTCCCCATGTCCGATGCGAACGACTCGCGTCAGAACAGGACCCGTCAGATGCAACTCATCCCAGAAGCCCTGGCACGTGCGCATATGCACGAGCAGCTGCGAGACGCCCATGCCGAGCGCCAGGCCATGCGCCTGGTGGTCGCCCGCCGGATGCAGCGGCGCGCCGAGCGCGCCTCGCTGCGTGCCCGGCGTGCGCTCGCCATGGCCGTCATGCAGTAACAGTCCATCGGCGCCCGCGTCGACCTGAGCCGCGACAGCGAGCGGCTGCTCCCGCGGGGGCCGGTCCGGAAGAGACCGGCCCCCGCCGTGCGTTGCGCCTGACGATCATCGGTCCATGGGGTTATCGTCGCGAGATGTCTCTTTCTGGCGGGGACTCCGCGCACCAGGCCGATCAGCACGCCGACCAGTACACCGGCCGGCAGGACGTCGTCTGCGCCCGGTGCGGCGCGATCGCTCGGGGGACTCCGCTGACCTGGACGTACTCCGTGGAGGGCGGCGTCCGCCGGTACTTCTGCGAGGCCTGTGCCCGGGAGCACCTCAGGGCCATCGAGGGCCGGCTCGACTCCGAGTGGTGGTGATCAGGCTTCCGCGGCCGATTCCCGGTCGGGCTCCTCTTCCGCGTCGGTGACGAACCCGGGTACCCACGCCTCCAGTTCGTCCCGCAGCCGCACCGTGGCGCCGAGCTGGCACAGCACCCCGATCGTGCTGAGCGTCACCCGGTGAATCAGAAGGTACGAGGGAGGCAGGTTGAGCTGCTTGCCCAACTGGTGGGCGGGGGAGCGGAGATCGGCGATCCGCGCCGCCTGGTTGCGCATCCAGGCGCGGGTGAACGTGAACTCGTCGGCCTGGGCGGGCTCGATGATCGGCAGCAAGTAGTCGAGTACCGCCTCCGGTTCGAGCTCGATCGACTCCTTGATGAAGCCCTCCGCGCGCAGCAGCTCGTAGACCGCGGTCGCATCGCCGTCGAGCGTCATCCGCAGGGAGTCGCCGATCGGGGTGGGCAGTCCGCCCGGCAGCCGGTCCACGGTGCCGAAGTCCAGGACGCCCAGGCGCCAGCTGCCCTCGCCGTCGGGGAGCAGCCGGAAGTTGCCCGGGTGCGGATCCGCGTGCAACAGGCCGGTGCGCGCCGGGCCCGAGAACAGGAAGCGCGCCAGCAACTGGCCCGCGCGGTCCCGCTGTTCCTGGCTTCCGCCGCTGATGATCTCGGCGAGGGGTGTGCCGTCGATCCACTCCGTCACCAGGACCTGCTCGCGCTGGTGCACCACGTTCGGGATCACTACGTCGGGGTCGTCGTCGAACTCCTCTGCGTGGGCGCACTGAGCCTGCGCCTCAAGCGCGTAGTCCAGCTCCTCGGTCACCCGGTCACGCAACTCGGCGATCAGTGGCTTGATGTCCATGCCCGGGATGAGCGGCCCCAACAGGCGGGCGAAGCGGCTCAGTTGGCCGAGGTCGGAGAGGAGCGCCTCACCGGCGCCCGGGTACTGGACCTTCACGGCGACCTCGCGCCCGTCGTGCCACACGGCGCGGTGCACCTGGCCTATCGACGCCGCGGCCGACGGCTTCTCCTCGAACTCCTGGAACAGCTCCTGCCACTGCGTGCCGAGGCGCTCCTCGAGGACCGCGTGCACGGTGCGCGTCGGCATCGGGGGCGCGGCCTCCTGGAGTTTCGTCAGGGCGGCTCGGTACGGGCCGGCGACCTCCTCCGGCAGGGCGGACTCGAAGACGGACATCGCCTGCCCGAACTTCATCGCCCCGCCCTTCAGCTCGCCGAGGACCTTGAACAACTGGTCGGCCGTGCGCTGCTGCAGCTCGCGCCCGACGATCTCGGCGGACTTACCACCGATGCGCTTGCCGATGCCCCAGGTCGCGCGACCGGCGAAGCCGATTGGTAGTGCGGCCAGCTTGGCGGTACGGGTAACCGCCTTCCGGGGAAGATCAGACATACACCCCTCCAAGTGCCGGACAGCCGTGCCGCGCGTGCCCAGGCGTCATGACGCCGTCAGCCATTGCTTACCCCGCCATTGTGTCGTGCGGCTCCACCTCCGCGGGGGCCTCCTGCCCGTTACCTCCCTCACCCGCACCGCACGGGCACTGCGGATGTGGCCAGACCGGCCGGGCGTGCCAGTCGAGGCCCGGAGCCGCCGTCTCCCAGCGTGCTCCTGTCGTCGACGGCAACTCCCCGTCCAGGAAGGCCAGCGCATGGGCCGCGACGAGACCCGCGACCGCGGTGGCCAGGCCCAGGTCACATGCCTGGATCTGGCGGGCCGCGTGCCCCGAGCGCCACTGTGCGAGCAGTCGCGGCCACGTCGGATCGCGCTCCACGCGCCCCAGGAGCAGGCAGTGCGCGCAGCCGGTGCCGCCGGGCAGGACCAGCGGGCCCACGATCCCTGTGGCTTCGGCCACGCCCGCGTACAGATGGGGGATGCCCGCCGCGACCAGGTCCTCGGCTGCGGACGGATCGGGGGAGTGGATCGCGAGCCCGTCACGTGGGGCGATGATCACGAGGGAGAGCGCGGGTTCCCTCTGCTCCCCGTCGGCCGGGCCGTCCTGCGTCCTGCGCCGGTCCGGGCGCGGAGGCCGGGACGGCGCGGCGGCGCGCACCAACTGTCGCGCCGACACGTCGCGGCGCTCGCCCACCGCCTCGACCGTGTGGCCGCCCGGCGCCACGTCCCACGGCTCGACACAACCGCCGTCCCGTACGTCGACATGGCCCACGCCCGCGGCGGCGAGGACCGAGGCCACGACCGCGCCGACCCGTCCGGCGCCTCTGACCTGCACCCGCATGCTGTGCCGGGCCGCCAGTCTCCGCATCGCCTCGGCAGGTCCGGGTGTGGTCACCGTCAGGGCGGCGTGGTCGGGGCGGAGCCGGTCCATCACCCGCGTCTGTTTGCGAAGCGCGTCCGCGGCCGGGCCGCCGCCCGTGGCGTCGTCGAGCAGTCCCGCTTCGGTCAGCCGCTCCAGAAGCGCGTCGACATGCCCGTCGGGCAAGTCCATCCGGTGGGCTTCCTCGCGCAGCAGCGGAAGCCCGCGCGTCCCGTCGAGCAGGGTGAGGAAGCTGCCCGTGGCCGTGTCGACCGGGCCGAGCACCACGGCGTGCGCCGGCGTCAGGCCGAACTGCACCGTGTTGAGGTCGTGCCAGCCGCGCCGCAGTGCGGGCTTCAGGATCGGATGCATGGCTGTTCCCCCGAGCTGTGCCATAGGTGTCTTGTGCGCTACCTGTACCGGCTGTGTCGGCAGTGCTGTCTGTGCCCCGGCGACGCCACCCGCGTCGGCTGCGTCAGCCGCGCCGATCGCGTCGACCGATGGCCAGCATGCCCGCTTGGCCGAAAGCGTGCCGAAGGTTGTCCACAGGCAGTGGGCGATAGTCGTACAAGTCAAGCGGGAGGGGGCGTGGGAGCACACCGAACAGTCCTGGAGGCGGGACTTCCACCCTGCTCAACGGGTAACGTCGGGGCGTGCCCGCCGACCCTCTGCACCGTGCCACGAATACACAGCGCAGCACGACCAGCCCGCCGCCAGGCGGTCCGGGGGTGAGCGCGGTAGAGGTGCGCAGAAGTGCCCGGCGCCGCAGGACGGTCTCCGCCTACCGCGAGGGTGACCGCACCGTGGTGCTCATCCCGGCCCGCATGTCGGAGGCCGAGGAACAGCGCTGGGTGACCGTGATGCTCGACAAGCTCGCGGCGCAGGAGAGCAAGCGGGTCCTCGGCGACGCGGAGCTGGCCGAGCGCGCCGAGCGGCTCTCGGAGCAGTACCTCGACGGCAAGGCCCGCCCCGCGTCGGTGCGCTGGGTCACCAATCAGAACACCCGATGGGGCTCCTGCACCCCCACGGAAGGCAGCATCCGCCTTTCGCACCGGTTGCAGGGCATGCCCGAGTACGTCGTCGACTACGTGCTCGTCCACGAGCTCGCGCATTTGCTGGTTCCCGGCCACGGCCCCCGTTTCTGGCGGCTTCTGGAGGCGTACCCGCGCACCGAGCGTGCGCGCGGCTACCTCGAAGGGGTGGTCGCGGCGGACCGCCTGCCGCATCTGCCGCCCGCGCGCGGTGAGTGACGGCCCCTGATCCGGTTCTGTACCAGGGCTGTACCGACCTCATCCGGCCCCGGCGTTTGCAGTTAGCCTGACGCGACGCAATCACCATCGGGATGGGGGACGGTCGTTACGCATGGCCAGGGAATTCCAACGCGGCCACAAGGCCAAGATCAGCGACCTCACCGCGGGCACCGATCTGTACGTCGGCGTGCAGATCACCGGCCCCGGACTGACCTTCGACATCAGTTGCTTCGGCCTCGACGCCGAGGAGCGGTTGTCCGACGACCGGTACTTCGTCTTCTTCAACCAGCCCAAGACGCCCGAGGAGTCCGTCCAGCTGCTCGGCGCCCAGGCCGGTGACTCGGAGTCCTTCCGCGTCACGCTCGACAAGATCCCCGCCACCGTCCACAGGCTCTCCTTCACCGCGACCCTCGACGGTCCGGGCCAGATGTCGCAGGTGGCGCCCGGGTACATCCGCATCGTCGCCGGTGGTGAGGAGGTCGCCCGGTACTCGTTCCACGGTGGCGAGTTCTCCACCGAGCGCGCGGTGATGCTGGGCGACTTCTACCTGAAGGACGTGTGGCGCTTCGCGGCCGTCGGACAGGGCTTCGACGGTGGCCTGGACGCGCTGCTGAAGAACTTCGGCGGTGAGGTCGCGGAGGAGGAACCCACCGCGCAGCCGCAGTCGGCCGAGGCACCCGGTTTCGCGCCGCCCGCACAGGCCGCCGCGCCGCCCGCCTTCGGAGCCCCGTCCGGGCCCGCCGCACCCGCGCCGGCCCCCGCCCCGCAGCACTTCGCGCCGCCGCAGAGTCCCACACCTCCGCCGGCTCCCGCCCCGGCCGCGCCTCCCGTGCACGCGGCGCCGACCATCATCGCGCCGCTGAGCACACCACCGGGCACGGTGCCGCCGCCGGCCCCCGCACCGTACGGGCAGCAGCCACCCCAGTACGGGCAGGTGCCGGGCCCCGGTGGCGCGAGCCTGCCGCCCGGTTACGGCGAGCAGCCCCAGACGCCGTCCTCGCCGCCCGGCTACGCCCAGCCGCCCGCCGCTCCCTCCCCGTACGGCGCGCCTCAGGGCATCCCGCAGCAGGCCGGAGCGCCCGGTGTGGCCGCCGCGCTGGAGAAGTACCGCGAAGCACCCACCGGGCAGCGCTGGACGCTCCAGAACAAGAAGCTGATCCGCGTCGATCTCGGCGCCGGCGGCGATCAGCCCGTGCTCGCCCGGCAGGGCAGCATGGTGCTCTACCAGGGCAAGGTCGAGTTCAGCTACAAGGGCGCCGGTTTCGCCGGCCGCGTCGTGGGCAACGCCACCGGCCAGGAGTTGCAGCTGATGCGCTGCACCGGCCGCGGCCAGGTCTTCCTCGCGGAGGAGGCCACCTATCTGCACCCCATCGAGCTCCAGGGCGACGCGATCTGCGTCTCCGCGGAGAACGTCCTCGCCTTCGACGAGAGCCTCCAGCGCGAAGTGCGCAGGATCGAGGGGCACGGCATCCCCGGAGGCGCCCTCTTCGTGATGCAGTTCCAGGGCACCGGGACCGTCGTCGTGAAGACGCATGGAACGCCCGTCGTGCTGCCGGTGACTCCGACGACCTTCGCCGACTGCAACGCGGTCGTGGCCTGGTCCGCGGCCGCCCAGGCGATCGTCTCCAGCCAGGTCCGGATGCGCCGCAACGCCTACCCCGGCCACAGCGGGGAGAGCGTGAACCTCCAGTTCCGGGGCGCACCCGGAAACTTCATCATCGTCCAGCCGTACGAGGTCTGAGGGAGCCCGTCATGAACCAGCCGCTCGCGGGCTTCGCCCCGACCCCGGTGGCCGCCCGCATGGAGAACCACGGCAGCAACATGCTGAAGGTCGCCATGCAGACCGGAAACGACCTCTTCGCGCGCGTGGGCTCGATGGTCGCCTACGAAGGCTTCGTCCAGTACGAGCCGAACCCGCCCGCCGTACGCCAGATCGCCCGCGACTGGATCACCGGCGAGGGGGCGCCTCTCATGAAGTGCTCCGGTGACGGCCTGCTCTACCTCGCCGACTACGGAGCGGACGTCGTCGTCATCAATCTCGGCGGCGAGTCGATCTCCGTCAACGGCACCAATCTGCTCGCCTTCGACGCCCATCTCCAATGGGGCGTCGAGCGCGTGAAGGGCCTCGCCAAATTCGCCGGCCAGGGCCTGTGGAACATCAAGGTCAGTGGCCAGGGGCACGTCGCCCTGACCTCGCGCGGCACCCCCATCGTGGTCGACTGCGGCCGCGGCGAGGACGAGACCTACGTCGACCCCGACGCGCTCATCGCCTGGTCACCGAGTCTGAAGGTGAAGGGCAAGCGCAGCTTCAAGGCCGGCTCGCTCATAGGGCGCGGCAGCGGCGAGGCCTACCAGATGGGCTTCTCCGGGGAAGGCATCGTCGTCGTACAGCCCAGTGAAGACAGCACCGACCGTCTCCGGGCCCGGGGCTGAGGGGGAGCGAACACACCATGCAGAGCCCGCTTTTCGCGTACACCGAACAGCAGACCCAGGAGCGCTACACGCTGCAGAATCCGCAGTTGCTGCGGGTCGTCCTGGAAGGCCACGACGACATCCTCGCCCGTAAGGGCTCGATGGTCGCCTACCAGGGCCTGATGGAGTTCGACGGCGAGATCCAGACCACCGGGCAGCGTCGCTCCCGCGCGCAGACCGGTGAGGGCCTCGACCTGATGCGCTGCCACGGGCAGGGCACCGTCTACCTCGCGAACCTCGCCCAGTACATCCACGTGGTGGATGTCGAACAGGACGGGCTGACCGTCGACAGCAGTTATGTGCTGGCCATGGACTCCTCGCTGCATCACGAGGTGATCGCCGTGGACAGCCAGTTCGGCATCTCCGGCTCCGGCAAGTACCAGCTCAACATCACCGGACGCGGCAAGGTCGCGCTGATGACGTCGGGCCAGCCGCTGATGCTCCAGGTCACGCCCGACCGTTACGTCAACGCCGACGCGGACGCCGTCGTCGCCTGGTCGACCGGGCTGCGGGTGCAGATGCAGGCGCAGACCCACTCCTCGGGGGTCTGGCGCCGCCGCGGCAACACCGGCGAGGGCTGGGAGCTCAGCTTCATGGGGCAGGGCTACGCGCTCGTGCAGCCCAGCGAGCTGCTGCCGCCGCAGAACTCGGTGGCGGGCCAGGGGATCGCGGCCCAGTACGGCATGGGGCAGCAGGGAGCCCGCGGCCAGAACCAGGGCAACGTCTGGAGCTGACATCTCCGCAAGGTCATGTGTAAGGGGCGGGCGCCTATGGCGCTCGCCCCTTACACATGTCGCACGGCCTAGAGACGGGCGCGGGCCGCCTCCATCAGGCGCACCACCGACGCGTCGGCCACGTCCGCGACCTCGGCATAGCGGAACCACCGCAGATCCAGGGACTCGTCGCTGATCGCCTCCAAGGAGTCCGCCGGGGCGAGCGCCGCGTACTGCGTGTCCAGGTGCTGGGTGCAGGGGCCCGGGATGGGATGCCGGTCCAGGCGGACCGGGCCGCCCGCAAGGAGCGTGAGCCCCGCGATGCCGGACTCCTCGGTCGCCTCGCGCAGGGCCGCCGCCGCCAGCGTCGGGTCACCGGGCTCGCAGTGACCACCCATCTGGAGCCACATCCGCAACTTCTTGTGCAGCGTGAGCAGGACCCGGCCCCGCTCGGGGTCGATCACCAGCGCGCTCGCCGTCAGATGACCCGCCGTGCAGGACTTCCACATCGCGGCGTCACCATGAGCGGCGAGATGGTCCAGGTAACCCTGGCGCAGCTCGGGCTGGTCCTCGTAGCCCTTGAGCACGAGGACCGCATCGTCGTACAGGGTCACTTGTCGCTGTCGCCCTTGTTGTCCGTGTCACCGGTGGGGTCAGTGGCGTCGGTGTCGCCCGTACGGTCTGCGCCGTCCGTGTCGCCCCGCTCGTCCGTGCCGTCCTTGGAGAGGGTCGGCTTGGGCGAGGAAGACGACGGGGTCCCGCCGGCTGCCTCGCCGAGCATCTTGTCCAGCTCGGAGAAGTCCAGTTGCTCGCGGTGGACGAAGCCGTCCGGGTCGTCCAGGTCCGAGGCCGTCGGCAGCATGTCCGGGTGCGCCCACAGGCCGTCACGACCGTCCACCCCGCGCGCGTCCGTGAGCGAGGCCCACAGGCGCGAGGCGTCCCGCAGACGGCGCGGGCGCAGCTCCAGACCGATCAGCGTCGCGAACGTCTGCTCCGCGGGGCCGCCGGACGCCCGGCGGCGGCGCAGCGTCTCACGCAGCGCGTCGGCGGTCGACAGACGCGGCTTCGCGGCCGCGTGGACCACCGCGTCGACCCAGCCCTCCACGAGAGCGAGAGCCGTCTCCAGGCGCGCCAGGGCGGCCTTCTGCTCCGGGGTGTCCTCCGGCTGGAACATGCCCTGCTGGAGGGCCTCCTGCAATTGCTCCGGGTTCTGCGGGTCGAACTGGCCGACCACGTCCTCCAGCTTCGAGGTGTCGACCTTGATCCCGCGCGCGTACCCGTCGACCGCGCCGAACAGGTGCGAGCGCAGCCACGGCACGTGCGAGAACAGCCGCTGGTGGGCGGCCTCCCGCAGCGCCAGGTAGAGGCGGACCTCCTCCTTCGGGATGCCGAGGTCCTTGCCGAACGCCTCGATGTTCAGCGGCAGCAGCGCTGCCTTGCCCGCTGGGGCCAGCGGCAGACCGATGTCCGTGGAGCCGACGACCTCGCCCGCGAGCACGCCCAGGGCCTGCCCGATCTGCGAGCCGAACATGGCACCGCCCATGGAGCGCATCATGCCGATGAGCGGGCCCGCCATGGCCTGCATCTCCTCGGGCAGCACATCGCCCATGGCCAGGCCGACCCGCTCGGCGACCGGGTCGACGAGCTCCTTCCACACCGGGAGGGTCGCCTCGACCCACTCGGCGCGGCTCCACGCCACCGCGGAACCCGCGCCCGAGGGCAGCGACGTCGCGTCGTCCAGCCACAGGTCGGCCAGGCGCACGGCCTCCTGGACCGCGGTGCGGTCGGCGGGACCGACGCTCGCGTCCTTCACGCCGTCCTGCGTGCCCTGGGAGACCGTCTGGCGGGCGATGTCCTTGGCCATGTCCCAGTTCACCGGGCCGCCCTCGTACGAGAGCATCTGGCCGAGCTGCTGGAAGGCCGCCCCCAGATCGTTCGGATCCATCGAGCCGAACATCGCCGCGAACGGGTTGTCCCCGCCCGCGCCGCCCGGTCCGCCCGCGCCTGGCAGGCCAGGGAACCCGAATCCGAGGGGGCTGGCAGGTCCCTGACCGCCACCACCCTGCTGGTCCTTCTTCTTGCCCTCGTCGCCGTCGTCCGGCTCCTCAGGCGGAAGGCCGAAACCAAATGGGGTGTCACTCACGGGATTCCTCGGCTGGTAAGGCCACCGGTGTCTGACCCGGCGGCGACTGCCCGACTACACACACCCAGCGTAGACACCGTGACGGGATCGGGCCTCGGTGCTTCGCCGACTCATGGCCTGCGGCAGGATGGATGCCTCCTGGTACGTACGCGTCATACGCGTACGTACTGAAGACAACCGCTGGAGACGCCCGGTGAGTTCCCCAGATCCGCAGGTTCGCGCAGCGCGAAACCCCTCAACCAGTCCGGCCGTGCGCGGACCCGTCGTCGCGGTCACCGGTGCCGCGTCCGGCACCGGCGCCCTGCTCACCGAGCGGCTCGCCGCGTCCGACCGGATCAAACAGGTCCTCGCCATCGACGAGCGGCGCGGCGAGTGCGCCTCCGCGACCTGGCACATCCTGGACGTACGGGACCCGGCCATCGCCGAGAAGCTGCGCGGCGCGGACGTCGTCGTCCACCTGGCGCTCGACCTGGACCTGGAGTCGGACGCCGCGGCCCGGACCGCGTACAACGTACGAGGTACCCAGACCGTGCTGACCGCCGCGGCCGCCGCGGGGGTGCACCGCGTCGTGCTGTGCACCTCGGCGATGGTCTACGGGGCGCTCGACGACAATGAGCTGCCCCTCTCCGAGGACGCGGAACTGCGCGCCACGGCGGAGGCCACCGGCGTCGGCGACCTCCTGGAGATCGAGCGGCTCGCCCGCCGGGCCCCGCGCGCGCACCCCGGCCTCAACGTCACCGTGGTGCGTCCCGCGATCCTCGTCGGCGGTACGGACACGGCCCTGACGCGCTACTTCGAGTCGCCGCGCCTCCTGGTGGTGGCCGGCTCCCGGCCCGCCTGGCAGTTCTGCCACGTGGAGGACCTGTGCAGCGCTCTGGAGTACGCGGTCCTGGAGAAGGTCGACGGAGAGCTCACGGTCGGCTGCGACGGATGGCTGGAGCAGGAGGAGGTCGAGGAGCTCAGCGGGATCCGCCGCATGGAGCTGCCGTCGGCCGTCGCCCTCGGCGCGGCCGCGCGGCTGCACCGGATCGGCCTGACGCCCTCCCCGGCCGGGGATCTCGCGTACACGATGTACCCGTGGGTCGTGAGCGGAAGCCGCCTGCACGACGCCGGATGGCGTCCCCGGTGGACGAACGAGGAGGTGCTCGCCGAACTCCTCGAGGAGGTCGCGGGGCGGCGCACGGTCGCCGGCCGGCGCCTCGGCCGCAAGGACGCCACGGCGGCCGGGGCAGCGGGCGCGACGGTGGCCCTGCTGGGCACGGCGGCCGTCGTCCGGCGGGTGCGCAAGGCCCGACGCCGCATCTGACCCGGCCTGCTCGGACCGCACGCGCCCTGTAGGAGGCTCCAAGTCGCCACGCGTGCGTGCCGGTCGAAAACGCTATTCACGGTTGTCGGCGACGTACGGCACGATGAGTTCATGGCACCCACCCAGCACGACCACCCCGGTGAGCAGGCGGCGCAGGACCCCATCAAGCTGCTCGCCATCCGTGAGACGCCCCTCTCCGTCGACGAGGTCTTCAGGGCCGTCGGGGACGACGCGGCGGGCGGCACCGCGCTCTTCGTGGGGACCGTGCGCAACCACGATGGCGGAGCCGACGTGGAGCGGCTGGGCTACTCGTGTCATCCGACCGCCGAGGCGGAGATGCGGCGCGTCGCCGAGAAGGTCGTCGCCGAGTACCCCGTGCGCGCCCTGGCCGCCGTCCACCGGGTCGGCGATCTGACCGTGGGCGATCTGGCCGTCGTGGTCGCCGTCTCGTGCCCGCACCGCGGTGAGGCCTTCGAGGCGTGCCGCAAGCTCATCGACGACCTGAAGCACGAAGTGCCCATCTGGAAGCACCAGAAGTTCTCCGACGGGACGGAGGAGTGGGTGGGGGCCTGCTGACGCTCCGGTTGCGTAACCGCACCCCTGCGGTGAGCGTTGACTCTGCGGATGGTTAATCTGCTGATCAGTCAGTTGTGATTGCTCATGGGGTCGGGAGGTCGGCATGGCAGCGCTCATGTGGCTGCTGATTCCGGTGATCGCGGCGGTCGGTGCCGCGCTGTGGGGCTCCTGGGCCGGCCGGCACCGCCACAAGGCGGGGGACGTGAACGAGCTCAGCGGCTACGCGCGCTTCCGCGAGGCCATGGAGAAGTCGAACACCGGCGCGTGAGCCCGGCCCGCCGGACCTGACGCGACGTCGGCCCACGGACCGGCCCCACAGGTGCGCCGACAGGCACGTCCCGTACTGTCGTTCCATGCCACGCCGCACCGCGACGATGCTCGCCTCGACCCTTATGCTGATCGCGCTGCTTTGCGCCGGAGTACTCATCAAAGTGCCCTACGCGGAGATGTCGCCGGGGCCGACGGTGAACACACTCGGGGATCACGAAGGCGAACCCGTGATCCAGATCTCGGGCCACAAGACGTTCGAGACGAGCGGCCACCTCAACATGACGACGGTCCGCGTCACCAGCGCCGACTTCAACATGAACCTGGTGTCCGCCGTCTACGGCTGGCTCGCGCACGACAGCATCGTGGTGCCGCACGACACGCTCTACCCGGACGGCCAGACCGAGGAGCAGTCCTCGCAGGAGAACGCCGAGGAGTTCAGCCAGTCCCAGGAGAGCGCCAAGGTCGCGGCCCTGGACGAACTGGGCATCCCCGTGAAGTCCTGGGTGATCGTCTCCACCGTCGTCAAGGGCAGCCCCGCCGAGGGCAAGCTGCACGCCGGTGACGTCATCAAGGCCGTCGACGGCACCAAGGTCACCAAGCCGGCCGACGTCGCGAAGCTCGTCACCCGGCACAAGCCCGGCGAGAACGTCGTCTTCACGGTCGTGCCCGTCAAGGAGGCCGCCGCCGCCGAGAAGGAGGGCAAGGAGGCGACCCGCACGCAGAAGGTGACGATCACGACGGACAAGGCCGAGGACAACCGCGCCATCGTCGGCATCCAGGCCGGGACCGACCACACCTTCCCGTTCCAGATCGACATCAAGCTCGCCGACGTGGGCGGACCCAGCGCGGGCCTGATGTTCTCCCTCGGCATCGTCGACAAGCTCATCCCCACCGACCTGACCGGCGGAAAGTTCGTGGCCGGCACCGGCACCATCGACGACGACGGCAAGGTCGGCCCCATCGGTGGCATCGGCATGAAGACCGTCGGCGCTCGGGAGAAGGGCGCACAGTACTTCCTGACGCCCAAGGACAACTGCGCGACCGCGGCCAAGGACACCCCGGACGGGCTCACACTCGTCAAGGTGGACACCATCGGCGACGCCATGGACGCCCTGAAGGACATCCGGAGCGGGGACACCGCCGACCTGCCCACGTGCACGGCCAAGGGCTGAGCCGAGACCATCGTTCCTGACCACCTATGTAGAGGGGGGGGGGGGGGGGGGGGGGGGGGGGGGGGCGCGGGGTGGGGGGGGGGGGGGGGGGGGGGGGGGGGGGTCCCCCCCCCCCAAAAGAGAAGCGCACAAATACACACCCAACCCTTCCACACATGGA
>NZ_JBVIFR010000006.1:290889-404384 GCF_055571235.1 Streptomyces sp. NPDC030991
CCTCCCCCCCCCCCCCCCCCCCCCCCCCCCCCCCCCCCCCCCCCCCTCCCCCCCCCCCTCCCCCCCCCCCCCCCCCCCCCCCCCCCCCCCCCCCCCTCTACATAGGCGAGTACATAGGCGAGTACGTGGGCGAGGAAAACCTCACTCGGCAAACGTCGCCGACAGAGCCTCCGCCAGGCCGGGGACGAGCTGCGAGCCGGTGAGGACCTCGATGGGCGAGTCCTTCTCGCGCAGCCGCAGGGCCGAGTCACGGGAGCCGTCACGCAGCACCGCGACCGTCATCCGGACCTCCTGGCGGTCCGGGTGCTCGGCGACCCACGCGGCGAGCTTCTTCTCGCTCAGCCCTTCCGGGACGGTGGCCTCCGCGGACGGCGGCAGCATCAGGCGCTCCACCGTCAGGGCGCAGCCCACGACGGCGTCGGGCCAGGCGATGGTGGCGAGGAACTCGTCCAGCGGTTTGCCGGCCGGGATCTCCTCCTGCTCGATCGGGGTGAGACCGGTGGTCTCCTGCTCGCCCTCCAGGCCGAGCTGGGAGGCGAGAGCGGGTTCCTGGGTGCGCAGGGCAGCGGTGTCGACGAGGGCGAAGAGGCGGGCGGGCTGGTCCCAGCCGAGGCCGGAGGCGTACTCGTCGATCTCGAGTACGGCTCGGGTGAGGGGGCTCGCTGCCATGGGAGTGTTGGACATGGTCACAATCCTGCCTCGTTCCTCCCCCGAAGCGGGAACTGAGTAAAGCGTGAGTAAGTTGCATAGGTGATGGGTCCACGATCTCGGGGGCCCGGCCGATCGATCGATTACTCAACTTCGAGGTGCGCACCTTGGCTTTCCAGATGCCGGACCGCGGCGGAGGCCCGACAGGGCCGCGGATCAGAGTGGGCCGCCCGTCCCGGCGAGCCCGGACGCTGCTGCTGACGCTGGGCGTCCTGGCCGTGCTCGGCATGGCCTTCGTCATGTTCGCCGGTTTCTGGACGGACTGGCTCTGGTACCGATCGGTCAATTACTCGTCCGTCTTCACGAAGACGCTGTGGACGAAGATCGGACTCTTCTTCGTCTTCGGTCTGCTCATGGCGCTCGTCGTCGGCGTGAACATCTGGCTGGCGCACCGGTTGCGTCCGCCGCTCAGCGCCATGTCGATGGAGCAGCAGAGCCTCGACCGCTACCGCATGGGCATCGCGCCCTTCAAGAAGTGGCTGCTGCTCGGTGTCACCGCCCTGGTGGGGCTCATCGCGGGCGCCTCGGCCGCCAGCCAGTGGCGTACGTGGCTGATGTTCGTGAACGGCGTGCCGTTCCACCAGAAGGACCCGCAGTTCCACATGGACGTGGCCTTCTACGCGTTCGATCTGCCCTGGTACCGCTTCCTGCTCGGCTTCGGGTTCGCCGCGACCGTCATCGGTCTGGTCGCCGCCGCGCTGACGCACTACCTGTACGGCGGGCTGCGGATCACCAGCCCGGGCGCGCGCGCGACCGCGGCCGCGACCGGGCACCTCTCCGTCCTGCTGGGTGTTTTCGTCACCCTGAAGGCCGTCGCGTACTGGCTCGACCGGTACGGGCTCACCGTGAAGTCGAGCGACTTCAAGGCGACCGACAACTGGACGGGTCTGAGGTACGTCGACGCGAACGCGTATCTGCCGGCGAAGACGATCCTGTTCTGCATCGCCGTCATCTGCGCGGTGCTGTTCTTCGCGACCTTGTGGCGCCGTACGTGGCAGCTGCCGGTCATCGGCTTTGGCCTGATGGTGCTCTCGGCGATCCTGATCGGCGGCCTGTACCCGGCCATCGTCCAGAAGTTCCAGGTTCAGCCGAACGAGCAGTCCAAGGAAGCCCCGTACATCGAGAAGAACATCGAGGCGACCCGCAAGGCGTACGGCATCGACAAGGCGAACCCGGTCGACTACAGCGGCAAGAGTTCGGACGACACCAAGAAGCAGCGCACGGAGTCCGACTCGGCGGCCAGCTACCGCCTCAACGATCCGAACATTGTGTCGCCCACCTTCCAGCAGCTCGAACAGCAGCGGAAGTACTACCAGTTCCCGACGACGCTGGACGTGGACCGCTACGACGGCGTGGACACGGTCGTCGGCCTGCGCGAGCTGAACCTGGGCAAGCTGGACAAGCGCAACTGGATCAACGACCACTTCGTGTACACGCACGGCTTCGGCGCGGTGACGGCCAAGGGCACCTCGACGGCCCAGGGAGCCCCGCAGTTCACCGAGTCGGGCCTGCCCACCACGGGTGATCTGGGCGACTACAACCAGCGGGTCTACTACGGCGAGAAGACGACGCAGTACTCGATCGTCGGCGGGCCGCAGAAGGAGCTGGACTACGAGCAGGACGACGGCACGCAGAAGACCACGAGCTACGACGGTGACAGCGGCGTCAACCTCTCGAACCCGATCAACCGCGCCGCGTACGCGGTGGCCTTCAGTGAGCCGCAGATCCTCTACTCGGGCGCCATCGGCGAGGGGTCGAGAATCCTGTACAACCGCACGCCGAAGGAGCGCGTCGAGGCCGTCGCCCCCTGGCTGACCATCGACGGCGACGCCTACCCGACGGTGGTCGGCGGCAAGATCAAGTGGGTCGTCGACGCGTACACGACGTCGAACGGTTACCCGTACGCGTCCCGGACGACGCTGGGCGACACCACGGCCGACTCCCTCAACGAGGGGGACAACCAGCGTGCGGTGGTGACCCAGCAGAACCAGGTCAACTACATCCGGAACTCGGTGAAGGCGACCGTCGACGCGTACACGGGCGAGGTCAAGCTCTACACGTGGGATGACGCAGACCCGGTCCTGAAGACCTGGAAGAAGGCGTTCCCGGGCACGGTCGAGTCGAAGAGCGCCATCCCGGCGGACCTGAGGGAGCACCTGCGCTACCCGCAGGACATGTTCAAGGTCCAGCGCGAGCTGCTGAGCCTGTACCACGTGACGAACTCGGACCAGTTCTACAACGCGTCCGACGCCTGGCAGGTCCCGAACGACCCGACCAAGAAGGACAACAGCGCGGTCCCGCCGTACTACCTGTCCATGAAGATGCCGGGGCAGACCAGTCAGCAGTTCTCACTGACGACGACGTTCACCCCCAGCGGCCGGCCCAACCTGAGAGCCTTCATGGCGGTCGACGCCGACGCCACCAGCAAGGACTACGGGACCATAAGGCTCCTGAGAGTCACCGAGGACAAGGTCTACGGGCCGGAGCAGGTACAGAACAAGCTCAACTCCTCGAACCCGGTGGCGAACTGGGTGCGTGACATGAAGGGCGCCGACTCGACGGTCCTGTACGGCAATCTGCTGACGGTCCCGCTCGACAAGGGATTCCTGTACGTGGAGCCGATCTACGCCCAGGGTCGCAACGCCGAGTACCCGCTGATGCGCAAGGTCGCGGTCTCCTACGGCGACCGGACGGGCTTCGCCGACTCCTTGTCGGAGGCGCTCAACCAGGCCTTCGAAGTGGACGGGGCGCAGCCGGCGGAGCCGGAGAAACCCGGTGGGGACGACACGGCGCAGCCACCGGCGAACACCACCGTCAAGGAAGCGCTGGCCGACGCCGAGAAGGCCTTCGAGGACGGCCAGAAGGCCCTCAAGGAGAACGACTGGACCGCGTACGGCGAGGCCCAGGAGAAGCTCGAGGACGCTCTGCAGCGCGCCGACAAGGCCCAGACACAGGCCGACAAGGACGCCAAGCAGAAGAGCGGCGACAAGAGCGCCGACAAGAGCGACAGCAAGAGCGATGACAAGAAGGGGGCAGGCGACTGAGTCCGGGGCTCCTCCCGCGCCGTGGTACGGTTTGAACACAACGGCGCGGGGTGGAGCAGCTCGGTAGCTCGCTGGGCTCATAACCCAGAGGTCGCAGGTTCAAATCCTGTCCCCGCTACTGGTGATCGAAGGCTCGGAAGCATCAGCTTCCGGGCCTTCGGTGCGTCGGAGCCCCGGGTGTCACGAGCCACTGGCATGTGCGAAGTCTGTATCAGGTCGATGCGAACGGCGCTCCGCTCGGGGGGAGTTCGGGTTTTTGTGTTTCACTTGTCGCCCTGTGGGCATGTCGACAAAACGCTGAAGTGACCTCACTGGCTGCGGTATACGAGGTGTACCCGGGTTGCAGGTGGTGCGACGATGGACGTTATGGGGGACAAGGCAACTCTGTTGGAGACAGGGCGGTTTGTGCAGCCTTCTGACCGGGACGAATCCGGCGAGGTGGCAGAAGAAGCACGCCAGCGGCCGGCCGCGGAGGCCGGCGACGTCGAGGCGATGAGTGTCCTCGGCGCCATCCTGCTGCGCCGCGGTGATCTCGACGGAGCCGAACCCCTGCTGCGTGGTGCCACCGGCGCCGGTGACCGGGCCGCCGCCAACAACCTGGGCGTCCTGCTCCACCAGCGCGGTTACGCGGACGAGGCCGCCGGCTGGTGGCGGGTCGCCGCCGTCGCCGGCTCGGCCCCCGCCGCGCACGCGCTCGGCCGCCACTTCCGCGAGCGTGGTGACGAGCCCGCCGCCGAGTACTGGCTGCGCCAGTCCGCCGAGCAGGGCCACACGCTCGGCGCGTACGCCCTCGCCGCTCTCCTGGAGCACCGCAGTGACGTTGGCGCCGAGCGCTGGATGCGGGTCGCCGCCCAGCGCGGGCACCGCGAGGCCGCGTACCGGCTCGCCCGCGCCCTGGACCGGCAGGCCGCGCGGCTCGGCCCCGAGGACGTACTGGTCACGGATGAGAACAAGAAGCCGGCCGCCGAGGCCGAGCAGTGGTACCGCCAGGCCGCCGCCCGCGGGCACCGCCGTGCCGCGCTGCACCTCGGCGCGATCCTGGAGAAGCGCGGCGACCTCAAGGAGGCCGGGCGCTGGTACCTGACGTCCGCGAAGGACGGCGAGCCGCGCGCCGCGTGCGCCCTCGCCTTCCTGCTGCGCGACGCCGGGGACGAGGAGAGCGCCGCGGTGTGGTGGCTGCGCGCCGCGCAGGACGGCGACGGCAACGCGGCGAACGCGCTGGGCGCGCTGCACGCCCAGCGCGGCGAGACGCAGACCGCCGAGCGCTGGTACCGCGCCGCCATGGACGCGGGCGACAACAACGGCGCGTACAACCTCGGCCTGCTCTGTGCCGAGCAGAAGCGCACCGCGCAGGCCGAGAGCTGGTACCGCCGTGCCGCCTACGCGGGCCACCGCGAGGCGGCCAACGCGCTGGCCGTGCTGCTCCTGCAGAACGGCGACGCGGTCGGCGCCGAGCCCTGGTTCTCCAAGGCGGCCGAGGCTGGCAGCGTCGACGCCGCCTTCAACCTCGGCATCCTGTACGCGGGCCGGGACGAGCCGGAGGCCGATCAGAAGGCGCTGCGCTGGTACGAGCGGGCCGCCGCCGGAGGGCACACGGAAGCCGCGCTGCAGGCCGGTATCGCGCGCCTGCGTGAGGGTGACGAGCCGAGCGCCGAGCGGCATCTGCGGTGCGCCGCGGGCGGGGGCAGCCCCGAGGCGGCGTACCGGCTCGCCTCGCTGCTCGACGTGCGTCGCCCGCCCGCGGTCCGGCACGAGCTGGGCGAGCACGTCACCGTGAAGAGCGAGTGCGAGGAGTGGTACGAGCGGGCCGCCGAGCACGGGCACCGGCGCGCTCAGGTCCGCGTCGGCATGCTCGCCGCCGTGCGCGGCGATGTGGTCGAGGCGGCCCGCTGGTACCGGGAGGCCGCGGAGGCCGGCTCGCGCAACGGCGCGTTCAACCTCGGGCTGCTGCTCGCCCGTGAGGGGAGCGAGCCGGAGGCGGCCCTGTGGTGGACGCGGGCCGCCGACGCCGGGCACGGCCGGGCCGCGCTCAGGCTCGCCCTGCTGTGCGCGCGGCGCGGCGATCTGGTCGAGGGCCAGAAGTGGGCCTGCCGGGCCGTCGAGCTCGGGCCGGCCGAGGTGGCCGAGCGGGCGGGACGGCTGCGGGACGCCCTGCGCCAGGAGCTTTCGGCCTGAGCGCGGGCGGCCCGGACCCGGCTGTGGCGGGCCGGGGGAAGCGATTTGCGCTGGTGGGAGGCGTCCCGTAAGGTTGTGTTCAACGGCGCGGGGTGGAGCAGCTCGGTAGCTCGCTGGGCTCATAACCCAGAGGTCGCAGGTTCAAATCCTGTCCCCGCTACTGAAGACCTGAGGCCCGGAACCATTGGTTCCGGGCCTCAGGCGTATCTCCGGACCGCCGTAGGGCGCGCGACGACCTGGCGGCCGTCCACGAACGACAAGAGACCCGCACCAGCAGGTGCGGGTCTCTTTGCGTAGAGAAGCGTGGACAGCGGTCGCCCGGTCGCCTGCGCGACGAGCCGCGCGCTATGTCGCGCAGTTCGGGCACGTGCCGCGGTAGGTGACCTCGACGTCCGAGATCGTGAAGCCGAAGCGCTCCGAGTCGGGGAGGGTCGACAGGGGGTTGCCCGTGGGGTGCACGTCGCGGATCTGGCCGCACTGGCCGCAGACCAGGTGCTGGTGCGGGCGGTGCGCGTTCGGGTCGTAGCGCTTCGCGCGCTTGTCCGTCGCCACCTCGATGACCTCGCCGAGCGACACCATCTCGCCCAGCGTGTTGTACACCGTGGCCCGGGAGATCTCGGGGAGCTTCGCGACCGCGCGTGCGTGCACCTCGTCAGCCGTCAGGTGGACGTGGTCGCCTTCGAGTACCTCTGCCACGACGCGTCGCTGCGCGGTCATGCGCCAGCCGCGTCCGCGCAGTCGGTCCAGGAGGTCACTCATAGAAACCAGCCTAACAGCAAGGGGACCTGAATCCCGAACGAATGTGACTTTGGAGCTTTGCTTGACTTAGACATTGTCCATTGTAGGATCAAGCATTGGCTAGGGCCAAGCGACAGGACAGACTCCGGAAGGGTTCGCATGACCGAGAACCATGAAGCAATCGTCACGGACGCGAAGACGGAGGGGACGGAGACGGGCGGCTGCCCGGTCGCGCACGGCCGGGCCAAGCACCCGACCCAGGGCGGCGGCAACACCCAGTGGTGGCCGGAGCGGCTCAACCTGAAGATCCTCGCCAAGAACCCGGCGGTCGCGAACCCGCTCGGTGAGGACTTCGACTACGCGGAGGCGTTCAACGCGCTGGACCTCCCCGCCGTGAAGCGGGACATAGCCGAGGTGCTCACCACCTCGCAGGACTGGTGGCCCGCCGACTTCGGCAACTACGGCCCGCTCATGATCCGGATGGCCTGGCACAGCGCCGGTACGTACCGCATCAGCGACGGCCGCGGTGGCGCCGGCGCCGGTCAGCAGCGCTTCGCGCCGCTCAACAGCTGGCCGGACAACGGCAACCTGGACAAGGCCCGCCGCCTGCTGTGGCCGGTCAAGCAGAAGTACGGCCAGTCCATCTCCTGGGCCGACCTGCTGATCCTCACCGGCAACGTCGCGCTGGAGACGATGGGCTTCAAGACCTTCGGCTTCGCCGGTGGCCGCCCCGACGTATGGGAGTCCGAGGAGGACGTCTACTGGGGCCCCGAGACGACCTGGCTCGGCGACGAGCGCTACACCGGCGACCGCGAGCTGGAGAGCCCGCTCGGCGCGGTGCAGATGGGCCTCATCTATGTGAACCCCGAGGGCCCCAACGGCAACCCGGACCCGATCGCCGCGGCCCGCGACATCCGTGAGACGTTCCGCCGCATGGCGATGAACGACGAGGAGACCGTCGCGCTCATCGCCGGTGGCCACACCTTCGGCAAGACGCACGGCGCCGGCCCCGCGGAGAACGTCGGGCCCGACCCCGAGGCCGCCCCGATCGAGCAGCAGGGCCTCGGCTGGGCCAACACCTACGGCAGCGGCAAGGCCGGCGACGCCATCACCAGTGGTCTGGAGGTGACCTGGACCAGCGCCCCGACCGCGTGGGACAACGAGTTCTTCGACAACCTCTTCGGCTTCGAGTGGGAGCTGACCCAGAGCCCCGCCGGGGCCAACCAGTGGATCGCGAAGAACGCAGAGGCGACGGTTCCCCTCGCGCACGACGCGTCGAAGAAGCAGCTCCCGACGATGCTCACGACCGACCTCTCGCTGCGCTTCGACCCGATCTACGAGCCGATCTCGCGCCGCTTCCACGAGAACCCGCAGGAGTTCGCGGACGCCTTCGCCCGCGCCTGGTACAAGCTGACGCACCGTGACATGGGCCCGGTCGTCCGCTACCTCGGCCCCGAGGTGCCGTCCGAGACGCTGCTGTGGCAGGACCCGCTGCCGGAGCGCACCGGCGAGACCATCGACGCCGCCGACATCGCCTCCCTCAAGGAGCAGGTCCTCGGCTCGGAGCTCACGGTCGCGCAGCTCGTCTCGGCCGCCTGGGCCTCCGCCTCCTCCTTCCGCGGCAGCGACAAGCGCGGCGGCGCCAACGGCGCCCGCGTCCGCCTGGAGCCGCAGCGCAACTGGGAGGTCAACAACCCCGAGGAGCTGGCGCAGGTGCTGCGCACGCTCGAAGGCATCCAGGAGTCCTTCAACGCCAAGGGCGGCAAGCAGGTCTCGCTGGCCGACCTGATCGTGCTCGCGGGCTCCGCCGCCGTCGAGAAGGCCGCCAAGGACGGCGGCTTCGACGTCGAGGTGCCCTTCTCGGCGGGCCGGGTGGACGCCGCGCAGGAGCAGACGGACGTCGAGTCGTTCGCCGCGCTCGAACCGGCCGCCGACGGCTTCCGCAACTACGTGGGCAAGGGCAACCGCCTGCCGGCCGAGTACCTGCTGCTCGACAAGGCGAACCTGCTGACGCTGAGCGCCCCCGAGCTGACCGTCCTCGTCGGCGGCCTGCGTGTACTGGGCGCCAACACCGGCCAGTCCAAGCACGGCGTCCTCACCGAGAGGCCGGGCACGCTGACCAACGACTACTACGTCAACCTGCTCGACATGGGCACGTCGTGGAAGTCGACGTCCTCCGCGCAGGACGAGTTCGAGGGCCGCGACGCGAGCGGCGCGGTCAAGTGGACCGGCACCCGCGCCGACCTGGTCTTCGGCTCCAACTCCGAGCTGCGCGCGGTGGCCGAGGTCTACGCGAGCGACGACGCCAAGGAGAAGTTCGTGAAGGACTTCGTCGCGGCGTGGAGCAAGGTCATGGACCTGGACCGGTTCGACCTGGTCTGACACGACCTGGTCTGACACGACATGGTCTGACACGACATGGTCTGACACGGCTTGGCCTGACACGGCTTGGTCTGACAGGGCCTGGTTCGGCACGGCCTGGTCCGGTACGAGTGCGTCTCGCGGCGCCTGGAGCAGTACGGCTGTGAGGCCGCAGGCAGAGGGCCGGTTCCCGTCGAGGGAGCCGGCCCTTCGCGTCGCGCTCCGGCAGTGGTCGCTGGTCGCTGGACGCGGTGGCCGGCAGGTCCTAGACCGTCAGGGTCGGCACGGGCGGCCTCGCCGGTGTCCAGCAGCGGGTGATGTCGCGGACCGAGACGATGCCGACCGGCTCCCGGCCGTCGAGCACGATGAGATGGCGGAAGCCGCCGTGGGTCATCGCGCCCGCCGCGTCCTCCAGGGTCCATGAGGGAGCGGCGAAGACGACGTCGGTGGTGGTGTGGGTGCCGGCTGTCTCGTGGTCCGGGTCCTGGTTCAGGGCGAGTGAGTTGAGGATGTCGCGCTCGGTCAGGATGCCGATGCCGCAGCCGTCCGGATCGAGGACGACGGCCGCGCCGACGCGGCGCGCCGACATCAGCCGGGCGGACTGGCGCAGGGTGTGGGTGGGGCCGATGGTGAGGACCATCGTGCTCATGGCGTCACGGACGAGCATGGATGGAGCCACCTTCCTGTGGAGCCACCTGTCGAACCGACCCGGGAACGAGAAACGGTTCACAAGTTCACAAGTGGGGGGACTCTCAGAGTTACAGGTAAAGGGAGCACCAACAAGGGGGCGCGGGAAGCAAGTTCAGGGGCGCCCGCATTTCGTGCGGGCGCCGGTCGGCCGGCTCCGGGTCAGCGCCCGTCGAGGTAGCTCAGCAGCTCGTCGTGGAGCAGACCGTTCGACGCCGCCGCGTTGCCGCTGTGCGGGCCGGGGCGTCCGTCGAGGCCCGTGAAGGAGCCGCCCGCCTCGGTCACCACGATCGCCGGCGCCGCCATGTCCCACAGCGACAGCTCCGGCTCCGCGCACAGGTCGATCGAGCCCTCGGCCACCATCATGTAGGGCCAGAAGTCGCCGTAGCCGCGGGTGCGCCACACCGCCCGGCTGAGCTCCAGGAACCCGTCGAGGCGGCCCTGCTCCTCCCAGCCCGTCAGCGAGGAGTACGCGAAGGAGGCGTCGGCCAGGCGGCCCACCTTGGAGACGTGCAGCCGGGAGGCCGAGGTCAGGCTGCGGCCGGTGAAGGCGCCCGCGCCCTTCGCCGCCCACCAGCGCCGGCCGAGCGCGGGCGCCGAGACCACGCCGACGACCGGATGGTAGCCGCCCTCGGTGGCCTCCATCAGGGAGATGAGCGTCGCCCAGACGGGGACGCCACGGACGTAGTTCTTCGTGCCGTCGATCGGGTCGATGACCCAGCGGCGCGGACCCGTGCCCTCGACGCCGTACTCCTCACCGAGGACCGCGTCGCGCGGCCGTGCCCGCTGGAGGTGATTGCGGATCAACTCCTCGGCGTTCTTGTCGGCCTCGCTCACCGGCGTCATGTCCGGCTTGGTCTCCACCTTCAGGTCGAGCGCCTTGAACCGGTCCATCGTCGCGGCGTCGGCGGCGTCCGCGAGGACGTGGGCGAGACGCAGATCATCGTGGTAGTCGGGCATGACTGCACAGTATCGATCGCGGTCGGCCCGCGGCCACAGGGCCTCCGGCCGTACGGGACGCGCGGGGGCGGCGCCGATGGGCGAGTCCGGGGCCGGGCACGGGCCGCGCGCGGGCTATTGACAGGGGGAACAAGCCCGTCAACTCTGGCGAAACAAGCCGTACCGACACGGCGGCCCGGGGAGGCGACGATGCCTGCAGCGCGGGAATCCCTACTGGACGCGGCCTACGCGGCGCTCGCGCGGCGCCCCTGGGGCGGGGTGCGCATGGTCGACGTCGCGGCGTTCGCCGGGGTCTCGCGGCAGACCCTCTACAACGAGTTCGGCAGCAAGGAGGGTCTGGCCCGCGCCCTGGTGCGGCGCGAGGCCGACGCCTACCTCGCGGGTGTCGACCGGGCCCTGAGGGAGGGCGGCCTCGACACGGTCGCGGAGTGGACCGTGACGAGCGCCCGCCGCAATCCGCTGGTACGGGCCGCGCTCACCGGTTGCTGGAGCGAACGCCTGCCCTCGCCGACCCTGTCCGCGGTGCCGTCCTCGTCGGCCGTGCCCGCGCAGCGCCGCGCGGACGGGCCGCTGCCCGCCCCCGCCGATCTCGTCGCCTCGGTACGCGACCGGTCCCTGGCCGCGCTGGGTGCGGCGGGCGCGGCGGGCGCGGCGGGCACGGAGAGGACGGAGGCGCGGGCGCTGGCCCGGGAGTGCGAACTGGCCGTACGGATCGCACTGTCGTGCGTCATGGTGCCGCCGGCGGACGGCGGGGTGGGGCGGATGGTCCGGGAGGCGATCCGGCCGGGGCGGGCGACGTGAGCTCGGGGCGGGCGAGGTGAGCCCGGGGCCGGGCGAGGTGAACCCGGGGCGCGCGCCACGTCCAGCCCGGACGCGCCGCCCGGGCAGGGGACGCGCCACGTCCAGCTCGGACGCGCTGCCTGGGATCGGGGCGCGTCCGCGGAACTCGAAACGCGCCGCCCTGGTCGGGCAGGGCGGCGAAGCGTTCCTTCGGGTCAGTGCGCCGACCCCGACAGTTGCAGGCCGATCACGCCCGCGACCACCAGGCTGATCGAGACGATCTTGAGGGTGGAGACCACGTCGCCGAGGAAGATCATTCCGTAGATCGCCGTGCCGGCCGCGCCGATGCCCGTCCACACCGCGTAGGCCGGACCCACGTCGAGCTTCTTCAGGGAGAGCGTCAGCAGGCCGAAACTGCCCAGCGCGAAGGAGGCGAAGGCGATGGTCGGCCACAGCCGGGTGAAGCCGTGCGAGAGCTTCAGGCAGACCGCGAAACCGGTCTCCAGGAACCCCGCGACAATGACCAGCAGCCACGCCATGTGATGTGCCTCCCGCGTTCCACTGATCCTGCACAGCTTCGATCTTGCGTCCGGCTTGGTGCGATTATGCCTTTACCGGTGTGCGGGGGCAGCAAACAAGACAGAGGTCAGTCACCCTCGTGCCGCTCGCGCGTGGCGAGCAGACGGCGCAGCGAGTACAGGCGGGCCGGGTCGGCGTGGCCCGCCGCGACCCAGGCGTCCAGGGCGCATTCCGGCTCGTCGTGGCTGCACGCGCGCGGGCAGTTCTCCGTGCCGGGCTCCAGGTCGGGGAAGGCGTGGATGACCCGCGACGGATCGACGTGGTGCAGGCCGAACGAGCGGATGCCCGGGGTGTCGACCACCCAGCCCGCCTCGTCCGGCAACGCGAGGGCCAGCGCCGACGTGGTCGTGTGACGGCCACGCCCCGTGACCGCGTTGACATGTCCCGTCGTACGCCGTTGAGCCTGCGTCACCAGCGCGTTCACCAGCGTCGTCTTGCCCACACCCGAGTGGCCGACGAACGCGGTGATCTTGCCGTCCAGCTGCTCGCGCACCCGCGCCACCGCCGTGCCGTTCTCCAGCTCCTCGCGGCTGGTGACGACATACGGGATGTCGAGATCCCCGTACAGCTCCAGGAGCTTGTCCGGCGGCGCCAGGTCCGACTTGGTCAGGACGAGGAGCGGCGTCAGGCCGCCGTCGAACGCCGCCACCAGACAGCGGTCGATCATGCGGGGGCGTGGCTCCGGGTCGGCCAGGGCCGTGACGACGGCGAGCTGGTCGGCGTTGGCCACGACCACGCGCTCGTACGGGTCGTCGTCGTCCGCGGTACGCCGCAGCACCGAGGTGCGCGGCGCGATGCGGACGATACGCGCGAGCGTGTCCTTCTTGCCGGACAGGTCGCCGACGACGGCCACCTGGTCGCCGACCACCGCCGCCTTGCGGCCCAGCTCGCGGGCCTTCATCGCGTGGACCGGGGTGCCGTCGATGAGGACGGTGAGGCGGCCCCGGTCGACGGTGAGGACCATGCCGTCCGCCGCGTCCTCGTGCTTGGGCCGGATGTTCGTACGCGGACGCGTGCCCTTGCGGCCGGGCCGCTGGCGGATGTCGTCCTCGTCGGTGTGCTTGCCGTAGCGGCGCATCGCTCTACGTTCCCTACGGCCTGTCGGTTCCGAGGCTGTCGGTGCCAAGGCCCTCGGTCCCGAGCATGGAGGTCCACATGGCGGGGAAGTCCGGCAGCGTCTTGGCCGTCGTCGCCACGTTCTCGATCTGTACGCCGTCCACGGCCAGGCCGATGATCGCGCCCGCCGTCGCCATGCGGTGGTCGTCGTAGGTGTGGAAGATCCCGCCGTGCAGGGTGCGCGGGCGGATGTGCAGACCGTCGGCGGTCTCCGTCACGTCACCGCCCAGCTCGTTGATCTCCTTGGTGAGCGCGGCCAGCCGGTCCGTCTCGTGCAGCCGCAGGTGCGCGACGCCGCTCAGCGTCGAGGGACCGTCGGCCAGGGCCGCGACCGCCGCGATGCCCGGGGTCAGCTCGCCGACCTCGCCGAGGTCCACGTCGATGCCGTGGACCGAGCCGGAGCCGGTGAACGTGAGCCCCTGCTCGGTCAGTTCGCAGGCCCCGCCCATCCGCGTGAAGATCGAGCGCAGCGCGTCACCGGGCTGCGTCGTCTGCGTCGGCCAGTCCGGAATGGTCACCCGGCCGCCGGTGACCAGCGCCGCGGCCAGGAACGGCTGCGCGTTGGAGAGGTCCGGCTCGATCACGATGTCCCGGCCGAGCAGGGCCCCCGGCGTCACCCGCCACACATTGGCCTCGCCGCCCGACTCAGGGGTGTCGACCTGGGCGCCGACCGCCCGCAGCATGTCGACCGTCATCCGGATGTGCGGCATGGAAGGCAGCGAGGAGCCGGTGTGGCGGACCTCGACACCCTGGTTGAAGCGCGGCCCCGAGAGCAGCAACGCGCTCACGAACTGCGAGGACGACGACGCGTCGATCTCCACCGGGCCACCGTCGAGCGCCCCGCCACCCTGCACCGTCAGCGGCAGCGCGCCCCGGCCCTGGTCGTCGATCCGCGCGCCGAGCACACGCAGCGCGTCGATCACCCCGTGCAGCGGCCGCTCGTACGAACGGGGATCGCCGTCGAACCGGATCGGCCCGTCGGCGAGCGCCGCGACCGGCGGCAGGAACCGCATGACCGTCCCCGCGTTGCCCACGTCGATCGTGGCGGGGCCCTGGAGACCGGACGGGATGACCCGCCATGCCTCGCCCGAACCGTCCGGGCCCACGCCCTCCTCGATACCCACGCCCATCGCGCGGAGCGCGCCCGCCATCAGCAGCGTGTCGCGGGAGCGCAGCGGGCGGCGCAGCCAGCCCGGCTCGGCGGCGAGTGCGGCCAGGACGAGGGCGCGGTTGGTGACGGATTTGGACCCCGGCACCGAAACGGTCGCGTCGACGGCTCCGCTCGCGAGAGGGGCGGGCCAGAGGGCGGTGGGCGCGGGGTGCGTGGTCATGCCTTTACTTTAGTGGGCCCGCCCGGAGCCACCTCTTCACAGGCCGAGCAGCCAGCGGCCCCCGCCCAGCAGTGAGCACAGTGAGACGGCGTGGAAGAAAAAGAGCCACATTCCCGCGGGGACGTGCGTGAGGCGCGAGAGCTGGTCGGCGTCCGAGTCGCCGGCGCCGCCGCGGTGGCGCTTCGCCTGCAGCTCGAAGGCCGGGCGCACACCGCCCAGGAGCAGGAACCAGACCACCGCGTACGCGAACGCCGCCTGCGTCTGCGGGCCGGTCAGCCAGGAGACCAGGACGAACGCGCCGCCGGCGACGAACACCGTCAGCACCCCGTACGCGTTCCTGATCATCACCAGCATCGCCACCAGCAGGGCCGTCGCCAGCCAGAGCAGGAGCGTGATGTGGCCCTGGCCGAGCAGCGCGGCGGCGCCCAGACCGAGCAGCGGCGGGGCCGTGTATCCGGCCGCCGCCGTCAGGATCATGCCCAGGCCGGTCGGTTTGCCGCGGCTGACCGTGAGACCACTGGTGTCCGAGTGCAGCCGGATGCCGTCGAGTCTGCGGCCCATGAGCAGCGCCACCAGGCCGTGACCGCCCTCGTGGGCGATGGTGATGGCGTTCCGTGAGAGTCGCCACAGGGTGTGCGGGACGATCGCCGCCAGCGCGACGACGCCGGTGGCTATGACCACCCACTGGTCGGGGTCGGACTGGGTACCGAAGATCCGGTCCCAGAGGCTGGCGTCCATGTTTTTGGTGCTCCCGGGTTCCCGTTTAGTCGTGGAGGGGGTCGGCTTCTGAAGGGGGTGGGTTTGGGCGGGTTGTGCTTTTTTTGCGCTTTGGGTTTTCTGGTGTTTCGCCTTGTCGCTCTGGCACTGTGGCACGTATGTGCGGAAGGTATGCGTCGAGCCGTGGACCCGAGGATCTCGCAGCAATCTTTGAGATCGAGAAGTGGGAGCCGGAGGAGGCCCATGAGCCCGACTTCAACGTGGCCCCCACCAAAGAGGTCTACGCCGTACTCGATCGCCCGGTGAAAGACGCCGAGGACCCGCGTCCGGTTCGCCAGCTGCGCAAACTGAAGTGGGGGCTCGTGCCCTCCTGGGCGAAGACGCCCGAGGGCGCCGCCCGGATGATCAACGCGCGGGCCGAGACCGTGCACGAGAAGCCGTCGTACCGGCGGGCCTTCGCGACGCGGCGCTGCGTTCTGCCTGCCGACGGCTATTACGAGTGGGTGACCGGGGCGGGGGAGCGAGAGCTGGAGGTCGAGGGGAAGAAGAAGCGGCCGCGAAAGCAGCCGTACTTCGTCACGCCGGCGGACGGGTCGGTGTTCGCGATGGCCGGGCTCTACGAGTTCTGGCGCGATCGCACGCTGCCGGACGAGCACCCGCTGGCCTGGTGGGTGACGTGCTCCGTCATCACGACGGAGGCGGAGGTCGGTCCGCTCGGGGTCGCGCCGGAGAGCGGGCCTCGGTCGCTCGCCGACATCCATCCGCGGATGCCTCTGATGCTGACGCCCGACCGGTGGGACGCGTGGCTGGATCCTGAGCGGACGGACGTGGACGAGCTGCGGTCCCTGCTTGTGGCGCCGCCGGAGGGGCTGATGCGGGCGTACCCCGTGTCCACGGCTGTCAGCAATGTGCGTAACAACGGGCCGGAGCTTCTGAAGGAGCTGGACGGGCCGGAGGAAGTGACCCTGTTCTGACTCGGGGGGTGTCGCGGGTCGGGGTGGTCGGGCGGGTTGTTCCGGCCGGGCTGGGTGCGCCGTCTGTGGTGATGTGGTGGCGGGGCCGTGCCGGGGTGCCTCCTCGGCCGGATCGGTTGCCTCGCCTGCTGTACGCCATAGGCGGGTCGTCCTGCGCTGGGTTCCTGCGGAGTCCTGCGGGGGCACCCCGGCACGTCCCCTCACGTCGTCTCGCGGGTGTACCCCGTCCGGTGCGTGGGTCCGGTGCGGGTGTGTCTCGGCACGTTCCCTCATGTCGTCTCGCGGGTGTACCCCGTCCGGTGCGTGGGTCCGGTGCGGGTGTGTCTCGGCATGTCCCCTCATGTCGTCTCGCGGGTGCACCCCGTCCGGTGCGTGGGTCCGGTGCGGGTGTGCCTCGGCTCGTCCCCGACGTTTTCTTGCAGGTGCGCCGCGGTACTTGGGTCCCGGTGCCGGGTGTCCCGTGTGGTCCTCGCCTCGACTCCGGGTGGGTTCCGTGGGGCACCATGATCCCGTGACCCGTATCGACCTCGTGCCCACCGACGCCGGTGACGCCCGTATCACCTGGCATGCCGCCCCGTCACCCGCTCTTGTTCTCGCTGTCGGTCACGGTGCCGGTGGCGGGATCGAGGCGCGGGATCTGCGGGCGATCGCCGACGTTCTCCCGGGGCACGGGGTGAGCGTCGCTCTTGTGGAGCAGCCCTGGCGGGTGGCCGGGAAGAAGGTGGCGCCCGCGCCCAGGACCCTGGACGTGGGCTGGCGCGGCGTCTGGCCCGCTCTGGTGGCGGGTGGGGTGCCCGTGGTCGCCGGGGGGCGGAGCGCGGGGGCCCGTGTCGCGTGCCGGACTGCTGCCGAGTTGGGGGCCGTCGGTGTGCTCGCCCTCAGCTTTCCGTTGCATCCGCCGGGCAAGCCCGAGAAGAGCCGCGCCGATGAGCTGCTGGGCGCCGGAGTGCCCACCCTGGTCGTGCAGGGTGGCAACGACCCGTTCGGCAAGCCGGCCGAGTTCCCGGCTGACGGCACGTTCGAGCTCGTCGAAGTGGCCTACGGGGATCACGGGTTCGCCATTCCCAAGCGCGCGGAGACGAGCCAGGAGGAAGCCCTCGCCGTCCTCACCGACGCCGTGATCGCGTGGACTTGGTCACTCCGTTAGGCGCTGGGAATGTTGGGTGCGGGGCGGCTGTTGTCGCGTACGTCGGTGACAGTCGTACGAGAGGAAGTCCGCCGCATGGGTTCGACCATCTGCCCGAGCCGCGCCACCACTCCTGAACTGGAGTGGAGCGTGCTGAGCGCGGCCAAGACCGCTCCTATTCGGGCGGCGGGCGGACCGGATCGTCGTCTATCCTCCGATTCGAGTGGGACCTCTTCGGGTCTCGCGACGTCGTTGGAGGAGGTGGGTCCGGTCACAGGGACCGACGCAGGGACCGAACACGGCCAGGCGGACGAGCAGCCCGGCACCCCCGAGAGCACGGAGACCGCCGCTGCCCGCAGCGCGCGCTTCGAGCGGGACGCGCTGGAGTTCCTCGACCAGATGTACTCGGCGGCGCTGCGCATGACGCGCAACCCGGCGGACGCCGAGGACCTGGTGCAGGAGACGTATGCCAAGGCGTACGCGTCGTTCCACCAGTTCCGCGAGGGCACGAACCTCAAGGCATGGCTGTACCGGATCCTGACGAACACCTTCATCAACTCGTACCGCAAGAAGCAGCGCGAGCCCCAGCGCAGTGCCGCCGAGGAGATCGAGGACTGGCAGCTGGCGCGCGCGGAGTCGCACATGTCGACCGGTCTGCGCTCGGCCGAGTCCCAGGCCCTCGACCACCTGCCCGACTCCGACGTGAAGCGAGCGCTGCAGGCGATCCCCGAGGAATTCCGCATCGCCGTCTATCTCGCCGACGTCGAGGGCTTTGCGTACAAGGAGATCGCGGACATCATGGGGACACCCATCGGTACGGTGATGTCCCGCCTGCACAGGGGCCGTCGCCAGCTGCGCGGCATGCTCGAGGACTACGCCCGTGACCGCGGGCTCGTCCCGGCCGGCGCCGGAGAGTCGAACGAAGCGAAAGGCTCGGGCTCATGAGCTGCGGAGAGCCGCACGAAACGGACTGCAGTGAGGTCCTCGACCATCTCTACGAGTTTCTCGACCATGAGATGCCGGACTCCGACTGCACCAAGTTCGAGGTGCACTTCGAGGAGTGCTCCCCGTGCCTGGAGAAGTACGGCCTGGAGCAGGCCGTGAAGAAGCTGGTCAAGCGGTGCTGCGGGCATGACGACGTGCCGACCGACCTCCGGGCGAAGGTCATGGGGCGGATCGATCTGATCCGCTCCGGGCAGCCCACGCCCGAAGAGGGCACGCCCCTCGCGTGAGCCGCGGGTGTGGACAACTCCCGCATCGTGTGCGGGAGTTCGCACCATTCGCCACCGGGTTCACTCGAACGTGGTAATCCGGGCCCTCAGGCCCCGGCAATCCCCGTGATACCGCCCTCGTGGCGTGGAACGCGTCCTATCCTCCGTGAACTGGACGCCACGGGGAGGGGGTTGAGCATGCGGACGGTTCCGCCTGTGGCCCGTGTGTACGTCCTCCTCACCGTCGTCGGCGCTCTCGTGTGCGCCGCGCCCGCCCTCCGAACGGACACCTCGTGGAGCGCGGTCGCGTTGCTCGCGTGCGTGTACGCCGGATGCGAGCAGGCCGGCCACTGCCGGATCGTCGGGCGCCGCGCCCCCAAGGGCATGGGCACCTTCCTCCCCGTGCTCCTTGCAGGAGCGTTTCTGCTGTCGCCTCCGGCCGCCGCGCTCGTCGCCGTACCCGGCGCCCTCCTCGCCCGCGTCGAACAGCGCCCGGCGGGGCTGCGCCGTCTGTGGCGGGTGGCCCGGCTCGCCCTGGGCATGTGGGCGGCCGCGCAGGTCTTCGGCGCGCTCGGCGGCCCGGACGCCGCCGCCGGGGCCCGCATCCCGTCCGCGCTCGGGCCCGCTGCCGCCGCGCTCCTCGCCCTCTGCGCCGTGCTCACCCTCCTCGACGGCGGCATCCTCGCCGCGGCCGAGCGCGTACCGCTGCGCACCGCCTGGCGCGGGCTGTTCCTGCGGTCACTGGCGCCGGTCACCGTGCACGGCCTCGCGGGGCTGCTGATGACGGTCCTGTGGGCGAGCTCGTACGGCCCTGTCTCCGCGCTGCTCGTGCTCCTGCCGATGTACATCTCCTGCTGGGTCTTCGCCCAGTACCAGCGGGAGCGGGCCGCGCACCAGGCGACGATCCGCGCCCTCGTACAAGCCGTCGACATCAAGGACGGGTACACGCGCGGACACAGCGAGCGGGTCGGGCAGGCGTCCATGATGATCGCCCGTGAGCTGGGCATGGCCGACGAGCGGGTGGAGATCCTGCGGTTCGCCGGGATCCTGCACGACGTGGGCAAGCTCGGCGTACCGACCAGGCTGCTGCGCAAGGACGGGCCGCTGACGCCCGAGGAGCGCGAGGTCATCCAGCTGCATCCGGAGTACGGGCACGAGATGGTGCGCGGCATCAGTTTCCTGGGCGAGGCGCGGGCGGCGATCCTCCATCACCACGAGCGGCTCGACGGCAGCGGGTACCCGTACGGGCTCGCGGGGGCGCAGATCCCGGAGTTCGCCCGGGTGGTGGCGGTGGCGGACGCGTTCGACGCCATGACCTCCACGCGTACGTACTCCCGGGCACGGCCCGTCGCGGTGGCCCTGGCGGAGCTGGAGCGGTGCGCCGGATCGCAGTTCGACCCGGTGATGGTGCGGGCGCTGGTGCGGGTCCTCGGGCGGGACGGGTGGCACCCCGTGGTCACCGCCGACGAGAGCGCGGCCCCCGTCGCCCGCCCGGAAGGAGCGGCCGTGCCCGGGGCGGTCGCCCGGTGACGGGGTGGGCGTCGCCCGGGCCTGCGCCCGGCGCCGACGGGTTCACCCGGCCGCTGCGCCGTGCGGGCCGGCTGCCCGCGGCGGTGGTGGCCGTCTACCTGACCGCCGGCTGCCTCACCCTGCTCGCCCTCGGCTCCACCGCGCGGCACGGGCCGTCCGACCCCGGCGCCGCGCTCGCCTTCGGCCTCCTCGTCATGGTCGGGGAGCTCGCCCGCTGGGGCGTCGGCGGCGACCGGGAGGCCGCGCCGCTCGGCGCCGCCGGGGCGCTCGCGTACGCGCTGCTCGGCGAGGAGGCCGGGCACCCCACGCAGCACGGAGTGCTCCAGGTCGTCGCGATCACCGTCGCGGGCACCCTCGTCGGATGCGTCCCGCACGTGGCGCGCGGGAAGGGGCCCTCGCTCGACCACATGGCCCGCCGCGTGCTGACCGTCGGCTTCGCCGCCGTCTGCTTCCAACCGCTCTACAACCGCGGGCTGTTGCAGGACTGGTTCGGCGACGGGGCGCTCTACGCGCTGCTCGTCGTCGGGCTGCTCGCCCTCACCGCGCTGTGCGACGCCGTGCTCGCCGCCGCCATGGCGCACGCCCGCACCCGCTGGCCGTTCGGGCCGCTGCTGCGCGACGAACTGCGGGCGATGCCCGGGATCGGCTCCGCCGTCTGCGCGACCGGCGCCGTCATGGCTCTCGCCGTCGCCGTGGCCGGGCTGTGGGCGCTGCCCGTCATCAGTCTGCCGCTGCTCCTCACCCAACTGGCCTTCCGGCGTTACGCCGCCGTCCGGGCCACGTACCGGCAGACCATCGCCTCGCTGGCGCGCGCCACCGAGATCGCCGGGTACACCCCGCACGGGCACGCCCACCGGGTGGCCGCGCTGAGCCGGTCCGTCGGGCGGGAGCTGGGGCTCTCCGGGCCGGATCTGACCGTGCTGGAGTACGCCGCCCTGATGCACGACATCGGACAGCTCTCGCTCCTCGATCCGGTCGCCCGGGGCGCGACGGCGGGCCTCGCCCCCGACCGGCAGCGCCGTATCGCCCTGCTCGGCGGCGCCGTCGTCCGGCAGACGGGGGTGGACGCCCAGGTGGCCGTGGTGGTGGAGCGGCAGGCCGATCCGTACCGTGAGCAGCCGCTCGCCGCGCGGATTGTGCGGACAGCGAACGCGTACGAGGAAATGGCGAGGGAAGAGGGCCCGCAGGGGCCGCTCGCGGCCTTGGAACGACTGCGGCTCGGCACCGGCCGCGACTACCAGCCCGAGGTCGTGGAGGCACTGGCCAGAGTGGTCGCGGACCCCGGTCTGAGCCTAGGGTCGGCTGGGTAACCCATGGGTAATGAGCGGGCGTCCGACCGTACGTGGTTGGATGCGAAGAAGAGGGTGTCCGGGGGCACGGGCCTCGAATATCGGCAGGCGGGAATCGTGAGGATCTTCGGCAAGGGACGACACCGGCCCTCCGCCTCGTGGCGGCAGGCCACAGATCGTGCGTTCACGCTG
The DNA here is from genome assembly GCF_055571235.1 of Streptomyces sp. NPDC030991. Lineage (NCBI taxonomy): Bacteria > Bacillati > Actinomycetota > Actinomycetes > Kitasatosporales > Streptomycetaceae > Streptomyces > Streptomyces sp. NPDC030991. Next base: position 312,408 of record NZ_JBVIFR010000006.1, read on the forward strand.
ATCGGGGACGGGCGCTACGAGGACGCGGGAGCGCTGCTCACCCGCGCCGCGGACCTGGAGCCGTGGCTGTCGGAGTCCTGGTTCAACCTCGCTCTGCTGCACAAGTTCCGGCACGACTGGGAGCAGGCGCGCACCGCGGGCCTGCGCGCCGTCGCGCTGCTCGAACGCGAGACGGGCGCCCCTGACTGGTGGAACGTGGGGATCGCCGCGACCGCGCTGCAGGACTGGCCGCTGGCCCGGCGGGCCTGGCAGGCGTACGGGCTGAAGGTGCCCGGTGGCGCCACCGCCGCGGGCGAGCCGACCGGGATGGAGCTGGGGAGCGCCGCGGTGCGGCTCTCCCCGGAGGGCGAGGCCGAGGTCGTGTGGGGGCGCAGGCTCGACCCCGCGCGCATCGAGGTGCTCTCCATCCCGCTGCCTTCCTCCGGGCGGCGCTGGGGCGAGGTCGTCCTGCACGACGGGGTGCCGCACGGCGAGCGGACGATCGCGGCCGGGCACTCGTACCCGGTCTTCGACGAGATCGAGCTGTGGGCGCCGTCGCCGGTGCCGACGTGGGTGGTGCTCCTGGAGGCGGCCACCGAGTCCGACCGGGACGCGCTGGAGCGGCTCGCGGCCGATGCCGGGTTCGCCGCCGAGGACTGGTCGTCCTCGGTGCGGCTGCTGTGCCGGATGTGCTCGGAGTCGCGGATGCCGTCCGACGAGGGCGACGGGGAGCACCTCGATCCGCACGACCACAGCGAGCCGGGGCACCCCGGGCCGCTCGGGCACCGCACCGACGGGCAGCTGTGGGTGCCGGAGCGCGAGTGCGGGGTGGCCGCGCCGGCCTCTCTCGTACGGGGGCTGCTCGACGGGTGGGTCGCCGATTCGCCGGACTCGCGGGACTGGCGGGACCTCGAAGAGGTCTGTTAGGCCCCCGGCAGGGCGCTCCGCACGGGGCGTGGGCGGGTCCCCGTACCCTGTAAGGGTTTCCCCGTACATCCCAGGAAGGCTTACCTCGGTCATGGCCCAGCAGGACACCGATCAGCAGCGCGCGGGCGTGCTCCCCGTGGACGACGAGGGCTTCGTCATCGACACCGAGGACTGCGAGGCGCGCGAGGCGGCGTACCGGGAGCGCGGGACGTCGCGGCCGATCACCGTCGTCGGGAACCCCGTCCTGCACAAGGAGTGCAAGGACGTGACCGAGTTCGACGACGAGCTGGCCGCGCTGGTCGACGACATGTTCGCCAGCCAGCGCGCCGCCGAGGGCGTCGGCCTCGCCGCGAACCAGATCGGCGTCGACCGCAAGGTCTTCGTCTACGACTGCCCGGACGACGAGGGCGTGCGCCACACCGGCGTCGTCGTCAACCCGGTGCTGCGCGAGCTGCCCGCCGACCAGCGCCGGCTCGACGACTCCAACGAGGGCTGCCTCTCCGTGCCGACCGCGTACGCGGAACTGGCCCGCCCCGACTACGCGGTGGTCACCGGGCAGGACGAGAAGGGCAACGCGATCACGGTGCGCGGCACCGGGTACTTCGCGCGCTGCCTCCAGCACGAGACGGACCACCTGTACGGGTACCTGTACATCGACCGGCTGTCGAAGCGGGAGCGGAAGAACGCCCTGAAGCAGATGGAGGAGGGCACCCCGCGCTATCCGGTGGTCCCCAACAACTAGCGTCCCAAGGGGCGGTTGAGCGCCGAGCGGCGCCCGGTACGGATGACTCCGAACCGGGCGCCGCTCTCGTCTGCGCCCGCACCCGTCGCCTGTACGCCCAGGTGTGCGAACAGGACCGGCCGTGCGTGACCCATATTCAGTCATGTAAGGGGACGATTCCGGCGACCAGGGGTAGTGAGGGGAGCAAATCCGTTCCCAGAACGGTCAGTTGTAGTGCTGAATAGAAAGCGCGGGGATACGCAACGGCGCGCGCCCGGCACTGCGGGAGGGCGTACGCCGTCAGGCGGCAGAGAGGGGTTTGTTCGTGCCTGCTTATCCGAAGACAGCGGTCCCACCGGCGCTGGCGCTACCGGTGATCGAGGACAGGTTTCCTCGTAATCTGCACCCCTATTGGCCGAAGCTCCAGGAGAAGACACGGTCCTGGCTGCTCGAAAAACGCCTGATGCCTGCCGAGAAGGTGCAGAAATATGCCGATGGTCTGTGCTACACGGACTTGATGGCGGGGTATTACATAGGCGCGCCCAACGACGTGCTGTCCGCGATATGCGACTACAGCGCGTGGTTCTTCGTCTGGGACGACCGCCACGACCGCGACGTGATCCACGGCCGGACGGCGAGCTGGCGGCGGCTCGCCGTCCAGCTCCACGCGGCCACCGAAGCCCCACAGCTTCACCGGCACCACAAGGATCCCGTGGTCGCGGGCTTCGCCGAGAGCGTCGAGCGCCTCTACGGCTCGCTGAGCCGGACATGGAGCGCGCGGTTCGCCCGCCACTTCCATGTGGTGATCGACGCGTACGACCAGGAATTCCACAATCGGATGACGGGTACGGTCCCGACCGTCGACGAGTACATAGCCTTGCGCAGGAATACGTTCGCGCACTGGATATGGCTCGATCTGCTGGAGCCGACCGCACAGTACGAACTCCCCACATGGGTGCGGAGGAATGAGGCGTACCAGCGCGCGGCGCTCGCCTGCCAGGATTTTGCCGCCTGGTACAACGATTTGTGCTCGCTGCCCAAGGAACTCGCGGGCGACGAATTGCACAACCTCGGGATAAGCCTCATCAAACACGAAGGGCTTTCCCTGTGGCAGGCGATAGCGGAAGTCCGCCGAAGGGTCGAGGGAACCATCGAGGATTTCCTCGCCGCGGAGGCGGAGGTCGAGCAACTCGCCATTGCGACCGAGAACATCGGACCACACGGAGCGGAACTCGCGACGGCCATCAGGTCGTGCGTGGGCAATATGCGGAACTGGTTCAGCTCCGTGTACTGGTTCCACCACGAATCGGGCCGGTACGCGGTGGACAGCTGGGACGACCGGGCGACCCCGCCCTACATCACCGACGACGAGACGACCGAACAGAACGACCAGGTAGGTGAGTGCGCATGACGGTCGGATCGGCCCTGCCCGCCCCGCCCGGCACGGACCCCGCCCGGCCGCCGCTCGCCCCCGGCGGCGCACCCCTGCTGGGCCACGCCTGGAACCTGCTGCGCGACCCGCTCGGCTTCCTCACCCGGCTGCGCGACGGCGGCGACGTGGTCCGGCTGAAACTGGGCCCGAGGACGGCCTATGCGGTCTGCGACCCCGAGCTGGTGGCCACCCTGCTCAAGAGCCCGGACTACCTGGTCGGAGGGGTGCTCTGGGAGACGATGGGCGTCCTGCTCGGCAAGGGCGTGGCGACCAGCAACGGGCCGCTGCACCGGCGCCAGCGCCGGACCGTCCAGCCCGCGTTCAGGATGGACAAGATCCACGAGTACGCGGCCGTGATGGAGGAGGAGGCACGGGCCATGGCCGCGCGGTGGACCGACGGGCAGACCGTCGACATCGCGGCCGAGGTGTTCCGCACGGCGACCCGGATCGTGGCCCGCTCGGTGCTCCAGGTCGAGTCCGTCGGCGAGCGGGCCGACCGGCTGAGCGCGGCGCTGCACACCGTGTTCGAGGGCCTGTACCGGAGGATGATCCTTTCCTTCGGCCCGTTGTACCGGCTGCCCACTCCCGCCAATAGGCGATTCGAGAACGCACTGGCCGATTTGCATCGGCTGGTCGACGAGATCATCGCCGAGCGAAGGGCGTCGGGAAGCAATCCGGGCGACCTTCTCGGGGCTTTGCTCGACGACCGCGACGAGAATGGTGAAACCGTCAACGAGCAGGAGGTGCACGATCAGGTCGTCTCCCTCGTCGTGGCCGGTGCCGAAAATGTCGCGAAGACCCTGACGTGGGTGTTCCAGCTACTCGCCGAACATCCCGAGCAGGAAAGGCGGTTGTCCGCGGAGGTTGAATCCGTGACGGCCGGTCGTCCGGTCGCTTTCGGTCACCTCAAGGAGCTCGCATATATGCGGAATCTCCTCACCGAGTCGATGCGGATTCGGCCTGCTGTCTGGATATTGACGCGGCTCGCCGTCGTCGACACGACGCTCGGCGGGTATCGCATTCCAGCCGGATCCGACATCGTCTACAGTCCGCTGGCGATCCAGCGCGACCCGCGCGCGTTCACCGACCCTCTGGCCTTCGACCCCGACCGCTGGCTCCCCGAGCGCGCCGCGGACGTCACGCCCGCGGCCCACGCTCCGTTCAGCGTCGGCAACCGCAAGTGCCCCGGCGACCACTTCAGCATGGCCGAACTCGCCCTGATCCTGGGCACGGTGGTCGCCCGGTGGCGGCTCGTCCCGACCCCGGAGACGGACGGTTCCGCCCGCATCGGGATCACGCTCCAGCCGAGGCGGGCCCTGCTGCGGGTGGAGGCCCGCGGCTGAGCCCCGGCGCCGGAGGAGCGTGGCTAGCTCGCCAGCCGCACCCGGAAGGTCCTGCGGAAGGCGTTGGGCGTCGTGCCCAGCGCCTTCATGAACTGATGCCGCATCGCCGCCGCGTTGCCGAACCCCGCGCGGTAGGCGATCGCGTCCACCGTCTCGTCGGTACGCTCCAGCAACTCCTGCGCGAACAGCACCCGTTGGCGCAGCAGCCAGCGGTACGGCGTCGTGCCCGTCTCCTGCTGGAAGCGGCGCGCGAAGGTACGCGGCGACATGTGCGCCCGCGCCGCGAGCTCCTCCACGGTCACCGGCGCCTCCAGGTTCCGCTCCATCCAGGCCAGCACCTCGCCCACCGTGTCGCAGCGCGTCGCCGGCAACGGGCGTTCCACGTACTGGGCCTGGCCGCCGTCACGGTGCGGCGGCACGACCATGCGGCGGGCGATCGCGTTGGCCACCGCGGAGCCGTGCTCGGTACGCACGATGTGCAGGCACGCGTCGATGCCCGCGGCGGTGCCCGCGGAAGTGATCACCGGGCCCGCGTCGACGTACAGGACGTCGGGGTCGACCCGGGTGCGCGGATACCTGACGGCGAGCTCACGCGCGTACCGCCAGTGGACCGCGCAGCGGCGTCCGTCGAGCAGTCCGGCCTCCCCGAGCACGAACACCCCCGCGCACAGGCTGAGCACGCGTGCGCCCCGGTCGACCGCCCGTCGCAGCGCGTCGAGCAGCTCCGGCGGGTACCGGTCGAACCGCCGCCCCGCCGAGGGGATCGTGATGAGGTCGGCCTCTTCGAGGCGTTCCAGGCCGTGCGGGGTGGAGACCGTCATCCCCGGCACGTGGGTGGTGAGCGAGGGCCCCTCCGTGGAGGCGACCGCGAAGTCGTACACCGGGAGCCCCGCGTCGCTCCGGTCGAGGCCGAACACCTCGCAGACGACGCCGAGTTCGAAGGGGTGCACACCGTCGAGCAGCACTGCGGCCACGTTCTTCAGCATGCCCGCCAGTGTGCCGCAGAGCTGGCAGGAATTCGAGGGGCAGTGACGGAACTGCCACTGCCGCGAGGGTGCGGACGGCGGGAGAGTAGAGGACATGAACACAGCGATGAACTACCTCACCGTCCTCTTCGTCTTCCTCCTCCTCGCCGCCCCGTCCCTGTACGGCGCCGCCCACGACCGACGCGTCGACCGGCAGATCCGCAGGGCGCGGCAGGCGGCCGAGAACGCCGAACTCCTCGCCCCCCGCGCCGGGTTCGCCAAGGTCGCCTAGCCAAGACCTGGAACTCCCGGACCGGGAACTCCCGGGCCTGGAACTCCCGGGCCTAGAACTCCTCGTCGAAGCCGACGGACCCCTCGACCGCCACCTGGTACGCCGAGGGCCGCCGCTCGAAGAAGTTGGTCAGCTCCTGGACGCCCTGGAGCTCCATGAAGGAGAACGGGTTCTCCGAGCCGTAGACCGGCGCGAAGCCGAGGCGCTGGAGGCGCTGGTCGGCGACGCACTCCAGGTACTGCCGCATCGAGTCGGTGTTCATGCCCGGCAGCCCCTCCCCGCACAGGTCGCGCCCGAACTGCAGCTCGGCCTCGACCGCCTCCCGCAGCATGTCGGTGACCTGCTGCTCCAGCGCCTCGTCGAAGAGCTCCGGCTCCTCCTTGCGCACCGTGTCGACCACGTCGAAGGCGAAGCTCATGTGCATCGTCTCGTCACGGAAGACCCAGTTGGTGCCGGTCGCCAGGCCGTGCAGCAGCCCCCGCGAGCGGAACCAGTAGACGTAGGCGAAGGCACCGTAGAAGAAGAGTCCCTCGATGCACGCCGCGAAGCAGATCAGGTTGAGCAGGAAGCGGCGGCGGTCCGCCTGGGTCTCCAGGCGGTCGAGCTTCTCGACCCCCTCCGTTCCGTCGAACGCGGCCATCCACTTGAAGCAGAACTCGGCCTTCTCCCGGATGGACGCGATGTTCTCGACCGCCGCGAACGCCGCCGTCCGGTCCTCCGGGTCGGGCAGATACGTGTCAAGGAGCGTCAGATAGAACTGGACGTGCACGGCCTCCTCGAAGAGCTGGCGCGAGAGGTACAGGCGCGCCTCGGGGGAGTTGATGTGCTTGTAGAGCGTCAGGACCAGGTTGTTGGCGACGATCGAGTCACCGGTCGCGAAGAACGCGACGAGGCGGCCGATCATGTGCTGCTCGCCCGGCGACAGCTTCGCGAGGTCGGCCACGTCCGAGTGGAGGTCGACCTCCTCGACGGTCCAGGTGTTCTTGATGGCGTCCCGGTAGCGCTCGTAGAAGTCCGGGTAGCGCATGGGGCGCAGGGTCAGTTCGAAGCCCGGGTCGAGCAGGTTCTTCTCACGGGTGGTGTCCGTCATTACTGGCAGGCCTCGCAGGACTCGGGGTTTTCCAGGGAGCAGGCGACGGCGTCGGGCTCGGTCATCTGGACCGGCACCCGGGCCGCGGCCCTTGCGATGCGCGTCGCGGGGCGCGAGCGCAGGTAGTACGTCGTCTTCAGGCCCGACTTCCAGGCGTACGCGTACATCGAGGAGAGCTTGCCGATGGTCGGCGTCTCCAGGAACAGGTTGAGGGACTGGGCCTGGTCGAGGAACGGGGTGCGCGCCGCCGCCATGTCGATGAGGCCGCGCTGCGGAAGCTCCCACGCCGTGCGGTACAGGGCGCGGACCTCCTCCGGGATCCAGGTGAGGCCCTGCACCGAGCCGCTGGACTCGCGCAGCGCCTCCCGGGTCTGCGCGTCCCACACGCCGAGTTGCTTCAGCTCGTCGACGAGGTAGGAGTTGACCTGGAGGAACTCGCCGGACAGCGTCTCGCGCTTGAACAGGTTGGAGACCTGCGGCTCGATGCACTCGTAGACGCCCGCGATGGAGGCGATGGTGGCGGTGGGCGCGATGGCCAGCAGCAGCGAGTTGCGCATGCCGACGGTGGCGATACGTTCCCGCAGCGCGGCCCACCGCTGCGGCCAGGTGAGTTCGGTGTCGTAGTGGTCGGGGTGCAGGACGCCGCGGGCGGTGCGGGTCTTCTCCCAGGCGGGCAGCGGGCCGTTGCGCTCGGCGAGGTCGGCCGACGCCTCGTACGCGGCGAGCATGATGCGCTCGGCGATCCGCGTCGAGAGGGCCTTGGCCCGCGGCGAGTCGAAGGGGAGGCGCAGCTTGAAGAAGACGTCCTGGAGGCCCATGGCGCCGAGGCCGACCGGGCGCCAGCGGGCGTTGGAGCGGCCCGCCTGCTCGGTCGGGTAGAAGTTGATGTCGACCACGCGGTCGAGGAAGGTGACGGCGGTGCGGACGGTCTCGTCGAGCCGCTCCCAGTCGATGTCACCGTCGGCCACGAACGCCCCGAGATTGACCGAGCCGAGGTTGCAGACGGCGGTCTCCCCGTCGTCCGTGACCTCAAGGATCTCGGTGCACAGGTTCGAGGAGTGGACGGTGTGGCCGGGCTCCGCGGTCTGGTTGGCGGTGCGGTTGGCGGCGTCCTTGAAGGTCATCCAGCCGTTGCCGGTCTGCGCGAGGGTGCGCATCATGCGGCCGTACAGGTCCCGTGCGGGGATGGTCTTCAGCGCCTTCCCCTCGGCCTCGGCCTTCCGGTACGCGGCCTCGAACTCGGCGCCGTACAGGTCGACCAGCTCCGGCACGTCGGCCGGTGAGAACAGCGACCAGTCGGCGCCGTCGGCGACCCGGCGCATGAACTCGTCGGGGATCCAGTGCGCGAGGTTGAGGTTGTGGGTGCGGCGCGCGTCCTCGCCGGTGTTGTCGCGCAGCTCAAGGAACTCCTCGATGTCGGAGTGCCACGTCTCCAGGTAGACGGCGGCCGCGCCCTTGCGGCGCCCGCCCTGGTTCACGGCGGCGACCGACGCGTCGAGGGTCTTCAGGAACGGCACGATCCCGTTGGAGTGCCCGTTCGTGCCGCGGATCAGGGAGCCCCGGCTGCGGATGCGGGAGTACGAGAGACCGATGCCGCCGGCGTGCTTGGAGAGGCGGGCCACCTGGTGGTAGCGGTCGTAGATCGAGTCGAGCTCGTCCAGCGGGGAGTCGAGCAGGTAGCAGCTCGACATCTGCGGGTGCCGGGTGCCGGAGTTGAAGAGGGTGGGGGAGGAGGGGAGGTAGTCGAGGCGGCTCATCAGGCCGTACAGCGCGGCGACTTCGTCGACGGCGTGGTCGCTGTGGTCCTCGGCGAGCCCGCTGGCGACGCGCAGCATGAAGTGCTGCGGGGTCTCGATGACGCGGCGGGTGAGCGGGTGGCGCAGCAGGTAGCGGCTGTACAGGGTGCGCAGGCCGAAGTAGCCGAAGCGGTCGTCGGCCCGGGTGTCGACGAGCGCGTCGAGCCGCGTGGCGTGTACGCGGACGAACTCGGCGGTGGAGTCGGCGATCAGGCCCTCGCGGTGGCCGACGGCGACGGAGCCGGTGAAGGAGGTGACGCCCTGCGAGGCGGCCTCGGCGGCGACGGAGAGCGTGAGGAGGCGGGCGGCGAGCCGGGAGTAGACGGGGTCCTCGGAGATCAGCCCCGCGGCGGCCTCGGTGGCGAGTTCGCGCAGCTCGGCCTCGTCGGCGCGGGCGCTGCGGCCGCGCAGCGCGGCGCCGGCGACCCGGCCGGGGTCGGCGCCGGGGAGGTCGGCGGTCAGCTCGGTCAGGGTGCGCAGCAGCGCGGTGCCCGGAGCGTCGTGCGGTGCGGCTGAGACCGGTTCGGCGGGCGGCGCGATGGTCACGTGGGGGCTCTCCCTCGCTCGGCTCAAGGCCTGCGGGGAGGGGGGAGTGGCTCGGGCGCGCACGGAGGGCGCCGTCGTCACCGGCCCATTCCGCGAGGCCCGGACGTCTTTCCACCCGGGCCGGACGGCCAGGGCGGGCTGCGACAGGTCATCGGACTCACGTGGGCGCCTTTATGTGCGCTTACGTTCACCGTTGCGGGACAGTTCCGGATTTGCACCGGATTCCCCTGCGGCTGCAGCGAGAGCGAGCATACATGTTGTGCCGGGTGCTCGGTGCGGGCCCATATCTTGTGTCGGCCCGGGTGGCGGGACGACGACGGGCCCCTCCATCGGCGGAGGGGCCCGTGACTGGGGAGCGGGGTGGAGCGGGGGTGCGGGGCTGTGTCCTAGTGCCCGGCGCCCGCTCCGACGACGGGCGGCAGGTCCTGCTGGACGCCCTTGTCCCCGGCGTCGGCGGTGTAGTCCTCGGGCGAGGTCTCGTCGATGCCGTCCGGGGCCTTCACCGCCTTCAGGACGAAGGTGAGGACCACGGTCACGATCACGTTCATCACGAACGCGGTCAGGCCGATGTAGCCGATCTCCCCGATGCCGGGGATCTCGTCCGACGAGCCGCCGAAGTGCTTCTGCGTCGGCGAGGCCACCCCGTACGCGGCGAGCGTGCCGTAGACCATGCCGACCGCCCAGCCGGCGAGCAGCGCCCACCGGTGGAACCAGCGCGTGAACAGGCCGCCGACCAGCGCGGGCATCGTCTGGAGGATCCAGATGCCGCCCAGGAGCTGGAAGTTGATGGCGACGGTCTTGTCCATGGTCAGGACGAAGGCGAGCGCGCCGACCTTCACGAGCAGCGAGACGAGCTTGGAGACCTTGGTCTCCTGCGCGGGCGTCGCGTCGGGCTTGATGAAGTCCTTGTAGATGTTGCGTGTGAAGAGGTTCGCCGCGGCGATGGACATGATCGCCGCCGGGACCAGCGCGCCGATGCCGATGGCGGCGAAGGCCACCCCCGTGAACCAGTCGGGGAACATGTCCTCGAAGAGCTGCGGGATCGCCAACTGTCCGTTCTGCACCTTGATCCCGGCCGCGATCGCCATGAACCCGAGCAGCGCGAGCAGGCCCAGCATGAGCGAGTACAGCGGCAGGATCGTGGTGTTGCGGCGGATCACGTTGCGGCTCTTGGACGACAGGGTCGCCGTGATCGAGTGCGGGTACATGAACAGCGCGAGGGCCGAGCCGAGCGCCAGTGTCGCGTAGGTCCAGGTGCCCGACTCGCCCGGCGCGAGCGCTCCGGTGGGTTTCCCGGTCGCCGGGTTGAGCTGCTCGAACTTCTTGCCGGCCGCGGCGAAGATGTCGTCGAAGCCGCCCAGTTTGATCGGGATGTAGATGATGGCGACCAGGATGACGAGGTAGATCAGGCCGTCCTTGACGAACGCGATCAGCGCCGGGGCCCGCAGACCCGAGGAGTACGTGTACGCCGCGAGCACGCCGAACGCGATCAGCAGCGGCAGGTCCTTGACGAACCAGTTGGTGTTCTCACCGCCGCCGACGCCCATCACGTCGAGCACGGCCTGGATGCCGACCAGTTGGAGCGCGATGTACGGCATCGTGGCGAGGATGCCGGTGATCGCGACCGCCAGCGAGAGGCCCTTGGAGCCGAAGCGGCCGCGCACGAAGTCCGAGGTGGTCACGTACCCGTGCTTGTGCGAGACCGACCACAGGCGCGGCAGGAACGTGAAGATCAGCGGGTACACCAGGATCGTGTACGGCACGGCGAAGAAGCCGGACGCGCCCGCCGCGTAGATCGCCGCGGGGACGGCCACGAAGGTGTACGCCGTGTAGAGGTCGCCGCCGAGCAGGAACCAGGTGATCCAGGTGCCGAACGAGCGGCCGCCCAGGCCCCATTCGTCGAGCGAGTCGGTCTCGGAGCGGCGCCAGCGCGCGGCGAGGAAGCCCATGACCGTGACGGCCAGGAAGAAGATGATGAAGACGGTGAGCGCGACACCGTTGACGCCGCCGTTCATCCCTGGCTCCTGGAGGCCTTGCGGGCGCGCTGGTCACGCTGCCACAGCTTGTACGCGATCATCGTGAGGCCCGTCGAGATGAGCACCCAGAGCATCTGGTACCAGTAGAAGAACGGGATGCCGATGAAGGTCGGGTCGATCTTGGCGTAGGAGCTGACCCAGAGCATCGCCACGAACGGCGCGACGAGGCACAACCCGATGACGACACGGACCGGTGTCACCACCGGTCTCCCCACTTGTTGCGCAACTTCCGGCGCATCGGACATTTGGCGGCTCCGTCCCCTCGCTGGTCCCACTTATCTCACGTTTAACGTGCGGGAAATCTAAGCGAGAGTCTTGATCTATGGAACCCCTGTCCGGATAACGGACGTGCAGCTTTCGTTCGCGAGCGCCTCTCCGCCCTGTTCAGCAGCAGCGGAACCCCTGCCGCGGGTCCTTCTCCTGGCGGTCCGTCCGCATGCGCTCGAACTCGCGCCGCGAGGCCACGGAGGTCCCCGGGTGCGCGGTCCGCGCGTGCGCCACGTAGCGCTCGTACGCCGACTCGTCCGTCAACTCGCGTACGTACCAGCGCACATGCTCAACCGCCCGGAGCAGTGCCGACGCCCGCATCGTGCCCCTCCTTCCGTTGCTCCGCCTTCTCCTGCCGGCTGGGGACGAGCCCGGCCGGGGCCACCAGCGTGGACTCGACATACGCCGCCTCGCTCAGCGTCGACGACCGTGGATCGCGTACGTGCTTGAGGCAGATCCGCGCCGCGTCCGCGATCACCACGATGACGAGCACGGCGAGCGCGGCCGACAGGACGCCGTCCACCGTGGAGTTGGTGACGACGGTGTGCATGTCGTCCATGGTCCTGGCGGGCGGCAGGACCTTCCCGGCGTCGATGGCGTCCTGGTAGTTCGAGCGCTGCTGGAAGAAGCCGACGCGCGGATCGCTGGAGAACACCTTCTGCCAGCTCGCGGTCAGCGTGACGACCGCGTCCCAGACGAGCGGGACCCCGGTCACCCAGGCCCACTTGAGGCGGCCGGACTTCACGAGCAGCGTCGTGCACACGGCCAGCGCCACCGCGGCGAGCAGCTGGTTGGAGATGCCGAAGATCGGGAAGAGCTGGTTGATCCCGCCGAGCGGTTCGTGGACGCCGACCCAGAGGAAGTAGCCCCACAGGGCGACCACGACGGCGCTGGTGAGCAGCAGACCCGGCTTCCAGCTCACGTTCCTGAACGGCTTGTGGAGGTTGCCGAGCATGTCCTGGAGCATGAAGCGGCCCACGCGCGTCCCGGCGTCGAGCGCGGTCAGGATGAACAGCGCCTCGAACATGATCGCGAAGTGGTACCAGAAGGCACGCAGCCCCCCGCCGGTCACCTGCGAGAAGATCTCGGAGACGCCGATCGCCAGGGTCGGCGCACCGCCCGTCCGGGACAGCAGGCTCGCCTCCTCCACCTGCCGGGCCGCCCGCGCCAGTTCGTCCGGCGAGATCGAGTAGCCCAGCTGCGCCACGGCCTGGGAGGCGGACTGCACGGAGTCGCCGATGACACCGGCGGGCGCGTTCATGGCGAAGTAGAGACCCGGGTCGATGATCGAGGCGGCGATGAGCGCCATCACGGCGACGGACGACTCCATCAGCATGGAGCCGTAGCCGATCATGCGGATCTGCGTCTCCTTCTGGATCATCTTCGGCGTCGTACCGGAGGAGATCAGCGCGTGGAACCCGGAGAGCGCGCCGCACGCGATGGTGATGAAGACGAACGGGAACAGGGACCCCGCGAACACCGGTCCGTCCCCGCGCGAGGCGAAGTCGGTGACGGGGTCCATCTTCAGCGTCGGCAGCGTGACGATCACGCCGACGGCCAGCAGGGCGATCGTGCCCAGCTTCATGAAGGTGGAGAGGTAGTCGCGCGGCGCGAGCAGCATCCACACGGGCAGTACCGAGGCGACGAACCCGTACGCCACCATCCAGATGACGAGCGTGGACGGTGCGAGCGTGAAGGTCTCGGCCAGCGACGACTCGGCGACCCAGCGCCCCGCGACGAGCGCGAGCAGCAGCAGCGCGACGCCGATCAGGGAGACTTCGGAGACCCGGCCCGGCCGCAGGACCCGCAGGTAGAACCCCATGAACAGCGCGATGGGGATCGTCATCGCGATGGAGAAGGTGCCCCACGGGGAGGCGGCGAGGGCGTTCACGATGACCAGCGCGAGCACCCCGAGCAGGATGATCATGATGGCGAAGGCGGCCAGCAGCGCGGCGGCCCCGCCGAACGGGCCGATCTCCTCGCGCGCCATCTGCCCGAGCGACTTGCCGTCACGCCGGGTCGAGAAGAACAGCACGACCATGTCCTGCACGGCCCCGGCGAAGATCACCCCGACGACGACCCAGATGGTGCCGGGCAGATATCCCATCTGCGCGGCGAGCACGGGCCCGACGAGCGGCCCGGCCCCGGCGATGGCGGCGAAGTGGTGGCCGAGCAGCACCCGCCGGTCGGTCGGGTGGAAGTCGATGCCGTTGTCCAACCGCTCGGCGGGCGTGGCCCGTCCGCCGTCGACCTTCAGCACCTTGTGTGCGATGAACTTCGCGTAGAACCGGTAGGCGATGGCGTACGACCCGAGGGCGGCGGCCACCATCCACGCGGCGGAGACCTCCTCGCCGCGCGAGAGGGCGAGTACGGACCAGCCCGCCGCGCCGACGAGCGCGACGAGGGTCCACAGGGCGATGGTGCGCGGAGAGCGGTGAGATGCGGTACGCACGAGTGCGTCCTCCCGTCCATGCGGCGACGGGAGGAACGTAGGGCAGAAAGGTGGTCGGCGCCACACCGCGGGCGGAGCCGGTCCCGTTCCCCGTGGGATCAGGGGGGCGGGATCAGTCCATCGGCCGCTTCAGGCGCGCCACGAACTTGTACCGGTCGCCCCGGTACACCGAGCGCACCCACTCCACCGGCTGGGCCGAACCGTCGATCGAGTGGCGGGAGAGCATCAGCATCGGCAGGCCCACGTCGGTGCCGAGCAGGCCGGCCTCGCGCGGTGTGGCCAGCGACGTCTCGATGGTCTCCTCGGCCTCGGCGAGGTGCACGTCGTAGACCTCGGCGAGCGCCGTGTACAGCGAGGTGTACTTGACGAGCGAGCGGCGCAGCGCCGGGAAGCGCTTGGCCGAAAGGTGAGTGGTCTCGATGGCCATCGGCTCCCCGCTGGCCAGCCGCAGCCGCTCGATGCGCAGCACGCGTCCCCCCGCGGAGATGTCGAGCAGCCCGGCGAGGGTGTCGTCCGCGGTGACGTACCCGATGTCGAGCAGCTGCGAGGTCGGCTCCAGCCCCTGCGCGCGCATGTCCTCGGTGTACGAGGTGAGTTGGAGCGCCTGCGACACCTTGGGCTTGGCGACGAAGGTGCCCTTGCCCTGGATGCGCTCCAGGCGGCCCTCGACGACCAGCTCCTGGAGCGCCTGGCGGACGGTGGTGCGCGAGGTGTCGAACTCGGCGGCGAGCGTGCGCTCCGGCGGCACCGGCGTGCCCGGCGGCAGGGTCTCCGTCATGTCGAGCAGATGCTTCTTGAGGCGGTAGTACTTGGGCACGCGTGCGGTACGGACGGGCGCCCCGCTCTCGTTCTCCGCACTGCTCACGTCGGTGCTCATGCTCCGCCTTCCCGGCTCCGGTGCCGATGCGACCGACGTACCCACCGGTCACGGCTCACATCGTGGCACGGCTCGCTCCGGGGGACTCCCCGCACGCTCCGTGATCCCTCCTTATACCGCCCGCCGACCGTCTGGTCTAGTCCACGCACCGGATGATGGGAGCGGTCCCGCGAATGCCCCAACACCCTTGTGGCGTCCGGCGGGTGTCGTTCCGATAACGGACGCGGAGACCTTTCTCGGCCACCCTTGACACCTCAATTGGTCTGGGCCAAGCTCCGGGTACTGGTCTAAACCATTAAACCTAGACCGGTTTCCCAGTCCCCAGGTGCACTACTCGTCGTATGCGTCGCTGTGGGTGGGGGGGTTGCTGGCATCCCTGAGGAGGGTGACGTGAAGCGCAAGCTCATAGCGGCCATCGGTGTCGCGGGCATGTTGGTCTCGATCGCGGCCTGTGGCAGCGACGACGACAAGGACAACGGCGGTAAGGCCGGAGCCGAAGGCTACAAGGGACAGACGCTGACCGTCTGGACCATGTCCGGCTCCAACCCGCCGGAGTGGACCAAGAAGGTCAAGGCCGAGTTCGAGAAGAAGACCAAGGCCAAGCTGAACATCCAGGTCCAGGAGTGGAACGGCATCCAGCAGAAGGTCACCACGGCCCTCTCGGAGACCGACCCGCCCGACGTCCTGGAGATCGGCAACACGCAGACCCCGGCGTACGCCAAGACCGGTGGTCTGGCCGACCTGTCCGACCTCAAGTCGGAGATCGGCGGCGACTGGGCCGAGGCGGTCAACAAGCCCTCCGTCTACGAGGGCAAGCAGTACGCGCTGCCCTGGTACTTCGGTAACCGCACGGTCATGTACAACAAGAAGATCTGGGCCGAGGCCGGGATCAAGGGGACGCCGAAGACCCGCCAGGAGCTCTTCGACGACTTCAAGAAGATCGGCCAGAAGACGGACGCCGAGCCGCTCTACCTGCCGGGCCAGAACTGGTACTTCTTCGACGGCCTGCTCGTCGGCCAGGGCGTCGAGCCCGTGAAGAAGGCAAGCGGCAAGTGGGTCTCCAACCTCGGCGACCCGAAGGTCGCCAAGGCCATGGACGTCTACAAGCAGTACCAGGACTTCTCCAAGGCGCCGAAGGACAAGGACGAGGCCACGCCGCAGCAGGCCACCGTCTTCGGCAAGGGCAACACCGGCGCGATCATCGCCATGGGCTACGAGGCCGGCACCGCGCTGCAGGCCAAGAAGCTCAAGGCCGAGGACATCGGCTTCTTCACCATCCCGGGTGAGACCGCGGCGAAGCCCGAGGGTGTCTTCCTCGGCGGCTCCAACCTCGCCGTCGCGGCCGGCAGCAAGAAGCAGGAGCTCGCCAAGGAGTTCCTGAAGGTCGCGCTCTCCGTCGAGAACGACGGCCAGCTGGTCAAGGAGGCCGGCTGGGTCCCGAAGTCCCCGGCCCTGGAGTCCTACGCCAAGGACCAGCCGGCCGCCATGGCCGGTGCCCCCGCCGCCGCCAAGGCCGGTGGCACGACCCCGCTGATCCCGGAGTGGGCGCCGGTGGAGAACCCGCCGAACCCGATCAAGACCTACATGACCGCGGTCCTGAACGGTAAGTCGCCGGCGGCCGCGGCCAAGCAGGTCGAGGGCGAACTCAACAAGCGCCTGAGCCAGCAGCAGTAGACGCGCCCCGAGCCGTGGCGGCGGACAGGGCATGAGCCCCGTCCGCCGCCCCGGCCCCACGCATCGTCCTTGTACGGCTTTGGAAGAGATGGCGAGCATGGCAGTGCAGACCAATCCGGCGGAGGTGACCGAAAAGGTCACGGCCGACGGACACGGCAGCGGTCGCGCACCCGGGCCACGGGGGGACAAGCGGAAGGGCACGGCGGCCGCCGTGCCGTATCTGCTGCTGCTCCCGGCCCTCGTGGTGACGGCGATCTTCCTCGGCTGGCCCCTGGTGAAGGACGGCATGCTGTCGTTCCAGAACCTCAACATGGGCCAGCTCATCCAGCATGTCACCGAGTGGAACGGCTTCGAGAACTACCGGCAGGTCCTCACCGGCGAGGACTTCTGGCGCGTCACCGTCCGCTCGATCGTCTTCACGGCGGTCAACGTCGTCGTGATCATGGTGCTCGGCACCCTCATCGGGTTGCTGCTCGCGCGCCTGGGCAAGAAGATGCGACTGACGCTCATGCTGGGCCTCGTGCTCGCCTGGGCGATGCCGGTGGTCGCCGCGTCCACGGTCTACCAGTGGCTGTTCGCGCAGCGCTTCGGCGTCGTCAACTACGTCCTGGACAAGCTCGGTTGGCACTCCATGGCCGACTACAACTGGACCGGCTCGCAGCTGTCCACGTTCTTCGTGGTCACCCTGCTGATCGTCTGGCAGTCGATCCCCTTCGTCGCGATCAACCTGTACGCCGCCACGACCACCATCTCCAAGGAGCTGTACGAGGCCGCGTCCCTGGACGGCGCCGGCGTGTGGAAGTCGTTCACCTCGGTGACCTTCCCGTTCCTGCGCCCCTTCCTCTACGCGACGACGTTCCTCGAGGTCATCTGGGTCTTCAAGGCGTTCCCGCAGATCTTCACGATCAACGAGGGCGGCCCGGACCGGCTCACCGAGACCCTGCCGATCTACGCCTTCGTCGAGGGCGTCGGCAACCAGCACTACGGCATGGGCGCCGCGATCGCGCTGCTCACCATCGTGATCATGCTGATCCTCACCGCGTACTACCTCCGCATCGTTCTCAAGCAAGAGGAGGACGAGCTGTGAAGCGCTCACTGCTCGGCCGCATCTGGCCCAACGCCACGGCGATCGCGCTGTTCGCGGTACTCGTCTTCCCGGTGTACTGGATGTTCAGCACGGCCTTCAAGCCGACCGCCGACATCATCACCGAGACCCCGGTCTGGATCCCGACCGACGTCACGTTCGAACACTTCAAGACGGCGGTCAACGCGCCCGACTTCGGTCGCCTGGTGCTCAACTCCATCACCGTCACGGTGTGCGCGGTCGTCTTCTCCCTCGTCATCGCGCTGTTCGCGTCGTTCGCCCTCGCCCGTATGCGCTTCAAGGGGCGCAAGGGCATGATCGTGGTCTTCATGATCGCGCAGATGGCCCCGTGGGAGGTCATGGTCATCGCGATCTACATGCTCGTGCGCGATGCCGACATGCTGAACAGCCTGGTGCCGCTGACCCTCTTCTACATGGTGATGGTGCTGCCCTTCACGATCCTGACGCTGCGCGGCTATGTCGCCGCGGTGCCCAAGGAGCTGGAGGAGTCCGCCATGGTCGACGGCTGCAGCCGCCCGCAGGCCTTCGTCAAGGTCATCCTGCCGCTGCTCGCGCCGGGCCTCATGGCCACCTCGCTCTTCGGATTCATCACAGCGTGGAACGAGTTCCCGCTCGTCCTGATCCTCAACAAGGAACCGCAGTCGAAGACCCTGCCTGTCTGGCTGTCGCAGTTCCAGAGCCAGTTCGGGGACGACTGGGGTGCGACCATGGCCGCGGCTTCCATCTTCGCGATCCCGATCCTCATCCTCTTCGTCTTCCTGCAGCGCAAGGCCGTCAGCGGCCTGACCGCCGGCGCCGTGAAGGGATAACGCCAGCCGATGACCACTGTCACTCGCGCCGTCGACACGCTCACCCGTGACGCGCTCACCGTCCTTCAGCCCGGCTTCTCCGGCACCACCGCCCCTGACTGGCTGCTGCGCAGGCTCGGCGAGGGCCTCGCGTCCGTCGGCCTGTTCGGCCGCAACATCCAGACCCCCGACCAACTGGCGGCTCTCACCGCCCAGCTGAAGGCGGAACGCGACGACATCCTCGTCGCCATCGACGAGGAGAGCGGCGACGTCACCCGCCTCGAAGTCCGTACGGGCTCCTCGTTCCCCGGCAACCACGCCCTCGGCGCCGTCGACGACGTGGAACTCACCCGGGGCGTCGCCTTCGAGCTCGGCCGACGCCTCGCCGAGTGCGGTGTCAACCTCAACTGGGCACCCTCCGCCGACGTCAACGCCAACCCCGACAACCCGGTCATCGGCGTCCGCTCCTTCGGCGCCGACCCCGCCCTCGTGGCCCGGCACACCGCTGCGTACGTCGAAGGCATGCAGGCCGCGGGCGTCGCCGCCTGCACCAAGCACTTCCCCGGGCACGGCGACACCGGAGTCGACTCGCACCACGACATGCCGCTCATCGACGTCGACCTCGACGTGCTGCACGCCCGCGACCTCGCCCCGTTCCGCGCGGCGATCGCGGCAGGCAGCCGCGCTGTGATGAGCGCCCACATCCTCGTCCCCGCCCTGGACCCCGAACGCCCGGCAACGCTCTCCCGTCGCATCCTCACGGGTCTGCTCCGCGAGGAACTCGGCTACGACGGCCTCATCGTCACCGACGGCATCGAGATGCAGGCCATCTCCGCCGCCTACGGCATCGAACGCGGCAGCGTCCTCGCCATCGCCGCCGGGGCCGACGCCATCTGCGTGGGCGGCGGCCTCTCCGACGAACAGACGGTGACCGGCCTGCGGGACGCCCTCGTCGCCGCCGTACGCTCCGGCGAACTCCCCGAGGAACGCCTCGCGGACGCCGCCACCAGAGTGCGCGCACTGGCGCAGTGGACGACGGGAGCGAGCGAGAGCGCGAACGCGGCGTCCGCCGCCGCGGCATCGGGGCGGACTGGGGGAGGCTCGGGAGTTTCGGGGGGTTCGGGGGGTTCGGGTGGCTCGGGGGGCGCGGGCGGTTTGGGTGGCTCGGGGGGCGCGGGGGGTTCGGAGATCGGGCTGGTCGCGGCCCGTCGTGCGGTCAGGGTGACACGCGGCGAGTACGCCCCGCCGGTGACCGCCCCCGTGCACGTCGCGGCCTTCTCCCCGGTCGCCAACATCGCCGTCGGCGACGAGACCCCCTGGGGTGTCGGTGCCGAACTCGAACGTCTGCTCCCCGGCACCACCACCGGCTCCTACGCGGGTCAGGACGCCGGCCCGGCCGCGCTGTCCGCGGCGGGCGACCGGCGGATCGTGGCCGTGGTCCGCGACGAACACCGCCACGCCTGGATGTCCGGAGCCCTCGACACCCTGCTCACCGCCCGCCCGGACACGGTCGTCGTCGAGATGGGCGTACCGACGGCCCCGCCGCGGGGCGCGCTGCACATCGCCACCCATGGCGCGGCCCGGGTCTGCGGGATCGCGGCCGCGGAGGTCATCGTCGCCGGGTGAGGGCGGTGAGGGCGGTGCCTTCCGCCTCTCGCCTTCGCGCACTTGGGGATCTGGGCGCCTGGACAGATGGGCGCCGGGGCGGCTGAGTGCCGGGGTGGCGGGGTGCCCGGGATGGCGGGGCGCCTGGGGTGCCGGATGGCGGGGCGCCTGGATCGCTGAGTATTCGGGCAGTCGGACGCCGCGCCGAGGCGCCCCGGTGGTTGTTGCCGGAAAGTGCCGGTCATCCCGAGCGGGGATGCCCGGCACCTTCCTGTTCCGGCCCGAGGGCGCCGTGCTTGGCCGGCTTACAGGCCCTGCCACTCCGGCTTGTTGACGTACGTGTGCCGGAAGTAGTCCGCGAGCTTCAGCTTGGACGCGGCGGCCTCGTCCACGACGACCGTCGCGTGCGGGTGCAGCTGCAACGCCGATGCCGGCACCACCGACGCGATCGGTCCCTCGACGGTCGCCGCCACGGCGTCCGCCTTGCCCTCACCGGTGGCGAGCAGCACCAGGTGCCGAGCCTCCAGGATCGTGCCGATGCCCTGCGTGATGACGTGCCGCGGCACCTGGCTCAGGTCACCCTCGAAGAATCGCGCGTTGTCCGTGATGGTCTGCTCGGTCAGCGTCTTGATCCGGGTGCGCGACGCGATCGACGAGCACGGCTCGTTGAACCCGATGTGTCCGTCCGTCCCGATCCCCAGCAGCTGAAGGTCGACACCGCCCGCCTCGGCCAGCGCTCTGTCGTACGCCTCGCACGCACCCTGCACGTCCGCGGCGCTGCCGTCCGGGCCCATGAAGGACGACTCGTCGAGCCCGAGCGGCTCCACGACCTCGCGCAGCACTGTCGCCCGGTAGGACTCGGGGTGCCCCGTCGGCAACCCCACGTACTCGTCGAGCTGGGCGATGCGGGCCTTCGCCGCGTCGACCTCACCGGCCCGCACCTTGGCCGTCAGCGCCTGGTAGATGGGCAGCGGGGTCGAGCCGGTGGCCACGCCGAGCAACGCGTCGGGCTTGCGCCGCAACAGCTGGGCCATGGCCTCGGCGATCAGCTCGCCACCTGCCTTGGCATCCGGAACGATCACAACTTCCACGCTGGGCCTGCCGTTCTGGTCAGAGGAGTCAGCAACTGAAGGGACTTAGGGGGATGTGGTATAGACCAATCTAGCAGAGTGACCCCCTCCAGGTCAGGCCCTCCACGGCCCGCCCCTGCTGCGTCCATGCTCAGCGCTGCGGCGGGCGTCGGCATGTCGGGAGGCGCGGGCCGACTGCTGATGCGTCCCCGGGGTGAGGGGCCGAGGCTCGGAAGCTGAGCAGGCCGATCGGTCGAACGGCCGAACGGTCGGCAGCCAGGCAACCACGGGAGTTCGGCGACTCAGTAACGTGGCGGTTCGAGGGGCGCGGCAGCCCAAGAGCTCGTCAGCTCAAGACTCCGGCACTTCAGGAACCGACCAGCCTATGAACCCGGCAGCCCGTGAACCCGGCAACTCAAGAACCGGGCAGCCCGTGAACCCGGCAGCCTATGAACCCGGCAGCCCGTGAACCCGGCAGCCCGTGAACCCGGCAGCCCATGAACCCGGCAACTCAAGAACCGGTGACCCGTCAGAGCAGCGAACCCCCCGTCGCGTCCACCCACTGGCCCGTCACCCACCGGCCGTCCGGCGACGCCAGGAACGCCACCACGTCGGCTATGTCCGCCGGTGTTCCCACCCTGCCCAGAGTCGATATCGCGGCCGCGCCCGCCCACGCCTCGTCGCTCGCGCGCAGCCACTCCGCGTTGACGTCGGTGTCGACGATGCCGGGTGCCACCGTGTTCGCCGTGATGCCGCGCGGTCCGAGGATCTTGGCCAGATAGTGCGTCAGTACTTCGAGGGCGCCCTTCGTCATCGCGTACGGCATGAGGTCGGGCAGCATCGCGGTGTGGGTGACGCCAGTGGAGATGTTGATGATCCGCCCGCCGTCGCGCAGCTTCGGGGCCGCGAGCTGGGCGAGGAAGAACGGTGCCTTGGTATTGACGGTGAAGAGGCGGTCGAACTCCGCTTCCTCGATCTTCTCGAAGGAGTTCGACGTGCCGATCCCCGCGTTGTTCACCAGGATGTCCACGCCGTCCGCCCGCGCGTCGAACTTCTCCCACAACTCCTGGGCCGCGCCGGGCGCCCCGAGCTCCGCCCCGATGGCGAACGCCGATCCGCCGGCCGCCTCGATCGCGGCCACCGTCTCCTCCGCCGCCGCCTGGTTCACCCCGTAGTGCACCGCGATCCGCGCACCGTCCCGGCCGAGCCGCTCGGCGATGCCTCGCCCGATGCCCCGGCTCGCGCCCGTGACCAGTGCCGTCTTGCCCGTGAGAACGCCCATGGCGACGCCCCTCCTCAAATGTGTAGCGGTCGTTATGAAAATGACCGTAGCGCACCCGCCTCCCAGATTTCTAGTGGTCGCTATAGAATTCACCCCATGGCGACCAAGCAGCGCGGGCGGCCCCGCTCATTCGACCGGGAGACCGCCCTGGAGAAGGCCATGCGAGCCTTCTGGGAGAACGGGTACGAGGGGACGTCCGTCTCCGAGCTGACGCGCGAGATGGGCATCGGCGCCCCCAGCCTGTACGCCGCTTTCGGCGACAAGCGCTCGCTGTTCGAGGAGGTCGTGCGGGTCTACGGCACCACGCACGGTGCAGGGCCGGCCCGCGCTCTGACCGAGGAGCCCACCGCCCGCGGCGCCGTCGAACGGCTGCTGAGGGAGGCCGCCGACGAGTTCACCGATCCTGCCCACCCGCACGGCTGCCTCGTGATCCACGCCGCGACGAACTGCACGACGCCCGAGGTCGAGCAGGGCCTGCGCGAGCAGCGCGGTGCAAGTCTCGCCGCGATCGAGGACCGGCTGCGGCAGGGGGCGGCCGCGGGGGAGTTGCCGGAGCACGCGGACACCGCAGCGCTCGCCCGCTTTGTAGGGGCCGTCTTCCAGGGCATGTCGCAACAGTCGCGGGACGGCGCGAGCAGGGTGGAGCTGGAGGCGATCGCCGACCTTGCCATGGCCGCCTGGCCCGGGAGTGAACCCGCGCGCTCCGGCGTCCGTGCATGACTTCGCGCGGGGGAGGGGCGTAGTCGCGGGCGCGAGCCCGGATCTCGGCTCCGGGATCGGAGGAAGAGACGACAACAAACCCCTGCCGACGCATAGACATGGGAGAATGGTCTAGTCCACAATGCCTGATGAAGACCTCCGCCCTCCCCGCACAGGAGGACGGACAGAGGATCCGCGCTCTCTGCCCTGACTGCGGCGGTTCCTCGATCGGCAGCCGGGAACCGCACACCTGGCAGTCGATGCACCTGAAGGGCTGCGGTGCCAGGGAAAGGGTTGAGGGTCCCGACCCCCGGCGCCGCGGCCCGTCGGTCTTTTCGGGCGCCGCCGACCGGCGGGTACGCTCGGCGCGTGCCCTCCATGAACGATCTCGTACGCCAGCACACCGCCCTCGGTGACTCCGACCTCGAGTGGCTCCACCTGCTGGTCTCGGAGTGGCAGCTGCTCTCCGACCTCTCCTTCGCCGACCTGGTCCTGTGGGTCCCCACGCGCGACGGCACCCGATACGTCTCCGTTGCGCAGATGCGGCCGAACACCGGTCCGACGTCCTACCAGGACGACATGGTCGGGCATCTGGTGCCGCGCGGCCGCCGCCCCATGCTGGACGCCGCTCTCGACGAGGGCCGCATCGTGCGTGAGGGGGACCCCGAGTGGCGGGAGGAGGTTCCGGTGCGGGTCGAGTCCATTCCCGTACGAAGGGAGGGCCGGGTCCTCGGCGTCATCGCGCGCAACACGAACCTGCTGACTGTCCGTACACCGTCCCGCCTGGAGCTGACCTATCTGCAGTCGGCCTCCGACCTGGCGCAGATGATCGCGGCCGGCTCCTTCCCGTTCCCCGGGCAGCAGGTGGACATGGACGCCTCCCCGCGCGTGGGCGACGGACTCATCCGGCTCGACGCCGACGGAGTCGTCCAGTACGCGTCCCCCAACGCTCTGTCCGCCTATCACCGGTTGGGTTTCTCGGCGGATCTGGTCGGCCACCACCTGGGCAGGACCACGGCCGAACTCGCTCCCTCCCGCGGCCCGGTGGACGAGGCTCTCGCCAAGGTGGCCAGCGGATGGGCGCCGCGGGAGTTCGAGATCGAGGGCGAGGAGGGGTCGATCCAGCTGCGGGCCATCCCCCTCAAGCCCAAGGGGCCGCGCATCGGTTCGCTGGTCCTGCTGCGTGACGTCACCGAACTGCGGCGTCGCGAGCGTGAGTTGATCACCAAGGACGCGACCATCCGGGAGATCCATCACCGGGTGAAGAACAATCTGCAGACAGTGGCCGCGCTGCTCCGTCTCCAGGCCCGGCGCATCGAGTCGGACAGGGGGCGCGAGGCGCTCGAAGAGGCGGTCCGGCGCGTCGGTTCCATCGCGATCGTGCATGAGACGCTCTCGCAGAATCTGGACGAGCGCGTGGAGTTCGACGAGATCGCCGACCGGGTGCTCGCCATGGTCGCCGAGATCTCGCCTGGCCAGGTGACGGGCACGCGCACCGGCCGTTTCGGGATCCTTGACGCGGAGGTGGCCACCCCGCTGTCGATGGTCCTGACCGAAGTGCTGCAGAACGCCCTGGAGCACGGCTACCGGCAGGGCGACACCGGCACCGTCGAGGTCTCCGCGGTACGCGGCGGCACGAGCAAGGACATCCGGCTGCTGATCACCGTCACGGACGACGGTGTCGGCCTGCCCGAGAACTTCGACCCGAAGCGGACCGGCAACCTGGGGCTGCAGATCGTACGCACCTTGGTGGAGGGTGAATTGGGCGGAACGTTCGACATGGTGGCCGCGCCCGAGCGGGGCACCCAGGTGGTCCTCGACATCCCGGTGCGCACCCACAAGTAGTCCTCCGTACGACTACGTAGACACACGGCGGCCACAAACAGCAGTGAGCCCCGGACCGTTGAACGGTCCGGGGCTCACTGCTCGCGTTGCTCGGGTCATGTCCCGGGCTGAGCCTGGGGGAGCATCGGGGGTACTGCGCGCTGCGGCTCGGGGGCGGGGGGATGCGTACTCGCTGTACGCGCCGCCGGGCTCAGGCTCGTAAGGGGTGCGGGGGTCAGGCGGAGGCCTGACGGGCCCGGTTGCGAGCGGCGCGGCGCTTCATCGCGCGGCGCTCGTCCTCGCTGAGGCCACCCCAGACGCCGGAGTCCTGGCCGGACTCGAGCGCCCACTGCAGGCACTGCTCCATGACGGGGCAGCGGCGGCAGACGGCCTTGGCTTCCTCGATCTGCAGCAGCGCGGGACCGGTGTTGCCGATGGGGAAGAACAGCTCGGGGTCTTCCTCGCGACAAACGGCGTTGTGACGCCAGTCCATGGCTGCTACCTCTCCTTGGTATTACGTGCGGGTTAGCTTGTGAATGTGAACGCTTTCACGAATCCCTCAACAAGTGAAGGGACGAACGTCACATCTGCGACGGGTGTCCGTTGTGTTGAGGAGGGGATTCGGGCTCTCTGTGGGGCCGATGTTGCGGGCCGTCCCGATCGCCATGTAGAGATTCGCAAACCTCGGCGGCGGATACAACCCCTTCCGGAAAGTTTTTTTTGATTCCTCGGTGTCGGCTAGGTCACAGCCGTACTTCTATGGGGTGGATCCTGGCCCAAACGTTCGAGATAAAGGACTTTGGGCCCTTCCACTCACACAATCACACGCAGTGCACGGCGTACGCCTGTGAACGTCACGCTCGTCCTTAGCCCCAGGTGGTCACCGTCCATCTGAAGGGGCAGGGGCACCTTCGAATGCAAGGTGAAGTCGGTGAGGTCATGGAGCGTAACCGCGTTCTTACCGTGCGGTCCGCGCTCGGGTGACGAGGTCAGCAGCTGGGTGCCGTAACGGGCCACGGCGGGAGTCGACAGTTTCTTGAGTCCGAGCACGTCAAGGCCGGTGTCGAAGGACGCCTGAGGTGTCGGATAGAGCGGACGGTTGCCCAGGAACGACCACGGAGACGTGTTGCTGACTATGGAGACGACCAGATCCGTGACCGGGTCCTCGCCCGGCCGTTCGAGCGTGATGGTGCCGTGCCGGCGGTCGGGCTCGCCGAGGAATTGGCGTACGACCTGTCGCACGTACAGGGCATGCGTCGAACGTTTGCCCCGTTCCCGCTGCTGCTCCACCCGGCCCACCACTCCCGCGTCGAAGCCGACCCCCGCACTGAACGTGAACCAGCGGGACGGGACCGACTCGTCCTCCGTGCCCGCGGTGCCCTCGGCGAGGCCCAGACCCACCGTCCGCTCACGGCCTTCGCGCAGGGCGTCCAGGAGCTGTCCGGTGGCCTCCACGGGCTCGTTCGGCAGTCCGAGGGCGCGGGCGAAGACGTTCGTGGAGCCGCCGGGGACGACAGCCAGACCCGGCAACCGGTCGAGATCGGGGCCGTGGTGCAGCAGCCCGTTCACGACCTCGTTGACCGTTCCGTCGCCGCCCAGGGCGACGACGAGCTCGATGTCCTTGCTCTCGGCGGCCTGCCGCCCCAGGTCGCGGGCGTGGCCGCGGTACTCCGTGGTGACCGCCTCGAGCTTCATCTCGCTCGCGAGTGCGTGGATCAGGACATCGCGCGTGCGCGCACTGGTGGTGGTTGCCGCTGGATTGACCACAAGAAGTGCACGCATGCGAAGCAGGGTACCTAGCGCCCTTGATCGGGCCCAGCCCGAGGTAGGCGTCGGGTAAGCGCCGAGCGGGTCCGGACCGGGAACGCCCTGCGGCACCCGGGCGGCCGAGAGCTACCCTGCAAGGGTGACCTCAGAGCAGAATCCCGCCCCCGAGAACTCCGAAGAAGACGGCCCCCGCCCCGGCCGGCTGACCGCCGCCGCGGCCCTGGCCGGACTCGAAGGGCTCGCGCTCCTCGTGGGCGGCGTCTACATGCTGCTCGCCGGGATCGCGGGACACCCCGACAACCCGGAACAGGCCGTCACCGGCGGTGTGACCCTCATCGTGCTCGCGCTGCTGCCGCTGCTGGCCGCGCGCGGGCTGCTCGCCCGTAAGGGCTGGAGCCGCGGCCCCGCGATCATCACGCAGATCATGGCGCTGCCGGTGGCCTACACGTTGCTCCAGGCGGACAGCATGGCCATCCCTGGGGGGATCGCGCTCGCCGCCGTGGCGATCGCCGCGTTGGTGCTGCTGGTCAACCCGGCGACCACGCGCGCGCTGGGTATCCGCACGCCGGGGAGCGCACAGCAGACCAAGTAGGCGGAGCGCACGACATGAAGGCGCCCGGTGCGGAGAATGCACCGGGCGCCTTCATGTGCGTACGTTCTCGCAGGTCACTCCTCGACCAGGAGCTTCTCCCGCAGCTGCGCCAGCGTGCGGGCGAGCAGGCGCGAGACGTGCATCTGGGAGATGCCCACCTCCTGGGCGATCTGCGACTGCGTCATGTTCCCGAAGAAGCGCAGCAGCAGGATGCGCTTCTCGCGCGGCGGCAGGTCCTCCAGGAGCGGCTTGAGGGACTCGCGGTACTCGACGCCCTCCAGCGCCTCGTCCTCGGCGCCCAGGGTGTCGGCGACCGCCGGGGACTCGTCGTCCGTGTCCGGGACGTCCAGGGACAGCGTGGAGTACGCGTTGGCCGACTCCAGGCCCTCGAGGACCTCCTCCTCCGAGATGGCCAGCTTCTCCGCCAACTCGTGCACCGTGGGGGAGCGGCCGTGCAACTGCGACAGCTCGGCCGTCGCCGTCGTCAGGGACAGGCGCAGCTCCTGGAGGCGGCGTGGGACGCGCACGGCCCAGCCCTTGTCCCGGAAGTGCCGCTTGATCTCGCCGACGACCGTCGGGGTCGCGTACGTGGAGAACTCCACGCCGCGCTCCGGGTCGAAGCGGTCCACCGACTTGATCAGACCGATCGTCGCGACCTGGGTGAGGTCGTCCAGCGGTTCCCCGCGGTTGCGGAAACGGCGCGCCAGGTGCTCGACCAGAGGCAGATGCATGCGCACGAGCTGATTGCGCATCTCCGCGTACTCCGGGCTGCCGTCAGGCAAGGTGCGCAGATGGATGAACATCGCCCGTGCACCGCTGCGGTCCCGCGGGTCGTGCCGGCCCTGCTGCTCACCGTGTCGCTCGTGGTCGCTCATCAATCCCGCCCGTCGCGCGTCCGATCCTCCAGGCCGCCCACGAAGCTCGGACCCGGAAATCGGCGCTGCCTGCTGTGGCACGTCGGCCGTCGGGTCCTCCGGGTGCGGCCGGGCCTGCTGCTCGGGGATGCCCGCGGCCACCCGCCGCACCCCCGCAGTGCCGTCGGCCGGGAGATCCCGTGTGCCGCGCTTGTCGTCCCGCACCGGACCGCCCCCGTTCATCACGTCGGGCCGGGGCCCGCGCCGCGCTTCTTGTAGAGGCTGATCGAGACGGTGTTGTCATCGGCCACCGAGGAGTCGACCTGGCCCGCGAGGGCCGACAGCACTGTCCAGGCGAAGGTGTCGCGCTCCGGGGCCCGGCCGTCAGTGGTCGGTGCGGAGACCGTCACCTCCAAGGAGTCGTCGACGAGCCGGAACACGCAGCTGAGCACGGAGCCCGCGACGGCCTGCTGAAGCAGGATCGCGCAGGCCTCGTCGACCGCGATGCGCAGGTCCTCGATCTCGTCGAGGGTGAAGTCCAAACGCGCCGCGAGACCGGCCGTGGCCGTCCGCAGCACCGACAGGTAGGCACCCGCAGCCGGCAGCCGGACTTCCACGAAGTCCTGATTCCCGGGCTCTCCTGCGATCTGGGACACCCTCACCTCCAAGGTGGTACAAGCACTTTCGGGCTCCGGAGGTCCTCCTCCGGGTGATGCGCCACATATATCTGCGGTGACGCTACCGCGCGCCCGACTTTCCTGTCCCGGGGACCCCCGGCCCAGTGCTGTCACTCATAGTAAGCCTACGGGTACGGACAGTGGCTAGAGGGTGTGCGGACCCAATTGGAAAGAGCGGGCGCCGGATTGACGTACCCAAGCCCTCACGGGTCGAACCCCGGTACGGCCGCGGATCGTCCGTGTCAGACCACAGTCGTGTCCACGAAGCACCAACGCCAGCTCTCACCAGGCTCGAAGGTACGCATCACAGGATGGCCCGTCGCCTTGTAGTGCTCCGTCGCGTGCTTGTAGGGCGAGGAGTCGCAGCAGCCGACATGGCCGCAGACGAGGCACAGCCTTAGTTGCACAGGGTGACTGCCGACGGCCAGACACTCCAGACAGGTCTCGCTGAGCGGAGCGGGCTGGGGGTGCGGCAGCGCGTCGACGTGCGGGCACTCGTTCATGATGGCCAGGTTACGACGGGCGGCGCGAGAAGGACGGCGGAAGGCGGGGCATGGACGTTTTGCCATTGGTGGGGTTGATCGCGGCGAGTGCCGCGGTGGCGGGGGCGGCGCGCAGGACGCCGGTGCCGGCACCGCTTCTCCTGGTCGCGGTCGGTCTGGCGGCTTCCTATGTGCCGTGGATTCCCCAGTACGGGTTGGATCCGCACATCGTGCTGCCGCTGATCCTCCCGCCCTTGCTGCACACCGCCGCCCTGGAGAGCTCCTACCTCGACCTGCGGGCCAACATCCGGCCCGTCGCACTGCTCTCGGTGGGCTACGTCCTGTTCGCCACGGTGGCGGTCGGCTGGCTGGCCTACGAGCTGATCCCGGACCTTCCGCTGACCGCCGCGCTCGTCCTCGGTGCTGTGATCGCGCCGCCGGACGCGGTGGCCGCGACCGCCATCGCACGCCGGGTGGGGCTCCCGTCGCGGATCACCACGATCCTGCAGGGCGAGTCCCTGGTGAACGACGCGACTGCCATCACCGCCTACAAGGTGGCCCTCGCCGCAGCCGTGGGGGAGGGGGCGAGCTGGGCGGGTGGCATCGAGGAGTTCCTGGTCGCCGCGGTCGGCGGCGTCGGGGTCGGGCTGCTGCTGATGGTGCCGCTGCACTGGCTGCGCAAGCACCTCACCGAGGCCATCCTGCAGAACACGCTCTCCCTGCTGATCCCCTTCGCGGCGTACGCGGCGGCGGAACAGGTGGGTGCCTCCGGGGTCCTCGCTGTCGTGACCGTGGCCCTGTACCTGGGACACCGCTCCTGGCAGGTCGACTTCGAAACACGGCTCCAGGAGGCCGCGGTGTGGAAGGTCGTCTCGTTCATCCTGGAGTCGTCGGTGTTCGCGCTGATCGGACTGCAACTGCGCGTCGTCCTGAAGGACCTCGGCGAGTACAGCGTGGCGCAGGCCGTCTGGTACGCCATCGCCGTGTTCGTCCTCGTGGTCGTGATCCGCTTCGTGTGGTCCTATCCCGCCACCTACTTGCCGCTGTACCTGTCGTCGCGCATCAGGGAGCGGGAGGGCGACACCGACTGGAAGCGGCCGCTGATCGTGGGGTGGGCGGGGATGCGCGGAGTGGTGTCCTTGGCCATCGCGTTCTCCATTCCGCTCGTCACGGACGACGGTGACCCGTTCCCCGCGCGCAACCTGGTGCTCTTCCTGACCTTCACCACCGTCATCGGCACTCTCGTCGTGCAGGGGCTCAGCCTGCCGCCCCTGATCAAGGCCCTGAAGCTGCCGGGCCGCGACACCCAGGCCGAGACGCTGGCCGAGGCGCAGGCGCAGAACGTCGCCTCCACGGCCGCGGAGGAGCGGGTGGACGCGCTGATGCGGGACGAGCGCAACTGCCTTCCTCCGCCGCTCCAGGACCGTCTGCGCACCGTTCTGGAACGGCGCCGCAACTCCGTGTGGGAGCGGCTCGGCCAGCCCAACCCGGTGACCGGCGAGTCCGCCGACGACACGTACCGCAGGCTCGCGCGGGAGGCGATCGCGGCCGAGCGCGAGGTCTTCGTACGGATGCGGGACGAACGGCGGATCGACGACGAGATGATGCGGACCCTGCTGCGCAAGCTGGACCTGGAGGAGGCCGCCGCCTACCGGGAGGTCGACGGCTGAGCGTCCTCGAAGGGTGCTCCCGTGATGACGGCCGCCACGGCCGTGCCTGATGCGAACGTGCCCGCTTCCGTGAGCGTGGCGAGCGCGTACAGCATCTTGGCGACGTAGAGGCGCTCGACCGGAAGGCCGTGGCGCTGCTCGAAGTCGTCGGCGAACGAGACGAGTTCGGCGGGCACGCGCGCGTAGCCGCCGAAATGGAAGCGGTCCTCGATACGCCAGTCCCCACGGAGGCCGCCGAACGCCGCCTCTTGCAGGGCGCGGACGTCGGCCTCCAGGAAGCCGCCCTTCAGGACGGAGACGCCGATGGCGTGCTGGCCCGGGGAGAGCCCCGCTGCCAGCCCCGCGAGCGTGCCGCCCGTGCCGCAGGCGACTGTGACGACATCGGCGAGGCCGCGTAGTTCACGGCCGAGGTCCGTGCACCCCTGGACCGCGAGGGAGTTGCTGCCGCCTTCCGGGACGACGTACGCGTCAACGGCGCCGGCTTCGGCGAGGAGCCCGGCCAGGACCTCTGGATCGTTCTTTTCCCGATAGGTCGATCTGTCGACGAAGTGCAGCCGCATGCCGTCGGCCGCACAGTGGGCCAGCGACGGGTTGAGCGGACGGTCGGCGAGTTCCTGGCCGCGCACCACACCGAGGGTGGGCACTCCCAGGAGGCGGCCGGCGGCGGCTGTGGCGCGGAGATGGTTCGAGTAGGCGCCGCCGAACGTGACGAGGGCGCGGTCCCGCGCTGCCGCCAGGTTCGGCGCGAGCTTGCGCCATTTGTTGCCGACCAGCTCCGGGTGGATCAGATCATCCCGCTTGAGCAGCAGGCGCACACCATGGCGCGCGAAACGGTGGTCGTCGACCTCGGTGAGGGGTGACGGCAGCCGGGGGTGCAGAGCGGCGGTGATCGGGTGGGGCACCCGGTCATTGTCGGACATGTGTCCGGGTGCCCGCCGCCGCGCTTCGTTCGTGGTGTGTCAATCGTGGTGTGTCACTTGAGCCGGTCGCGGATACGCCCCCGCATCGACGCCATTGTGAAGCCTTTCGGGTCGATCTTCCCGGGCTGCCACTCCAGGTGGCCGATGACCGAGCGCTCCGTCCAGCCGTGGTGGCGACAGACGGCCGCGGCCGCCTTCTCGATGGCTTCCAGCTGAACCGCGGGCCACGGGTCCTTCCCGTCTCCGAGGTTCTCGCACTCGAAGCCGTAGAAGTGGCGGTTGCCGTCCGTGTTCGCCTCGTTGTCGTGCGGCAGCGCCTTCTCGGCGATCACGGCGCGCAGTACGTCGTCATCGCCGAGCCCCGCGTGGTTCGCCCGCCCGTAGCCGACCAGATGAATCCGGCCGTCCTTCGTGATGACGCCATGACACAGCGGGCCGGGCAGGTCCGGGTGGCCGTCGCGACAGATGCGGACCGTACGCTCGCTGCCCGACGTGACGGTGTGATGGATCATCACGCCGTTCATGGGGCCCCAGGCCCCCTTGTGGTTGCGATTGTGATGCTTCCAGTCACCGACTTGGACCACCGTCAGCCCCTCGTTCTTGAGAGCGGTGAGAAAACTGCTCGTGGACATGGGTGGGGCCATGGCCGGCTCCTCACGGGCGCGACGGCCGCCCGTCGCGCACCGTCTCGTACCGGTGCTTGTACCCGAACTGCGGTGGCCGAACGAGTCGTTCGTATTCCGTGCGAGCTGTTCCGGACATCGGTGACGGGCGCACTCGGGAACTCAGCTGTGCAGGAACCCGTCCCCGTTCGTCGCGATGTGCGCCTCGAGAGCCTGCAGGGCCCGCTGCGTGGCGTCCGGGCTGCCGGTGCCCTTGCGCTCCTCGTAGTACGCCGCGCCCAGCTTCTTCAGCAGATCGCCGCCGGCGCGCTGCGCCTGCACGTCGTCCAGCTTCTGCTTGCCCTGCGTCAGGCCACGCTGCGCCTGCTCCTTCGCACGGTCCAGGAAGCCCGCCATGGTCGTCTCCTCTTCCAGTCGTCGATCGTTTCCTGATCAACGCGTGCCGGGATCGCCGAGTTCCGAAAAACGCGCCCAATGCCCCGTCTGGACGAGATCCATTCCCGCTCATTTGTGTAATGGCGCGAGCACGGAAGGTACTGGAAGGCTTGCCTCGCAGGTCAGTTCCTGATCAGGAGGGCAATCCCATGTCGGTAGGCGAAGAGGTCCGCACGGAGCAGCCGGGGTCACAGAAGAGCCTCGGCACATCCGCCGCGCGGAATCTGGCCACCACCACCAAGTCCGCGCCGCAGATGCAGGAGATCAGCTCCCGCTGGCTGCTGCGGGCGCTGCCCTGGGTGAATGTGCAAGGTGGCACGTACCGGGTGAACCGGCGGCTGAGTTACACGGTCGGGGACGGACGGATCACGTTCGTGAAGACCGGGGATCAGGTCCGGGTCATCCCGGCCGAACTGGGGGAGCTGCCGGCGCTGCGCGGCTTCGAGGACGAGGACACCCTGGGCGAGCTCGCCCAGCGGTGTACGCAGCGGGAGTTCGCGGCCGGCGAGGTGCTTGCCTCGTTCGGCAGCCAGGCGGACGAGGTGTTCCTGCTCGCGCACGGCCGCGTGGAGAAGATCGGGACGGGGCCGTACGGCGACGACGCGGTGCTCGGCGTCCTGGCCGACGGTGCGTACTTCGGCGACCAGGCACTGCTCGACCCGGAGAGCATCTGGGAGTACACGGCCCGCGCGGCCACCGCGTGCACGGTGCTCACACTGCCGCGCCGCGACCTCGAGCAGATCGCGGAGCGCTCCGAACCGCTGAGCGCCCACCTCCAGCAGCTCCGCTCGATCCCGACGCAGCGGACCAACAACTACGGCGAGAAGGAGATCGATGTCTCCGCGGGCCACGTGGGCGAGGCGGTGCTCCCGGGCACGTTCGTCGACTACGAATCAGCTCCGCGCGAGTACGAACTGAGCGTCGCGCAGACCGTGCTGCGCATCCACACGCGCGTGGCCGACCTCTACAACCAGCCGATGAACCAGACGGAGCATCAGCTCCGCCTCACCGTCGAGGCGTTGAAGGAGCGCCAGGAGTACGAGCTGGTCAACAACGCGGAGTTCGGCCTGCTCAACAACTGTGAGTACGACCAGCGGCTGCAGCCGCACGACGGTGCGCCCAGCCCCGACGACATGGACGAACTGCTCAGCAGGCGGCGCGGTTCCAAGCTGTTCCTCGCGCACCCGAAGGCCATCGCGGCGTTCGGCCGGGAGTGCAACAGGCGGGGCCTGGTCCCCGAGAGCATCGACGTGGGCGGGCACCGCATCCCGACCTGGCGCGGTGTGCCGATCTACCCGTGCGCGAAGATCCCGATCTCGGACGCGCGGACCACATCCATCATCTGCATGCGTACGGGGGAGGAGGAGCAGGGCGTCATCGGGCTGCAGCAGACCGGCATCCCGGATGAGATCGAGCCGAGCCTGTCGGTGCGGTTCATGGGGATCAGCGAGCAGGCGATCATCTCGTACCTGGTGACCACCTACTACTCGGCTGCGGTCCTGGTGCCGGATGCGCTCGGCGTCCTGGAGAACGTCGAGATCGGCCGGTGGCAGTGACCTCCCGCCTCCGGCGTGTCGTGTCCCCGCCCGAAGGGGCGGGTACACCGAAGGGGTACGCGCCCAGCAACAGCGGACCTGCCACCGTCCGCGCCCCTTCCGGGGTGAGTCCATGACGCAGACCACGCAGACGACGCAGGCAGTGCAGGCGCGAGGGGCAGGAGTGCCTGCCGCACCGAACGCGCCCCGGGCAGAAGTCGTAGCTCAGCCCACGGGGCCGGAGAGTGTGGGGCGGGGCGGGCAGGAGACGCAGGAAGCGGAGGGGATCCTGGCGCAGGCCAGGGCGTCGGTCGACCCGGAGTTGCGCCGGGCCGTCGAGGCTCTGCCGGGGCCCATGCGCAGCGTCGCCCTGTACCACTTCGGCTGGCAGCACGCGGACGGCACGCCCGCGGTGGGGAACGCGGGGAAGGCCGTGCGGCCTGCCCTCGTCCTCGCGGCGGTGCGAGCCCTCGGCGGGCGGGCAGAGTCCGCCGTGCGGGCTGCGGCGGCTGTGGAGCTGACGCACAACTTCACCTTGATGCACGACGACGTGATGGACCGGGACACCACGCGCAGGCATCGGCCGACCGCCTGGACCGTGTTCGGGGTCGCCGACGCGATCCTGGCGGGCGACGCGATGCAGGCTCAGGCCCATCGGATGTTCGCCGAGGACCCGCACCCGGCGGCCCCGGCCGCAGCGGCCCGACTCGACACCTGCGTCATGGAGTTGTGCGCCGGGCAATCGACGGACGTGGCTCTGGAGCGGCGGGCGCCGGGGGAGGTGTCGCTTGAGGAGACCCTGACCATGGCGGAGGCCAAGACGGGGGCGCTGCTCGGGTGTGCCTGTGCGATCGGTGGGTTGTACGCGGGGGCCGACGAGGCGGAGGTCGCGGCGCTCGACGCGTTCGGGCGGGCGGCGGGCCTGGCGTTCCAGCTCATCGATGACGTGATCGGCATCTGGGGCGACCCGGCGCGGACCGGTAAGCCGGCCGGGGCCGACCTGGCCGTCCGCAAGAAGTCCCTGCCGGTTGTCGCGGCGTTGGCCTCCGGTGGCCCGGCGGCGGAGGAGCTGGCCGCGCTGTACGGGCCGCCGGGCCCGGGGGAGGAGAGCGAGGCGGAGTTGGAGGCCATCGCACTGGCCGTCGAGCGCGCGGGCGGCCGCGACTGGGCACAGGCGCAGGCGGCGGACGAGATGGCTCGGGCGCTGCATGAGTTGGCGCGGGCGGTGCCGGCGCCGGAGAGAACGGGTGGGTTGCTGTCTCTCGCGGAGTTCGTGACGCGGCGGGGGTATTGAGGGCGGCGGTGACGGTGGCGGCCCGGGGCGGGGTGGGTGCTGGGGGCCCGGATGGGGACGCGGATGAAATGCAGATGAGATGGAGGGGGTGGGTTGCGGGAGGGGGTGTGCCGTGAGGCCACCTGGTGGGGCGTAGGTGTGAGGGGGCGCTCGGGAATGGGAGGTAGACGGCGCGTCTGTCACCGGGTGGCTGTGTTGGAGAGCCCTGACCTAGGGCGGGAGGGGTGGAGGGGGACAGGCGGGGCCTGTGGCGCCCGGCGCGGGTATGTCAGAGGAGGCGTCGGGTCGCGGGGGCGCAGCGCAGGCGCCGGTGGGCGGGTGCGTGAGGCGTCGGATCGTGGGGGCGCAGCGCGGGCACAGGTAGGCGGGCGCGTGATGCAGCTCGGCCCGGCCGGAGGGCGCCGAGGCGCGGCGGGTCTCAGGGGTGGGACGAGAGGCGGCGGCGGGGGAGTGAGGCTGCGCCGCCGGTGGGGGAGGGCCAGGGGTGGAGGCGGTCGGTAGCGAAATGGCCCGGGGCTGGGCGGGGGCCGATGGCGGTTTGCCCCAGGGCTGGAGGGGCCGGTAGAGGAGCGGTCCAACGTAGGGGGTCGCCGGCGGGGGCCTGTGGGGCTTGTAGGGACCGGTGAGGAAATGACCTGGGAGGGAGGCGGTCGCTAGCAAAGTCTCGGGTGTAGGGGTGGTTGTTGGAGAAGGGCCCGAGGGTCTGGCGCCGGCTGCTGAGGTGGCGGCGCGAGGTGGGAGGTGGCCGGCCGAGGAGTGGCCCGGAAGTGGAGAAGCGGCCGCGACGCTGGGGTGGCGAGGGGCAGTCGGCTGACGAGGAAACGGTTCGAGGCGGAAGGCGGAAGGCGGGAGGTGGCCGGTAGGGGCAGGTGGGGCATGTGGGGTCGGCGTGCGTGCTCGGGGGACGCTTATCGGGGGCGGCCGAGGGCGGCTTGGGGGAGTTCCAAAGGAGGGTGCGGACTGGTCGGCGGCGGGTGGTGTTGGCGTGGAGGGCTGGGTTGGACTGGGCTGTCGGCGGCAGGTCGGCTGGCGGTCCCGGGCGCGCACCACGCGCGAAGGCTGATTCAGGCGGTCCAGGTTCAGGCGGGGGTGCAGTTGTTCACCTGGTCCAGGTGCCCAGGTGCCCAGGTGCCCAGGTGCCCAGGTGCCCAGGCGGCATCTAGGCGATCCAAGCGGTCCAGGCGGTCCAAGCGGCGTAAGTCGTTGGGACGGGCTGGTGGGTCCGGGTGGTCCGGAGGTTCGGGTGTTTGGGGGAGGGCGGGGCCCCCGGGTGCGTAGGGGAGTGATCGCTTAGGCTGCCAACGACCGGTCGGAGATGGCTGGTTGGGCTGATCGGAACGGTTGGGTCGGCTGGGGTGGACTAGTCGAGGGGATCCAGGGTGGGCGTGGGGATTCGGCGGGCGTCGCCGAGCGATCGGGACTTCGTTGTGGGGTTGCTCGACGAAGTGTTCATGGACGATCCGGTCAGTAGCTGGGTGTTCCCCGGTGCCGAGCACCGGAAGGCCAGGCATGCGGGCCTGATGGGAGCGTTCACCGATGCGACCCTCGCCGACGGGTACATCGACCTCGCGGAGGACGGAGCGGCCGTCGCGCTGTGGTTGGACATGCCGGATGCACCGGATGCACCGGATGCACCGGATGCACCGGATGCACCGGATGGGCCGGACACGCCGGACGGGCCGGAGGGTGGGCCCGGTGCGCCACTCGACCAGGGTGAGGCGGGCCAGGCGGATGGACCCGCGCAGGTGCGTGCTGCCGTCGACCCTGACAACGAACGGGTGGAGCAGATAGCCCGGTTGACGGAGGCAGCACATCCGGTGGGCCGCGCGCATGTCTATCTGTGGATGATCGGTGTGAAACCGGGGCGGCAGGGTGAGGGGCTGGGGAGCGCGTTGATGGCGCCGGTCCTGGAGCGTTGTGACTGCGAGGGGCTGCCCGCCTATCTGGAGGCGAGCAACGCCCGCAGCCGTGCCCTGTACGAGCGGCTCGGTTTCGTTTTCACCGGGACCACGCTCGATCTGCCGGACGGCCCGTCCCTATGGCCTATGTGGCGTGAACCGCAGGGCATCTGACCCCCTTTCGGGCAGGGTGCATCGGCCTGTTGAGGCGTACTGAGACACACCGAGATGCCCCGCGCGTTGCCGCCAGCCGCCAGCCGCCAGCCGCCAGCCGCCAGCCGCCCATGATCTCGTGCGCCCATCGGCCTCCTGTGCCCATATGACCCGTGCGCCCACATGACCCGTGCGCCCCTCGGACCCGTGCCGGGTCGTCTCGGTGTGGGTGTCAGGGGTTCGGCAGGATGCGTTCGACCAGGCGTTCCACCAGGCCGTTGGGCACGCTCGCGCCGGGGAACGCGTCGTCCAGTAGTCCGGGCATCGTGAGTTGCTCCAGGATGAGTCCGAGCATGCCGAGGTAGAGCAGGGTGATCTCCTCGGCGCCGCCGGGGAGTTGGGATTCGGCGTTGAACGCGATGCCGAAGTCGAGGTCGGCGCGGAGTGACTTCATCAGGGAGGCGCGCAGCTCGGGTCGGCGCGTTGCCTCCAGGCGCAGCTCCATCATCGCGAGGAACCCGGTGCGGTCGCCCATGACACGGCGCATCAGGTCGTGCATGAACGCGGTGACGAGGTCCCGGTCCCTTGGGCGCTCCAGGAGTTTCTCGACGACCTTCGGGTCCGGCGCGAGCCGTTCGTGCAACCAGGCGTCGATGTGGTGGAACAGGTCGTCGCGGTTGGCGAAGTAGTTGGACGACGTGCCCGTGGGGACGCCTGCCGCCGTGTCCACCGCGCGGAAGGTCAGGCCGCGTGCGCCCTCCGCCGCGAGGACCTCGACGGCGGCGTCCACGAGGGCGGCTCGGCGCTCCGGGTTCCTCACCATGTCTTCGACGCCATGTCTTTCGGGGCTCCCTCTCGTTTCTCGTTCTCTTCGGTTCGTTCGTCTCTGGTCCCGGTTCCGGGAAAGGGCTTGTAACCACTACAGGTGGAGCACTATAACTGCAGTGGTTCACCTGTTTTCCCCCGTTGCTTCCCTCTGTCCTCCACGAAAAGAGACCAGCTTGCGCAAGCTCACGTACTTCGTCGCCGTGTCCGTCGACGGTTTCATCGGTGACGAGTCCGGTGACGGGACGATGTTCATGTCCTTCGTCGACGAGGAGTTCCTGGAATTCCTCAAGACCGAGTACCCGGAGACCGTGTCGGCGGAAGGCCGCAGGATGGTCGGGCTCGACGGGGCTGCGAACAAGAAGTACGACACCGTGATCCAGGGGCGCCGCAGCTACCAGGTCGGTATCGACGCCGGTTTTCCCAGCCCGTACGGACATTTGCGCGAGTACGTTGCGACGCGCACCCTCGAAGAGTCCCCGCACCCGAACGTGCGGCTGATCCGCGACGACGTCATCGGCAAGGTGCGTGAGCTGAAGAGGGAGAGCGGCAGTGAGTTGGGGATCTGGCTGTGCGGCGGCGCGCAGCTGGCCGGGTTGCTCGCGGACGAGATCGACGAGCTGGTGATCAAGACGTATCCGGTGGTCCTCGGTGTCGGCATGCCCATGTTCGCGGGCCGGAAGTACGACCTCACGCGGTTCGCCC
This sequence comes from Streptomyces sp. NPDC030991, assembly GCF_055571235.1. Lineage (NCBI taxonomy): Bacteria > Bacillati > Actinomycetota > Actinomycetes > Kitasatosporales > Streptomycetaceae > Streptomyces > Streptomyces sp. NPDC030991. The sequence continues at coordinate 351,608 of NZ_JBVIFR010000006.1, forward strand.
TCGAAGAGAACCGCACCCTCGGCAACGGTGTGATCGTCCGCCGTTACAGCCGGCAGCAGTAGCGCCGCGCCGCGCTGCTGCGAGGGCGGGGAGCAGGGGCGTTGCTCGCTGCCGCGCGGAAGTGGCGCGAGTGAGGGGAGTGGCGGGTGATCCGCGTGGCCGGCTGCCCCGCCCTGGCGCGGGGGCGCGTCAGTGGTCCCCTAGATTGGCGCGTATGGCGATCGAACTGCTGCACATCACCGAGCGCGCCCTGTGGGAGAGCGCCCAGGTCGCGGGGGCGTACGCGATGTCGACCCGCGGCAAGACCCTCCAGGAGGTCGGGTTCATCCACTGCTCGTTCCCGCATCAGCTGCGCCGGGTCGCCGAGCTGCTCTACGGGACCGAGCCGGAGCCCGGGGAGCTGGTGGTCCTGGTCATCGACCGCGAGCGGCTCGACGTGCCGGTCCGGGTGGAGCCCGGGGTGCCCCGGGCGCCCGGCGGGGAGGAATTCCCGCATGTGTACGGGCCGTTGGCGGTCGGCGCGGTGGCCGAGGTGCGCGACTGGCCGCGTCCCGAGTCGCGTAGCCAGAAGGAGCGCATGCTCGCCGGTGACCTGTACCTCGCCGACGACCCCGTTCTGGACGCGGACGCGCTGCGCGGCGTCGAGCTGGCAGAGCGCTACAACGCGAGCAGCGTCACCGACCTGCCCGCACGCCGCGCCCTGCTCCGCGAACTCCTCGGGGAGGTCGGCGAGGATGTCACGGTGCGGCCGCCGCTCTCCGTCGACTACGGGCAGTACATCAGCATCGGCGCGCGGACCTTCGTCAACTACGGGGCCGTGATGCTGGACGTGGCGCCCATCCGGATCGGCGAGGACGTGCAGATCGGCCCGAGCGTCCAACTCCTCACCCCCACCCACCCGGTCGATCCCGAGCCGCGGCGCGCCAAGTGGGAAGCGGCGAAGCCCATCACGATCGGCGACAACGTCTGGCTGGGCGGCGGCGTCATCGTCTGCCCCGGCGTCACGATCGGCGCGAACACGGTGGTGGGCGCCGGGTCCGTCGTCACCCGCGACCTGCCGCCGGACGTGGTCGCCGTGGGCAACCCGGCGCGGATCGTCCGGAAGATCACAGGGAGCCCCGAGAGCCCCGAGAGCCCCGAGCGCCGGGAAAGTGGGGAGAGAGAGGCGTGAGGCTTCGGGGGGTGGTGTGTGCCGTCGCCGGGGCGGTGGTGATCGGGTTCGCCGGGGGTGACGGCGGTGTCGGTGGTGTGGGCCGGCACGCGAAGGCATGGGCGGACGGGACGCCGGTCGTGTGGGCGGACGAGGAGATGCCGCAACTGCCGTTGGAGCGTTACGAGTTCGGTGGTGCCGACGTGAAGGCGTTCGGCCGGGTCGAGTCCGCGACGCGGCTGCTCACCCAGCGCTGCATGGTCCGGCACGGCTTCGCCGACTTCCCGGAGGATCCGAAGTTTCCGGGCATGGCCGTCACGTTCACGACCGCGATGGTCGCCGTGGGCACGGGCCCGGTCGGCCCCTACGACCTGGGCAAGGCGCGGCGCTGGGGGTACGGGTGGGACCCGGCGAGGAAGTTCGCCCCGCGCGAGCCCGCGGGGCGGGAGATGACGACCGAGGAGTCGGCCGTCTACTACGGCGACCGGCAGAGCGACCGCAGCGGCTGCTCCGGGGAGGGGTACCGGCGCATCGAGCGCGGGGTCCGGGACAGCAGACGGATGTGGACGTACGTCTCCGAGCGCGAGGCCGCCGTCCGCAAGCAGGTCGAACGTGACCCCAGGCTGCGCCGTGCCTACAAGGCATGGGCGGACTGCGTGGTCGGCAAGGGGTACAAGCGGTACGCCGATCCCGTGAAGGCCTTCGAGGACAAGGGCTGGGGGCGCGGCCGGGACGGCAACACCAAGCGGTCGGAGCGGGAGACGGGGACGGCCGTCGCCGACATCGAGTGCAAACGCCGGCACAACACGGGTGGGGTGTGGTGGACGGTGGCGGCACGTCTTCAGCGACGTGAACTCGCCCTGCACGGCGCTGAGTTCGAGGCGGTGCGCAAGGATCGGGACCGGGTGCTGGCCCAGGCCCGCGCGGTACTGAGGGCGGACTGAGCGGGCGGTCGGCGCCGCCGAGCAGGCACCCCGGCAGTCGGCGGAGATCGCCCCGTCAGCCGGCCGCGGCCGCCCGTACCGACTCGGTCATCGCCGTCACGAACGCGTCCCGCGTCGTCGCGTCCAGCGCGTCGAGCGAGAGGTACGGGTTCAGGTCCTCCAGCTCCACCAGCAGCAGGTCGCCTTCCTGGGTGCGGCAGGCGTCGATGCGTTGGATGCCGCGCGGGAGGGTGTTCCACTCGATGAAGCGCTGGGCGAACTCCCGGTCCGGACCGGTGGGTTGGTACGGGCGCAGTTCCCAGCGGCGCTCCGGGTCCGGGGCGTACAGGGCGTACTGGAGGGTGGCGTCGACGAAGTAGAAGGAGACCTCGTACTGGAAGTCGATGTGCGGCTGGACCAACAGGTCGCCCGTGTAGCGGAGTTCGGGCAGCTCGGTCGGCGGTACGACGCGCAGGCCCATCGAGTCCGCACCCAGCTTCGGCTTCGTCACGTACGCGTCGGCCGTGGGGAGGCGGGCGAGGTCGGCGGCGCGGTCGATCGTCGGGATCACCGGGAACCCGGCGGCCGTCAGCGTCAGCAGGTACTGCTTGCCGGCCATGTCGGCGCGGCCGGTGAGCGGGTTGTACACGTTCGTGCCGCGCTCCAGCGCTCGGCTGCGGAACGCCTCGTACGCGCCCTGGTAGCCGAGCACGGGCCCGCTGTTGCGGACCACGACCACCTCGAAGTCGCCCATGAGGGCGGCCGCGTCCAGCGGATGGCACAGCGCGAGGTCGAACGCCGGGCGGAGCCGCGACGTGAGGAAGATGTCCTCGTCGCAGTAGCGCCGGCCGCGCGCCTCGTAGGCCAGATCGGTCACGTAGAGCACACGGGGGCGGCGGGGCACGGGGACTCCTGACTCTCGCCGAAGCCGTAGGGGCCCGGCCGAGTTCATCGGCCGGGCCCCTACGGGTGGTCCCGGGCCCGCGAGGGTGCACCGCTCGCCGGTCGCCGGTACCAGGGTTCAACTGGCCTCGGGTCAGGCCTTCTTGGTCTCCCAGAAGATCTTGTCGATCTGGGCGATGTAGTCGAGCGCCTTCTGGCCCGTGGCCGGGTCCTTCGACGCCTTGGCGGCCGAGAGGGCCTTCAGGGTGTCGTTGACCAGCTGGTGCAGCTCCGGGTACTTCTCGAAGTGCGGGGGCTTGAAGTAGTCGCTCCACAGCACCGAGACGTGGTGCTTGGCCAGCTCGGCGCGCTGCTCCTTGATGACCGTGGCGCGCGCCTGGAAGTGCGCGTCGTCGTTGCCGGCCATCTTCTCCTGGACGGCCTTGACCGACTCGGCCTCGATGCGGGCCTGGGCCGGGTCGTACACGCCGCAGGGGAGGTCGCAGTGAGCGCTGGCCTTCACCTTGGGGGCGAACAGGCGGGAAAGCATGTTGCTGTCCTTCCTCGTGATCGTCTTCTCAGGTGCGACATTACTCCGTGCATGACGCGTTTTCTCGGGTGCCCCCGGGGGCTTAGGCCAAAAGTCCAGGGTGACACTGGGACTGGTGGAGGATGGGACCGGCGGTTGGAAACCGGGGAGGTTGGCTGATGCCCGAGGCGGTCGAGGAAGTGCGCGGGACGAAGGTGCCGTTCCAGATCATCGAGGTCGACGGCCCTTCGATGGTGCCGACGCTGTACCACGGTGACTGGATGCTGGTGCAGTACGGCGCCCGCGTGCGGCCGGGCGATGTGGTCGTGCTGCGCCATCCGTTCCAGCAGGACCTGCTGGTCGTGAAACGGATCGCCGAACGGCGCGAAGGCGGCTGGTGGGTGCTCGGGGACAACCCCGGGGCCGGTGGCGACAGCACGGTGTACGGGGTCGTGCCGGACGAGCTGGTGCTCGCCAGGGTGCGCGGGCGGTTGCGGCGACGCAGGCCGTGGGCGGAGGGCGAGGGTCAGCGGTCCGTGACGGCGGTGCTGTCCTGGGCCTTGGGTGCCGTACGCCCCGTGCCGTCCGGCCGGTCGGGCCGCTCGGCCTCCAGGCGCTTGCGGGCACGGTAGGCGGCGACGTTGGCGCGGGTGGCGCAGCGGTCCGAGCAGTAGCGCCGGGAGCGGTTCGTCGACGTGTCCAGGTACGCGTTGCGGCACGGGGCGGCCTCGCACAGGCCGAGGCGGTCCACGCCGTACTCGGTGAGGTGGAAGGCGAGACCCATGGCCGCGATGGCGGCGTAGCCGGCCGTCGCGTTGGACGGGTGGTCGGCCAGGTGCATGTGCCACAGCGGGCGGCCGTCGTCGTCGCGGTGGTTGTGCCCGGAGATCTGCGGGCTCACCGGGAACTCCAGCAGGAGCGAGTTGAGCAGGTTCACCGCGAGCATCTCGTCGCCGCCGTCGGCCGCCTCGAAGACGGCGCGCAGCCGCCCCCGGACGCTCCGGAAACGTGTCAGGTCGGCGTCGGCCGCGCGACGGGCCGCCTCCTGGTTGGCGCCGAACAGGCCGCGCACCGCGTCCACGGAGGTCAGGCTGTCCTTGCCGCGGACCGGTTCCTCGGTGTTGACGAGGCGCACGGCGTAGTCCGAGTAATAGGCCAGTTCCACTTGTAGTCCTTACCGGGGCGGTCTATCGTCATGGCTGGTCGGGCAAGTAATGCCCGATCTGGCTTTCAGGGTATTACGAACGGGCTGGGGATCGTGTGAGCGGCCGGGGGCTGTTCGTCGTTCTATGGAGGGTGCATGACCGAGACCGCCACCGACACCGGCCGGTGCCGGAGCGCCGACTGGCGTGCCTGGCAGAACAGCTGGGACCGGCAGCAGGAGTGGTACATGCCCGACCGCGAGGAGCGGTTCCGGGTGATGCTCGACATGGTCGAGGCGTGCGTGGGCCGCGCGCCCCGCGTGCTCGACCTCGCCTGCGGCACCGGCAGCATCACCGACCGGCTGCTCACCCGCTTTCCGCAGGCCACCAGCGTCGGCGTCGACCTGGACCCGGCCCTGCTCGCCATCGCGCGCGGCACTTTCGAGGGGGACGAGCGCGTCAGCTTCGTGACCGCCGACCTCAAGGACCCGGGGTGGACGCGGGCGCTGCCGCACGACTCGTACGACGCCGTGCTCACCACCACCGCCCTGCACTGGCTGCACTCCGGACCCCTCGCGACCCTCTACGGCCGGCTCGCCGGCCTTGTCCGTGACGGCGGCGTCTTCATGAACGCGGACCACATGATCGACCCGGCGACCCCGCGGATCAACGCCGCCGAGCGCGCCCTGCGCCACGCCCGGATGGACGAGGCGAAGACGGGCGGCGCGGTGGACTGGGCCGAGTGGTGGGCGCTCGCCGCACAGGATCCGGTGCTCGCCGGACCCACGGCGGAGCGTTTCGCCATCTACGGGGAGCACGCCGACGGGGACACGCCGTCCGCGGCCTGGCATGCGGAGGCCCTTCGGGGGGCCGGGTTCGGGGAGGCGCGGGTTGTCTGGAGCGCGCCGTCCGACGCGATGGTTCTCGCCCTGAAGTGACACGGCCGTCCGCCGGGCGGCGATGCCTCGCGGACCGCACCGCCGGGCCGGGACACGTCGCGAGTCGCACCAGCGGGCCCGCGCCCGACCGCGGGGCAAGAGAGAAGGGGCCTCCGGGGGCACTCCCCGGACGCCCCTTCTCCCGTCGGCAAGGTCAGAGCACCTTGGAGAGGAACGACTTCGTCCGTTCCTGCTGGGGGTCGGTCAGGACGTCGCGCGGGCGGCCCGCTTCGACCACCACGCCCTCGTCCATGAAGACGAGGCTGTCGCCGACCTCGCGGGCGAAACCCATCTCGTGCGTGACGACGATCATCGTCATGCCGGACTCGGCGAGGTCGCGCATGACGTCGAGGACGTCACCGACCAGCTCCGGGTCGAGCGCCGACGTCGGCTCGTCGAACAGCATCAGCTTCGGGTCCATGGCGAGCGCGCGGGCGATCGCCACGCGCTGCTGCTGGCCGCCGGAGAGCTGCGAGGGGTAGTTCTCCGCCCGCTCGGCGAGGCCCACCCGCTCCAGGAGCTGTCCGGCCCGCTCCCGGGCCTGCGCCCGGGAGACGCCCTTGACCTGGACCGGCGCCTCCATGACGTTCTCCAGAGCCGTCATGTGCGGGAAGAGGTTGAAGCGCTGGAAGACCATGCCGATGTCCCGGCGCTTCAGGGCGACCTCGCTGTCGCGCAGCTCGTAGAGCTTGTCGCCCTTCTGCCGGTAGCCGACCAGTTCCCCGTCGACGTAGAGCCGTCCGGAGTTGATCTTCTCCAGGTGGTTGATGCAGCGCAGGAAGGTCGACTTGCCGGAGCCGGAGGGGCCGATGAGGCAGAACACCTCGCCCTGCTTGACCTCCAGGTCGATGCCCTTGAGGACCTCGACGCTGCCGAAGGACTTGTGGACGCCCTCGGACTTGACCATGGCGGTCCCGGGCCCGGGCGTGGGGTTCGCGTCGGTGCCGGTGTTGGTCTTGGCGCTCACGCCATGCCTCCGTTCGGGCGGCCGACGAGGGTGCGCAGGCGCTGCAGCGGGGTCGGGGGCAGCGCGCGGGAGGTGCCGCGCGCGTAGTACCGCTCGATGTAGTACTGCCCGACGCTGAAGATCGACGTGAGGATCAAGTACCAGGCGGCGGCCAGGAAGTACATCTCGACCGTGGAGGCGGCGGACTGGCCGATGTCCGAGGCCACCTTGAACAGGTCGAGGAACTGCACGGCCGAGACGAGCGAGGTCGTCTTCAGCATGTTGATGACCTCGTTGCCCGTGGGCGGCACGATCACCCGCATGGCCTGCGGGATCACGATGCGGCGCAGCGTCTTGGCGTGGCTCATGCCGAGCGCGTGCGCGGCCTCGGTCTGGCCCTCGTCGACGGCGAGCAGGCCGGAGCGGCAGATCTCCGCCATGTACGCCGCTTCGTTGAGGCCGAGCCCGAGCAGGGCGGTCAGCAGCGGGGTCATGAACGAGGACCAGTAGTCCTTGTAGATCGGCCCGAGGTTGATGTACTCGAAGACCAGGCCCAGGTTGAACCAGATGAACAGCTGGACCAGGACCGGGGTGCCGCGGAAGAACCAGATGTAGAACCAGGCGATGGTGCTCGTCACCGGGTTCTTCGACATCCGCATCACGGCGAGGACGACGCCGCCGACCACACCGATGATCATGGACAGGACGGTCAGTTCGAGCGTCTTCCCGACGCCGGTGAGCACCCGGTCGTCGAAGAAGTAGTCGGGGATCGTGCCCCACTCGATCTTGCCTTGCGAGAACGCGTAGACGATGGCGCCGAGCAGCGCCACGGCGATGACCGCGGACACGTAGCGGCCGGGGTGCCGGACCGGGATGGCCGTGATGGCCTCCGGCGCGGTAACCGCGGGCGCGGTGCCGGCGGGCTCGTTCGCCTTGCTGAGGGGAGTCATGGGTGGTGCCTTTCAGAGCCCGTCAGAGTGCAGGACAGGGGTGACAGGGGTCAGGAACCACCGTTGATCTTCGCTTCGGTGACGGCGCCGTCGTCGACGCCCCACTTCGCGATGATCTTCTTGTACTCGCCGCTCTTGATGATGGCGTCCATCGCGGCCTGCAGGGCGTCCCGCAGCTGCGTGTTGTCCTTGGCGACGGCGATGCCGTAGGGGCCCGCCTCGACCTGGTCGCCGACGATCTCGAAGTACTTGCCGGCGCCGGACTTCTTCACCGAGTACGCGGCGATCGGGTAGTCGGCGGAGACGACGTCGGCGCCCTTGGAGCGCATCCGGGTCTCGGCCTCGGGGTTGGTGGCGAAGTCCTCGACCTTCAGGGCCTTCTTGCTGTCCTGCGTACACTTCTTCGCCTGGTCCTTGGCGAGATCGTGCGAGAAGGTGCCGGTCTGCACGGCGATCGTCTTGCCGCACAGGTCGTCCCAGGTCTTGATCCCCTGGTCGTCGCCCTTGTTGGTGTAGAGCGAGACGCCCGCGGTGAAGTAGTCGACGAAGTCGACGCCCTTGCCGACCTTCTTGCCGGTGTCGCCGTCGATCCCGTTCTGGCGGTCCTTGGTGTCCGTCATGGCCGACATGGCGATGTCGTAGCGCTTGGAGGCCAGACCACCCACGAGGTCGGCGAACTTGCCGTTCTGGAAGTTGAACGTCACGCCGAGCTGCTTGCCCAGGGCCGCGGCGACGTCCGGGTCGATGCCGACGGCCTTGCCCGCGTCGTCCTTGTACTCGACCGGCGCGTACGCGATGTCGGAGCCGACGTTGATGACGCCCTTGTCGCGGATGGCCGCGGGGAGCTTGGAGGCGAGCGGTGCGGCCTTCGTGGAGGAGGCGCCGGATTCAGATCCGGACTCCTTCGACTTGGTCTGGTCACCGCAGCCGGTCAGCAGCAGAGTGCCGGCGACCGCGATCGCGCCGACCGCTGCTATCCGGGACTTCGCGGAATTCGCGGTCGTGCGACGGGTGGTGCTTGCGGTCATGGTGGGGTCCTCCGGCAGGGTGGGTGGAGTGCCGTGTCGGTCGCATTGGCACACACCTTCGGGTGTCGCGACCTTGCGTGATTACGGCATCTTGCCATTCGGACGGGCCGCTCCAGGGCGTCAGCGATGTCAAAATCGGATAACAGGTGTGCCAAGACCACCAACACGGCAGCACATCAGGGTGCATGGGGCCGGATCATCTGCGGAGCTGCTGCCCGACCGCGGAAGATTCTCCGGCGAACTGTCCGCTGTCTCACCATTCGGGCTGACTTCCATCGCGCTTCGAGCGCGAGTTGATGACTTGTCCAGATATTCGGCTATGAGTCATGTCACCGGGCCGTGATCGATCACGCCCGGGCTCGTCCGCAGCGCCGTCCGTCGGGTAAGAAGGTTCTTTACACCCCTCATCCGGGGCTCAGGGCGCGCGTGCGGCGCGCCCGTCGTGTACGCGCCTGTGCGGCGGTCCCCCAACGGGGACCGACCGGTGCGTACGCGGTGCCCGCCCGCTCCTCAACCAGGAGCGGACACCCTCAACTGATGTTTAAGACTTAAGGGGTAAGACAAGTGGCAGCGGAGATCGTCAATCCTCGCAGCGACAGCAGTACCGGCGACGAAGGCAGCGGCGAGTTCGCGGACTCCTTCGACCCGGCCTTCGCGCTGCACCGCGGCGGCAAGATGGCTGTGCAGGCCACCGTGCCGATCCGCGACAAGGACGACCTGTCCCTGGCGTACACGCCCGGCGTCGCGAAGGTGTGCAGCGCCATCGCCGAGCAGCCGGAGCTGGTCCACGACTACACGTGGAAGTCGAGCGTCGTGGCCGTCGTCACCGACGGCACGGCCGTGCTCGGACTCGGGGACATCGGCCCCGAGGCGTCCCTCCCGGTGATGGAGGGCAAGGCCATTCTCTTCAAGCAGTTCGGCGGCGTGGACGCGGTGCCGATCGCGCTCGCGACGACCGACGTGGACGAGATCGTCGACACCGTCGTGCGGCTCGCCCCCTCCTTCGGTGGCGTCAACCTGGAGGACATCTCGGCGCCGCGCTGCTTCGAGATCGAGCGCAGGCTCCAGGAACGGCTCGACATCCCCGTCTTCCACGACGACCAGCACGGCACGGCCGTGGTGACGCTGGCCGCGCTGAAGAACGCGGTCCGGCTCAGCGGCCGTACGCTCGGTGAGCTGCGCGCGGTGATCTCCGGCGCCGGCGCGGCGGGCGTGGCGATCGCCAAGTTCCTGCTGGAGGCCGGGCTCGGCGACGTCGCGGTCACCGACCGCAAGGGCATCGTCAGCCGGGACCGCGAGGACCTCACGGCCGTCAAGCGCGAGCTGGCCGAGATCACGAACAAGGCCGGTCTCTCCGGCTCCCTGGAGGACGCGCTCGCGGGCGCCGACGTCTACATCGGTGTCTCCGGCGGTACGGTCCCCGAGTCCGCGGTCGCCTCGATGGCACCGGGCGCCTTCGTCTTCGCGATGGCCAACCCGAACCCCGAGGTGCACCCCGACGTCGCCCACAAGTACGCGGCCGTGGTCGCGACCGGGCGTTCGGACTTCCCGAACCAGATCAACAACGTGCTGGCGTTCCCCGGGATCTTCGCGGGCGCGCTGCAGGTGCGGGCCTCGCGGATCACCGAGACGATGAAGATCGCCGCCGCCGAGGCGCTGGCCGCCGTGGTGGGCGACGACCTGAGCGCCGAGTACGTCATTCCGTCGCCGTTCGACGAGCGGGTCGCCCCCGCGGTGACAGCGGCGGTCGCGGCGGCGGCGCGGGCTGAGGGCGTCGCTCGTCGGTGAGGGGCGTCTGCCGGTGGGTGGCGCGCCGTTGTGCGCCGCCCGGCGTTGGTGGCGGCCGCCGGTGAGCGGCGTCGCCCGGGCGCGTGTCGCTCGTGCGGTGCCGCTCGTGCGTGACGTGCGTGAAGTGATGGTGAGGCTCCGTCTTCGGCGGGGCCTTCGCCATGTGGCGGGGGCGGCGAGGCCGTAATCGGTGTCACAGCGCGGCACGGTTCCCCGGCCCCGGCGGGACGCCTATCGTCAAGGTCATGTTCGCCGCCTACGCCGCCCGAATCGACTGTGACCAGCCGCTGAACGGACTGGAGTTGGGGGAGCGACCCGCCCCCCAGGACCGGCCCGGCTGGACCACCGTGAACGTCAAGGCCGCCTCCCTCAACCACCACGACCTGTGGTCCCTGCGCGGGGTCGGGCTCGGCGAGGAGGCGCTGCCCATGATCCTGGGCTGCGACGCCGCCGGCATCGACCGTGACGGCAACGAGGTCGTGCTCCACTCCGTCATCGGGCAGAGCGGCTACGGGGTCGGGCCCCGCGAGGGCCGCTCCATCCTCACCGAGAAGTACCAGGGCACGTTCGCCGAGCAGGTCACCGTGCCCGAGTGGAACGTACTGCCCAAGCCGAAGGAGCTCTCCTTCGAAGAGGCCGCGTGCCTGCCGACCGCGTGGCTGACCGCGTACCGGATGCTCTTCACCAACGCCGGTGTGCGGCCGGGTGACTCGGTGCTCGTGCAGGGAGCGGGCGGCGGTGTCGCCACGGCCGCGATCGTGCTCGCCAAGGCCGCGGGGCTACGCGTCTTCGCCACCAGCCGCGACGAGGCCAAGCGCAAGCGGGCGCTTGAGCTGGGCGCGGTCGAGGCCGTCGAGTCCGGCGCGCGGCTGCCGCAGCGGGTGGACGCCGTGATCGAGACGGTGGGCGCGGCCACCTGGTCGCATTCGGTCAAGTCCCTGAAGCCCGGCGGCACACTGGTCATCTCGGGTGCGACCAGCGGGCCCAGCCCGAAGTCCGCCGAGCTGAACCGCATCTTCTTCCTGGAGCTGAAGGTCGTCGGCTCGACCATGGGCTCCAAGGACGAACTGGAGGACCTGCTGTCCTTCTGCGCCGCGACCGGTGTGCGGCCCGTCATCGACGAGGTGCTGCCGCTCGACCGGGCGCGCGAGGGGTTCCAGAAGATGGCCGGCGGCGAACTGTTCGGGAAGGTCGTGCTGACCGTCTGAGAGGCGCGCCTGAGAGGGCGAATCCCAGAGGGCGAAGCCCAGAGGGCGGACCTGAGAGGGCGAACGGCAGAGGGGCGCTTCGGCGCCCCTTTTTCGCGCTTGTTCTGTCAACTTTGGTTGACGCGGAGGGCCTGTCAACCTACATTGACATCATGACCGAGGCAACGGATCTCGCCGAGCAGGCAGGTGCCCGCGACCCGCGCGTGGGGCTGCGTTCGGTCGCCGCGCTGCGGCGGCTGCTCGAGCAACTGGAAGCGGTACAGGTGCGCAGCGCGCGCAATCAGGGCTGGTCGTGGCAGGAGATCGCGGCCGAGCTTGGGGTCAGCCGACAGGCCGTGCACAAGAAGTACGGGAGGCGATGATGTTCGAGCGGTTCACCAAAGGTGCCCGGGACGTGGTCAAGGGCGCCGTCACCCATGCGGAGCGCGAGCGCGCCCCGCACATCGACGAGGGGCATCTGCTCCTCGCGGTCCTCGACGCCCGCGGCACCCGGGGCTCCTTCGCCCTGGGCGCGCTCGGGGTGGACGCCGAGGGGAAGCGCGGGTCGATCGGCGAGGCGCTGGTCACCGCGCGCCGCCGGGCAGGTCTGAGCCAGGCGGACGCCGAGGCGCTCGCGGGGCTCGGTATCGACGTGGACGAGATCGTCAGCCGGGTCGAACAGGCCCACGGCGTCGGTGCGTTGAGTGGCGGGCGGCGACTCGGCGGGCGGCGGCCCTTCGCCAAGGAGGCCAAGGGGGTCCTGGAGTCGTCCCTGCGGATGGCGCTGGCCCACCACGACCGCGCGATCGGCGACGAACACCTCCTCCTCGCCCTCGCGGCCCGCCCCGGCATCGCGTCCGACGCCCTCGCCGGGCACGGGGTGACCGTGCCGGCGGTGGAGCGGGTGCTGTACGGGGGCGGGGCGGCAGCAGCGGGCTGAAGGGGAGCGCGGCTTTGGGCGGGCCTGGGCTCGAACCCGGGCTCGCATCCGAACCCGGCCTCGAATCCGAACCCGGGCTCGAATCCGAACCCGGCCTCGAACCTGAACCCCAGCTCGTGTTCCGGTTCGGGTCGCCCGTCCGCCGTCCGCCGTCCGCCGTCCGCCGTCCGCCGTCCGCCGTCCGCCGTCCGCCGTCCGCCGTCCGCCGTCCGCCCCTCCGCCCTCCGCCCGTCCGTCCGGAGGGCCGGTGCGGCTCACCCCCTCGGCGTGTGCAACGCCGCCGTGATGTGTGCGGCCGCCTCCGCCAAGTGGTGGCGGGTCGTGCGGAGCTGCTCCTCGGAGACGCCGTGGTCGCGGGCCGTGTCGCGGATGTCGTCGCGGAAGCGGTCCAGCAGGCGGTCCAGGTCACGGGCCGGGTCGCCGGTGGAGTCCGCCGCCGCCCACGCCGGGACGTACTCGGTGGGGACCGCGTCCGACGTGGGGCGGTACTCCGGCTCCGCGGGTGCCGGGCGGCCGGTCTCCGTGGACTCCTCGGCCTGCCCGGCACCGAAGTCCTTGCCGAAGTCCTTGCCGAACGACTTTCCGAACTCGCCGAACTCCTTCGCCAGTTCGGACAGCCCCTCGCGCACACCGGTCGGCCAGTCGCCCCGCGCGAAGTGGTCCTGCACCTGGTCCTGGACGCGCTTGGCCATCCGCTGCAACTCGTCCTGCGCCTGCTCCCGCACCTTGTCCTGGGTCTCCTTGGCCTGGCGGCGCGCCCGCTGGGCCTCCTCACGGGCCCGGCGGCTCTCGTCCTTCGCGCGCCGCGCCTGCTCCTTCCACTCCTGCCTGGCCCGGCGGAGCTCCTCCTTGGCGGTGCGCCAGGACTCCCTGTCGGTGAAGTCCTTGAGGTCGCTCAGGTCCGGCCCCGAGCCGGTGCGGGCGCCGCGGGCCTGGGACGTGGCCGCGCGCACCTCGCGGCGCAGGTCGCCCACCGCCCCGCGCACGTCGTCGCGGATCTCGGCGGCCAGCTCGGCCACCGAGTCGCGGATCTCCAGCTCCAGGTCGGCGAGCTCGCCGCTCCGGTCGGCCAGTTCGGCCCGCCCCGCGTCGGTGATCGCGTACACCTTCCGGCCGCCCTCGGTCGTGTGGGTGACGAGCCCCTCCGACTCCAGCTTGGCCAGACGCGGGTAGACGGTGCCCGCGGAGGGGGCGTACAGACCCTGGAAACGCTCCTCCAGAAGGCGGATCACCTCGTAGCCGTGGCGCGGGGCCTCGTCGAGCAGCTTGAGGAGGTAGAGCCGCAGACGGCCATGGGCGAAGACGGGAGGCATGTCAGAGCACCTTCTTGTCGGCGGGGGCGTCGGCAGCGGCGGAGGCGTCGGCAGGGCCGGCGGGATCGGTGACCGTGCCGGCGGGGTCGGCGGCGGGGCCGGTGGAGGGGCTGGTGGAGGGGCTGGTCGGACCGGGGTCACTGGAGCCGGCATCGGAGGGCTCGGCGCCGGACGGCCCCGGCACGTCCCTGGGCGGCGGCTCGAACGGGTCTCCGTCCTCGCCCGGTGGCCTGCGGAGCAGGGCTATCGCGCCGGAGACCGTGGTCGCCTTCAAGGTGCCGGTGCCCGCGCCGAGACGGCCGGTGATCTTGTGTGCGCCCCATTGGCCGGATACCCGCAGTCCGTCGAAGGCGTTCGACACCGCGCCGCTCGCCGTGTTCGCCTCGACCTTCGTGTCCGCCGGGTGCGGGATACGGATGGCGATCTCGCCGGAGACGCTCGTCAGGCTCACGTCCGTGGGGCCCGCCGGGTCCAGGTCGACGACCATCGAGCCGCTCACGGTGTCCGCCTTCACGACGGAACCCGAGCCGTCCACGACGGTCAGATCACCCGAGACGGAGCTGAACCTCAGGTCTCCCGTGACCGCCTGCGCCTCGACGCTGCCGGAGACCGTGCTCGTGCGCACCGGGCCGGTGACGCCGACCAGCGTGGTGTCGCCGGTGACCCCCTTCACCTCCGCGTGCCCCTCGATGCCGGAGACGACGGCGCCCGCGCCGACCACACCCACCTCGACCCGGGTGCCGCTCGGCACGGCGAGCGAGACGACCGCGCTGCGATGCCGGCCTTTGCGGTCGAGCCATTTGAGGAAGCCCTGCCAGGGCAGGTCGTCATAGGCGACGGCGAGCGTGCCGTCCTCCTGCGTGACCCGCAGCGCCGGGCCCTCGATCCGCGAGATCTCCAGGCGGGCGGAGCTCTCCTCGGTGCCCACCACATTCACCGTGCCGTTGACGATGCGCACGTGCAGGGCCGTCACCGGCTCGTCGAAAGTGAGCTTCTGCGGCTCCGCGACGGACCACTCGGGCATGGTGCGACCTCCTCGGCAGTGAACGCGCCATATCGCGTCCCCTGACAAACACGATATATCGCGGATTCCGTAAGTCAAGACTGCTGCGCGACCTCACACTCGTGAGGCTGAAGCGTCGGTGTCCGGGAACCTCGAAGTCCCGCGGAGTGAACTCGCGAAGCGCCTATTTGTGGGCCAACCCTGCCGAACTGTCCTAGCGTGGGGCCATGCCACCCCTCGAATCCGCCGGTGCGCTCCTGCTCTGCCGCGCCGAACCAGCCGTCGTCGGCCCCGCCGCCCAGCTGCTGCGCGAGCGGATGCTGCTCGTGGGGGCCGGGCACGAGTGGAGCGTCCTGGTGCCGGAGGGCAGACCGTGGCTGGGCGCGAAGCCCGGCGGCGGCGAACCCGTCGACCGGGTCCTCGGCGGCTGGGCCGGTGCGCTCGCCGTCGGTGCGCCGTGGCCCGTGCTCGCCCTGTGGTGGGACGCCGACCGCAGCGGGTTCACGCTCGCCTCGGGCTTTCGTCGGCCCGTCGGCTACGAGTGGCTCGCGAACGGCACCCCGGTCGGCGAGGACGAGGCCATGCGCACCTTCGCCGCCCGCCTCGGCCTGGACCCCGTGCTCGACGTGCAGTCCCTCGACGCTCTGGCCAAGCCCGACACCGCCGCCGACGCGCGGGCCCGCATGCTCGGTCTGCTCGCCGTCCTCACCCGCACCGGCCTCGAACTCCCCGCAGGGCTGGCCCCCGGTGAACCGGCCGACCGGCTCCGCGAGGCGGCCCGGGGCCGGGCCGACGCCGAGACGATCGAGTGGCCGGGCTGGCGGGACGCCGTGCACGCCGAGCTCGACGTCGTGGAGAACACCGGCATCGGCCCCTGGATGCGCGGCCCCAGAGCGCGCTGTGTCGCCGCCGCGCAACTCGCGGCCGGGGTGCCGCTGGCGGTCCACGGGCTGCGGCGCCGCAGCGGTGGCTGGCTCACGGCCGCCGCGCTACTGCTGGGGCAGGGTGCGCTCGGACTCGTCTACGACAGGATCCGCGCGGCCCGCGACTGAACCGTTGCCGCGTACGCCCCTGAGATCGCCACCACAGGCGCGACTGTGCCCCGACAGCCGGTCGGCACTACTCGTCCTCGTCGTCCTCGTCGTCGAGCCGCGCCAGCCACGTGGCCAGGCGCTCCACCGGCACCTCGAAGTCAGGGTTCAGGTCGACGAACGTCCGCAGCTGCTCGGCGAGCCACTCGAAGGTGACCTCCTCCTCGCCGCGCCGCTTCTCCAGCTCTTCGATGCCGCGGTCGGTGAAGTACAACTTGCGCTCCTGGTGCGTACGGGACTGGCCCTCTCATCGTAGGCCGCTCGTACAGCCACCACTCCCGTGGCCGCTCGCGCTGTCGGTCCCGCAACTGCTCAGGCAGTCGCTCACGGAGTGTGCCGAGTTGGTACAGCGCGGTCCCCGACTTCCTGGAATGTCCCATGTGTCGCTCCCGCCGTGCCGCGGCGCGTCCGTACCCGCACACAGTCGGGCACCGATGACGGACCGAGCGGAAGGCTGGTGCAGCGGTGGCCGAGGTCACGGTACGAACGCGCCTGGAGGTACGCGACCGGGCGACCTGGACGGAGATCTTCTACGACCTGGTGCTCGCCTTCGGCGTCGCACAGATCGCACACGCGCTCGCCGGGCATGCCGACTGGCGCTCCCTGGGTACCTGTCTGCTCGTCCTGGTCCCCTTGTGGTGGGCCTGGGTGGATGTCGTCATGGCCATGAACGCCGTACGCGAGACCAGCGCGCAGCGCGTCTTCTTGTTGCTCGCGGGCCTTGCCACCTACGGCATGGGGGTCGCGGCGCCGCACGCTCTTGACGAGCGGTCGGAAGCGCTCCTCTATGCGGGGTGTTACCTCGCGTTACGCCTGCTCATCGGCGAGGCGATCCGCCACGAGTGCGCCGTCTACACCATCCACCCCTACCGGGCAGGACTCGCCTTCGCCCTCGCGCTGTTCGGTTGCGCCGCGCTGCCCGAGGCATGGCGGCCGGTCTGCTGGGTGGTCGCTGTCGTCGCCGAGCTCCTCGCCCCGCTCGTCCTGAGCGGGCACCTCAGGCAGCTCGCCTTCGGCGTCAACCACCTGCCGGAGCGGTTCGGCATGTTCGTGATCATCGCTCTGGGGGAGAACGTCCTCACGGTCGGCGCCGGCCTCGCCGGGGCCGAGCCGGGCGCCGTCGTGCTGCTTGCCGTCGCGCTCGCTTTCCTCATCGGCTGCGCCCTGTGGTGGCTGTACTTCCACCTCGTCGCCTCCGCCGTGGCGCACGCGCTGCGCACGCACCCGACACCGGCGGTCGTGGTGCGCGACGTGCTCAGCTACGGCCACCTCGTCATGGTGTCGGGCCTGCTGCTGGTCTCCGTGGGCGCCGACCTGATCGTGAAGGAGCCGACGGCGACGCCGCACGCGTTCGCCGCGGCGCTGCTGCCCGGGGGAGCCGCGCTGTTCACGCTGACCTTCTGCTACACGCGCCGGCGAATGTTCGGCGCGGCCTCCGTGACACGGTTCGCCGGCGGGCTCGCCCTGGTTGCGCTCGCCGTGCTGGCACCCCGGCTGCCCGGACTCGCCACGCTGGCGGCGGCGGGGGCGGTGCTCGTCTCCGTGAACGGCGCGGAGTACTGGCTCATCGCCTCCGGGCGGCAGGTCCCGCTGCTCTTCCGAAGAAGCAACATGCCTGGTAAAGCGGCCAGTTGACGTAGTGCGGGCCCCGACCTGGGTCAATGCGGCGCCCGCGCCCGTGCGGCCCGCGACCCCTCGTACCCCGCACCTAGCGTTTCCCCGTACTCACCTTCTCGTCCCACCTTCCCGCACCTCGCTTTCCCGTACATCGCCTTCTCGTACTTCGTCTTGGAGTACTGGCGTACATCGCCTTCTCGGACACACCACTTCGGCATGAAACAAGGAGGTGCCGCCATGCCGTCTCGCGGCACGAGGCCGGCTCTGCTCGCCTTGTCCCTGGGGTATTTCAGCCTGGGGACTATCTCGCTGGCGGTCGTCGGCCTCAACGGGCCCATAGGGGACGACCTGCATGTCGCGCCCGCGCGCGTGGGGCTCCTCGTCACTGTCTTCGCCCTCACGTTCGCCGTCTTCGCGCCGGCCGCCCCCATCCTGCTGCGCCGCTGGAACCGCAAGCGGGTCCTGCTGCTCGGCATCGGACTGCTCACCGTGGGCGCCGCGCTCAGCGCCGTCGCCCCCAACTACGGCTTCCTGACCGCCACCCGCGTCCTCGGCGCGATCGGCGCTGCCGTCTTCGGCCCCGGCTCGTCGGCCGCGGGCTCGCTCATCGTGCCGCCCGAACGCAGGCAGCGGGCTCTCGCCGTCGTCTTCGCGGGCATGACCGCGGCGGCGGTGCTCGGGGTGCCGCTCGCCTCGTTCCTCGGCGGCAGCCTCGGCTGGCGCCCCGCGCTGCTCGGCGTGGCGGCCCTGTCGGCGGTCGCCTGCGTCCTCGTCGCCGTCTACGTCCCCGAGATCCCGGCCGGTGAACCGCCGACCGTCCAGGCCTACCGCAACGCGCTGCGCACGCCGGCGGCCCTGTCCACCGTGTCGACGACATTGCTGTTCATGTCGGCGCAGTTCACCGTCTACGGCATCGCCGGCGCGTATCTGAAGGACCGCTTCGACGCGTCGTCCGGGCTGATCTCCGCGACACTGCTGGCGTTCGGCGTCATCGGTGTCGCGGGCAACGCCCTGTCGCCACGCATCGCCGAGAAGATCGGCGGCGCGCGCACCATCACCGTCGCGGTGGTCGGGCTCGCGTCCGGGTTCGCGCTGCTGCTCGTCGCGCCGCACTCGACGCCCGGGCTCGTCGTCTTCGCGTACTGGGCGTTCTTCAGCCAGATGTACCAGGCGCCGCAACAGGCCCGGCTCGTCGACCTGGTGCCGACCCAGCCCGGAATGATCCTCGCCATGAACGCCGCCGCGCTCTACCTCGGTATGAGCCTCGGCAGCTTTGTCGGCAGCTCGTTCCTGCCGGACCTCGGCGCGGGCCCGATCCCCGCGATCGCCCTCGGCATCCTGGTGCTCGCCGCGCTCGCGCACGCCGCGTCGGCGCGCAAGGTCGGCGTCGCGGCCGAGGTCCCCGAGCCCGTCCGCACCGCCTGACCTTCCGCGCCGCCTGACCTTCCGCACCCCATGACCCGTAACAAAAAACAGGAGAAACCATGTCCCAGCACCACCACGTGCAGCTTGTGCGCGACTACCTGGAGAACGTCTGGAACGAGGGTCAGACCGACCGCGCCGACGAGTACCTCGCCGCCGACCTCATCCAGCACAACCCGAACCTGCCCGACGGACGCGCCCCGCTGGTCGACTTCATCGACGGCTTCCGCAAGCAGCTGCCCGAGGCCCGGTTCGAGATCCGCCGGGTCGCGAGCGACGACGGCCTGGTGTTCGTGCACTCCCGGTTCCGGCCCACGCCCGACGCCCGCGGCACCGTCGTCGTCGACGTGTTCCGCATCGACGACGGCCGTATCGCCGAGCACTGGGACGTACGGGAGGACGTTCCCGAGTCCACCGCGAGCGGCCACGAGGTCGTCTGACCCGCGCCGCACGCGAACCGTTCCCCCCGCTGCCGCCCCGACCCCCTGGGGCGGCAGCGCCGTTTCCGGAAGAAGGAGAAACACCATGGCCCCAGTGACCCGCCGGGGATTTCTCGGCGCGGCAGGTGCCGTCGCCACCGCGACCACTGTCGCCGGGGGCGCCACGGCGCGCGCCGCCGCCTCCACCTCCTCTGCTGCCTCCACCGCCGACACGTCCACCACCGTCGTCGACACGGTCACCGTGACCCCGGGCGACCCCCGCTACCTCGACCTGACGGCCCGCGGATACAACGCCAGATTCACCGCGAGACCCGACTCGATACGCCTGGTGCACAGCACGGCGCAGGTGGTGTCCGTGGTGCAGGAGGCCGTGAGCGCGGGCCGGCGCATCGCCGTGCGCGGCGGCGGGCACTGCCTGGACGGGCTCGTCGACGACCCGGCCGTGCGGGTGCTCATCGACCTCTCCGAGATGGACGCCGTCACGTACGACAGGGCCCGCGGCGCCTTCTGCGTCGAGGCCGGTGCCACGCTCGGGCACGTCTATCGCACCCTCTACCTGGAATGGGGCGTCTCCGTGCCGGGCGGCACCTGCCCCACGGTCGGTGTCGGCGGCCATGTCAGCGGCGGCGGCTACGGTGCGATGTGCCGCCAGTACGGAACCATCGTCGACCACCTCTACGCGGTGGAGGTCGTCGTGGCCGACGCCGCCGGGACCGTACGGTCGATCGTGGCGACCCGGGAGGCGGGCGACCCGCACCGCGACCTGTGGTGGGCCCACACCGGCGGCGGCGGGGGCAACTTCGGGGTCGTGACGCGCTACTGGTTCCGCTCGCCCGGCGCCACCGGCAGCACGCCCTCCGCCCTGCTGCCCAAGCCGCCCGCCACCCTCCTGAAGACCACGGTCAGCTGGAAGTGGACGGACCTCACCGAGGCCGCGTTCACCCGGATCGTGCGGAACCACGGCATCTGGCACGAGGCCAACAGCGCCGCCGGCACCCCGTACGCGAGCCTGCACAGCGTCCTCATCCTGAACAACTACGCGCAGGGCGCCATCGTCCTCAATGTCCAGCTGGACGGCTCCCTGCCAAACGCCGCCGACCTCATGAACAGCTACGTGGCCGCCGTCACGGACGGGGTCGGCGTCGCCCACGCCACCTCCACCACGCGTTCGCCCTGGCTGAAGGCGACCCTGAAGGACCCCTACGACACGGGCGTGTTCAACCGCACCAAGTCCAAGGGCGCGTATCTGCGCGAGCGCTGGTCCGACGCGCGGACAGCCGTGCTGTGGCGCAACCTCTCCGACACCGCCTACGACGGGCATGCCGGGATACTGCTCTACTCCTACGGCGGTCAGGTCAACACCGTCGCGCCCGCGGACACCGCGCTGGCCCAGCGCGACTCGATCCTCAAGGCCAACTTCACGACCTACTGGCCCGACCCCGCCCAGGACGAACGGCACCTCGCGTGGATGCGGGCGCTCTACCACGACCTCTACGCCGCCACCGGGGGCGTACCCCTGCCGGACGGGCCGGACGACGGGTCGTACATCAACTACCCGGACACGGATCTGACGGACGCCGCGTACAACACCTCGGGCGTCGCCTGGCAGACGCTCTACTACAAGGGCAACTACCCGCGGCTGCGGCAGATCAAGGCGGCCTACGACCCGAAGAACGTCTTCCGGCACGCCCTGTCGATCACGGCGGCCTGAACCTCCGGCCCGCCCGCCGACACGAAGGAGCCGCGCCCAAAAGGGCGCGGCTCCGACCTGTGCGAGGGGCGAGGGCGCGGACTCAGCCGAGCACGGGGAACGTCACCCCCGTCAGCGACTCGCTCAGCTCCCGCAGCCGGGCGCGCGCCACCGGGTCGTACGCCTGGGAGCCGGCCCGGGTGCGGCTGTCGCGGTTGAAGTACTCGCCGCTGACCTGGGCGAGCGCCGGGTCGGTGACGAGGCGCGCAGTGTGCCGCATGCCCTCCTCGACGGTGCTCTGCGGACTGAAGAGGTTCACCACCATCTTGGTCGGCATGTACGACGCCGGGTGCAGGGCGTTGACCGTGACCCCGGTGCCCGCCAGCTGCTCGGCCAGGTCCACGGTGAGGCTGATCTGCGCCAGCTTCGCCTGGCAGTAGGCCTGTACGCCGTCCCAGCGGCGCTCCAGCATCACGTCGTCGAAGTCGATCGGGGCCTGCCCCGCCGAGCTGACGTTGACGATCCGCGCGGGTGCCGAGCGCACCAGCAGCGGCGCGAGCCGGCAGCTGAGCACGTAGGCCGCCAAGTAGTCGACCTGGAAGGTGAGTTCGAGGCCGTCCTGGCTCTCCTGGCGGGCCAGTTCCACGCCGATGCCGGCGTTGTTGACGAGCACGTCGAGCCGGCCGTACGTGGTGAGCACCCGGTCGGCGAGCTTGCCGATGTCCTCCAGGGAGGAGAAGTCGGCCAGCTCGTAGGTGAAGCGGTCCGCGCCGGTCGTGTCCCGCAGCTCCTGGAGCAGGTCCTGGCCCTTGCGGGGGTTGCGGCCGTGCAGGATCAACGTGGCGCCCTGCGCGGCCAGTTCGTGGGCGAGGGCGCGGCCGAGTCCGTCGGTCGCGCCGGTGATGAGGATGGTCTGTTCGCTGACAGGGGTCATCGGCGTCGAGCTCTCTCTGGTGAAAGGGGGCGGGCTCACGCGCTCACGCGTACTGCCGCAGTTCTTCGGGGGTCTGGTCGGTGAAGCCCTGGCTGACCTCGACGACGATGCCGTCGGGGTCGGCCACCCAGACCGTCTTCCAGCCGGGGATGAACGTGTCGAACTCCAGCGGGCCGAGCAGCACCTCCAGTGCTCCGTCGGCCGCGGCCAGGAACGCGTCGACGTCGTCGACCTGGAAGGCGAGGTGGCGGGCCGCGCCCGGGTTCTCCGGCCCGTCCTTGGCCGTGGCGAAGGCGGGCTCCGCGGCCGTGGGGAAGAGTTCGAGGTAGACCGGGCCGCTCCTGAGGAACACCACCCGGGTCCCGTCGGCCTCGACGACCCGGGCGCGCTCGAAGCCGAACCAGCGGTGGTAGAACTCCTCGGTGGCGGCCTGGTCGCGGCAGTTGAGGCCGACGTGCGCCCAGCGTGCCTGCACGGGTGCGGACATGGGCCTCACGCTCCGGTGACCGGGGCGAAGGGGACCGTGTCGTGCACGTTCGTCATGTAGACGATGCGGCCGTCGCCGATCCGGAAGTAGTTGCACACGTCCGCCTCGACCGTCTCGCCCTTCGGGGTGCGGGCGGAGATGTGCGAGACGACGGCGGCCTGGTCGCCGTCGACGACCACGTGCACCGGGACGTTGGAGAAGGACGCGTACATCTGCGGGAAGCCCTTCATCATGTCCCGCAGCGTCTCGCGGCCCTCCACGTGGCCGGCGAGCTGCTCGTCCATCGTCTGGTCGACGGCGAACAGGTCGCACCAGGGGTCCCAGTCACCGGAGTTGGCGAGCCGGTAGTACGTGTCGACGATCTCACGGGTGTCCATCGCAGCCTCCTGCTTCACGAAACGGTGGTCGGTTCACGGCAGCGGTACGTCGAGCTGGCGCATCAGGCCCGCCGTGTCGGCCTGCACCCAGCGCTCGACGACCTTGGAGTCCTCCAGGCGGTAGACCTCCAGGCTGGTCCAGGAGACCTCGCGGCCGTCCGGCTCCTGGCCGAAGAACGGGGCGATGTGCTTGCCGTGGAAGGTGATGTGCATGATCACCTTGTCCGGGGCGGCCGGGTACAGCGCGTCGAGGCCCACGGTGAAGTCCAGCGCGTCGTGCGCGGCCTTGATGATCACCTTCAGCTCGTCGAGGCTCGCCACGTCCCACGCCGGGTTGTTGTCCCGGAAGGTGGGGCCGAACAGCTCGTCGAGATCGTCGTAGCGGCGCTCGTTCACGGCGTCGCTGACCGCCTGCACGGTGGCCAGGTTCGCCGCGTCGGTGGAGACCTGCTCGCGCAGGCCGAGCAGGTCGTCCTGGGCCCAGCGCTCGACGAGCCGGCCGCCCTCGGCGCGCCAGATCTCGGTGGTGGTCCACTCGACGTCGCGGCCGGTGGCGGGGTAGCCGAACGCGGCGCCCGCGTGGGTGCCGGTCAGCTTCACCCGGGTGACGACCTTGTCGTCACCGAGGGCGAGCGCCTCCTCCAGCTCCCCCTTCAGGTGCCACGTCGTCTGCGCGTCGCGCAGCGCGGCGAGGTAGTCGTCGAGGCCCTTGATGTCGAAGCCGGGGTGGTGGTCGACGAAGTCCTGGCCGATGACGTCGGCCACGACCGCGTGGTCCCCGGAGTTGAAGGCGTCGAGGAAGCGCCGGTACAGCTCGGTCGGTTCAGGCGTGGGCATGGTGGGTCCCCTCGGTCCGTCGGTGATGTGGGTCCTTGATGAGTTCGGCCGCGCGCTCGCCGATCATGACGCTGGGCGCGTTGGTGTTGCCGGCGACGATCGTCGGCATCACCGAGGCGTCGGCGACGCGCAGCCCGTCGATGCCGTGCACCCGCAGCTCGTGGTCGGTGACCGCGTCCCGGCCGGTGCCCATGCGGCAGGTGCCGGCCGGGTGCCACAGGGTGGTGGCGCGCGCGGCGACGTACGCGCGCAGTTCGTCGGGGCGGGAGATCCCGGCGCCGGGGCCGAGCTCCTCGCCGCGCAGCCGGTCGAAGGCCGGCGTGTGGGCCAGCTCCCGGGCCAGCAGCACCCCGTGGACGAGGACGTCCACGTCGGCCGCTGCCGTCAGATAGCCCGCCCGCACGACCGCGGGGGCTGTCGGGTCGGTGCCGCGCAGCCGGATCCTGCCCCGGCTCTCGGGGAGCAGCGCGATCGGCGCGAACGTGAAGCCGGGGCCCTCCCACTGCGCGGCGGGCGCGTCCGGCGGGAGGAACTTGACCGGCCCGAAGGTGAACTGGAGATCGGGTGCGCCGTCCCGCCGCAGGGCGTGTGTGAACAGGCCCGCCTCGGAGAGCAGCGCCCCTTCAGGATGCTCCTCGCGGGCCTGGTAGCACACCGGCACGAACAGGTGGTCCTGCAGATTGCCGCCGACGCCCGGCAGATCCTGTACGACGTGGATGCCGTGCGTGCGCAGGTGCGCGGCCGGGCCGATCCCGGAGAGCATGAGCAGCTTCGGCGACTCGAAGGCGCCCGCGCTGACCACGACCTCCCGCTCCGCCGCGGCCCGTACGAGCTGTCCGCCGCGCGCGTACTCGACACCGGTGACGCGGGTGCCGTCCAGGAGCAGCCGGGTGGCGTGCGCGCCCGTCTCCACCGTCAGGTTGGGGCGGTCGAGCGCCGGCCGCAGATAGGCCGTCGCCGTCGAGGCGCGGGCGCCCTCGTCGGTGCGGGTGGTCTGGTAGAGGAAGCCGTACCCGTCCTGCCGCTCCCCGTTGTAGTCGTCGCCCGGCGCGTCGAAGCCGAGCTGTCCGGCGGCGGCCACGAACGCCCGCGCCAGGGGCGAGGGTTCGGTGTGGTCGCGCACCCGTACGGGGCCGCCCTTGCCGCGCAGGGCGTCGCCGCCGCGGTCGTAGTCCTCGGCGCGGCGGAACGCGGGCAGCACGTCCGCGTACCCCCAGCCGGGGTTGCCCGCGGCCGCCCAGCCGTCGTAGTCGTGGCGGCTGCCGCGCACCCACATCAGGGCGTTGACGGAACTGCAGCCGCCCGCCACCTTGCCGCGGGCCACCGGGATCCGGCGGCCGTCGAGCGCGGCCTCGGGCTCGGTCGCGTACCCCCAGTCGATCGAGGGGCTCCACTCGCTGGTCAGCAGGGCGAGGACGGAGGCGGCGTCGGTGCGGTGGATCTCCGGCCGGTCGTCCCAGCCGCCCGCCTCCAGGAGCAGCACCCGTACGTCCGGGTCCTCACTCAGCCGGCTCGCCACGGCGCAGCCCGCGCTGCCGGCGCCGACCACGATGTACTCGTACGACATGGGCATCTCCCGCATGGGTGGGTGGCGAGGGCTCAGGCGGGGTTCAGGTCGCCGACGCGGTAGGTGCGGATGCGCAGTGCGCCGTCGGCCGGGTCGCGGACCAGCTGCCAGCTCTGGTCGATGCGCAGGGCCGAGACGCTGCCGTCGGGGAGGTTCTTCGCCGTCCACACGACGGTCACCTCGATGTCGACGAGACCGTCGTGCTCGTCGGTGCGCAGCTTCTCCACGATGTGGCTCTGCGGCCCGAAGCTCTCGCCCACCACCTGGTACCAGTCGCGGAAGTCCGCGTGGCCGCGCAGGGTGCGCTCGGGGAAGGCCATCTCCAAGCCGTCGTCGACGACGTACGGGAGCAGGTCCTCGACCGGCTCGTGACTGCTGAGGATGTCGTACCAGTGCTGGACGAACGTGGCGGCGTCCTGGACGGACGCGGTCCGCGGGCTCTGGGCGGTCGTCATGGCTGGATCCCTCTCACTGGAAGTGGCCGGGCCGGTCGAGGCTGTCGCGGCTCTCGTCCGGCTTCGATTCCGCCACGGGCCCGCGTCCGGCGGCGCCGGCGGCGAGCCGGGTGGCCGCATTGCGTGAGGTCGGGCGCCGGGCTTGCCGAGATCGCCGGGCGATATGCCGTAGTACGACCGCCCACTTGGGGATGTGGTGCGACCCCCTGGCCTGTTCCTGGTGGATCGCGGCCCGCGGCCCGTAGACATGAGCTCGACCGGTCCCCACCAGGCACGAGTCGTACGAGAGGACCTTCCATGAGCAAGCGCATCCTCGTTGTCCTGTCCGAATACGGTTACTGGGGCGAGGAGTTGATAGGACCGCTGGAGACCTTCGACAAGGCCGGCTATCACGTCACCTTCGCGACCCCGACCGGCAAGCGTCCCGTGGCGCTGCCGCCGAGCATGGACCCCGACTACGTCGACCCGCCCCTCGGCCGCTCCGTCACCACGCCCGAGATGGCCGCCAAGGTCCGCGCGGTCGACACCTCCTCCCGCCTCGACGGGCCGCTCGACCTGTCGTCGTGGCTGCCCGACAGGCCCTACCGCTCCAAGCCGTACTTCCTGCGCGACTGGGAGGCGTACAACACGCGCCTGGAGCAGATCCGCGAGCAGATCGCCGGGCGCTACGACGCGCTCCTCATCGTCGGCGGCTCGGGCCCCATCGTCGACCTCGCCAACAACTGGCGGGTGCACGACCTGATCCTCGCCTTCCACGCCCTCGACCGGCCGATCGCCGCCGAGTGCTACGGCGTCGCGCCGCTCGCCTTCGCCCGTGACCAGGAGGACCGCGTCTCCATCATCCGCGGCAAGCACGTCACCGGGCACTGCATCGAGTACGACTACAAGGACGGCACCGGCTTCATGGGCACCGACTTCGTGATCGGCCCGCCGCCGTACCCGCTGGAGTACATCCTGCGCGACGCGACCGCGCCCGGCGGAGCCTTCCACGGCAACTTCGGCAAGGAGACCTCCGTCATCGTCGACTACCCGTTCATCACCGGCCGTTCGACCCCGGACTCGTACCTGACGGGCCAGAAACTCGTCGAGGTCCTGGAGCACGGCCTGCGCCAGTGGGGCTTCGCGCCCGCCAACTGACGCCCTTCGGAAGGCAGTTACGTAGGAGAGGTGGACGCATCATGGTCAGCAGGCCCGCGCGGGTCGCGATCCTCGAACAACTGCGGGCCGACGGGGTCCGGTACATGTTCGGCAACCCCGGCACGGTCGAGCAGGGTTTCCTCGACGAATTGCGCAACTTCCCGGACATCGAGTACATCCTCGCGCTCCAGGAATCCTCGGTCGTCGGCCTGGCCGACGGCCACGCGCGGGCCACGCGCTCCCCGGCCGTGCTGCAACTGCACACCGGGGTCGGCGTCGGCAACGCGGTCGGCATGCTCTACCAGGCCAAACGCGGACACGCCCCGCTGGTGGCGATCGCCGGCGAGGCGGGCCTGCGCTACGACGCCATGGAGGCCCAGATGGCGGTCGACCTGGTCGCCATGGCCGAGCCCGTCACCAAGTGGGCGACGCGCGTCGTCGACCCGGAGTCGACGCTGCGGGTGCTGCGGCGCGCCTTCAAGGTGGCGGCGACCCCGCCCTACGGGCCCGTGCTCGTCGTGCTCCCCGCCGACGTGATGGACCGGGACACCGCGGAGCCGGCCGTGCCCACGTCGTACGTGGACTTCGCGGCCACCCCCGACCCCGACGTGCTCGACCGGGCCGCGAGCCTGCTCGCGAGCGCCGAGCGGCCCCTGGTCATCGCGGGGGACGGCGTCCACTTCGCCGGCGCCCAGGAGGAGCTCGGCCGGCTCGCCGCCCTGTGGGGCGCCGAGGTGTGGGGCGCCGACTGGTCCGAGGTGAACCTCTCGGTCGAACACCCCGCCTACGCGGGCCAGTTGGGCCACATGTTCGGAGAGAGCAGCCGGAAGGTCACCGGCGCCGCGGACGCCGTCCTGCTCGTCGGGACGTACGCGCTGCCCGAGGTCTACCCGGCTCTCGACGGGGTCTTCGCCGACGGCGCCCCCGTCGTCCACATCGACCTCGACACCGACGCCATCGCCAAGAACTTCCCCGTCGACCTCGGTATCGCCGCCGATCCGCGGCGCGCCCTGGACGGGCTCGCGCGCGCCCTCGGACGGCGGATGAGCGGCGAAAGCCGGGCGCGGGCCACCGAGTGGTTCCGGCAGCGCTCGGCAGGGCGCGCGTACGAGATCGCGGCGGCCCGGCAGCTGGACGAGGCCGCGCTCGACGCCGGCGCCCTGCCGACGACCGCCTTCCTCCAGGAGCTGGCCCGCCGGCTCCCCGAGGACGCGGTGGTCTTCGACGAGGCGCTCACCTCGTCGCCGGACGTGACCCGGCACCTGCCGCCGACCAGGCCGGGCCACTGGTTCCAGACCCGCGGCGGCTCCCTCGGCGTCGGTATCCCCGGCGCCCTGGGCGCCCAGCTGGCCCATCCGGACAAGACGGTGGTGGCCTTCACCGGCGACGGCGGCTCCATGTACACGATCCAGGCGCTGTGGACGGCGGCCAGGTACGGCATCGGCGCGAAGTTCGTCATCTGCAACAACAGCAGCTACAAGCTGCTCGAACTCAACATCGAGGAGTACTGGAGAACGGTCGACATCGGGGCGCACGCGCAGCCCGAGATCTTCGACCTGTCCCGGCCGGCCATCGACTTCGTGGCGCTCGCGGGCTCCCTCGGCGTCCCGGCCGTCCGGGTGGAGAAGCCCGATCAGGCGAAGGCGGCGGTGGACCGGGCCCTCGGCACACCGGGCCCCTTCCTGATCGACCTGGTCACCGGACGCGGAAGGGAGGAGTAGCCGTGCGGCTCACCGGCCACAAGATCGCGATCCTGATGGAGAGCGACTTCTACGAACCCGAGATTCTCTACTACCAGCACCGTTTCCCCGAGGAGGGCGCCGAGGTCCACTTCCTCTCCCGGATGTGGGGGAAGGAGGAGATCACCTTCCACGGGCACGAGCACCGGATGCCGTTCGTCGTCCGGGAGTCCTTCGAGGACGTCGACGAGTTCGCGCTCAAGGAGTTCTCCGCCGTCATCGTCCCCTCCGGCATGGTCTCCGACCGGCTGCGCTACACCGAGGACCCGGCCGAACTCCCGCCCGCTGCCCGCTTCCTGCGCCGCGCGTTCCAGGACCCGGCGATCCTCAAGGGCATCATCTGCCACGGCATGTGGCTGACGGCGCCGCTGCCTGCCCTGGTCCGCGGGCGGCGCGCGGTCGTCCACAACAACCTGCTCGGCGATCTGCGCAACATGGGCGCCGAGTACGTCGACGAGGACGTCGTCGTCCACGGCGACCTGGTCACCGCGCGCACCGGCGGCCACTGCCACCTCTTCGCCCGGACCATCATCGACCTGCTCGCGGAGCGCGAACGGCCGGTCATCGGCGGGCGCCGGGCCGCGCTGGGGGGTGCCCGATGACCGCCGTCCTGCACCCGGCGGCCCGGGTCCCCATCAGCGACCGCATACCGATCCGCGACGTCACGCCCCAGGTCGGCGGCGGCGCCGTACCGGTGAAGGCGGTCGTGGGGGAGACCCTCACGATCGGCGCCACCGTCTTCCGCGAGGGCGCCGGCGAGATCGGCGTCAACGTCGTCCTGCGGGATCCGCTGGGCCGGCCGGGCCCCTGGACCCCGATGACCCTCGTCGACCCGGACGCCGACCGGTGGGAGGCCACCGTCGTGGCCGGTGACGCCGGGCCGTGGACGTTCGGCGTCGAGGCCTGGGCCGACCCCGTCGCCACCTGGCGCCACGACGCCCACCTCAAGATCCCCGCCGGGGTCGACGTCGAGCTGATGCTCGCCGAGGGCGCGCTCCTGTACGAGCGGGCCGCCTTCGGGATCCCGGACAAGGACCGCCAGGAGGCGGTGAGCGCGGTGGCCCGGGCGCTGCGCGACGATGCGAGCCCGCTCCCCCGGCGACTCGCCGCGACCGCCACCCCCGAGGTGGTCGCCGCGCTGCGGCGCCATCCACTGCGCGAACTGATCACCGCCTCCTGGCCGCTTCCCCTCCTCGTCGAGCGCCGCCGGGCCCTCGTCGGCGCCTGGTACGAGATGTTCCCGCGCTCGGAGGGCGCGGAGCTCACCGCCGGCGGGCCGCCGGTCAGCGGCACCTTCGTGACGGCGGCACGGCGGCTCCCGGCGATCGCCGCGATGGGCTTCGACGTGGTGTACCTGCCGCCGGTCCACCCCATCGGGCGCACCCACCGCAAGGGCCGGGACAACGCGCTCGTCGCCGGCCCCCACGACGTGGGCTCGCCCTGGGCGATCGGCTCCGCGGAGGGCGGGCACGACGCCGTCCACCCGGACCTCGGCACCCTCGACGACTTCCGTCAGTTCGTCGGGCGCGCCGCCGAGCTGGGTCTGGAGGTCGCGCTCGACTTCGCGTTGCAGTGCTCACCGGACCACCCGTGGCTCACCGAACACCCGGAGTGGTTCACCCAGCGC
This sequence comes from Streptomyces sp. NPDC030991, assembly GCF_055571235.1. Lineage (NCBI taxonomy): Bacteria > Bacillati > Actinomycetota > Actinomycetes > Kitasatosporales > Streptomycetaceae > Streptomyces > Streptomyces sp. NPDC030991. Next base: position 381,747 of record NZ_JBVIFR010000006.1, read on the forward strand.
GCGGACGGCTCCGTGGCCCCCGCCGAGAACCCGCCCAAGAAGTACGAGGACATCCACCCCCTCGCCTTCGAGCGGGACTTCGAGGGGCTGGTCGCCGAGAGCGTGCGGCTGCTGCGCTTCTGGATGGCGCAGGGCGTGCGGATCTTCCGCGTCGACAACCCGCACACCAAACCCGTCGGCTTCTGGAAACGGGTCATCGCCGAGATCAACACCCGCGACCCCGACGTGGTGTTTCTGGCCGAGGCGTTCACCCGGCGCGCCATGGTGCACGCCCTCGCGCAGGCCGGCTTCCAGCAGTCGTACACGTACTTCACCTGGAAGAACGAGAAGGCGGAGCTCGCCGAGTACGCCACCGAACTCGCCCACGAGAGCTCCGGCTTCCTCCGCCCGAACCTCTTCGTCAACACCCCCGACATCCTCCACGCCCACCTTCAGGACGGGGGCCGCCCCGCCTTCGAGTCGCGTGCCGTGCTCGCCGCGACGCTCGCCCCGTCCTGGGGCATGTACGCCGGCTACGAACTGTGCGAGAACGAGGCGCTGGAGCCCGGCACCGAGGACTACGCGGCGTCCGAGAAGTACGAGCTGCGGCCCCGCCACTGGGCCGCAGCCGAGGCCGGGGGCCGCACCCTGGCCCCGCTCATCACCCGGCTCAACCGGCTCAGACGGGACCACCCCGCCCTCCAGGAACTGCGCAACCTGCGCCTCCACCGCGCCTCGCACCCGCACGTCCTCGCCTACAGCAAACAGGTGGTGCTCGCGGACGGCTCCACGGACACCGTCCTCGCCGTCGTCAACCTCGACCCGCACCACCCGGCCGAGGCCACCGTCACCGTCGACCTGGCCGCCCTCGGCCTGCCCGACGACGGTTCGCTCAAGATGCGCGACGAACTCACCGGCGAGATCCACGCCTGGCATCACGAGACCTACGTACGCCTGGAGCCCGGCCGCACACCCGCCCACCTCCTGGTCCCCGTGGAGGCGGCGCCATGACGGTCGCCACCGCGGACGCCGGACAGCGGCAGCTGCTCGCCCCGCTGCTGCCGCTGCTCGCGCCCTGGCTGCTCACCCGCCGCTGGTACGCCGGCGGGGCCGGGCCCGCCGAGGGGCTCACCCCGGTCGTCGCGCACGTCGTACGGGACGAGGCGCCCGCCCTGGTGCACACGGTGCTGCGCACCGGCGACGGGCTGCTCCACCAGTTCCTCCTCGGCCTGCGCCCCGAGCTGCCCGGCCGGCTCGCGGGCGCGGCCATCGCCCGGGTCCCGGAGGGCCGCTGGCAGGGGTGGACGCTGTACGAGGCCACGGAGGACGCCGCGCTGATGGGCGTACTGCTGCGGCATCTCGCCGCCGGGACGGCCGGAGGAGCGCGGGTGGAGCGCGTCACCCGGCTCCCGCTGCCGGTCGGCCTCGTGCCGCGGCCGCTCGGTGCCGACCAGAGCAACAGCGCTGTCGTCTACGGTGACCGGCTGCTGCTGAAGCTGTACCGGCGCCCCGAACCGGGACCGCACCTGGAGGTCGAGACGCTGCGCGCCCTCACCGAGGCGCGCAGCGCCCGCACCCCCAGGCTGCACGGCACCCTGACGGTGCAGGGGCAGGGGCAGGATCTGGTGCTCGGCCTCCTGGAGGACTTCCTCCCGGTCGAGGAGGACGGCTGGCAGGCCGCCGTGCGCCAGGTCGCCGACTGCGTCGACGGCACCTGCCCCACCGTCCCGGCGACCGGCGGCTTCACCGCGCGCGCCCGCGCCCTCGGCACGGCCGTCGCCGAGGTGCACGCCGTGCTCGCCGACGCCTTCCCGCGCACCCGGGCCACCCCGGACGACGTCGCGCGGGAGGCGGCCCTGATGACCCGGCGGCTGGAGGCGGCGGCGGCCGAGGTGCCCGCGCTCGCCCGCTACCGCACCCGGATCGCCGCGCTCCACGACGACTACGCCCGGGCCGGCTCGCGCGGCTGCCCCGTCTTCGTCCAGCGCGTCCACGGCGATCTGCACCTGGGCCAGGTTTTGCCCGCGCAGGACGGCTGGCACCTGATCGACTTCGAGGGGGAACCGGACCGCCCCGCCGCCGAACGCGCCCTCCCACAGCCGGTGTTGAAGGACGTGGCGGGCATGCTCCGGTCCTTCGACTACGCGGCACAGGCCGGCCTGCGCCGGCTCGCCGAACGCCGTCCGGACGACAGCCCGGCCGTCCGGGTGCGCCGGGCCCGCCGGGCCCACGCCTGGGCCGTGCGCAACCGGCGCGCCTTCATGGCCGGTTACGCCGACGCGGGCGGCACCGACCCGCACTGCCACCCGGTGCCACTGCGCGCCTTCGAGGCGGACAAAGCGGTCTACGAGGCGGTCTACGAGTCCCGGCACCGCCCGGACTGGCTGCCCATCCCGCTGGCCGCGGTGCACCGGATCTCCGGGGCCGCCCGCTGACCAGCGGGCTCGACGACGAGAGGACCCCCCACCTTGCCGCCCAACCTGGACCTGGACCGGATCCTGGCCGGAGCCCACCACGACCCGCACAGTTTCCTCGGCGCCCACCCCGCGGCCGGGGGGACCACGGTCGTGCGCGCCCTGCGACCGCTGGCCCGCGGCGTCGTCGCGGTACGCGCGACGGGCGAGCGGGCCGCGCTCGCCCACGAACGGGACGGACTGTTCACCGGCACCGTCCCCGGCACGGGCCCGTACCGACTCCTCGTCACCTACGACGACGGCACCGGACAGGCCGACGACGACGGGTACCGCTTCCCGCCGACCCTCGGCGCGATCGACCTGCACCTGATCTCCGAGGGCCGCCACGAACTGCTGTGGCGGGTCCTCGGCTCCCACGTCCGCACCCTCGACGGTGTCACCGGAACCTCCTTCGCGGTGTGGGCGCCGAACGCCCAAGGGGTTCGCGTGACGGGCGACTTCAACGGCTGGAACGGCGTCGCGCACCCGATGCGCAGCCTCGGCTCCAGCGGTGTGTGGGAGCTCTTCGTGCCGGGCGTCGGCGCGGGCACGCACTACAAGTACGAGATCCACACCCGCGACGGCCGCCTCCTGCAGAAGGCCGACCCGCTGGCCCGCGCCACCGAGGTCCCGCCCGCCACCGCCTCCGTCGTGCACACCTCCGCGTACGCGTGGGGCGACGCCGCCTGGATGGCGGGCCGCGGCACCGCCGCCTGCCAGAGCCGGCCGATGTCCGTGTACGAGCTCCACCTCGCCTCCTGGCGCCCCGGGTCGACCTACCGGCAGCTCGCCGAGGAGCTGCCCAAGTACGTCACCGACCTCGGCTTCACCCACGTCGAGCTGATGCCGGTCATGGAGCACCCCTTCGGCGGCTCCTGGGGCTACCAGGTCACGGGCTTCTACGCGCCCACGTCCCGTCTCGGCGACCCCGACGACCTCCGGCACCTGGTGGACGCGCTGCACGCCGCCGGCATCGGCGTCATCCTGGACTGGGTCCCGGCGCACTTCCCCAAGGACGAGTTCGCCCTCGCGCGCTTCGACGGCGAACCGCTCTACGAGCCGTCCGATCCGCGCCGCGCGCACCACCCGGACTGGGGCACCCTGGAGTTCGACCACGGCCGGCGCGAGGTGCGGAACTTCCTCGTGGCGAGCGCCGTGTACTGGTGCGCCGAGTTCCACGTCGACGCGCTGCGGGTGGACGCCGTCGCCTCCCTGCTGTACCTCGACTACTCGCGCCCGGACGGCGACTGGAGCCCCAACGAGCACGGCGGCCACGAGAACCTGGACGCCGTCGCCTTCCTCCAGGAGCTGACCGACACGGTCCGGCGGGCCGCACCGGGCGCCCTGACCATCGCCGAGGAGTCCACGGCCTGGCCGGGCGTGACCCGCCCCACCTACGAGGTCGGCCCGGACGGCTTCGGCGGGCTCGGCTTCGACCTCAAGTGGAACCTCGGCTGGATGCACGACACGCTCGGCTACCTCGCCCACGACCCGGTGCACCGGGCCTGGCACCACGACGAGATCACCTTCTCGATGGTGTACGCCCACAACGAGCACTACCTCCTGCCGCTCTCCCACGACGAGGTCGTGCACGGCAAGGGCGCGCTGGTCGCCAAGACACCGGGGGACTGGTGGCAGCGGCGGGCGAACCTGCGGGCGCTGCTCGCCTTCATGTGGGCACACCCGGGCAAGCAACTGATGTTCATGGGGCAGGAGTTCGGGCAGGGCGAGGAGTTCGACCACGACGCCGGACCGCAGTGGTGGGTGCTCGACGAGGGCTGGCCCGCGGCCGCCGACCACCGCGGCATCAGCTCCCTGGTCCGGGACCTCAACGCCCGGTACCGGGCCACGCCTGCCCTGTGGGAACTGGACTCCGACCCGGCCGGCTTCGCCTGGATCGACGCCTCGCACGCCGAGGCCAACGTGGTCTCGTTCGTCCGCCACGACGCCCGGGGCCGCCCCCTCGTCGTGCTCTGCAACTTCTCGCCCGTCGTCCGCACCGGGTACCGCGTCGGCCTGCCCGACGCCGCCGCCTGGAGGGAGGTGCTGAACACGGACGCCGCCGCGTACGGCGGCAGCGGCGTGACCAACGCCGGGACGATCCGCCCCGAACCGACCCCCTGGCACGGGCGTGCGCGCAGCGCCGCCCTCACCCTGCCGCCGCTCGCGGTGGTGTGGCTGACGCCCGACCCCGAGGAGGACGACCTCGATGGCTGAACCGCAGGCGGACCTGTACGACCGCATCGTCTCCACCTACGACATCCGGGGCCGTTTCCGCGAGGAGCTCGACCCCGGCCTCGCCTACCGGGTCGGCGCCGCCTTCACGGAGCTGACCGGCGCGGGCGCCGTCGCCGTCGCCCACGACATGCGGGCCTCCTCGCCGTGCCTGGCCGACGCGCTCGCCCAGGGCGTCCTCGACCAGGGCGCCGACGTCGTCGACGCGGGCCTCGGCTCCACCGACTACCTGCACTACGTCTCCGGCCGCCTCGACATCCCCGGCGCGATGGTCACGGCGGGCCGCGCCCCGGCCGCGTACAACGGGTTCCGGCTGTGCCGCGCGGGCGCCGTCGACGTCGACGAGGGCAGCGGGCTCGAACTGCTGCGGAGCAGGCTGCGCCATCCGCGGCCGGCGCCGGCCGGATGCCCCGGCTCGATCCGGCCCACCCGCGTCCTGGCCGGCTACGCGGAACATCTGCGCTCCCTCGTCGACCTCTCCGGGATCCGCCCCCTCAAGGTCGTCGTGGACGCGGGCAACGGCATGGCGGGCCTGACCGCCCCGCTGGTCCTGGACCATCCGTGGATCGAGGTCGTGCGGCTCCACTTCGAGCTCGACGGCACCTTCCCGCACCGCCGTCCCGAGCTGGCGGACCCGGGGCTGCTCCAGGACCGGGTCCGGGAGACGGGCGCCGATCTGGGCCTGGCCTTCGACGGCGACGGGGACCGCTGTCTGGCCGTCGACGAGCGCGGGGCCGTGGTGCCGCCCGCCGCCGTGATCGCCCTGGTCGCGGGCCGCGAACTGGCCCGCAGGCCGGGCGCCGCCGTCGTGCACGACCTGGTCACCTCCACCTCCGCGATCGAGGCGATCAAGGAGGCAGGCGGTATCCCCGTACGCTCCCGGATCGGGCCCGCGGCGATCAAGGCGCTGATGGCCGAGCAGGACGCGGCGTTCGGCGGCGCGCACTGCGGCCGCTACTACTTCCGCGACTTCTGGTACGCCGACACCGGCATGCTGGCCGCGCTCCACCTCCTGGCCGAACTCGGTTGCTCGGGGCAGGAGTTGTCGGAGCTGGTGGCCCGGCACGACCGCCATGCCTCGTCGGGTGGCATCGACGTCCCCGTGCCGGACCCGGCCGCGGCCCTGCAGCGGGTGGTCCGCCACTTCGCGGCGCACGGCGCCGAGCTCGACCACCTCGACGGGGTGACCGGCGAACTGGCCGACGGCGCCTGGTTCAACGTCCGGGTGCCGTCGGCCGCCCCCGTGGTGCGGGTCCATGTGGAGGCGGGGACGGTCGCGGCGATGGGCCGACTACGGGAGGCCGTGGTAGGGGTGGTCAGCTCCGGCGGCCGGTGAGGTTGTGTGGTGGGGGGGGAAGGGGGGTGGGGGGAGGGGGTGGGGGGTCAGTTCTGGTGGTCGGTGAGGACGGGGTCGGGGACACGGTTCGGGGCCATGCCCGCGGCGGACAGGGCCATGTCGTAGGCCTTGAGCGCCTCGCCCTGGTCGCCGTGCCGGAGCCAGAGGTCGCCGACGTGGCGCCAGATCTCGGCGGAGTGCCGCGAGGCCGGCAGGTGCCGCAACTGCCGCGCCGCCGCCCGCAGATGGGCCTCCCCGTCCTGCGGCGTATCCCGTAGGAAGGCGATGTCGGCGAGTTGCGTGCGCGCCGAGGCGGACAGGGTGCGGCCGCCGGTGCCCACAAGGCCCAGAGCGCGCTCGGCGTGGGCCGCGGCGGTCTCCCAGCGGCCGAGGTACTTCTCGGCCTTGGCGAGGTTGATCTCGCAGCGGGTCAGGTCGTCGGTCGTCCCCACCTCGGCCAGCTGCTGCTGCGCGGCCGTCAGCGACTGCAACGCCTCGTCCGGGCGGGGCGGCGTCAGGTCCAGCAGCAGCATGCCGTAGTTCATCCGCAGCAGCGCCGTGTGCCGCAGATTGTCGCCCTCGGACATCATGGTCAGCGCCCGCTCCGTCAGCGCGATCGCCTCGCGCAACTGGCCCCGGGAGCTGGCGACGAGTCCGGCGTTCCAGTACACGGCCCCCCGCGCGGCGTGGGAGCCCTGCTGGTCGGCGGCGCGCAGCAGCCGCTCCCCGAGCAGCTGGGCACGGGTCAGGTCGCCCCGCGCGGAGTAGGTGCCCATCAGGGTGACGCCCAGCTGCACGTGGTCCACCGTCGTCTCGAGACCGAGCTCGTCCAGCCGTGCCAACGCCTGTTCGCCTATCTCCACGCTCAGTGCGAGGTCACCGGCGTTGCGGTAGCAGCGACACAGGGAGATCGCGACGTGGCACCAGTCGTCCGAACCGACCGCGATGCCCGGCTCGCCGTGCAGTTCGTCGAGCAGGGAGATGGCGGCCTCGAGATGGCCGGTCTTCTCCAGGGCCGCGGCCTGGCCGATGCGGGCGCGCCGCACCATGGCGTCGTCGAGGTCCGAGCGGGCCGACAGAAGTTCGCTGAAGGACTGGAGCGCCTCGCCGTTGTCGCCGTTGCGCAGGGCCATCTCGGCGAAGGCCAACTTGAGCCGCGCCTCCTCCGCGCGCTGTTCCTCCCTGCCGGTCAGCAGGTAGTCCGGGGAAGTGCCCAGCTTCTCGGCGATGCCGGCGAGGACCGACCTGGACGGCGCGCGCTTGCCCGACTCGATCAACGAGATGTAGCTCGTCGACGCCTCGGCGGAGGCCAGGTCCTGCTGCTTGAGCCGGTGCGCCGTCCGCAGAGCCTTGACGCGTGCCCCGAGGTCGCTGCCCGGCTCCGCCTTGTTGTGGTCCATGAGACCCCTTTCGGAGTGCATGACAGGTTGCGTGACAACTCAAAGTTACCAGCATGACGCTACGTCGCCTATGGGGCCTGTGGCCTTTAGTTACCAGAGGTAGTCCGCCCACAATTCGAACTGGCCTCTGGGGTTTACTAAGTTATTGCTTGACTCGATAAGTCATACGAACTTGACTGACATAGTCAAATCGCGAAGCAGTTGCGACAACAGGGGGGTTTTTGATGGGGAGGGCCTTGTGCGTACTCTTCTTGATCCTTTGCCTGGGAGGGGGTGCGGTCCTGGCGTTCGGCGTCGAGTCGACGGACACCGGGAAGCGTGACCAGGTCAGTGTGGGGGCCGATGGTGGAATCTGCTGCTGACCGGCGGTCGCCGATCCGCGTGGACGTCCTCACCCGCGAATACCCGCCGGAGGTCTACGGCGGAGCGGGGGTCCATGTCACCGAGCTGTCCCGCGCCCTGCGGCGGCTCACGGACGTACGAGTGCGCTGCCTGGGGGAGCCCAGGCAGGAGAAGGGCGTCACGGCCTACCTGCCCGACCCCGAGATCGCCGGCGCGGACGCCGCGCTGGGGTTCCTCGGGGCGGACCTGGCCATGGCGCGGGACTGTGCGGGCGCGGGAGTCGTGCACAGTCACACCTGGTACGCCAACATGGCCGGCCACCTCGCCCGGGAACTGCACGGGGCGGCCCACGTCATGACGGTGCACAGCCTGGAACCACTGCGTCCGTGGAAGGCCGAACAGCTGGGAGGCGGTTATGCGCTGTCGAGCTGGATGGAGCGCACGGCCGTCGGCTCCGCGGACCAGGTCGTCGCCGTGTCTGCGGCGATGCGGGAGGACGTCCTGCGGGTCTATCCGCAGGTGGCGCCGGAACGGGTGCGGGTGATCCACAACGGCATCGACCCCGATGTCTACCGCCCCGACCCCGACGCGGCAGCGCTGCGCCGCTTCGGGATCGACCCCGGCCGGCCGTACGTGCTCTTCGTCGGCCGTGTCACCCGGCAGAAGGGGCTGCCGCACCTGCTGCGCGCGGCGTTCGCCCTGCCACCCGGCGTCCAGCTCGTGCTCTGCTGCGGGCAGCCGGACACGCCGGAGATCGCCGCCGAGGTGGCGGCGCTCGTCGAGGAACTGCGCACCGTACGGGAGGGAGTGTTCCGCATCGACGGGATGCTGGACACGCCGACCGTGCGTCAACTGCTCACGCAAGCGGCCGTGTTCGTGTGCCCGTCGGTGTACGAGCCGATGGGCATCGTCAACCTGGAGGCGATGGCCTGCGAGACGCCGGTCGTGGCCTCGGCCGTCGGGGGCATCCCCGAGGTCGTCGCCGACGGTGAGACCGGCACGCTGGTGCCGTTCGAGGCGGGCACCGACGCCTCGGGCGAGCCGGCCGACCCCGAGCGGTTCGCCCGCGAACTCGGCTCGGCCATCGGTGAGTTGCTCGACGCACCCGAACGCGCCGCGAAGATGGGCGTGGCCGGGCGGGAGCGTGCGGTGAGCGACTTCTCGTGGGACCGCGCCGCCGAGCGCACCATGGAGGTCTACGAGACCGCCGTGTCGCTGCGGTGAGCGCACGTCAGTGAGCAAAGGGATGCCCCTTCGAGGTCTCGCGGCCTCGGAGGGGCATCCCGCTGTCCGTCGGGTCCGCCGCGTCCGTCGGGCCGGTGTACGGGAAGTGGCAGAGCACCTGGCTCTCGGAGGCGGTCAGTGCTTCCTCGTCGCACAACAACCGGTCGGCTGCCTCCAGTCGGCGGTAGACCGGGCAACGGGCCCGGAACGCACACCCGGGGCCGCCGACACCGGGGAGCGGTGGCAGCGGTTCGCGGACGCGGCGGGCCGCTCCGGGCTCCGGCAGCAGCACCGACGACAGCAGCGTGCGGGTGTACGGGTGCCGGGGCCGGCCGAAGACGTCGTCCACCGCGCCGGACTCCACGGTGCGGCCCGCGTACATCACCACCACCCGCCGCGCGATCTGCCGCACGACGGGCAGGTCGTGCGAGACCACGAGACAGGCGGGCCCCTCCGGGCGGGCCGTCAGACGGCGCAGCAGGTCCAGGACCCCCGCTTGCAGGGACACGTCGAGCGCGGAGACCGGCTCGTCGAGCAGCAGCAGATCCGGGCGTACGGCCAGCGCGCGGGCCAGCGCGATCCGCTGGAGCTGGCCGCCGGAGAAGGCGTGCGGGTGTCGGGCGGCGGCGCCCGGCTCCAGCTCCACCTGGGCCAGCAGCTCCGGCAGCCGGGCGGCGATCTCGGCGCGTGGCGTGCGCTGCGCCTCCAGCGGCTCGGCGAGTATCTCGCCGACCGTCATCCGCGGGTCCAGGCTCGCCGCCGGGTGCTGCGGCACGAACCCGACGCGGCCGCGCAGGTGGCGGAGGCCGGCGCGGGAGAGGGCGGCCGTGTCCTGGCCGAGGACCTCGACGCGGCCCGCCTCCGGTGCGGTGAGGGCGAGGACGCGGGCGAGTGTCGTCGACTTGCCGGCACCGGACTCACCGACCAGCGCGACGGTCTCGCCCCGCCGGACGGTCAGGTGGGCGTCCTGGACCGCGACGTGCCGGTGCCTGCGACGGCCCGCCGGGTAAGTGGCTCTCAGCGCCGAGACGCGCAAGGCCGTGGCGGGGGCCGCGGGGCGGGGTGCGGGCACAGGTGTGAGGGGGAACAAGGGGGCCGTGATCGCTGGGGGGCGCCCGTTCCAGCAGGCCACCTCGTGAGGGGGCGCGGTCGTCCCCCTCTTCGCCGTCGGTGGTGTGGTGCTCGGTGGCGGGTTCGGGCCGCCCGTGACCGGTGGCACCGCTCCCCGCGCCCCTGTGGGACGCAACTCGGGCGCCGACACGGCGCATTCGGGGGTCGCGCTCGGGCAGCGCGGGGCGAAGGCACAGCCCGCAGGCAGGGCGTCCGGGGCGGGCGGCGTGCCCGGGACCTGGGTCAGGGGGTGGGCGTGGTCCAGGCGCGGGGACGCCGCCAGCAGGCCCGCCGTGTAGGGCATGCGGGGGCTCGTGAACACGGCGTCCGTCGGGCCCGTCTCCACGATGCGGCCCGCGTACATCACCGCCACCCGGTCCGTCGCGTGGGCCACCGCGCCGAGGTCGTGCGTGACCAGGAGCAGGGCCGCGTCCGCCGCCGCCCGGGCGCGCTCCAGAGCGGCCAGGACCTGGGTGCGTACGGTCACGTCCAGGGCGCTGGTCGGTTCGTCCGCCACGATCACGTCGGGGCGGTTGGCCGTGGCCATGGCGATCATCGCGCGCTGGAGCAGCCCGCCCGAGAGCTGGTGGGGGTAGGCGCGGGCCACCCGGTCAGGTTCCGGGACACCGGTCTCCGCGAGCAGGTCGCGGGCCCTGGCCCGCGCCGACCGCCGTGCCGTTCCCCGCTGGTGGATACGGAGGGCCTCGGCCAGCTGGTCGCCGATCCGGTGGACCGGGGTGAACGCCGCCGAGGGGTCCTGGAAGACCATGGCGATGCGGTTGCCGCGCAGCCGGGCGAGTTCGCGGACCGGCAGATCCGTCAGCTCCGTGCCGGACAGCCGGACCGAGCCGGACACCATGGCCCCGCGCGGCGGGAGACCGAGCAGGGCCAGCGCCGTGAGCGTCTTGCCCGCGCCGGACTCGCCGACCAGGCCGAGCACCTCGCCCCGCCGCAGCGTCAGGTCCACACCGCGGACGGCCGGGCGGTGGGGGCCGAACCCCACTCGCAGGCCGCGGACCTGGAGCACCGCCTCGCTCACGCGGGCACCTCCGCGGCCACGGGGTCGAGCCGTCCGCGCAGCGCCTCGCCGACCAGGTTCACGGCGAGCACGAAGCACAGCAGCATGCCGGTCGGGAAGAAGAACATCCACGGGTAGGTCAGGGCCACGCCCGTGCTGTCCGCGATGAGCGTGCCCAGGGAGACATCGGGCGGCTGCACCCCGAACCCGAAGTACGACAGGCTCGTCTCACCGATCACGGCCGCCGCCACGGAGATCGTCGCGTGCGCGATGAGGAACGAGGCCATGTGCGGCAGCAGATGGCGGCGGGCGATGCGCAGCGGACGCACGCCCATGGTACGGGCCGCCGTCACGTACGGGCGCTCGCGCAGGGCCAGGGCCGTCGCGCGCACCGCCCGCGCCGTCACCATCCAGCCGAGCGCGGCCAGCAGCGCGGCGTACGCGGGCCAGCCCGTGTCCCGCAGCGACGGCGCCACGACGACGAGCACCAGGAAGCCGGGCACCACCAGGAGCAGATCGACGAGGAACGTCAGCGCGCGGTCCGTCCAGCCGCCGAAGAAGCCCGCGCAGGTCCCGACGACCGCGGCGCACACCGTGCCGGCGACCGCGACGAGCAGGCCGATCAGGAGCGACTTCTGCAGCCCGCGCGCCGTCTGCGCGAACACGTCCTGGCCGATCCGGTTGGTGCCGAACCAGTGCCGTCCGTCCGGCGGCGCGCTCAGCGCCGCGTAGTCGACGTCGGTGCCGGACCACGCGGAGACGCGGGGGCCGGCGAACGCGTACACGAACAGCAGCGCGAGGAGCGCGAGGCCGAGCAGCGCGGCCGGTGAGCGCGGCAGGGCGTGCGGCGCCGTCATCCGCGTACCCGGGGGTCCAGGACGAGCAGCAGGGCGTCCGCCACCAGGCCCGCGAGGATCACGGCCGCGGCCGTGAAGAGGCTGACCGCTGTCACCGAGTTGACGTCACCCTTCTGCGCGGCCTCCAGGAACCAGCTGCCCATGCCCGGCCAGCCGAAGATCTGTTCCGCGAAGACGGAGCCGGTGAGGACCGTCAGGAAGCCGAACGAGAAGAACGTGGTCATCGGGACGAGGGAGATCCGCAGCCCGTGCCGGAGCAGCGCCCGGCCCGGGGTCAGCCCCTTGGCCTGCGCCGTCCGCAGATGGTCCGCGTTCAGGACGTCGAGCGTCGCGGCGCGCTGGTAGCGGCTGTAGGAGGCGATCGAGCCGAGTGCCACCGTGGCCGTCGGCAGGACCAGGTGGACCGCCCGGTCACCGAGCCGGTCGATGAGGCCGCCGCCGCTGCCGGGTGTGGACTCGCCCGTGTACCGGATCACGGTGTGTCCGACGCCGTGGTTGAGGGCGAGCGCGCCGTCCTTGAGGAGCAGCGCGAGCACGAACGTCGGCACCGACAGGACGAGGAAGGAGAACACGGTCATGGCCCGGTCCGGCAGCCGGCCCCCGCGCACCGCGGCCCACGCCCCGGCGAGCACCCCGAGCCCCGTACCGGCGACGGTGCCGACGGTCAGCAGCCGCACCGACACGCCCACCCGGCGCCCGAACTCCGCGGTCACCGACGTCCCGTCGAGCGTGCGCCCCAGATCCCCGTGGAGGGCCCGCCACGCCCAGTGCCCGAACCGGGCGAGGACCGGGCGGCGGTCGTCGAGCCCGAGCGCGGCGAGTTCGTGATCGACGGCCGCCGCGGGCGGCCGGGGGGCGCGGTTCTCGAAGTAGGCGCGCGGATCGAGGGCCTTGGACGCGACGACGTACGCGAACAGCGCCGAGACGAGGAGGAGGAGCACACCACGGGCGACGTGCCGGAGCGTGTGGCCGGTCATGTACTTCCTCGCTGAGTGCGCGGCGGGTGACGTTCATGAGGTCGATACATGCCAATGTTACTTTCAACTCCGTTCCTTCACACATCAGTTCACTTCGGTGACGGCATATCGGGAGGGTCACGTGTCTGGCTTACGCAGAGTGGGTCGCGCCGCGGCGGCGTGTCTGCTGGCTGTGCTCGCGGGGTGCACCGGAGCCGGCGCGACGGCTTCGCACCACCGGCCCGCGGCGGTCCCCGAGTTCGGCGCCCAGGACATCGGCACCACCCCGGCGGGCCGGCTCCGCACCGGCGGTACGCTCACGCTCCCGCTCACCGCGTGGAGCCTCCAGCTCAACTACAACCACGTCGACGGCGGCACCACCGACGGCTGGCAGATCGCGAGCCTGTCCGAGCCCATGCTCTTCGCGCGCGACCCCAAGGGCGTCCCGCACCCGGATCCGGACTACCTCGTCTCCGCCACGGTCACCGCAACCTCGCCGCAGACCGTCACCTACCGGCTCAACCCGAAGGCCCGCTGGTCGGACGGGACCCCCATCGGCGTCGCGGACTTCGCGGCCCAGTGGAAGGCGCTCGGCCGGGGCGACGACCGCTACCGCATCGGGGACCCCGCGGGCTACGACCGCATCGCCGATGTCCGCCAGGGTGCGGACGCGCGGGAGGTGAAGGTGGTCTTCCGCGACCCCTACGCCGACTGGCGGCGGCTGTTCACACCGCTCTACCCGGCATCGGCGACCGCCACCCCGGCCCAGTTCGACAAGGGCTGGGTCGGCAAGGTCCCGGTCGGCGCGGGGCCGTACCGGATCTCCTCCGTGGACAGCACCACGCAGACCGTGACCGCCGAGCGCGACCCGCACTGGTGGGGGGAGCGGCCCCGCCTCGACAGGATCACGCTGCGTACCCTGCTGCCCGACGCCGCGCTCCAGGCCTACCGCAACGGCGAGCTCGACGCCGTCAACGCCGCGAACACCGAGGACTACGCCCAGCTGAAGGGCGCCGAGGACAGCGAGATCCGGACCGGGTCCTCCTGGGACGAGGTGCACGTCGCACTGAACGGCGCCCGCGGCCCCCTGATGAGCCCGGAGGTCCGCCGCGCCGTCCAACAGGCGGTCGACCGCCGGGCGTTGGCGGACGTCGCCGCCAAAGGGCTGCCGGTCAGCGTCCCGCTGCTCGGCAACCACATCTTCATGACCAACCAGCCCGGATACGCCGACCACTCCGCCCCCTACGGCAGCTACGACCCGGACGCCGCACGCCGGCTGCTCGACGAGGCGGGCTGGCGGGCCCGGGGCGACGGCGGACCGCGTACCAGGAACGGCCGCGAGCTGAAGCTGCGCTTCGTCATCAGCTCCGCCACCAACCGGCTCGGCCTCGACCTGTCCCAGCTGATCCAGGAGATGCTGCGGCAGGTCGGCATCGAGATCGACATCGTGAAGGTGCCCCCGAACGACTACGGCTCGCGCTACCTCAACCAGGGCAACTTCGACCTGGCCATCTTCCGGTTCGTCGGGATGACGTACCCCGGCTCGGTCGTCTCCGTCTACCAGCGGCCGAGCGGCAAGGGCTCGCTGCTGAACTACGGCCGGATCGGCGACGCGACGGTCGACCGGCTCCTGCGCGAGGCCCAGGGCACCCTCGACCAGAAGCGGGCCACCGCCCTCTACAACCGGGCCGACGCCGAGATCTGGCGCATCGGCCACGACGTCGAGCTGTACCAGCGCCCGCAGATGATGGCCGTCCGCAAGAACCTCGCCAACTACGGCGTCCCCGGCCTCGGCGACCTCGACTGGACGAAGGTGGGCTGGAAGAAGGGCTGACGCGCCCCTTTCACAGGTTTTACCGGCACAGCGGTGCGCCCGCCCGGGACGGATCCCCGGACGGGCGCACCGGTCACGGTCAGGCCCCCGCGCCGCTCAGCACACGTACCTCGCGCGGCACCGCGCTGCGCAGGGCGTCGAAGCCGAGCGCCGCCGACGCCAGGGTGACGTGGTGGTGCCAGCCGCGGAACGAGCGGCCCTCGAAGTCACCGAGCCCGAAATCCTCGTGCAGCCGCCGCAGCCCCTCACCGGCCGACGAGCGCAGCTGCGCCAGCGGGAGCGCCTCGGCGATCCGGCGCGCCGGCAGGTTCGTCAGCCAGTACGCCCGCGGCTCGGGCCTGCCGAACGGCCAGTCCGTGACGAGGTGCCGGGGGCTCACCCGCTGCACCTGTGCCGCGCCGGGTGAGGACAGCAGCACCGGGGTGGACAGGAACTGCGAACGGTGCCGGCGTTCGGTGACCGGGTCGTACCAGCCGACCGGGGTCCGCTCGCCGCGCCGCGCCACGTGTGCGGCGAGGTCGGCGACCGTGCCGCGCACCGCGGGCAGCGCCGAGTGCGGCCTGGGCATGGTGACGGCGGTGCGGGGCGACACCTCGACGAGGTAGCCGAGGCCCCGCGCCTCCAGACCGCGCAGCAGCGGCTCGGTCTCGTTCTCGTGCCGCCAGTCCGCGAGCACCGGACGCGGATCGAGCTGCCACTCCTCGGTCATCTCGTCCAGCGCTTGCAGAACGTACTGCCAGCGCGGCCGGGACTGCTCGTCCGCGGGGACGTGGGCGCCCTCGCGCAACTGCTCGTCGCGGTCCCAGCGGGGCGGCAGCAGCAGGCGCCAGTTGACCGGGACGCCGCCGCCGGACCCCACCAGGGAGACCGCGCAGGCGAGCTGGCAGTTGACGGTGCGTTCCTGTGAGGGCGCGTACTGGCGGGCCACACCCACCGATCGGTCGCCGTTCTTGGCGAAGACGACCTCGTCCACCGACCAGGCGTCGATGTCGAAGGTGCCGGCCGTCCTCACGGCCGTCTGCCGCCGCACCGGGCCGCAGTCCCACGGGCTCTGGTGCACGAACTGCTGGAGCTGCTGCACCGCCCGCCGCCCGAGCACGTGCTCGGAGATCCGGGTCGGTGTCTTGCGCCCCGGCACGTCGAGCAGCCCGCGCAGATAGACCTCGGCCCACCGCCGCTGGTCGGAGCGGGCCAGCTCGCGGAACAGGTCCTGGCAGTACGCCGAGAAGGAGAGTTCGCTGGAGAGGGTCGTCAGGGTGGACACGGTGCCCCCGGGAAGGTGTGGAACGGGTAACTGGTGCAGGGGTTCAGTCATGTGCGCACGCGTCCCCGCCCTCCAGGAGGAAGGCGTCGGTGGCGAGCAGCGCGTCCGCGACGTCGGGCAGCGCGCAGCCGACGATGACGAAGTCCACGTCGAGGCCGGCCTTGGTGCGCTGGAAGAGGAGTTCGTTGATCGCGGGCCGGCCCATCGAGGTGACCTGGCACAGATGGAACTCCACCCGCCGCGGCTCCGCCGCCATCACCTCGGACAGAACGCGCCGGAACTTCTCCAGCTCCGTGGTGTCGATGACGCCGTCGCACCGCACGTGCGCGGTGCCGCCGTCGAACTCGGTGCGCATCCGAAGGCGCAGCTGGGCCGGTTCCAGCTCGACACGTACCCGCACCGGTTCGTCGCCCGCCGGCAGCCGTACGGTCAGCTCCTTGGGCTCGAAGTGGTGGAAGGGGCGCCCGTCCACCCACACCCGGGTCAGCTCCACCGAACCGGCCGGCAGCAGGTCCGGCGCGACCCGCAGCGTGCGGTCGGGCAGGTCGTCGGGGCGCGGCCGGAAGTGCAGGGTGAGGGTGTCGTTGCTGATGAGCAGGCCGGTGTAGACGGCGGCCAGGTAGCACAGTTCGAGGGCGTGGTAGCCGGCCATGGCGTGGCTGCCCTTGAGCCGCTCGGTGCCGAGCAGGTAGGGGATGCCGTTGGCCAGGACGTTGAAGTAGACGCCGCCGTCGTCGTAGTCGAGGAAGAAGGCGTTGTAGAACGAGGCCGCCTCACGCGCGAGGCGCAGCTGCTCCGGGTCGCTCGTGGTGCCGGCCAGGATCAGGTAGGCGAGTATCGCCTGCTCCTGCTGCCACCAGGCCTTGCGGTCGTGCCACACCATCCGGTGCAGCCCGCTGTCCGGGTCGGCGACGCGCTCCACCACGTCGTACCAGCCGCCGCGCAGCTGGTCGCTGCCGACGGCGGGCATGATCTCGCCGATCCGCTCGGCCAGCGCGCCGTAGCCGTCCTTGTCCACCAGCGACCCGATCCGGGTCAGGTTCCAGGCGATCTTCAGGTTGTGCCCCACGACGGCCCGGTCCTGCTGCCAGCCCCAGGTGCGGTCCGGGGCCCAGTCGCTGTGGAACCGCTCCTGCACGAAGGGCGAGTTCGGCTCGTCGGGGAAGCGCTGGACGATGGTGTCCGCGGTCTCCTCCAGGAGCCGCGCGAAGTCCTCGCGCCCGGTGGCCAGGAAGGCGTTGATCAGGTACGCGGGTGCGTGGTCGCCCACCGAGTTCCAGTTCTTGCGGGACCGGTTGGGGCCGAGCGCGTCCGCGTTCGGGTCGAGCGTGATCGGGTCCAGGTGCGAGAAGAACCCGCCGTGCTCGGGGTCCCTGAAGTACCGCTCGAACAGGGCGATCGTCCGGTCGATGTCGTCGAGGATCCGCGGGTCACCGGTGATCCGGTACGTCTGGGTGGGGCCGGCCAGCGCGTAGATCTGCTCGTACATCGGGATCGCGTCGAAGTCGTCGCCGAACTCCGAGGCCAGTACCTTGCGCTGGCCGGTCGGGGTGACGTCGATGCCGTGGTACCAGTAGACGATCCCGTCCTGGTCGTCGGCGACCCGCATGTGCTCGCGCAGATACTCGGTGCCCGACTCGGCGGCCTCCAGGAACCGGTCCTCGCCGGTCAGCAGGTACGCCGTCGACAGGCCGTACACGAGCCGCGAGATGGTGTCGGTCTCCTGGCGCACGTCGACGCCGTCGAAGTCCGGCAGATGCGTGCCGTGCAGGGTCAGCTGGGTGCGGAAGTTCTGCCAGTCGTACTTGCCGTCGGGGAAGTGTCCCCGCAGGTAGAAGTCGGCGACGGCGGCGGCCTGCTGGACCCACCAGGCCGGGTGCTCGAAGACGTAGGCGCCGCGGTGCTCCTCGGGGAAGGTGATCTCCTTCGCCTCGAACCGCTCGCCGTCCTGCCAGGCGTAGCAGATGCCGTACACGAACACATAGCGGCCCTCGGCGAGCATGTCGAGGGTGGCGGCCGTGGTGTCGCGGTAGGGGTCGCCGAGGTTGCGGACGATGCGCGAGGAGACGTTCCTCGGCAGGTGGACGGTGAACTCCCGGTCGTCGGAGGTGCGCAGGCCGAAGCGGCGCTGCGCGGGGCTGAAGTAGGTGACGTAGCCCGCGAGGGTGTCGGAGAACGTGCGGCGTTCGGCGGAGACGCTCATCGGGGGGTGTCCTTCGATTCAGGCAGGGCCGCGAGCAGCACGACGCTGCGGCCGTGGGTGTGGAAGGTGTGGTGGTCGATCAGCTCTTCCTGTCCGGCGGAAAGAAGGTCGTTCGGCCCCGCCCGTGACGTGTCGAGGACGCGGTGCCAGCGGTGCCCGCTGATGCGCGGCAGCTCGAAGTCGAGGCCCAGGTGGTACATGTTGAGGAGCAGGTGCAGGTCGGGGTCGCCGTCGAAGCCGCCGAGCGTGCAGGCCAGGACGCGGGCGTGGGGGTCGTCCCAGCCGGGTTGCTCCAGGCGCGTGCCGTGCCAGGTCACATCCGGCAGCTGCCGTTCGTTGAGGCGCCCGGAGAAGAAGTGGGGCTCGCGGAAGGTGCGGTAGCGGCGGCGCAGTTCGATCAGACGTCTGGTGAAGGAGAAGGTCTCCTGTTCCTTCGCGGCCTGGTCCCAGTCGAGCCAGGACACCGCGTTGTCCTGGCAGTACGCGTTGTTGTTGCCTCCCTGGGTGTTGCGGAACTCGTCGCCGGCGAGCAGCATCGGCACGCCCCTGCTGAGCATCAGGACGGAGAGCAGGTTCTTGATCTGGCGGACACGCAGCCGCTCGACCGCGGGGTCGTCGCTCGGGCCCTCGGCGCCGCAGTTCCAGCTGAAGTTCTGGTCGGCCCCGTCGGCGTTTGCCTCACCGTTGGCGTAGTTGTGCTTGTGGTCGTAGCTCACCAGGTCGTTGAGGGTGAAGCCGTCGTGGCAGGTGATGAAGTTGATGCTGTTGGTGGGCAGCTCCTTCTGCGGCCCGAACAGGTCCTCCGAGCCGCCGAGCCGCTTGGCGAGGTCGCCGACCACGCCGGCGTCGCCGCGCACGAACCGCCGTACGTCATCACGGAACGGGCCGTTCCACTGGGCCCAGCGCTTCCCGGGGAACCGGCCGACCTGGTAGAGGCCGCCGCCGTCCCACGGCTCGGCGATGATCTTCGTCTCGGCGAGCACCTTGGACAGCTCGATCGCCCACAGGACGGGCGGCACCGCCATCTCGTACCCCTGGTCGCCGCGCGAGAGCTCGGAGGCCAGGTCGAAGCGGAAGCCGTCGACGTGGTGCTCGGTGACCCAGTACTCCAGGGACTCGACGATGAACTTGGCGACGAAGGGGTGGTTGGCGTTGACCGCGTTGCCGCAGCCGGTGAAGTCCATGTAGTGGCCGCGGTCCTGCGGCCACAGGTGGTAGTACGCCTCGTTGGCCTGGCCGCGGAAGCTGATCGTCGGACCGAACTCGTTGCCCTCGCTGGTGTGGTTGAAGACGACGTCGAGGATCACCTCGATGCCCGCTCGGTGGAACGCCTTCACCATGTCCCTGAACTCGGCGATGTGCGTGTTCAGATGCGGCGACGTGCAGAAGCCGGTGTGCGGCGCGAAGAAGCCGTACGGGTCGTAGCCCCAGTAGTTGTGCAGCGGCTCGCCGTCCGGCCCCGTGCGCAGCACCTGCGTCTCGTCGAAGTCGAAGACGGGGAGCAGCTCGACCGCGGTGATGCCCAGCTCTCGCAGGTGCGGGATCTTCTCGATCACCGCGGAGAAGGTGCCGGGGCTCTCCGCGTGCGAGGTCGGTGACGCGGTGGCGCCCCGCACGTGCATCTCGTAGATGACCGTGTCCTCGATGGGCGTGCGCAGCGGCTGGTCGCCCTCCCAGTCGTAGTCGTCCAGGTCGACGACCAGGCTGCGCATGCACGTCTGTACGTTGTCGGCCGCGCCGATGGCGAGGGTCCGGTTCCAGCGGGAGTTGATGTTGGCCCGGGCGTACGGGTCGAGCAGCACCTTGCGGTGGTCGAAGCGCGACCCCGATCTGCTGGTGTCGCGCGGCCCGTCCATCCGGTACGCGTAGACCTGCCCGGCCCCGATGCCGGCCACGTGGCAGTGCCAGAAGTGGAAGCTGCGGTGCCGGTCCGGGTGGAGCTCGATGGTGCGCGAGGGGTGCGGATCGTCGCAGCGGTCGAAGAGCAGCAGGTCCACGCGGGTGGCGTGCTCCGAGAAGACGGAGAAGTTGACCCCACCGTCGACGACGGTGGACCCCAGCGGCTGGGGGCGTCCGGTGGAGATCTCCGCGCTCATGCGACGGCCCGTTCTCCGGTGGGCTCGTCGGCCCGCAGTCCGGCGAAGAGCTGCTCCCAGTCGTGCGGCGGGCTGCCCGCGCCGCCCCGCATCTCGAAGGTCAGCCCCTGCGCGGACGGGCAGTACAGCGCCTGCACACAGGCCTCCGCGACGTCCTGGAGCGCGACGTAGCCGTCCCTGCGGTCGCCCTGTTCCAGGTGGACCCGGCCGTCGTCGGCGAGCTCGGTGCGGTCGGTGAGCCAGCCCGGGCGGATGACGGTGTAGGGGTGCCCGGAGGCGCGGACCGCGTTCTCCCCGGCCAGCCGCCAGTCCAGCATCCGGCCGTACGCGTTCATCGGGTGGTCCCTGCGCGTCACATGGCGCTGGCTGACCAGGATGAACTGGGCGGGCCCGAACTCGCCGCGGCGCAGCGCGTCGAGGGTGTTGAGGACGCCGGCGTGCAGCGTGCTGCGCGGGCTGTCGGGCCCGGTGGTGTCGGTGCCCGGCTCCACGGTGTAGACGACCGCTGAGCAGCCCTCCAGCGGGGCGGGCAGGGACTCGGGTTCGCGGACGTCGCCGAGGAAGAACTGGGCGCGGGGCGGGAGGTGGTGCCGGGCGCGCCGGGCGCTGCGGCCGACGACGCGCACCGACTCACCGCGGTCGAGGAGCTTGCGGGTGACGAGCCGGCCGACCCGGCCGGTACCGCCGATCACGGCGATCGAAGTGTTCACGGGAAGTCTCCTGGTGAGAGGGACCGGTTCAGACCCACTGCAAGATGTCGTCCGAGCTGGTGAGTTGGGTGCCGCTGGGCACGCCGGAGACGGTCGGGACGCGCAGCCGCGGATAGACGCTGACGCCCGAGAGCCGGGTCCCGGACCACAGGCGGGCGCCGTCGCCCACCGCGGTCAGGGCCTCCAGGCGGACCGGGGAGCGCACGTCGGAGTGCACCTGGACCATGGGGCCCACATAGGAGTCGCTGATCTGCGCGTACGGTCCGATGACCGCCGAGTCGCCGAGCACGCTCCCCTCGACCTGCACCCCTTCGTGCAGGTCGACGCCGTCACCGACGTCGGTGGCGCGCAGCCGGACCCCGGTGCCGATCTCCACGTGCCGGCCGATGCGGACACCGGGGCCGATGACGACGCTGCCCTCGGCGATCTTCTGGGCCAGGGTGGTGCCGGTGACGTGGTCCTTGGAGCGCAGGCTGGTCTCGTGGATCCAGTAGCGCGGGTCCGTGCTGAGCGGTTTGCCGAGCGCCTGGTCCAGCTGTGGATAGAGGCCGCCGAGCGCGTCGCCGAGGGTGCCGAGGTAGTCGCGGATGTTGCCGAGGTCGCCGAGGCGGGCGATGGGGTCGACCGCCACCGGGTGGCCGAGGCCGACGAGACGGGGCAGCAGGTCGTTGCCCCAGTCGAGGCGCTGCTGGGCGAGGCGGATGAGCTCGGGGGTGCGCGCCGCGAGCCGCAGGCGGGCGCAGTCGATGAGGTACATCCCGGCGTTGGTGGCCAGGCTGCGGGGGCCGCCCGACTGGGTGATCTCGGGGAACTCCCGCTCGATAACGGCCAGTTGGGGCTTCTCCAGGAAGCCGCAGACGAGACGTTCGCTGGTGGTGCGCATCACGCCGTACTTGCCGGCGATCTCCTCCGGGGTGCGGGGCACGGCGGCCACGGTGACCACCGCGTCGGCATCCCGCTGGGCGGCGAGCAGCCGCTCCAGGGAGAACTCGAACAGCGAGTCGACGGGCAGCACGAGTGCGGTGCCGGTCAGGTTCCACTGTTCGAGGTTGTGCAGCGTGGCCGCGCCGGAACCCACGTTGTACGGGTCGAAGCGGGCCCGCGAGTAGTCGATCTCCACTCCGTAGCGCTCGCCGTGTCCGAGCACCAGCTTGATCTGACTCCGGTTCTCCACCCCCTGGGCCACCACGTAGAAGCGACGTATGCCTTGGTCCCGGCAGGACTCGACGATCCATTCGATAAGAGGCCTGCCGGCGAACGGGATGAGCGCCTTGCTGCGGATGTAGTCGGCGGACTGCAGAGTGATGGGCTTCGCCCTCTCCCCCCGGCCGCCGGCCAGGATGATGCCGACTGTGCTGTCGTACCCCATCGCTGTCCTGCCTTCCAGGCCGACTTGTCGATGAATGAGATTCAACAACCTCTGTCATGTGAAGTCAAGTGACTTGTCATATACGCAGGTTGAGGGCGGTGCAGGCGTGTCATGTGACCTCCGGCGGGACCTCCGGCGGGCATGCGAAAGGGCCGGGGGGGGGGGGGGGGGGGGGGGGGGGGGGGGGGGGCGGGGGGGGGGGGGGGGGGGGGGGGGGTGGGTGGAGGTGGGAGCGCGGTCAAACCCACACAA
>NZ_JBVIFR010000007.1:0-33513 GCF_055571235.1 Streptomyces sp. NPDC030991
CTTTTGGCACGCTGTTGAGTTCTCAAGGAACGGACGCTTCCTTTGTACTCACCCTCTCGGGCTTTCCTCCGGGCGCTTCCCTTCGGTCCTGCTGTTTTTCTGTGTTTCTGTCTTGCGTTTCCGACTCTATCAGATCTTTTCGATCCGATTTCCTCGGGGTTTCGCTCCGCTTTCCAGAATTCCGCTTTCGCGGTTTCCTTTCCGGCGGTTCCGACTTTATCAGAGATTCTGAGTCGGATTTTCCGACCGTCTCGGGGACTTGTCCGAGCACCATGAGTGCGCGGGGTTCCCCCTCGGGCGGAACCGTAAACCTACTGGAGCGGAGCGCCTCGATGCAAATCGAGGCGCTCCGCTCCTCAGGGCGGTCAGACCTCGACGACGACCGGGAGGATCATCGGCCGCCGGCGGTACGTGTCGGAGACCCACTTGCCCAGCGTGCGGCGGATGAGCTGTTGCAGCTGGTGCGGCTCGACCACGCCGTCCTGGGCCGACTTCTCCAGGATCTCCTGGATCCTCGGGACGACGGCGGTGAACGCCGAGTCCTCGATACCCGAGCCGCGGGCCTGGATGTTCGGGCCGCTGGTGATCTTGCCCGTGCTGGAGTCCACCACCACGAAGACGGAGATGATGCCCTCGTCCCCAAGGATCCTGCGGTCCTTGAGCGCGGGCTCGCCCACGTCACCGACGGAGAGGCCGTCCACGTAAACGTAACCGGCCTGCACCTTGCCCACGATTCTCGCCTTGCCCTCGACGAGGTCGACGACGACGCCGTCCTCGGCGATGACGATGCGGTCGTGCGGGACGCCGGTGAGGGCGCCGAGCTCGGCGTTGGCGCGCAGGTGGCGCCATTCGCCGTGGACCGGCATCAGGTTCTTGGGCTTGCAGATGTTGTAGAAGTACAGGAGCTCGCCGGCCGAGGCGTGGCCGGAGACGTGCACCTTCGCGTTGCCCTTGTGGACGACGTTCGCGCCCCAGCGGGTCAGCCCGTTGATCACGCGGTAGACCGCGTTCTCGTTGCCCGGGATCAGGGACGACGCCAGGATCACCGTGTCGCCGGAGACGATGCGGATCTGGTGGTCGCGGTTGGCCATCCGGGACAGGGCGGCCATCGGCTCGCCCTGGGAGCCCGTGCAGACGAGGACGATCTGGCTGTCCGGGAGGTCGTCGAGGGTCTTGACGTCCACGACCAGGCCCGGCGGCACCCGCAGATAGCCGAGGTCACGGGCGATGCCCATGTTGCGGACCATCGAGCGGCCCACGAAGGCGACCCGGCGGCCGTACTCGTGCGCGGCGTCCAGGATCTGCTGGATGCGGTGCACGTGGCTGGCGAACGACGCGACGATGATCCGCTTCTGGGCCCCGGCGAAGACGCCCCGGACCACGTTCGAGATGTCGCGCTCCGGCGGGACGAAACCCGGGACCTCGGCGTTGGTCGAGTCGGTGAGGAGGAGGTCGATGCCTTCCTCGCCGAGTCGCGCGAACGTCGGGAGGTCCGTGAGGCGGCCGTCCAGCGGAAGCTGGTCCATCTTGAAGTCGCCGGTGTGGACCACCATGCCGGCCGAGGTGCGGATGGCGACGGCCAGCGCGTCCGGGATGGAGTGGTTGACCGCGATGAACTCGCAGTCGAAGGGGCCGAGCCGCTCGCGGTCGCCCTCGGAGACCTCGAGGGTGTAGGGGCGGATGCGGTGCTCCTGGAGCTTCGCCTCGATCAGGGCGAGGGTCAGCTTGGAGCCGATCAGCGGGATGTCCGGCTTCTCGCGGAGAAGGTAGGGGACGGCGCCGATGTGGTCCTCGTGGCCGTGCGTCAGGACGATGCCCTCGACGTCGTCGAGACGGTCCCTGATGGACGTGAAGTCCGGCAGGATCAGGTCGATTCCGGGCTGCTCCTCCTCCGGGAAGAGCACTCCGCAGTCGACGATCAGCAGGCGGCCGCCGTACTCGAAGACGGTCATGTTGCGCCCGATCTCACCGAGACCGCCCAGCGGCGTGACGCGCAGGCCACCCTTGGGGAGCTTCGGCGGGGCGCCGAGTTCAGGATGCGGATGACTCAAAAGACTCTCCCTTAAGCACGCGCGCCACGTACCTGTGGGCACGTGGCGCGCGTGACGTTCGTGCAGTAGCAGTTGTTGAGGTTCTTCGGTCTTGCTCGTGTTCTGTTGATTCAGTTGTGGAGCTTTGCGAAGTCAGTGGCTAGAGCTGGACCCCACCGGCGGCAAGATCGATCTTGAGCTGTGCCGTTTCCTCCGGGGTGAGCTCGACGAGCGGCAGACGCAGCGGTCCGGCGGGCAGGCCCTGGAGGGAGAGCGCCGCCTTCGTCGTGATGACGCCTTGCGTGCGGAACATGCCGGTGAAGACGGGAAGCAGCTTCTGGTGGATCTCGGTGGCCTTGTGCACGTCGCCCGAGAGGTACGCGTCGAGCATCGAACGCAGCTCGGGGGCGACCACGTGGCCGACGACGGAGACGAGGCCGCACGCGCCGACCGAGAGCAGCGGCAGGTTCAGCATGTCGTCGCCGGAGTACCAGGCGAGGCCCGAGCGCGCTATGGCCCAGCTGGCCCGGCCCAGGTCGCCCTTGGCGTCCTTGTTGGCGACGATGCGCGGGTGCTGGGCGAGCCGGACGATCGTGTCCGTGTTGATCGGTACGCCGCTGCGACCCGGGATGTCGTAGAGCATCACGGGGAGGTCGGTCGAGTCCGCGATCGCCGTGAAGTGGCGGAGCAGGCCCTCTTGCGGGGGCTTGTTGTAGTACGGCGTGACCGTGAGCAGGCCGTGGGCGCCGGCCTGCTGGGCGGCGCGGGCGAGCCCGATGCTGTGGTGCGTGTCGTTGGTGCCCACTCCGGCGACGACGTGGGCGCGGTCGCCGACCGCCTCCACGATGGCTCGTACGAGGTCCGATTTCTCCGCGTCGCTGGTGGTGGGGGACTCGCCCGTGGTGCCGTTGACGATCAGGCCGTCGTTGCCTGCGTCCACCAGGTGGGCGGCGAGCCGCTGCGCGCCGTCGAGGTCGAGTGCGCCGTCCGCCGTGAAGGGCGTGACCATGGCGGTGAGGACCCTCCCGAAGGGGGTCTGCGGAGTCGAGGTCGGAGCCATGGGTAACACGCTACTCGCTGCTCAGCGCCGGGTCCCCCCTCGGGGGACGTGACAAGTCATGACAAAGATGGAGCCCGGCACTGCCTGCTCGGGGGTTCAAGCAGTACCGGGTCCGTTTGATCAGGCTAGATGAACTTTCCGATATGCCGCAATACGGACACTTCGACCAGCCCACCCGTACATCTGTGCCGTCACCGCGGCGAATTGATCAGGGAGCACCCGGATCCGCGGTCACGGCGCCACGCGGCCGTTGGCGTTGAACGCCGCGTACGTCAGCGGCATGAGCTCGGCCCACTGCGCCTCCATCCGCTCGCCGACCATCTCGATCTCCCGCTGGGGGAAGGACGGGACCTTGGCCAGCTCGTGCTGGGTGCGCAGGCCCAGGAAGTGCATCAGCGAGCGCGCGTTGCACGTCGCGTACATCGACGAGAAGAGGCCGACCGGGAGCACAGCGCGTGCCACCTCGCGGGCCACACCCGCGGCGAGCATCTCCTGATAGGCCTCGTACGCCTGGACGTAGGAGGACTCCATGGTGCGGGCCGTCAGCTCCTGCTGGGCCTGGGTGCCCTCGACGAAGCGGTACTTGCCCGGGCGGCCCTCCTGCACGAGCTTGCGGTCGGCGTCGGGGACGTAGAAGACCGGGTCGAGCTCCCTGTACCGGCCCGATTCCTCGTTGTACGACCAGCCCACGCGGTGGCGCATGAACTCGCGGAAGACGAAGATCGGGGCGCTGATGAAGAACGTCATCGAGTTGTGCTCGAAGGGGCTGCCGTGCCGGTCCCGCATCAGGTAGTTGATGAGGCCCTTGGAGCGCTCGGGGTCCTTCGACAGCTCGTCAAGGGACTGCTCGCCCACCGTGGAGACGCGGGCCGCGAACAGTACGTCCGAGTCGCTCGCGGTGTGCTTCACCAGCTCGACGGCGACGTCGCCTCGGAACGTCGGCTTGCGGTCTTCAGCAGGGGTTTCGGTCACGGCTCGGGAGGTCCTTCCATCACTTCGCTCGGGCGGCGCCCACTCTACGGGCCGCCACTGACAACGGGTCATTCACTCGCTTCTGGCGACGATCTCCGGCGAACGAGAGCGAACTTCAGTTAATTCGGCGAAAGTGGGCACCTTTTGGGGCGTTCGCGCGTCTGTGTAGATGAACACACTTCGTTCGAACCTCTTGAGGAGAAGCACCGCTCATGTTTCGTCGGCGCGAGCCCGTACCGTTCGCCTTCATCGCCGAAGCCGACAGGTTCCGCAGCAACGTCAAGCCGCCCGCGCGCGAGCGCCCCTCCGCAGGGCAGATCGCCGGCCGGGCGCTGGTGGGGCTGACCGTCGTGGCCGGGTTCGTGGGCTCCCTGTTGTTCGGGATGCCCGCCCTGTCGCCGGATCAGACGACGCGGCACGTCCAGCAGTCCGAAGCCTCCGACGGGCGCTGAACCGCCGTACTCGTCCGGACCCCCTGAGGTGGAAGGCCGGAGCACGCCTGGGTAGCCTCACCGGGCACAGCCCCCATCCAGTGTGGATCGAGTGAGGACCCGTCGTGCCCCTGCCCTTCCTGACGGCCGATCGTGCTTTCGACGAGGTCGCGGAGACTGCGCTGCCCTTCGACGACCGGGACCAGTGGCGCCGCCCCTACCGTCCGGGCCCGTACCGGGTCGGGGTGGCCGCGCTGCTGCTGCTCCTGGCGTCGTACGTGCTGTTCGCCGGAGTGATCATCGCGGCGGCGGGAGACACCACCGCGGCAGGCGTGTGCGGGGTGCTGGCCGTGCTGGTCATCGCGGCCGCGATGCGGCTGTTGCGCATGGGGGCGTGGGTGAGCGCCCGGGGTCTGCGCCATGTCGGCTTCCTGACGACGCGGACCGTGCCGTGGGACGTGGTCGTCACCGCTCGCACGGTGCAGCAGCCGGTGCGCTGGCTGGGGCTGCCGCGCACCGTGCAGGGGCAGGCGCTGATCCTCGTACGCCGGGACCGGCAGGGCGAGCAGACGGCGCTGCTGACGAGTCACAACGGGGACTTCCTCGGCCGGGCCACGGCGTTCGAGCGGGCCACGGACACCATCGAGGTGTGGGCCGACGAGTACCGGCCTCGTAGCTGAGAGCCTGTTTCAGGGGCGTACATACAGGTGCAGGGGCCCGCGGCCGTCGCTCGGACGGTGCGGGCCCCTGCACATGTCTCAGGCGCTGACCGAACGGCCCTCCTGAAGAGCGATGGCGCGCTGCATCGCCTTCCGCGCGCGGGGGGTGTCACGCGCGTCCTTGTAGGCCACGGCCAGCCGGAACCAGCAGCGCCAGTCACCCGGGCTGTCCTCCGCCTCGGCCTTGCGCCGGCCGAACACCTCGTCGGCCGAGTCGCGGTCGATGCGGCCGTACTGGTCGCGGCGCAGCTCGTCGACGGGGAGGCCGCCCTCGGCCTCCAGGAGTTCGGCGAGGCGGTTGGCCTTGCGGACGAACTGGGTGTTGGCCCACAGGAACCAGATGCCGATCACGGGCAGGATCAGTACGGCCAGACCGAAGGTGACCGTCAGCAAGGTGCCCTGCTGAATGAGCATGACTCCGCGGTCGCCGGCCAGGACGAAGTAGACGACCAGGACGGCGGCCGTGACCGCGTAGGTGATTTTCGCGCGCATCGCCGCAGTCAGCCGTTCAGATCGAGGAAGTGTTCCAGGCCGAAGGTGAGGCCGGGAGCCGTCACGACCTTGCGGGCGCCGAGCAGGATGCCCGGCATGAAACTGCTGTGGTGCAGCGAGTCGTGGCGCAGGGTCAGCGTCTCGCCCTCACCGCCCAGGAGGACCTCCTGGTGGGCGAGGAGGCCGCGCAGCCGTACCGAGTGGACGGGGACCCCGTCGACGTCCGCGCCGCGGGCTCCGTCGAGCGCTGTCGTCGTCGCGTCGGGCTGCGGGGCGCTGCCCGCCTTCTGCCGGGCGGCGGCGATCAGCTGGGCCGTGCGGGAGGCGGTGCCGGAGGGGGCGTCGACCTTCCGCGGGTGGTGCAGCTCGATGACTTCGACGGACTCGAAGTAGGGGGCCGCCACCTCGGCGAACTTCATGGTCAGGACCGCGCCGATGGAGAAGTTCGGGGCGATGAGCACGCCGGTCCGCGGGGAGGCGGCCAGCCATTCCCTGAGCTGCGCGAGGCGGTCGTCCGTCCAGCCCGTCGTGCCGACGACCCCGTGGATTCCGTGGCGTACACAGAAGTCCAGGTTCTCCATGACGGAGTCGGGCGTCGTCAGTTCGACCGCGACCTGGGCGCCGGACTCGACGAGGACGTCCAGCTCGTCGCCGCGGCCGAGGGCCGCGACCAGCTCCATGTCCTCGGCGGCCTCGACGGCTCGTACGGCCGCCGAGCCGATGCGGCCCTTGGCTCCGAGAACCGCCACGCGCAGCTTGCTCATGTCTTCCCTGATCCTTACGTAGGTGGCTGTTACGCGACCGCTTCGTGCAACCGCGCGGCCTGCTTGTCCTTGAGCGGGCCGATGACCGACAGGGACGGGCGCTGTCCCAGGATGTCGCGTGCGACCTCGCGCACCTCGTCCGGGGTCACGGCGGCGATGCGCTCCAGCATGTCGTCGACCGACATCTGCTCGCCCCAGCAGAGCTCGCTCTTGCCGATACGGTTCATCAGCGCGCCCGTGTCCTCCAGGCCGAGGACCGTGGACCCGGCGAGCTGGCCGATGGCGCGGCTGATCTCGTCGTCGCCGAGTCCGTCCCGCGCGACCTGGTCCAGCTCGTCGCGGCAGATCTTCAGGACGTCGTGCACCTGGTTCGGGCGGCAGCCCGCGTAGACACCGAACAGGCCGCAGTCCGCGAAGCCCGAGGTGTACGAGTACACGCTGTACGCCAGGCCGCGCTTCTCGCGGACCTCCTGGAAGAGGCGGGAGGACATACCGCCGCCCAGCGCCGTGTTGAGCACGCCCATGGCCCAGCGACGGTCGTCGGTGCGGGCCAGGCCCGGCATGCCGAGGATGACGTGGGCCTGCTCGGTCTTGCGGCCGATGACCTCCACGCGGCCGGCCGCACGCAGCGTCTTGCGGCCCGCGCGGGGGCCGACGGGGGCCGCGGCGGCGCCGCTCAGCGCGCCCGCCTTCTCGAAGGCGGCGCGGACCTGGCGTACGACCTTGTCGTGGTCCACGTTGCCCGCGGCGGCGACGACCAGGTGCGTCGGGTCGTAGTGCTTCTTGTAGAAGCGGCTGATCTGCTTGCGGTCGAGGGCGTTGATCGTGTCGACCGTGCCGAGGACGGGGCGGCCGAGGGGTGTGTCGCCGAGCATCGTGTGCGCGAACAGGTCGTGCACGCAGTCGCCCGCGTCGTCCTCGGTCATCGCGATCTCTTCGAGGATGACGCCGCGCTCCGCGTCGACGTCCGCCTCCTCGATGAGGGAGCCGGTCAGCATGTCGCAGATGACGTCTATGGCCAGCGGCAGGTTGGTGTCGAGCACGCGCGCGTAGTAGCACGTGTACTCCTTCGCCGTGAAGGCGTTCATCTCGCCGCCGACCGCTTCGATCTCGGAGGAGATGTCGAGGGCGCTCCTGCGGGAGGTGCCCTTGAAGAGGAGGTGCTCCAGGTAGTGCGTCGCACCGTTCAGCGTGGGGGTCTCGTCGCGGGAGCCGACGTGGGCCCAGATGCCGAAGGTCGCCGAGCGGACGGAGGGCAGGGTCTCGGTGACGATGCGCAGGCCACTCGGAAGAGTGGTCTTGCGGACCGTGCCGATGCCGTTCGTGCCCTTGATCAGGGTTTGGGTACGGGCAACGGCCCGCGCCTCCGAGGAGGTGCGGGCCGTCGCCTTGGTGTTACGAGACGTCACTTGTCGGTGTCGTCCTTCGCGTCGTCGCCCTCTTCGCCCTCGACCACGGGGATCAGGGAGAGCTTGCCGCGGGAGTCGATCTCGGCGATCTCGACCTGGACCTTCTGGCCCACACCGAGAACGTCCTCGACGTTCTCCACGCGCTTGCCACCGGCGAGCTTGCGGATCTGCGAGATATGCAGCAGACCGTCCTTGCCCGGGAGCAGGGACACGAACGCACCGAAGGTCGTCGTCTTCACGACGGTGCCCAGGTAGCGCTCGCCGACCTCCGGCATGGTCGGGTTGGCGATGCTGTTGATCGTGGCGCGGGCGGCCTCGGCCTGCGAGCCCTGCTGGGCACCGATGTAGATGGTGCCGTCGTCCTCGATCGTGATGTCGGCGCCGGTGTCCTCCTGGATCTGGTTGATCATCTTGCCCTTCGGGCCGATGACCTCACCGATCTTGTCCACCGGGATCTTGACGGTGATGATCCGCGGGGCGTTCGGGGACATCTCGTCCGGGACGTCGATCGCTTCCATCATCACGTCGAGGATGTGGAGGCGGGCGTCACGGGCCTGCTTCAGCGCGGCGGCCAGCACGGAGGCCGGGATGCCGTCGAGCTTCGTGTCGAGCTGGAGGGCCGTCACGAACTCCTTGGTGCCGGCGACCTTGAAGTCCATGTCGCCGAAGGCGTCCTCGGCACCGAGGATGTCGGTCAGGGCGACATAGTGCGTCTCGCCCTTGATCTCCTGGGAGATCAGACCCATGGCGATACCGGCGACGGGGGCCTTCAGCGGCACACCGGCGTTCAGCAGCGACATGGTGGAGGCGCAGACCGAGCCCATCGACGTCGAGCCGTTGGAACCGAGGGCCTCGGAGACCTGACGGATCGCGTAGGGGAACTCCTCGCGCGTCGGCAGGACCGGCACGATCGCGCGCTCGGCGAGCGCGCCGTGGCCGATCTCGCGGCGCTTCGGGGAGCCGACGCGGCCCGTCTCACCGACGGAGTACGGCGGGAAGTTGTAGTTGTGCATGTAGCGCTTGCGGGTCACCGGGGAGAGGGTGTCCAGCTGCTGCTCCATGCGCAGCATGTTCAGCGTGGTGACGCCCAGGATCTGGGTCTCGCCACGCTCGAACAGGGCCGAGCCGTGCACGCGCGGGATGGCCTCGACCTCGGCGGCCAGGGTGCGGATGTCGGTGACACCGCGGCCGTCGATGCGCTTCTTCTCCTTGATGACGCGCTCACGGACCAGGGACTTGGTCAGCGAGCGGTACGCGGCGGAGATCTCCTTCTCGCGGCCCTCGAACTGCGGGAGCAGCTTCTCGGCGGCCAGACCCTTGACGCGGTCCAGCTCGGCCTCGCGGTCCTGCTTGCCCGGGATGGTCAGGGCGGCCGACAGCTCGGACTTGACCGCGGCGGTCAGGGCCTCGAGCACGTCGTCCTGGTAGTCCAGGAAGATCGGGAACTCGGCGGTCGGCTTCGCGGCCTTCGCGGCGAGGTCGGCCTGGGCCTTGCACAGCACCTTGATGAAGGGCTTCGAGGCGTCGAGACCGGCGGCCACAACCTCCTCGGTCGGCGCCTCGGCGCCGTCCTTGACCAGCTGGATGGTCTTCTCGGTGGCCTCGGCCTCGACCATCATGATCGCGACGTCGCCGTCCTCCAGGACGCGGCCGGCGACCACCATGTCGAAGACGGCGTCCTCGAGCTCGGTGTGCGTCGGGAACGCGACCCACTGGCCGTTGATCAGCGCGACGCGGACGCCGCCGACCGGGCCGGAGAAGGGCAGACCGGCCAGCTGCGTGGACGCGGACGCGGCGTTGATCGCGACGACGTCGTACAGGTGGTCGGGGTTGAGCGCCATGATCGTGGCGACGACCTGGATCTCGTTGCGCAGGCCCTTCTTGAAGGACGGGCGCAGCGGGCGGTCGATCAGGCGGCAGGTGAGGACGGCGTCCTCGGAGGGGCGGCCCTCGCGGCGGAAGAAGCTGCCGGGGATCTTGCCCGCGGCGTACTGCCGCTCCTCGACGTCCACCGTGAGGGGGAAGAAGTCGAGCTGGTCCTTGGGGTTCTTCGAGGCCGAGGTGGCCGAAAGCACCATGGTGTCGTCGTCGAGGTAGGCGACGGCGGAGCCGGCGGCCTGGCGGGCCAGACGGCCCGTCTCGAAGCGGATGGTGCGGGTGCCGAAGGAGCCGTTGTCGATGACGGCCTCGGCGTAGTGGGTCTCGTTCTCCACCAGTGGTTTCTCCGTTACTTTCGTCTGTTTCGTCTTTTGTCCGCATCTGCCCGTGTGGCAGAGGGACGGAACGGAGGAGCGCGCCGTGGGTGCGGGCCGGTCTTCGATCGAAGCTCCCGGGGATCCTCTTGCGTCTCCGGGGGCCACTACCGAGGACCGGCGGCGGCGCAGGTGCGCTTCTCCTCTTCGTACGTCACCAGAGTACAAAGCGCCGGTGACAGCGCGCACGTACAGCAAAGGGAGCGGCCCCCTCAAGAGTGGGAACCGCTCCCCTTCAAGGCGTCTTAGCGGGCGCCGGCCGCACCGCGGCGGATGCCGAGGCGCTCGACCAGCACACGGAAGCGCTGGATGTCCTTCTTGGCCAGGTACTGCAGAAGGCGGCGACGCTGGCCGACCAGGATCAGCAGACCACGACGCGAGTGGTGGTCGTGCTTGTGCGTCTTGAGGTGCTCCGTCAGGTCAGAGATGCGACGGGAGAGCATGGCGACCTGGACCTCGGGGGAGCCCGTGTCGCCCTCCTTCTGACCGAACTCGGAGATGAGCTGCTTCTTCGTAGCGGCGTCGAGCGACACGCGTACTCCTCGTAGTGTTCTTCGTGGCCACCGAGCGCCCCTGGTCTACATCTCAGGAGAGCTTCCGTAACTCGGAGGCGGGGATCCGCTGGGCGCTGCCCTCTATTCAAGAAACAGAAGAGGGGGCGCATACACAAGCGGCCTTCAGACAGCGTACCAGCAGCCTGGAGCGCCCCCGAACGGGTCCCTCAGGGCGTGCCGGGCTCAGCTCGTCATCGCGCGCGCCGAGGCGTACACGTCGAAGACCGCGAGGGCCAGCGGGATCAGAGTGAGCAGCACGAACGTCTCGGCGATCTCCAGGAAGCGGCCCCAGAACGGGGTGACGCCGCGGCGCGGGGTGATCAGGCCGATGGCGGTGACCAGGGCGGTGGCCGCTCCGATGGCCGCCG
Source organism: Streptomyces sp. NPDC030991 (assembly GCF_055571235.1). Lineage (NCBI taxonomy): Bacteria > Bacillati > Actinomycetota > Actinomycetes > Kitasatosporales > Streptomycetaceae > Streptomyces > Streptomyces sp. NPDC030991. The sequence goes on from NZ_JBVIFR010000007.1 coordinate 11,052, forward strand.
CGATCCACACGGTGCGGATGTCGAGCGCCGTGGTGTCGTGCTTGACGGCGTCGTACAGGTAGGCCACCGGGGGGTGCAGCGCGAGGCCGAGGCCGAGGAAGACGAGGGCCGCGAGGCCGGCCGCGAGGGTGGCGCCCACCTGTGCGGTGTAGCGGAACAGGTGGGCCCGCATCAGCATGGCGAGGCCGGTGGCCAGTGCCAGCAGCTGCCCCCATACGTTGCTGGAGAAGCCGAGGACGATCGACGCGCCCACGGAGACGAGGGCGCAGCCGCCGACGAGACCGACGAGCAGTTCGTGGCCGCGGCGGGCCTGGGCGGCGACGCGCTCCGCGTCGACCGCCTCGTGCGGGTCGGGCGCGCCGCCCGCGGAGTCGTACCCCGCGCGCGCGGGGTTGGGCGGTGCGAAGCCGATGGGCAGCCGCGCGAAGCGCATCGACAGGCCGGGCAGGAAGGCCAGCGCGCTCACGGAGAGCGGGGCGCAGATGGCGGCCGTCTCGATGGGCTTCAGGTCGGTGAGGATCGCGATGAAGGTGGTCAGCAACCCGATCAGGGAGGCGAAGACGAAGGCCACGAAGGGGCCGTCACCGCCGGGCGACACCAGGGTGAGGATCACGGAGACGACCAGGACCGCCGCGCAGGCGAGCAGGAACTGGAGGCGGCCGATGCCCTGGCCCGTGGAGAGCGGCAGCAGCCCTGAGCCCGCGACCGCGATGTTCGGCAGGGCGCCGAGGCCGAGCGCGACCGCCGAGCCGCGGTCGGCGTAGACCCGCGCGCGCACGCACGCCAGGGTGACCAGGAGGAGTCCGGCGACGCCGGCGAGGATGCCCTGGAGGCTGTACATGTCGTGGCGGATCTGGGAGTTCCAGGCCACGAAGGCGATCAGGGCGGGCAGGACGCCGCCGGCCACGAGGCCCGCCGCGCGCGTGAGGTCGCCGCTCCACAGGGTGCGGTCCTTGGTGACGGCGGAGGCCACGGCCTCGGAGACGTCGTCGAAGACCGCGGGCGGCAGCGACTCGGAGAAGGGGCGCAGCGTGAGCAGCTCGCCGTCCAGGATGCGCTGCGCCGCGAACGAGCGGGCGCTGTCGAGCACCGTGCCGTCACGGCGTACGAGGTGGTAGCCGACGGGGGCGCCTTCGCCGGGGCTCTGCTGGGAGAGCCGCAGGATCTCGGGGTACAGGTCGGCGACCGGTACGTCGTCGGGCAGCGCCACGTCGATGCGGCTGTCGGGCGCCACGATGGTGACGCGGCAGAAGCCGAGACCCGTACCCGCCGTGGCAGGGGCTCCGGTGCCCGTTGCGCCGGCTCGGCCGGTCGGCGCGGAGGCCGTCATGCTCACCTGCTGTTCCCCCTTTGTGCGAAGACTCTTACGAGGCCCTTGCGAAGACTCGGTCGTGCGGGGACGGGCGCGGTGGAGTACCGGGCCCGTCCGCCTGTAAAGATCCTGTGTACGTTGCGCTCCGCGTCCCGCAGGGCCGGTCACATGCGCTCCGCCGCCCGGGATCCGGGGACGCCGCACGTTCCGAACCGTGCGGATTGCCCGTTTTTCCTGGGCGGATTCGCAACTGCTCACGGGTGTCACCGGCACCCTACCGCCCGCCGTTGTCAGTAGTTGTCAGTAGGATCGCGAACCGCGATCGACGTCCGCCTGACACGGGGCGGCGGACGGAACAGCTCGGTCCGGCAAGGGAATTGGTGCAGAGTGAGCCACATCGTCGTCAAGCGCCCACCTCGGGCACTGCCGTCCGAGGTGCCCACGGAGGAGGTGGTGCTGCAACCTCCGCCGGAGTTGCCGCGTGGGCAGCAAGAGGGTGCGCTGATGCAGATCCTGCCCATGCTCGGCATGGGTGGCTCGGTCGTGTTCTTCTTCAATCCGCAGGCCCAGCCCTTCATGAAGATCATGGGCATGGTCATGGTGGCGTCGACGATCGCGATGGGCATCGCGATGCTCGCCCGCTACCGCAAGGGCAACCAGGGTCAGATGGCCGACATGCGCCGCGACTACCTGCGCTACCTGTCGCAGACGCGGCGGGAGGCCCTGGGCACCGCCCGCAAGCAGCGCGACGCGCAGTACTACCTGCACCCTTCACCCGAGCAACTGTGGGCGCTGGTCGCCGAGGGCAGCCGCGTATGGGAGCGGCGCAGCGGTGACGAGGACTTCGGCCAGGTGCGGGTGGGCCTCGGCCCGCAGGGCCTCGCCACTCCCCTGGTGCCGCCGCAGACCGCCCCGGTCGACGAGCTGGAGCCGCTGACGGCGGGCGCGATGCAGCGCTTCCTCGCCACGCACAGCACGCTCGAGGAACTGCCGATGGCGGTGTCGCTGCGCGCCTTCTACCACGTGTCCGTGAGCGGGGAGCCGACGACCGTGCGCGGCTCCGCCCGCTCCCTCGTCGCCTCCCTCGCCTCGATGCACTCCCCCGAGGACCTCGTCGTCGCGGTCGCCGCCGGACGCCAGACCGCCCCGGAGTGGGAGTGGGCGAAGTGGCTGCCGCACAACCAGGTGCCGGGGCTCAGTGACGGCGCGGGCAGCCGCCGCCTCATCACGACCGACGCCAATGAGCTGGAGGAGCTGCTCGGTACCCGTCTCGAGGGCCGGCCGCGCTTCCACCCCAACGGCGCGCCCGTCCCCGAGCAACCGCACGTGGTCGTCGTCCTCGACGGTCTCTCGCTGCCTCCCACGTCGCTGCTGGCCAGCCCCGAGGGGCTGCAAGGAGTGACGGTCCTTGAGGTCGTCCCCGGCGACCTCGCCGCGGGCCGCGGTGACCTCTCGATCGTCGTGCACCCGAAGGTGCTGCGCCTGGAATCCGCGCACGGCATGGTCTACGAGGGCACCCCGGACGTGCTCTCGTACGCCGCCGCCGAGGCGCTCGCCCGGCAGCTCGCGCCGCTGCGCATGGCGACGGGCGGCGACAGCGACGACGAACCGCTGCTCGCCAACCTCGAATTCACCGATCTGATGAACCTGGGCGACGCGGCGACCGTCGACACCAAGCGCACCTGGCGCCCGCGCTCGCAGGCCGAGCGGCTGCGCGTGCCCATCGGTGTCGGTGACGACGGCCGGCCCGTGATGCTCGACCTGAAGGAAGCAGCACAGGAAGGCATGGGCCCGCACGGCCTGTGTGTGGGCGCCACCGGTTCCGGTAAGTCGGAGCTGCTGCGCACCCTGGTGCTGGGTCTCGCGGTGACGCACTCCTCCGAGACACTGAACTTCGTCCTCGCGGACTTCAAGGGCGGTGCCACCTTCGCGGGCATGGCCCAGATGCCGCACGTCGCGGCCGTCATCACCAACCTCGCGGACGACCTCACCCTCGTCGACCGCATGGGCGACTCGATCCGCGGTGAGCTCAACCGCCGCCAGGAGATGCTCCGCGACGCGGGCAACTACGCGAACATCCACGACTACGAGAAGGCGCGCGCGGCCGGTGCGCCGCTGCAGCCGATCCCGTCGCTCGTCCTGGTGATCGACGAGTTCAGCGAGCTGTTGACGGCGAAGCCGGACTTCATCGAGATGTTCGTGCAGATCGGCCGTATCGGCCGTTCGCTCGGCGTGCACCTGCTGCTCGCCTCGCAGCGTCTGGAGGAGGGCCGCCTGCGCGGCCTGGAGACGTACCTGTCCTACCGGGTCGGTCTGCGGACGTTCTCCGCCGCCGAGTCCCGTGCCGCGCTCGGCGTGCCGGACGCGTACGAACTGCCGAACGTGCCGGGCTCCGGCTTCCTGAAGTTCGGCACCGACGAGATGGTGCGCTTCAAGGCGGCGTACGTGTCCGGGGTGTACCGCACCGGCGCCGCGCGGGTCGCGACGCCCGGCGGGCCGCTCCCGGTGGACCGGCGCCCCGCGCTGTTCACCGCTGCCGAGGTACCCGTGCAGTACAGCCCGGTGCCGCGCCAGCGGGAGGAGGCGCCGCGCGAGGAGAAGGACGACGCGCTCGCCGACACCGTGCTCGACGTGATCGTGCGGCGCCTGGAGGCGCAGGGGCCCGCGGCGCACCAGGTGTGGCTGCCGCCGCTGGACAGCCCGCCGTCGCTCGACTCGCTGCTGCCCGGCCTCGCGCCCGTACAGGGCCGTGGGCTCACGCAGCCCGGCTACGAGGGCGCCGGACGCCTGGTCGTCCCCGTCGGCCTCGTCGACAAGCCGTACGAGCAGCGGCGCGACCCGCTGTGGATCGACTTCGGCGGCGCCGCGGGTCACATGCAGATCCTGGGCGGTCCGCAGTCCGGCAAGTCGACGCTGCTGCGCTCGATCATCGCGTCGTTCGCGCTGACGCACACGCCGCAGGAAGTGCAATTCTACGGCCTGGACTTCGGTGGTGGCGGTATGGCGGCCGTCGCCGGTCTGCCGCACGTGGGTGGCGTGGCCTCCCGCCTGGACCCCGAGAAGGTGCGCCGTACGGCGGCCGAGGTCTACGGCGTGCTGACCCGGCGCGAGGAGTACTTCCGTACGGCCGGCATCGCCTCGATCGCCGACTTCCGCAACCGGCGCGCGCGGGGCGACATCTCGATGACCGACCAGCCGTGGGGCGACGTGTTCCTGGTCATCGACGGCTGGGGCAACTTCCGTACGGACTACGAGGCGCTGGAACCGCTCGTCCTGGACATCGCGGCGCGCGGTCTCGGTTACGGCATCCACGTGATCCTGACGGCGTCGCGGTCCATGGAGGTCCGGGCGAACATGAAGGACCACCTCATGAACCGCCTGGAGCTGCGGCTCGGCGACACGATGGACTCCGAGTTCGACCGCAAGATCGCCGCCAACGTGCCGACGGGGGTGCCCGGTCGAGGCCAGACCCCGCAGAAGCAGCACTTCATGGCGGCGGTCCCGCGCATCGACGGCCTGTCGTCGGACACGGACCTGGCCGAGGCCACGTCCGCGCTCACCACGGAGGTCACCCGGCACTGGACACAGCCGGGCGCGCCCGAGGTCCGGCTGCTGCCGCGCGAGTTCCCCGCGCGCCAGCTGCCGCCGGGCGACAGGTTCCCGGAGCGCGGTATCTCCTTCGCGCTCGACGAGGACAACCTGGAGCCGGTCTTCATCGACTTCGACCAGGACCCGTTCTTCCTGGTCTTCGGCGAGAGCGAGTCCGGCAAGTCCAACCTGCTGAAGCTGATCATCCGGCAGCTCACGCAGCGCTACAGCGGCGACACCTGCAAGCTGTTCGTGGTCGACAACCGGCGCTCGCTGCTCGATGTCACGCCGGCCTCGCACCTGGCCGAGTACATCCCCATGTCGAACCAGATGGCGCACCACATGGACGCCCTGGTCGACCTGATGCAGCGCCGCGCCCCCACCGCGGACGTGACGGCTCAGCAGCTGCGCGACCGCAGTTGGTGGCGGGGCCCGACGGTCTACGTGGTCATCGACGACTACGACCTGGTGTCGACGTCGAGCGGCAACCCGCTCTCGGGGCTGACCGAACTGCTGCCGTTCGCGCGGGACGTCGGTGTGCGCTTCATCATCGCCCGCTCCACGGCCGGTTCGGGCCGCGCCAGTTACGAGGCCTTCATGCAGCGCATCAAGGAGCTCGGCGCGCAGGGCGTGGTGCTGGCCGGTGACCCGAACGAGGGTGATCTGCTCGGCGGGGTGCGGCCGCGGCCCATGCCGGCGGGGCGCGGTGTGTTCGTGTCGCGCAAGCGGGGCAAGCCGTTGGTCCAGATCGGCCTGGAGCAGTAGGCGTCCGCCCGGGGCCGGGACGGCGCCGGGCACGACGTACGGAACGGGAAGGGGGTCGCACCTTAGCGGGTGCGGCCCCCTTCGTCCTGCGTGCGGGGGCATTCTCCTGGGACTCACGAGTCGGCGGCGGCCATGCCAAGTAGGGTGACCACACAGGCACTTCGCACGTCCGGGAGGGACCGCTCACCATGGCGGATGCACAGGAGCACACCGCTCAGGAGTCTCAGCAGCCCGAGACCCCCGAGGAGATCAAGGCCCGCAAGGAGCGCGAGAAGAACGAGCTGTACGCGCTCGACATCTCCGGTGTGGAGTGGCACAGCGCGCCGGGCACGGAGCAGCACGAGGAGCGCGTGGAGATCGCGTACCTGCCGGACGGGGCGGTGGCGATGCGGTCGTCGCTGGAGCCGGAGACCGTGCTGCGGTACACGGAGGCGGAGTGGACGGCGTTCGTCCTCGGGGCCAGGGACGGTGAGTTCGATCTGGAACCTACGTCGTTGAACGGTGGGCTTTCGGCCGAGCAGGGCTCCCAGGGCTCGCAAGACGCGCAGGGGTCTCAGGGCTCGGAGTAGCGGGTTCAGGAGGCCCCAGCGGGTTCAGTCGGCCCAGCGGGGTCAGCGGGCCCAGCGGGGTCAGTAGGCCGCCCAGCGGAATGACGAGCAGGGTCAGGGGCCGGGCTGGCGGGGCCGGTAATGGCAGCGGGGCGGTAGTGGGGCGGACATGAGTGGTAGCGGGGCCGGCGGCGGTAGCTGGACTGTATGGCGCCGGGGGCGCGGGTGGCTGCGTCGGCACCGGGTGGCTGCCGGGGTGACGGGCGCGGCGCTCGTCGCGGCCGCCGTGATCGTGCCCGTGTCGTTCGCCGACTCGGCCGACGCGGCGCCCTGCTGGAGCGTTCCGGCGCGCACGCGGGCGCTCGCCGACGACCCGGCTGCCGCCACCAAGTCCCTTGATCCGCTGGCCGACACGAGTCGGATGAGCAGCGCCGCGGCGCTGCTCGAACACGAGGCGTACTGCGCCGACGGGGCCCGCGCCGTCGGTCGCGTGATCGCCGCTGCCACGTCGCCCGTCCCCGGGCAGCCGCACACCGAGGCACAGGCCCGTACGGCGTACGCGGTGCTGTCCGTCCTGTCGCAGCAGTCCGGCCGCGGCAAGCCGTTCGCCCCGGGTTTCGAGCCCTCGGTGGCCCGCCTCATGGCCGCGTACGTCGTGGATGTGGCCCGCACCCCGGCGCTGTCCGGTGACTCGGACTCGACCGGTCCGGCGGAGCCCGGTTCAAGCGCCGCCGTCCTGGACGATTCGGGCCGCACGGCTTTCGGCCGCTTCCTCGATCCGCGTGAGGCGCACGCTGTCTTCGGGTACGCCGACCCGCTGACGAGTGCGCGGGGCGCCGACCTCGACGCGCTGATCCCCGCTCTGGCCCAGGACCCCGAGGCGTTCGCGATCCTCTACGACGCCGAACGCGCCTACTTCGCGTACTACGTGGAACGTCTGACGGACCGCGCGGGTGACCCGGCGGCACGCCTGACCGCCCAGGACAAGGCCGACGCCCGTAAGCAGGGCACGGACTGGCGGCGCCACGACCTCACCTCGCCGGACGCGGACCTCGGCGAGATCGCCGAGAGGATCGGCAGGCTGACGGGGCTGCGGACGGCCCTGGCGACGCAGGGCACCATCAAGGACCTGGACGCGTTCGACGCCGCGGTGCGCGAGCACACCCGCGGCACGTACCGTCCTGCGGCGCGGCAGGTGACCACGTTGCCGCCGATGAACACCATCGCGGCGCGGCGCACCGTCGGGGCTGTACGCGGTGACCTTTTTGACGGGCGGAAGCAGTTGTACTCCGGGTACGACAGGTGGGTACGGGAGCGGGGCGTCTCCGCGGGGCGGGCCGAGCAGCTGCGGCAGTTGCTCGACGAGCGGTACGTGGTGGGGGTGTGGTCGGCTTCCCTCCGGTGGTGAGACAGACCTGACGTGCGTCGAGCGGGGGACTGACGCCTGTCGGGTGGTGACCTGACGGGCCCTCACCAGCGGGACAGCTCGTGTCGAGCGGCGTTCAGAACGTGAACTCCGGCTCTCCCGTGCAGTGCCCGTCGCGCCGCATCTGGTCTGCCACGAACGCCCGGAGCAGTCGCCGCTGCACGGCGCTCCCGATGCTCCCCTCCTTGTTTCCGCTCGCCTCGCTGTCGCGCCCGGTGATGAGTGCGAAGTTGGCGCGGGCCCCGCCGCAATGAGCGACGGCTGTCATCGGGTCGCGCACCGCGGCATAGGAGTCACGGCTGAGGAACCGGGTGCCCCAATTCCCGTACCAGGCGCGGAGCCTGACCCCTTGGGCACCCTGGCCGGGGCCGTCGAGGTCGCACGAGGCCATCAGGCTCTCGGGGCTCCCGGCCGAGGACACGGACCAGTCGGCGGCGTGCGGCAGCCCGGCCCCGGCGACCCAGCCGCAGGCGGTCCGTCCGGCGGCCGGCACGGAGACGCTCCGGGCGGGCGTCTCGTCGGCGTCACGGCCCGCCGGGTCGGCGAGCGCCGCCCGCGCCGCGGCGGCGGTCACCTTCAACGGTTCGGCCTCACACCCCACCCTCCGCGCCGCCGAGTTGGTGAAGGAGACGGCCGCGCGGTACGCCGCCCCGGGCACCCCGTGCAAGGCGTCGCGGGCCACCGCGACCCGGGTCAGCAGCGCGGCCGGTGTGCCGTCGCCGGCGCGGCAAGGGACCCGCATCACGATGTCCTGGTTCTTGTCCACAAGGCCGGGCAGCCCGCCGGGCAGCATCTGGTGGTACTCGGACCCGTACTGCGGGAACGACGAGTACAACTCGCGGTCCTGGTCGTCGCCGCGCGTGTACGCCTCCATGCGCAGCAGGGCCCAGTCGCGGGAGTCGTGCTCGCGCGCCCTTACGGTGAGGGTGCAGGTGTAGCTGCCGAGCTGCGTGATTCGCTGCTCCTCGGACTCCTTCAAGTGCAGGCCGTCCGGTGTGAGGTGCTCCACCACGGACTTGCCCACGGCCCCGTCGCACACGTCGCGGGCTACCAGCTCGTCGCGGACCGTCGGTTCGGCGACGTACCCGGCTGTCCCCAGGACGGTGGCGGCCAACGCGCCCCACACGATGACGCGTCTGGTGCGTCGTTCCATCTCCGCGCTCCCCTGCACGTCGACCATCATTTGCACTGTTCCGTGGAGTGCGGCGCCGGCCCGGCGCGCCTGCGGGGCGCCGCTCTCAGAACGGCCCCAACACCACCCACCGCGCTACCGGTCATCAGGAAGACCCCGATCCCGACCGCGGCGATCCTCCGGTAGGGGTGTGCGAGACACGTCTACCTTGCGCTGCCGATGCCGAATGCGTGCCAGACATAGGCGGGCGCCCTCTTGGACCCTCCGCCCTGCACAGCACGGCTCCCGAAGAAGATTCGGCCGTGCTCGACGACCACGTCACTCCCGGCGGCACTGACCAGCGAACGGACTTCCTGGAAAGACTCGAACGAGTAGTAACTTGCTTCTTTTCCGGTCGCGGGGTCGAGGCTCACCAGCTGTGTCGGTGCAAAGTTGTCGGTGCCCACCTTGAGGGCCAGCAGTCGGTCTCCGCTCATACGCAGAGGGAACAGCTCCTGGTCCTTCCCGGCATCGAACTTCACGCCCGTATGACCAGTCTTCAAGTTGAAAGCGACGATCGAATTGGTCTCGTGAGAGATGCCTTCTGTCATTTCCCCCGTAGTGACGAAAGCCTGCTCGCCAGAGACAACAATCTGCGTGCACTGGTCTACGGCCGAAAAGCTCAGGGCATCTTCCGCGCTCGTTTCGATCCCATCCGTGCACTTCACCTCGTAGCGCTCACCCGAGAACCGGATGGTGGTCTGGTACTTCCCTCTACCGTCGAGCGAGATCAGATCCGACAGCCCCGCCTCCCCCGCCGATACGGCGAGCACCACAGGATCCGACGAGACAAGATAGACGAAGTTCAGATGCTTGTTCGCCTTGTATGTCCACTTCGCTTCGCCGGACCGCGGATCTACCTTCTGTACCCGATAGGTAGACTGTCCGTCCGCCGAGTAGCAATCCTGTCTCACGATCAGCGAGCGACCGCCCGCGAATCCGCCTTCTCGGCACGTCTTCGTCTCATTCCGGGTCCATCGCTTATCCCCGGTTTTCATGTCATATCCAGCAGAGCCAGAACCATATGCGACGGCTACGATCCCGCGAGTGAGGGTCACATTCGGGTACCGGTCGTCAGCGGCATGCTGTCGAGGGATTGTCGCTTCCCAAAGTTTATCCCCCGTGTCGATCTTGAAGAACAGAAGCTTGCTGCAAGAACCGCCGTCCTTGTCTTTGAGCAGGACAGCTGTGCTTCCATCGACTGTTACGTTTTGCGTCCACCCACACATGGGGCCGGACAGTTCGCGTTGCCAAACAAGTTCGTCATCCGCGTCGATCCCTATGCCTTTGAGGGAGTTCCCCATTCCCTTCGCCAGCACCTTGCCCGTAGCCCAAGTCCCAGGAGTCGTCTTGGACTCCATGGGTTTCAACTTGCTGTCGCCCATGGCAGCCACGAGCCGTCCCGCACCACCCGTAGGCGCACGTTCGACTGTTTCTCTCACCTCGTCCGCCGCTTGCTGGTGAACGGATTTCGCGTCAAGGGTCGAACTTTCCGCACCGCCCCCTCCGCTTGCGAAAAACCAGCCGACTCCACAGGCGACCGCCACCAGCGCCAGGCCGGAACCGCCCCACAACTTGATGCGCCGCCGCTTGGCACGCTCGTCCGCAGCACGCAATGACTGCGTGAACGGAGAAGGTGGCGGACCGAAACTCATGAGTGCCAAACCTTTCCAGATGTGCAGCGCGAACAGGCCAGGACAGGGACGCCTGGCAAGGGAGTCAGACATTCAGGGATTCAAGTATCCAGGCAACAGGAAGGGTGGGCACCTCCCGCGCGTGCCCACCCCAGACTAAACCGCTCCCGTTTACTGGAAGTAGCTGGACGCCTTCTTGTCGCCGTCCATGTAGGTACCGCCGGACTGACCCACGACATGGCCGATACCGGTCAGCGCCGCGTGAATGTCAGCGGCTTCCTTGTCCCACTTCTGGAGCTTGTCACCGAAGGTGCCCTGCGCCTCACCGGCCCAGTACTCCTGGCTCTTCACCACGAGCTGCCGCAGCTCCTGCAGATCCTGTTCGAGGGTCTTCGCCTCGTTACCGATCTGGGTCGCCGCCTGGTCGAGCCCGTCATAAGTTACGAGCAGCCCGTCACCGTTACCGGCCATATCTCTTTACCTCGTCTCGCTCGTGGTTCTGCTTCTGACGTACTTCGGATGCCTTGAACTCGGCGCCGCTCAGTAGCCGCTGAGAGACGAAGCTCCGTCGGTGACGGAGATCTTGTCCACCGAGGCACGCACGTCGTCTTCCGAGCTGTCCTTGATGTTGCGCGTCTTGTTCATCGCGTCGATGACGTCGGCCAGAATCTTGCCGATGTTCTGCAGCGACTCATTGATCTCGAACTGCTTCTTGTCGAAGGCGTGCTTACCGATGCCCTTCCACTGGCCCTCAAGACCATCGATGACGCCCTGCAGGTTGTGGACGCGCTTGCGAATGCCGTCGTACTTCTCCGACATCTGCTTCTCAAGCTGGATTACTTGCTGGTCTTCGAGCTTCTGCTGCCCGCTGGCCATGGCGCTCCTGCCTTTCCTTAGGTGTGCCTCTAGTTCCAACTATTTGGTTCATGCCCGCTGGAGGCCGAACCGCTCCCCCGTGGCCCGCCCAAGAAGCGCAGGAACTTCCACGGTTGAAAGTCTTGTCAGCTACGTCGCGCCCGCAGCACAGCGAAACCTCCGCCACCGATCACGATCACCGCGGCGACCACACCGAGCACAATCCACAGCGTGCTGCCGCCACTTGACGATTTCGCTTCCGATCCTGCCGCCTCGGCAGGGACATCTGAAGCCTTCTGCGGGGGCTGTGACGAGTCTGATGCAGAAGCGGAGGGCGGGGTGTCCGAACCGGAACTGGCACCTGTGGTCCGCTGATCGGTGATCGGGTCCACGTTCGCGGCGCCGGGGGTGCCCTCGCCGTGCAGCAGGTTCCGGGCCGGCCGGACCAGGCCGTAGCCGAGGTACGTGCTGGGCTCGTCCTTCGGCCAACTGCGGCCTGCCGTGCCGGTCAGCACCCGCAGGACCTGGTTCGCGGACCACTCCGGATGCGCGGACCAGATGAGCGCCGCGGCGCCGGAGGCGATGGCCGCCGCGGGGCTGGTTCCCTCGCCCGCGCCGCAGTAGGAGGTGAGAGTGGCATCGCACCACCTGGGGATGTTCAGTCCCGGTGCGGCCAGGTCGACGTAGTCCCCGTGCTCCGAGAACTTGCCGACCTTCCCCGAATCGTCGGCCGCGGCGACACCCACGACACCGTCGTACGCGGCCGGGTAGTCGACGAGGTTCTTCTTCTCCGCGTCGTTGCCGACAGCGGCGAACATCAGCTTGCCCTTGGAGTGGGCGTACTTGATCGCGGACTCCAGCTCGGGGTCGACCAGATCGTCACCGATCGACATGTTGATGATCTTCGCGTCGGTATCGGCCGCGGCCCGGACGGCCTTCGCCGTGTCCGGGGTCTTCTTGCGCTCGTCCTTGTTCTTCAAGGAGGTCAGCAGGATGCGGTAGGGCACGATCTTCGCCCCGGGAGCGACGCCTTTCAGCCCTCCGCCCGCCCCCGTGCCGGCGATCAGCTCGGCGATGGTGGTGCCGTGGCCGGAGACGTCCTTGGTCGCGTGGTACGCGACGCTCTCGGGCGTCTCGTCGGCGAGCACCTGGCCCTTCAACGACGAGGTGCTGTCGCTCACGCCGGAATCGATGACGGCAACCTTGACGCCCTTGCCCGTGCTGACCTTCCAGATCGCATCGGCGTCCATGGCGTCCAGGAACCACTCCTGCGACTGGACGTTCCCGTCAGCCAAGGCCGCCGGGGCAAGCCCTACCGTCGCACCGACCACGGCGCCCAGCGCGACGGTCGCCACCGCCAGGCGCGAGGTGGTGCGCCGTGGTACAGGTACGTTCTGCCGAACTCGGCGGCCGATCCCTGGCTTCATGCTGCTGTACGTCCTCGTTCGGGAGTTAGTCGATTACCGGCGGCACATCGCGCCGCGGCTGCTGTGGAAGATGCGTGGCTTCGTCCTCGACGACGTAGTCCGGCCGCTGGGCGCCTTCCTGGTCGTCCTCGTCGCGCTTCTGCCGGGAGGAGGGGCCACGTACGAGCCCTTCGCCGCCCGAGGTGAATCCGTTGCGGCCGGCGCGGGCCGCGGAAGTCCTTCCGGCGGGCTTGCCGGTCACAGCCTCGGACGCGCCCTGGATCTTGCGTCCCGCACCCGTGGAGCGCCCCGCCGTCTCGGTACCGGGGGCGCCCATCACGCCGCGCTGTCCGATGCGGCCGTTGGTTCCCCGGGAAGCGCCACCGGCCCCCTCACCCATCACGGTGCCGCGAGGAACCCGCGATCCGGTCTGGCCCGCGCCCTGCGGGGTACTGGGGCGTCCACCGACCACACCGTTCGACCGCGCCGCACCGGTGGTGCCGGGGCCCGAAGTGCGGGCGGACTGCGCCCCGTTCGGCCGGGGCGTGCCGCCGGTCACCCCACGGCTCGTGGTGCTCGGGCGGCCGCCTTGCATACCCCCGCGCGAAGTTCCCTGCTGGCCCGTGCCGCCGCCGTGCTGGCCCATGGGGTTGCTCGTGGTGCCTCGCCCCGGGGTGGTCCGTGAAGCCCCGGGTCCAGAGGTGGAGGCGCGGTCCTGAGCGGTGAACGGGTTCCTGCCGGCGCCTCCACCGAACTTGCCTCCGCCGCCGCCCTTCCCCAGAGGGCCGGTGTATCCGGTCGGCAGTGGCACCGTCAGGCCGCTCGTGCTCGGGCCGGTGGCGGTCACGGGTGCCTGCGGCGCCTGCGGGCCGGGCGTGGACGTCGTGGGGTTCGGGAGCGTGCCGACGCTGTCGATCTCCGTACCGACTGCGGGGCGGTCCGGCATGGTGACCGTCCCGTTCACGTCCTTCGGCGCCGGGGACTGGAGGTCCGTGGATCCCTGCGTGTCCTGGACGAACTGGCGCCGCGAGGTCGCGACCTCCGCGTTTCCGGTGGACCCCGTCGACGTGCCCGTCTCGGCGCTGAACCGCTCGCTCGTGGAGGGGGTGGGCCTGGGCACTCCCACGTTCGGCATCGTGTCGAACGTGGGCGGTGTCAGGCCGCTCAACGTCTCCGCCGAGACGGAGTAGAACGAAGCCAACCGGTTCATCTGGTTGATCGCTTCTTGCCGATGCTTCTCGACCTTGACGGCTTCGTCGTACTCGGCGTTGCCCTCGGTCTGCTTCGCGGCCGGCAGCGCCTCGGGCTTCAACGCCTTGTGTGAGGGCCGGGTGTCGCGAGGAGGCAGCGAACTCTTCACCGACGCCAGTCCGGTGGCGGCGGCGGCGATCTCCACACCGGCCTTCTGGACGTAGGTGCTCAGGGCGTCCGTGTGACCGGCGAGCTTCGTGCCCCACTCCTGGAACGACGTGCCCGCCTCACCCTGGAAGTCGGCGCTGGCATGCTTGATGTTGGTGCGCAGCTCGGTGGCCGCGTCGGTCATCGCCTGACTCGCCTTCCAGAGCGCAGAGCCGGCGTTCTCGAGGTCACTCGGCTTGGTGCCCTCGACCAGGTCGAGCATGGCGTTGAGGAGATGCTCCTCGAACCTCGTGCTTCCGGGCGTGACGTGGAGCTTCTTCGCGAGGTCGTCCGAGACGGAGAACGCGCGGTCGGAGCCGAACCCGAAGGCGTCGTGCATCAGGCTCATGACGCTCTGGACGCCGTCCGTGACCGCGACCTGACCGGCCACCTGTTCCTGAGGGGTCGGGGTTCCCGACGTCTTCCCGTCGTTGCCGCTCATTACTTGTACCCCCCCTTCGACTGCGTCTCGTTGTTCTGCTTCTTCTCCGCGTCCGCGGTGCGGTGCTCACGGTCGATCCTCGTCTGGATCTCCCAGAAGCGGCGCCGCTGCTCTTCCTCCAGGTTGGCGAAGCCGACTTCCGCTCCGTGCGAGGCGATGCTCATTGCCTCGATCTGCATTCCCAGCATCTGGGAGAGGGAGGTGATGCGGCTGTGGACCTGCTCGTAGCTGAGGTGCAGCACATCCGCTTCGACGAACGGTGCGGTCCCGCTGGCGACCGCGGTTCGGCTGATCTGATGGTCCCGGACCTTGGAGGAGCTTCCGGGCGAGCCCTCGAAGTCCTGAAGAATCTTGTCCACACGCTGCTTGAAGGTCGTCAGAACTTCTGAGCCGACCTTGAGATCGGCTGCCGCAGCCTTCGAAACGCCTCCGCCGTCCGCCGGAATCACGACGTGTCCTCCCCGTTCCCCGTGGTCCTACCCGATCCGTGCGAGGCATCCGCCTGGCGCACGATCGCAAAGCCAGTCGCGTCTTACAACGCACTTACCACTGTAGTCACCCAGTACATCTACTCCAACCGGGCTATGCAGCAACTCCGTCACGAGACGGCATCAGGCGCCGCGATGTGCCCGATTCACCCGGCCGGACCCGGCCGGCGGGCGATGTCACGGCGTCGCGGGCCAACTCCGTTAAGCCGAAGGCAGGTTGACCAGACCGACTGAGACCGCGCGGGCTGTCAGCCCTGCGCCGACGTAGGCGTTTCGTCAGCCTGGGTGTCAAAGTTGATCTTCTTTCCGTCCACGGACGTGACCTTGGCCGTCACACCCAGGGTGCTGCCGTCGGACACCGTCAGCTTGCGGCGGATGGTCGTTCCGACCCTGCCCGCCAGGTCCTCCGGGCAGGTGATGTCCGGCTTGGCCTGGCCCGTCGTTGCGGCCGGCTTCTCGGCGACCGTGTCGGCCGGCTTCTCCTTCGACAGCTTCGGGTCGGAACTCCCCGCCGGGAGCGGAAGGTCCCCCTTGGCGCGCCCAGCATATGGCGCCCCCGGAGAGCCACCATCCGGCCTGTCCGTCACGTACGCCGCTTATCGCCACGCACCTTGAATTCTTCGCCACATCAACAAATGACCTTCACCTGCGCAATCGCGTGCGCCGCGAAGTCGCGGTGCACGGGGCAACAGACCGCGCCGCCCACGCCCACCCCACCGCTACGCGGATCAGGCGGCCACGGGCGGCAGACCTTCAGGAGGAGCCGACACATCACGCACGGCAGAACCTCGACTCACGCGGGGAACAGCATCCGCCAAACTCTGGGCCCATGGACACGTTCGTGGGCATTCTGGTGAAGGTACTCCTCCTCGCTTTCGTCGTGGGCCTGTTCACCTTTGTCATCAGAATGTTCTTCCGCACGAACAGAGCGAACGCCCAGATCATCGAGGGACGGGCGCAACTCGAGAGCATTGCCCGGGCCGCGGGTGGACGTACGAAAGGCGCAGCTCCGGACAGATCGACCAGTATTGCGGAGTCGGCCCCTTCCCCGCGCGCGGTTCGAGTTTGCGTACGTGGCACTACATCACGGGTGAGTTCCGCGACCGTTCCTTCAAGTGCTTCGAATACCACTACGTCGATCCGCTGTCGCCCCATACGCAAATGGGCGAGAGGCAGATGACGGTCGAGTCCGTCTTCGTCGTCACCACTCCCGGTACGGGACCGGCCATGGAACTGCGCCGTGCCCACAGGACGGACGGTTTCTTCGACGCACGACCCAAGATGGAGCTGGGCGTGCCGGAGTTCGACGACGCCTTCCGGGTCGTCACGGAGAACGAGGGTTTCGCCCGCACGGCACTGAGTGACGACATGGTGCCCTTCCTCCTCGCGGACCCGCGTGCCAAGGAATCCCCGCTGCAGCTCCGTGCCGACCGGCCGCTCGGAATCAGCACGTCCCGTGTCGCACCGTGACCGCGAGCCGATACCCCAACTCCTTGTACGAACCGCCGCCTTCACCGCCACTGATCCCGGGCGGCGTGTAATCCAGCGACTTGTCACGGGAGGTCTTCACGTGGAGGCAGAAGGCAATGTCCGAGCCGTTCGCCCGGACAGTGAAGTCGCCGTCGGTGTTCGGATCACCGGAGAGCGGCGAGGCGCTCACACCTGATTGCGGGGCGCCACCGCCTCCGTAGCGGATCACCTTGTCCTCGATGAGCGTGGCGTAGTCGTCGAAGTACGTGGTGTCATGCGTCAGGGGGTCGGTGCGGTACCAGTAGCCGTCCAGGTCGGCCGCCGTCCGATGGACTGCGCTCGTCAGCTCCTCGTCGCTCCAGCGCGAGTTGCCCTCCGTCGCCAGTCCCTGCGTGCCCTGCCAGACACAGATCGCCGCCATCGTCAGGAGCAGCGCCCGCGCCGCCACGAAGGCCGACGTGGGAAGCCCCCCGCCCGACGGATAAGTGCGACGGCGAACCGAGCGGACCCAGTCCGTCTTGACGCACACCATTGCCAGCAGCGCAGCGGCCAGGATGAACAGGGGCACCGCCAAGCCCGTCATACCCCGCGCTCCGCCCGCCCCCGCCTCCGTCGCGCGTCCCGCACCGCTACCGCCGCGCCCGCGAGGCCCACGACCACGACGATCGCGCCGACCGCCGCGTAGGTGCCCAGGCGTGCGTTGCGTTCGTCGGCGGTCTCGCCGAAGTGGACGGCGGCGAGGTCGGGGGGTTCGACGTTGGTGACGGCCCTGTCGGGTGTGGGGGACTGGATCGGGTTCTTGGGGTCGGCGACCTCGGTGACCGCCTTGACCGGGTCGACGACGCCCCAGCCCACCCGGACGTCGTGGCCCGGGATGGAGCGCTCCGCCGTCTGCTCGATCTGCGCGACGATCTCCTGGGCCGTCCAGTCCTTGTGCCGCTCCTTGAGGAGGGCCGCCACGCCCGCGACGTACGGGGCCGAGAAGCTCGTACCGTTGTCGGAGCAGTGGCCGCCCTTGGGGACGGTGGAGATCATGTCGACGCCGGGGGCCGCCACTCCGACGGTGTCGCCGGACTGGGAGAAGGTGGCCCGCTCGTTGTTGCGGTCCGATGCCGCGACCGCCAGGACTCCCTTGTAGGAGGCCGGGTAGGTCGCCTTCTGGTTGCCGCCCAGGCCGTCGTTGCCCGCCGAGGCGACCACCACCACGTTCTGCTGCAAGGCGTGCTCGACGGCCACCTCGAGAGCGGAGTTGGCGGCCAGCGCCTTCTCCGTGTCCTGGGAGATGTTGATGACGTCGGCGTCCGCCTGGTTCACCGCGTAGTTGATCGCGGCGGCCAGCTCGTTCGAATCGCCGTGGCCCTCGGCGTCGTTCTGCTTGATCGGGATGATCTTGGCGTCGGGGGCAAGACCCACGAACCCCGTGTTCTTCTCGTCCTTGCGGGCGGCGATGATCCCGGCGACCCGGGTGCCGTGGCCGACCGTGTCGGTGGTGCCGTGCTCGTTGCCGCGGTCCGCGATGGCCTCGCCCTTGTCGTCCTTCTTCGGGAGGAAGTTGTGGCCCGCCGCCACGTCGACGGCGTCGGTGAGCTGCGGGTTCTTCGTGTCCACGCCGGTGTCGATGACCGCCACCCGGACGCCCTTGCCCGTCGCGCCCGCCCACAGTGCGTCGAGGTTGACGCGTTGCAGGGACCAGGGCCGCCCCTTGTAGTCCTTCCCGCCGAACGTGCACTCGCCGCTGTCCGCCACGGCCGGCGCCGCCGGCAGGGCGAGCACCGACACGGAGGCCGTCAGCGCCGTCGCCGCGACCAGTGCGCCGGGGCGCCGCAGGGCCCGCTTCAGTTGCGGCAAGCGCTTCGAGCGCCTCACGTGCTTCACGTTCTCAGTTCTCGACATCAGTTGGTGACCCCTCCCGTTCCCGTCCCGCCGCGCCCCGCTGCCGCTCACGAACCCTGCGGCTGGCCTGCGTCCGGCTTGGACAGGCGCGGGCCCGTGGGCAGGAACGTGGACCAGGTCATCGGGATCGGCTGCGGCGTCACCTGGTCGTAGCCGAGCAGCTTCTGCGTCGTCTGCGTCTCCTTCTCCAGCTCCTTGCGCTCCTTGGCGGAGGTGCCGACGCTCGTGTCGCTGGAGGTGCTGTCGCCGTTGGACTGCAGGGCGTAGCGCAGGCCGGTGTCGGTGACGAGGAAGATCTGGCCCGCCTTCGTCTCCGTGCCCTGGATCTGGCGGAAGACCTGGCCAGAGCCGGGCGTGACGTACGCGCTGGAGGAGCCGGTCGGCAGATCGGTCGGGAAGTCGGTGCCGACCCAGGTGGAGAGCGTCGCGCCGCCGGTGCCGACCTTGCGCAGCACGTTGCAGACCGTGTTGCGGCCGCTGGTGACGCTGGTGCCGTCGTTCACGGTCTCCGGCTGGAGCGTGGGCCAGTCGGCGCTCTCGCCCTCGAACGGGACGCTGCTCTGCATCGCGGCGATGTTCACCTGCTGGGCCTCGCCGGTCAGGTTGTAGTTGGCGAGCTTCGGGTTGCGGAGCAGGAGCTGCGAGGTGAACTCGGAGATGCGCGCGACCTTGTCCTGGAGCACCACGTAGTACTGCGTCTTCGTGCCGTCGAGCGACTTGAGGACCGTACCGACCTTGTCGTACTTGGCGTTGCCGCTGCCCGCGATGGCGTTCGCGGTCCGGCCGGGGGTGCCGGGGACGGTGGGCATGGTGATGGGGGCGCCCGGGTCGAGCGTCTTCAGCCACTCGGACGAGACGCGCTGCGGCTTGCGCTGCTGGGTGTCGAGCGCGGTGAGCACGCCGTCCTGGGCCGGGTCGGCGATCTCGTAGGCGGTGCCCTTGGCGTCGACGACGTACTGCTTCTTCGTGACCGAGTCGACCACGTACATCAGCTGGCCGCCGCTGAGCCGGTTGCGGCCCTCGGTCTTCTTCTTCCAGTCCTTCTTGGCAAAGACGAACGCCGCCTTCTGGATGGCCCGGCCGCCGTCACTGGGGCGCTCGCACACCATCCAGCGCTTCGCGGCCTTGGCCTCCTCGGCGCTCGGCAGCCGGTCGGGGGCGTAGGGGATGCCGAGGGTGGCCCCGTGCGAGATGTCGCCGTTGTCGAGGACGCCCTCGTCGACGGTGACGACCTTGTCCGTGTAGTCCTTGAGGAGCAGCTTGGCCGAGGCCATGTTGAGGACCGGGTGGAGCTGCTTCTGCTTGCCGGTCTTGAGGACCACGTAACGGGTGGTCGAGTCGCTCGCGACGATGACGTTCGTCGCCGTCTGGTCCCAGCCCTTCGGCGCCGTGGGGCTGAACAGGCCGATGCCGCCGAAGACCATCAGGATCACCACGCCCATGATGGTGCCGGGCAGTACCGCCCGCAGCGGCCTGGGGGCCCCTTCTTCCGAGCCCGACGGTGAGGGCTGCACGAAGGACGCAAGTGTGCGGCGCTTCGCGAAGGTGTAGGCGTTGAGTTCGTCCCGCCGTGATGCCATCTCTGTCCGCTCTCTCCCCGTGCGGAGCCGTGGGGGCGCTCTCCCCCGACTTCGGTCGACCGGTGTCGACTGTGCGTGCCTCGGGCCGCCGAGCGACTGTCGTGCGGCTGCCGTGGCTGTCAGACCCGGCCCCTACTATGCCTGTTACGACGTTGTGCATGTGGCACGGGTAGGGTGCTGGGGCCTTCCAAGGGGCCCCTGGGTCCTTTACGAGGAGCCTTTGCGCATGGGATTTCGGGAGAGTTCGGGGGGTTTGGAGTGATGGCTTCCGCAACGCGGGCTCGATCGCGGTCGCAATCGAGGTCACGATCGAGTGACCGTTCGGGGCAGGGTTCGCCGCCGGGCTCCCCCTCTCCTTCACAGATGTCACACATGCCTGCACAGGACCCGCGTGATCCCCGTACGCGCGCCGGATCTCCTTCGCCGCATCGCGGGCCGGTGACACCGCACCTGAAGTCGCGTTCCGGGCGCGGTGGTTCGTTCCGCGCGCAGCGGCTCGTGCTGATCGAGCTGGCCGCGGCCCTCGTGGTCTGCGGCTGGGTGGCCGACAACATGGTGGCGCTGATCGCGACGGGCGTCGCCGCCTCCGTGCTGCTGCTGCTCGCTCTCGTACGCCGCCGGGGGCGCTCCCTGCCGGAGTGGCTGGGCACCGTGCTCGCGATGCGGGCCCGGCGGCGCGGCGCGGCGAGCACCCCGGTGCCGCCGGGGACCGAGCCGGGTCTCGCGCCCGCCGTCGAGTGCGACCCGAGCCTGCGCACGTACAGCCACAACCGCGGGGACGACCGTGACCAGCGACCGGTCGGCATGGTCGGGGACGGTGGCTTCCTGACCGCCGTGCTCCAGGTCGAGTCCGACGCCACCGCGCTGCGCGCCGAGCGCAGCCGCAGACCGCTGCCGGTCGGCCTGGTGCGGGACGCCCTCGAAGTGGACGGCATCCGGCTGGAGTCGGCGCAGATCGTGCTGCACACGCAGCCCGCCCCCGCGCTGCACCTGCCGCAGCAGTCGGTGGCCGTGAGCAACTACGCGCCGTTGCAGGCGCAGACCGGTTCGCCCGCAGTGCGCATCACGTGGATCGCGTTGAAGCTCGACCCCGAGCTGTGCCCGGAGGCCGTGGCCGCCCGTGGCGGTGAGCTGATCGGGGCGCAGAAGTGCCTGGCGCGCGTCGCCGAGCACCTGTCGAGCCGGCTGAGCGGCGCCGGGTTCCGGGCGAGCGTGCTCACCGAGGAGGAGTTGATCGCCGCGGTCGCCACGTCGGCGTGCGCCAACCCGATGGTGACCGCGCAGGCCGGGCGGAGCGAGGCGCCGCAGCGGCGCACCGAGGAGTCCGGCCGCAGCTGGCGCTGCGACAACCGCAGGCACACCACGTACTGGGTGCGGCGCTGGCCCCAACTGGGCACCGGTGACGCGACGTTGCCGCAGCTCGTCGCCCAGTTGACGACGGTGCCCGCGCTCGCGACGACGTTCAGTCTGACGCTGGCCAAGGGTGACCAGCAGGACGTGACCCTCGCCGGGCACATGCGGATCACGGGGCGCAGCGACAGCGAGCTGACCACCGCCCGGCGCGATCTGGAGCGGGCCGCACGCCAGGCGCGTACCGGGCTCGTCCGGCTCGACCGTGAGCAACTGCCCGGCGTTCTCGCCACTCTGCCGCTCGGAGGTGCCCGCTGATGGCCATGACCAGCCAGATCCCCGACCTCACCGAGCGGCTGCGGACCGGTTTCGGTCTGCTCGGCCCCCGCCACCAGCGCCACTCCCTCTCCCCCGAGCAGCTCGACACGCTGTCGCTGCCCATCGGGGACGACGGTGTGGTCGTCGGTGTGGACGCCGAGGGGCAGCCCGCGGTCATGGGCATCAACCGCCCGACGCCGTACGACATCGCGCTCATCGGTGGTCTCTGGACCGCGCAGGTGCTGGCGCTGCGGGCCGCCGCGACAGGTGCGCGGGTGGCGGTGGAGACGGGTCGCGCGCAGCAGTGGGCGCAGCTCGTACAGGCTGTCGGCGGCGGGCAGTCGGGCATGACCGTGCACGACGTGGGACGCGTGCCGCCGCAGGGCGCTTCGGCCGGCGGCCCCGTGCTCGTCATCCGGGACTGCGGCATGCGGCCCCCGCGCGGGCGGGTGGCCTCCGCGCCCTGGCAGTCGGTGCTGACGTTGCTGCCGTACCTGAGCCCGGTCGCGCCGCGTCTGATGCGGCAGGCCCGGCTCGTGGGCGTGCAGCGGGTGTCACCGGACGAGGCGACCGAGATCGGGCGCGTCCTCGGACTGCCGCGCGGTGAGTACGAGTCGCTGCCGACGCTCGCCGACGGTGTGACCCTGTGGTGCACCGACCGCGACCGGCAGTACGTGATGACGCAGGCGACGGACGCCGAGACCGGATTGTTGGGAACCGCGCGACGGATGGACTGAGTCGTGGGGGGGGGGGGGGGGGGGGAACCACCGCTGGGATAGAGACACCAAAATGCACCACCACCACAACACCCTCCTTCC
>NZ_JBVIFR010000007.1:33523-382467 GCF_055571235.1 Streptomyces sp. NPDC030991
GACCGAGGTACTGAAACCCGCTGGACGGCGAACCTAATCCGTCCCCCCCTCTCCCCCCCCCCCCCCCCCCCCCCCCCAGGACTCGCGAACTACGGCCCCCTACGGCTGTTTTCCGTACGATCCGGGCATTTGCCAGCACTGGGCGGTGCTCGTTCGTCACGTTTTGGTGTACGTCCGCCGCGGGCGCGGGCGCTCTCGGGCCTTACGTGACGCAGTGGACATCCGTGACCGGGTGGACGGGCCTGCCGTGCACGTGGTTTTCGTGATTAGGCTGGGGCAGGACGTGTTGTGAGCACTCGTGTGCGGGTGCCGCGGGCGTCAGGGGGCCAGGGGGTCAGCCCGGCGGATCGAACAGGAACGGTCGCCCCCAGCACGGCACGAGGGTGCTCGACCACACCAGGAGGCATTGTGAACAGCGATCGGGACGATATCCGCGGGGGCTGGGATTCACCCGTCGATGATCAGTCCGACGCGGAGTCCAGTGTCGAGATGACGGGCGAGTTCACCATCGACTACGCCCCCCCGGCCTGGTACACGCAGAACGCGTCGGCGTCCGCGGCTCCCGAGCCGCCCGCGCCCCCGGCGCCCCCGGCGCCGCCGGTCCCCGTGCCGCCGCCCGCCGCCCCTGTCCCCTCGGTCCCGGCTCCGCCGCCGGCCGCCGCGCCACCGGTCTCCCCCGAGCCGGACTTCGGTTCCGGCAACGGCGACCTGGAGAGCGGCGCGACGATGAAGTTCTCCGCGGCCGCGCTGAAGCGGGAGTTCGCAGAGCTGGCCGCCCTCGGTGAGCAGAAGGACGCCGCCGCCGTGCAGGGCCCGGAGGTCACGGGCCCGACCGGCGCGGACGCCACCTCCGGCGCTGCCGCCGGTGCCACCTCCGACGTGGCTTCCGGCACCGGTGCCGACGAGACGCCCCGGTCCTGGGTGGACGCCCACGGCGCTCCCGGCCCCCACACCAGCCCCCACACCACCTTTGGCGCCGACACCGCCGAGTCCGCTGAACCCACCGCGTCCGCCGAACCCGCTGAGGCGCCGGCCGGCACGGACTTCGCTCTGGCCGCCGCCGACAGCGCGACGGGCACGACCGGCCCGACCGGCGCGACCGCACAGCAGGAGCCGGAAGCGGAGCCCGAGGGGGCCCCGATCGCTCCGGAGGCCGCCGCCGCGGGCACCGACGGGGACGACCACGCCGAACAGCCCACCGCCCCGGCGCCCGCGCCCGCCCCCGACGCCGCCGCTCCCACCCCCTTCCCGGCACCGGCACCAGCACCGGCTCCCGAAGCCACCCCCGCCGCCACCGGCGACGTGGCGCCCACACCGCACACCCCGAGCGCGCCGCAGGCTCCCGCCGAGGCATGGACTCCCCCGCCCGCGCCGGATGGTGGAGTGCCGCCGCTGCCCCCGGCGTTCCAGCCGGCCGCGCCGCCCGCCGCACCGCAGTGGACCGACCCCGCCGCGGCGCAGCAGCCGCCCGCCGCCCCGCCCGGCTGGCCCGCGCAGCCCGCCGCGGCAGCCCCCGCACCGGCGGCGCCGACCGTGCCCCAGCAGGCCCCGCAGACCCCCCAGGCCCCGCCGCAGAGCGGTTACGGATTCCCGCAGCCGCCCGCCCCGCCGCAGAGCGGTTACGGCTTCCCCCAGCCTCCGGCGCAGCCCCTGCCGCAGCCGCCGGTCCAGGGTCAGGGCCACCCCGCGCCCCACGCCCCCGCCCCGCAGCCCGGGTACGGCTTCCCGCAGCAGGCGCAGCCCCCGGCGCAGGGCCAGCCGCAGCCCCCACCGCAGGCGCAGCCGCAACCGCAGCCCCCGGCGCAGCAGCCGGGCGCCGGTTACGGCTTCCCCCCGCAGCAGGCGCAGCCCGGGGCCCAGGCCCAGCCGGGCCCGCAGCCCCCGTACGGCGCTCCCCAGCCGCCCGCCGCGGCGGACCCGCGCTCCGGTGCCGCCTGGCCGCAGCCCGTGCAGCACGACCAGCGCCAGCCCACGAACGTCGGCGGCGCCCCGCTCGGCTACACGGCGGCCGTGGAGCTCTCCGCCGACCGGCTGCTCAACAACAAGCGGCAGAAGGCGAAGAGCGCCCGCCCCGGCAGCGGCAACGCGCGCTTCAAGCTCGGCGGCAAGAAGGAGGAGGCCGAGCGGCAGCGGAAGCTGGAGCTGATCCGTACGCCGGTCCTGTCCTGCTACCGGATCGCCGTGATCAGCCTCAAGGGCGGCGTCGGCAAGACGACCACGACCACGGCGCTCGGCTCGACGCTCGCCACCGAGCGGCAGGACAAGATCCTCGCGATCGACGCCAACCCGGACGCGGGCACGCTCGGCCGCCGCGTGCGCCGCGAGACCGGCGCGACCATCCGTGACCTGGTGCAGTCGATCCCGCATCTGCACTCGTACATGGACATCCGGCGGTTCACCTCGCAGGCGCCGTCCGGCCTGGAGATCATCGCGAACGACGTGGACCCGGCGGTCTCGACGACGTTCAACGACGAGGACTACCGCAGCGCGATCGATGTGCTCGGCAAGCAGTACCCGATCATCCTGACCGACTCCGGTACCGGGCTGCTCTACTCCGCGATGCGCGGAGTCCTGGACCTGGCCCACCAGTTGATCATCATCTCGACCCCGTCGGTGGACGGTGCGAGCAGCGCCAGTACGACCCTGGACTGGCTCTCCGCGCACGGTTACGCCGATCTCGTCTCGCGCTCGATCACGGTCATCTCCGGGGTCCGCGAGACCGGCAAGATGATCAAGGTGGAGGACATCGTCAGCCACTTCGAGACGCGCTGCCGCGGGGTCGTCGTGGTCCCGTTCGACGAACATCTGGCGGCCGGCGCCGAGGTTGACCTCGACATGATGCGGCCGAAGGTGCGGGAGGCGTACTTCAACCTCTCCGCGATGGTCGCCGAGGACTTCTCCCGCGCCCAGCAGCAGCAGGGCCTGTGGACCTCGGACGGCAACCCGCCGCCCACGATGGCCCCGCCGATGCCCGGCGGCCAGCAGCCGTACCCCGGACAGCAGCCGTACCCGGGTCAGCAGCCCTACCCCGGGCAGCAGCAGCCGTCCGCGCCCTACCCGCCGCACGGGGCGCCGCAGCAGGGCCCGCCGCCGGCGCAGCCCCAGCAGCCGGGACCCCAGCCCGGCTGGCAGGTCCCGCCGCCCCCGCCGCAGGCGCAGCAGCAGCCCGTGCAGCAGCCACCGCAGCAGCCCGGCCCGCCCCCGGCCTGGCAGCAGCAGCCGCCACAGCAGCAGTAACCGTAGGAACAACTCCCCGAAAGGCCCGCACCCTTGGACGGTGCGGGCCTTTCGCGTGTACTGGACCGTACCGCCGCGTTATGGGCGCCACTCGCTGGCCTGCAAAGCGTCAGAGGTCTCCACCAATGTGCGTGAAATACACGTCAACTCGTTATTTCCGCAGGCCACATGGGGTTCACCTGCCGTTGACGTGCGTCAACTGCCGCTGATAAACCAACACTTCATTCCCCCCGAACATCCTGAACACTCAAGTCCAGCCATGCTGTGCGAGCGATGCGTGAGGTCCCCGACCGATGGATACAACGGCTCAGCAACACCAGCACCACAGAACGGCGCCTGCCGGGCGGCGCGGCGTGCGGCTCTACCTCGCGGCAGGTGCCGCCGCCCTCGCTCTGACGGCGGGCCTGGCCACGCCGCTCAACCCGGCCCCCCAGCAGGCCGAGGCCAAGACCGACGGCGGTAGGAAGACCCTCACGGTGGCGGTCGCGCAGAGCGTCGACTCGCTGAGCCCGTTCCTGGCGCAGCGTCTCCTCAGCACGAGCGTCCTGCGCCTGACGAACGAGTTCCTGACGAACTACGACCCGAAGGACAACCACGTCGTCCCGGGCTTCGCCACGAAGTGGGAATCATCGTCCGACAAGTTGACGTGGACGTACACCATTCGGTCGAACTCGAAGTGGTCCGACGGCCGGAAGGCGACCGCCAAGGACGCGGCCTTCACGTTCAACAAGATGATGACCGACGAGGGCGCGGCCACGGCCAACGGCTCGTTCGTCGGCAACTTCAAGAAGGTCACCGCGCCCAGCGACACCCAGCTCGTCGTCGAGCTGAAGAAGCCGCAGTCGACGATGACCGCTCTCGACGTCCCGATCGTGCCGGAGCACATCTGGAAGGACGTCAAGGACTACGCGAAGTTCAACAACGACGAGAAGTTCCCCGTCGTCGGCAACGGCCCGTTCGTCCTGACCGACTACAAGACCGACCAGTACGTGAAGTTGAAGGCCAACAAGGACTTCTGGCGCAAGACGAAGACACCGCAGTTCGACGAGATCGTCTTCAAGACGTACAAGGACCAGGACGCCGCCGTCGCCGCCCTGCGCAAGGGCGAGGTCTCCTTCGTCGCCGGCTCGCCCGCGCTGACGCCCGCTCAGGCGGCGTCCCTCAAGGGCGAGAAGAACATCAAGGTCAACGAGGGTCCGGGCCGCCGCTTCTACGCGATCGCCGTGAACCCGGGCTGGCGGACCAAGGACGGCAAGAAGTTCGGCGACGGCAACAAGGCGCTCCTCGACCAGAAGGTGCGCCAGGCGCTGTTCCGCGCGGTCGACACCAAGGCCATCGTCGACAAGGTCTTCCAGGGCCACGCCGTGCAGGGCGCGGGGTACATCCCGCCCCGTTTCTCGGACTACTACTGGCAGCCGTCGGACAGCCAGAAGCTGTCGTACGACGTGACGGCGGCGGGCAAGATGCTCGACGACGCGGGCTACCCGCTCAAGGGCGGCAAGCGCGTCGGCAAGGACGGCAAGCCGCTGAACCTGCGCATGCTGTGCCACGCGACCGACCCGAACGACAAGGCGGTCGGCAAGTACCTGAAGGAGTGGTGGGGCAAGATCGGCGTCGGCCTCGAACTCAACTGCGTCGACGACGTCTCGGTGCCCTGGTACGCGGGTGAGTACGACCTCGCCTTCGACGGCTGGTCGGTCAACCCGGACCCGGACTTCGTCCTCGGCATCCACACCTGCGCCGCCCTGCCCACCAAGGCGCGGGAGACGGCCGCGACCGACAACGGCATCTGCGACAAGACCTACGACGACCTGTACAACAAGCAGCTCGCCGAGTACGACCCGGCCAAGCGCGCCGGTTACGTCAAGCAGATGGAGTCGTGGCTGTACGACTCCGGGTACATGAATGTCATGGCCTACCCGAACGCGGTCGAGGCGTACCGCACGGACCAGATCAAGTCCATCCGGACCATGCCGACCGCGGCCGGGAACATCTACGGCCAGGACGGCTACTGGAGCTGGTGGTCGGCCGAGCCCGCCGCCGCGTCCAGCAGCGACTCGGACTCGTCCGGTTCCTCCACCGGCCTCGTGATCGGGATCGTCGTCGCCGCGCTCGTCGTCATCGGCGGCGGCGTCTTCTTCGCCAGGCGGCGAAGGACCACGACGGACGACCGCGAGTAACCACTGCGACGACCACGACCGGTCACCACCCGCACGAGTAACGAGAGTTCGCATGAACCATGACAGCTGACAGCACTCCGGCGCTCGTGCATCCCGCGGACGCGCCCGACGGCGACCCGGCCTTCCCGGCCGGGGCGTCGCCGGGCGCCCGCGGCCCACGGGCCCGCGACACCAAGGCGTACCTCCGGTACGCGGCGGCGAAGATCGGGGGCGCGATCGTCTCGCTCTTCGCCGTCCTCGTCACCAGCTTCTTCCTCTTCCGCCTCATCCCGAGCGACCCGGTCAAGCAGATGACGGGCGGCAAGCGGGTCTCCGAGCAGCAACTGGAGAACCTGCGCCACCAGTTCGGCCTCGACCAGCCGATGTGGAAGCAGTTCACGTCGTACATCGGAGACGCGCTCACCGGTGACTTCGGCACCTCGTACCAGTTCCACACCCCCGTCATCGACAAGATCGCCGACGCGCTCCCGGCGACGCTGCTGCTGACCGGCACGGCGTACGTCCTGTACTCGGCGCTCGGCATCTGGCTGGGGACGCGTACGGCCTGGCGCAACGGTTCGCGCAGCGACCGCTTCAACACGGCCTTCGCGCTGACCCTCTACTCGATCCCGTCGTTCTGGCTGGGTCTGCTGCTGATCATCGTCTTCTCGGTGGGCATCGGGCCGATCCCCGGCATGTTCCCGACCGGCGGCCTCGAATCGGGCGGCGAGAGCGGCTTCGCGTACGTCGTCGACGTCGCGCACCATCTGATCCTGCCCGTGATCACGCTCGTCGCGGTCGGCTACGCGCAGACGCTGCTGGTCATGCGCTCCTCGCTGCTCGACGAGATGGGCAGCGACTACCTGACGACCGCGCGGGCCAAGGGGCTGCGGGACGACGTGGTGCGCCGCAAGCACGCGGTGCCGAACGCGATGCTGCCCACGTTCACGCTGATGTTCGTGAACCTCGGGCACGTGGTCGCCGGACAGATCCTCGTCGAGACGGTCTTCTCCTGGCCGGGCCTCGGCGGACTGTTCTACTCGGCCCTTTCCGTGCCCGATCTCCCGCTGGTCCAGGGCCTGTTCTTCGTCTTCGCCACCGCGGTGATCCTGGCGAACACCCTCGCCGACATCCTCTATCCGCTGCTCGACCCGAGGGTGGGCCGATGACGACCGAGACCGCTCCCGTCCCCGAGACGGGCAATCCACGGGCGCTCGCACGGGCCCGCAAGCGCCGGTCCGTGGCCCGCTTCTGGCGCTCGTACCGCGCGCACCGCAGCGGCCTGTGGGGCCTTGGCCTGCTCATCCTGATCGCGCTCATCGCCATTCTCGCCCCGGCCCTGGCCGGCGCGGACGCGCAGAGCGTGACGGACGCGCCCGGCGGGCCGCTGGAGGGCCCGAGCGGCGCGTTCCCGCTCGGCACCGACCAGTTCGGCCGCAGCGTGCTCGCCCTCCTGGTGTACGGGGCGCGGGTCTCGCTCACCGTGGGCCTGCTCGCGGCGTTCCTGTGCGTGGCGATCGGCACGGTCATCGGGATCGTCGCGGGGCACTTCCGCGGCTGGTTCGCGACGGTCCTGATGCGGATCACGGACTGGTTCCTGGTGATGCCGACGCTGGTCCTCGCCATCGCGCTCGCGACCGTGATGGACCGCTCCATGTGGACGGTGATCATCGCGATCGGCGTGACGACCTGGCCGACGACGGCCCGCCTGGTGCGCGCCCAGACCCTGGCCGTGGAGTCCCGGCCCTACATCGAGCGCTCCCGCGCCCTGGGCGGCGGCCACGGCCACATCATGACCCGGCACGTGCTGCCGAACGTGATGCCGCTGGTCCTCGCCCAGACCACCATGATCATCTCGTCCGCGATCCTGACCGAGGCGACGCTCGCCTTCCTCGGCCTGTCGGACCCGACGATCACCTCCTGGGGCGGCATGCTCCAGGACGCGCGCGAGGCGGGCGCGGTCAGCGCGGGCGACTGGTGGTACCTGGCCCCGCCCGGCATCGCCATCGCCGTCGTGGCCCTCGCCTTCACCTTGTGCGGCCGCGCCATCGAGGCCGTCCTCAACCCGAAACTGGGGGCCCGGTCATGACACTGCTCCAGGTGAACGACCTGACGGTGACGTACGCCGGCGGGGCGCAGGCCGTGCGCGGGGTGAACCTCTCCGTCGAGGCGGGCAGCAAGCTCGGCATCGCGGGCGAGTCGGGTTGCGGCAAATCGACGCTCGCGCTGGCGCTGCTGCGGCTGCTGCCCGCCGGGACGAAGGTCAGCGGCGAGATCCTGCTCAACGGCGAGGACATCCTGACGATGAAGTGGGGCCGGGTCCGCGCGGTGCGCTGGGCCGGTGCCTCCATCGTCTTTCAGGGCGCGATGCACTCCCTCAACGCCGTGCACCGGGTCGGCGACCAGATCGCCGAGCCGATCCTGCTGCACAAGAAGGCGACGCAGGCCGGCGCGAGGAAGAAGGTCGCCGAGCTGCTCGAACACGTAGGACTTCCGGCGGCGCGCGCGGCGGCGTACCCGCACGAGCTCTCCGGCGGCCAGCGCCAGCGCGTGATGATCGCGATGGCGCTCGCCTGCGACCCCGAGCTGATCATCGCCGACGAGCCGACGACGGCCCTGGACGTGATGATCCAGGCCCAGATCCTGCGCCTGATCGAGCAGTTGGTGACGGAACAGGACCTCGGGCTCATCATGATCAGCCACGACCTGGCGGTCCTCTCCGACACCTGCGACCGGCTCGCGGTGATGTACGCGGGCCGCGTCGTCGAGGAGGGTCCCGCGGCGCAGGTCTACGAGAACGCGCTGCACCCGTACGGCAACGCCCTCTCGGCGGCGTTCCCGACCATCGGCGACCCGGCCTCCCGGTTCGCGCCGCGCGGCCTGCCCGGTGATCCGCCGGACCCCTCGGCGCTGCCCACGGGCTGCACGTTCCACCCGCGCTGTCCGGTGGCCCTGGATGTCTGCGCGGTCGAGGACCAGCCGCTGCGGGACGCGGGCGGCGGGCGCCGGGCGGCCTGTGTACACGTATCGGACGAGGCGGGGACGCTCGACGCAGAGGCAAGGAGCACCACCGCATGACGCGCACTCAGAGTCTGCTCTCCGCGGACCGGTTGAAGGTGACGTTCCCGGGGCGGCGCGGCGCGCCCGAGGCGCGGGCCGTGGACGGTGTCGACCTGGACATCGCGCCGGGCGAGATCGTGGCCCTGGTCGGCGAGTCCGGCTGCGGCAAGACGAGCCTGGCGCGCACGCTGCTGGGCCTGGAGCGGCCGGCGGCGGGGCGGGTCACCTTCGCCGGTGAGCCGCTGGACTACGGATCCCGCGCGCTGAAGGCGTACCGCAAGCGGGTGCAGCTGGTGCTCCAGGACCCGAGCGGTTCGCTCAACCCGCGGCACACCGTGTACGACGCGGTGGCGGAGGGCCTGCGCATCCACGGGTACGCGGGCGACGAGCGCGAGGCGGTCGGGCACGCCCTGTCGCGGGCGGGGTTGCGGCCCCCCGAGCGGTTCTTCCTGTGCTACCCGCACGAGCTGTCCGGTGGGCAGCGCCAGCGTGTCGTCATCGCGGGCGCGCTGGTCCTGGAGCCGGAACTCATCGTGGCGGACGAGCCGGTGGCGTCGCTGGACGCGTCGGTACGCGGCGAGATCCTGGCGCTGCTGCTCAGGCTCCGCGACGAGCTGGGGCTCTCGGCGCTGGTCGTCACGCACGACCTGGGTCTGGCCTGGAACATCGCGGACCGGGTGGCGGTGATGTACCTGGGCCGGATCGTCGAGACGGGGGCGGTCGAGGAGGTGTTGACGGCGCCCCGGCACCCGTACACGCAGGCCCTGTTGTCGGTCCTGCCGGAGGCGCCGGGCGAGCCCGTGGTGCTCACCGGCGAGCCGCCGGATCCGTCGCGGATCCCCGGGGGCTGCCGGTTCCACGCGCGGTGTCAGGTCCTCGCGAGCGGGGAGGCGGAGCGGGCCGGTGTCGCCGAGTCGTGCCGCACCGTGGATCTGCCGCTCCTCGGCGGCGGGGGCGAGGCGCAGGTGGCCTGCCACTGGGCTCGGGCACGCGTGACCGAGGGTACGCCGTAGCTCCTGCCCGGCCGGTGCCGGCGGGAAAGTCCTGCCGGACCGTTCCCCGCGCCCCCGACGGGCGCGGGGAACGGCGGCCGGGTCACGCCTTGTGGAACGCCGCCGCCTGGCCGACCTCGTAACCGCCCGCGGGCTGCTGCACGATGACGTTCAGACGGTTGAAGGCGTTGATGCTGGCGATCAGGCACACCAGCGCGCCGAGCTGGTCCTCGTCGTAGTGCTTGGCGGCGTCGGCCCAGGCCTCGTCCGTGACGCCGCCGGCGCCGTCGGCCAGGCGGGTGCCCTGTTCCGTCATTTCGAGGGCGGCGCGCTCGGCCTCGGTGAACACCGTGGCCTCACGCCAGGCCGCGATCAGGTGGAGCCGCAGCGAGGTCTCCCCCGCGGCCGCGGCCTCCTTGGTGTGCATGTCGAGACAGCCCGAGCAGCCGTTGATCTGGCTGGCGCGGATCTTCACCAGTTCCTGCGTGGCGGCCGGCAGGGCCGAGTCGATGAGCGGCATGTTGGCCCCGACGAGGCGCTTCACGAACCCCATCGCGGACTTGCTGGCGAACATGTTCAGACGAGCTTCCATGACGGGCTCCCTGTGCCGTGGTGTGTGCTTCCACCAACGAGACGGGGCGGGCGGGCCGCTTGTGACATGCCCGCGTGTGAGCTGCGCCACGCGGCCGCGAGGCTCAGGCGCTGTACGCCTCGACGAGCTCCCGGGAGCACTTCACGTCATGGGCGATGGCCTCGATGAGCTGGTCGAGCGAGTCGAACTTCGCCATGCCGCGCACGAACGCCAGGAAGTCGACTGCCACGTGCAGGCCGTACAGGTCGAGCCCCACCCGGTCGATGGCGTACGCCTCGACGGTGCGCTCGACACCGTCGAACTGGGGGTTGGTGCCCACGGAGATCGCCGCCGGCATCGCCTCCCCGTTCACGTGCAGCCACCCGGCGTAGACGCCGTCCGCGGGGATCGCCGTGTGCGGCAGCGTCTCCACGTTCGCGGTGGGGAAGCCGAGCTCGCGGCCGCGCTGCGCGCCGCGGACGACCACGCCCTCCACGCGGTGCGGCCTGCCGAGGATCTCCCGGGCGCCCTCCATGTCGCCCTCGGCGACCAGCCGGCGCGTCAGCGTCGAGGAGAACGGCTGCCCGCCGCCCGCGGTGCCGCTCACGAACAGGTCCACGACCTCCACCTCGAAGTCGTAGGTCCCGCCCTGCTCGGCGAGGAAGCCGACATCGCCCGCGGCCTTGTGTCCGAAGCGGAAGTTGGGGCCCTCGACGACGACCCGCGCGTGCAACTTGTCGACGAGCACCTTCGCCACGAACTCGGCGGGCGGCAGCTTCGAGAACTCGGTGGTGAAGGGGAGGATCAGCACGGCGTCGACGCCCAGCTCGGCCATCAGCTCGGCGCGCCGGTGGTGCGGCGCGAGCAGCGGCGGGTGCGAGCCGGGGCGCACGACCTCGCTCGGGTGCGGGTCGAACGTGACGACGACCACCGGAAGGCCCAGCTCGCGCGCCCGCTCGACGGCCCGCCCGATGATCAGCTGGTGTCCGCGGTGCACCCCGTCGTAGGAGCCGATGGTGACGACGCTGCGCCCCCAGTCCTGGGGGATGTCCTCCAAGCCACGCCAGCGCTGCACGGTGATTGCTCCTCGCAAACCTGTGTACGACGAATCCGTCTCTGCGGTCTCCGCGCTCTCGGTCGGCCCGGCGGCCCCGCCGGCTCAGCCAGTCCTCGACGGGCCTCGCCGATTCCTGCGCCTCCTACCGATTACGCAGGTCTAAGAGTGCCATGCCGACCGCCCGCGTCTCTCATCGGGCGGGGGCACAGGCTCCGCGGGCGGGGACCCGCACCCCGGCCAGGTTCTCGATGGTGCGCCGGGCGCCCGGCCCGACCAGCGCCGCCCACTCCTGGGCGCCGGCCGCGAGCCAGTGGGCCAGCGGCGCGGCGAACCCCGGCACGTCGCGCGCGAGTTCGACCAGGGTCCGGTCGAAGCGGACGGCGCCCTGCGGGGTGCGGGCGAGCAACTCGCCCGTGCGGTGCACCAGCTCCCGCGTCCGGGGCTGCCCGAGCCGTACCGCGGCCCGCGCGGCGGCCCTCAGCGCGGCGTCCAGGACCGCCGGTTCGCGCTCCTGCCCGAGCAGCACGTCGAGCAGCTCGGTCCGCGACCCGCGCGAGGCGGCGGTGCCGGGCGCGGTGAGGACCGGGGCGAGCGCGGCGCGGACCGGGGCGGGGCCGGTCCGCAGCAGCCCCGAGACGAGGGGGACCAGCTCGGCGCGGGCCGCGGACCCGTGCTCCAGGCGCCGGTCGACGAAGGCCGCCAGATGCCCGGCGGTGGTCTCCGGCGCGGCTCGCGCCAGCTCCTCCATGAGCACGGCCGCGCGCCGCGCCAGGTCGGGCGGGGCGAGGTCGGCCAGGGTGAGCGGCAGCTCCGCCGCGCCGGGCCCCGGTGCCGTGAGCCGGGTCCGGAACGCCTCGAAGACCGGTTCCGGGTCCGTGGTGAGCGCTGCGGCCAGCGCGGCGGCGGGCAGCCGCGGGTCCCCGGAGGTGAAGTGCCCGACGGCCCGCGCCAGGTAGGCGGAGCGCGACCGCGGGTCCCGTACGAGCAGGGCGAGCGCGGCGCCGTGCAGCGCCCGGTCGTCGGGGCGGGCCAGCAGGGTGAGCGCGGCGCGGCGCAGTGGGGTCCTGTCTACCTCGGCCGTCACGCGGGCGGCCACCCGCAGACCGTGCGCCGCGGCTGCCGCGCGCCGGGCAGGCCGCTCGTCCACGGCCCAGCGGGCGACGGCTCGGCACAGCGCGGACGGCTCCTCGTCGGCCACGGCGGTGAGCAGCTCCTCGGCGCGTGGATGAGCGCGGTCGACGAGCGCCTCGACGAGGTCGTCGACGGCCCGGCGCCGGTGGGTGTGGAGCAGCGCCTGCGCGGCGTCCGCCACAGTGGCGTCGGGCAGCGCGGGCAGGGGCCGCTCGTCGTCGAACCAGCGGGTGAGCCGTCGCTGCGCCCGTACCGGCTCGGCGGCGAGGGCGTCGGCGACGGCGTCCAGGTACCGGCCGCCCGGCTGCCGCGCGTCGTGCACGACGAGTCGCCGCAGCAGCTCGAACCGGAGGTCGTCGTCCACGGGCAGGGCGGTCCAGAACCAGGGCCCGAAGGCGCCGCGGTCGGCGAGCCCTTCGAGTACGGGGCGGTAGGCGCGGGCGTCACGGACACGCGGCAGCACCTCCGCGACGAGGTGCCGGGCCCACCAGCCCGCTTCGCCGCCCTCCTCCGTCGCCCCGGGCGGTCCGCACCATTCGCTCAACTCGCTGAGCCGCAGGGCGAGTTCGGCCGGGCCCTGCTGTCGCTCGACCAGGAGCAGCGCCCGCACGACGGGCCCGGCCCGGTGGCGCGGCACCGGCACCGTCCCGCCGCCGCGGCGCCGCAGGACGAGCGCGTCCAGCGCCGCGTCCACATCCAGGTGCATGCCCTGGATCCAGTCGGCGACCTCCTCGTGCGCGAACCGGTAGCCGCTCCCCGCGGGCACCAGTACGCCCTCCGCGAGCACGGCCGACGCCCAGCCGCTCACCCCGCCCCGGGTGCCCCACGGGAACAGCTCCTCGAACGTCTTCCGGTCCAGTTCGCCCTCGCCAGGTCCCAGACTGCGGCGGGCCGCCTCGTGCAGCTGCCCGCAGACCCGCGCCGCGAGCCGCCGCACCGCCCTGCCCCGGGCACCGCTCGCCGCGGCGAGCCGCACCGCCACGCGCAGGCACAGCAGATCGAGATGGGCCGCGAAGATCTCGTCCCGGCCGGGCCGTCCTGCCGTCCTTTCGGACAGCGCCGCCCGTACCTCGCCGAGCAGCCGTAATGCGAGTGGGTGCCCCGCGTCCGCCGGGGCGAGCGCGTCCTCGGGGACCTCGAACCGCTCGCGCGCCCGCCGTGCCTGGTCCGCGGTCAGCGCCCCGATCCGTACGCAGGCGGGCAGCCGTCCGGCCCGCCCGTGCAGCACGGCGCCGGTGAAGAGCGTCCCGGCCTGCTCCCAGTACTCCCCGCGGCATGCCACGACGAGCCGTACACCGCAGGCCGCCAGCCACCGCTCGGTCTCCCGCGACCACGCGGCGAGCCGGTGCGCGAGCACGTGCGGCATCTCCTCGGGCCCGTCGAGCAGCAGCATGAGCGGCCGCCCTGCCTCGCGGGCGATCCCGGCGACGCGCTCAGGCGAGATGTCGCCGAGATCGCCGGGCCCGACGGACCGGGAGGCCGCGACGATCCGCCCCGCCCGCTCCAGGGCGCGTCCCACGGCGCCGGCCACCGAGGGGTCGTCGCCCCGCAGGTCGGCGCCGCGCAGCCACAGGGTCGGCGCGGCGCCCTCGCCCCCGGCCCGCAGCGCGGCGAGGGCGGCCAGCTCCGTCGTACGGCCGCTGCCCGGGGCCCCGACGAGCGCGAGCACGGACGCCCCGCCCGTCTCGAACGCCGCCAACTCATCCACCACGTCCGGCCGTTCGACCGGCTCGACACTCGCGCGGCCGGGGCCGTCGCTG
Organism: Streptomyces sp. NPDC030991; assembly: GCF_055571235.1. Lineage (NCBI taxonomy): Bacteria > Bacillati > Actinomycetota > Actinomycetes > Kitasatosporales > Streptomycetaceae > Streptomyces > Streptomyces sp. NPDC030991. The sequence continues at coordinate 47,491 of NZ_JBVIFR010000007.1, forward strand.
CCCACCGAGACGGCGGTCAGGTGCAGTACCCCGGCGAGGTTCAGCTCGGAGCCGTACGCGGGGACGGTGGCGTCGTTGCGCGCCAGCAGCGCGGCCAGCCGGGGCTCGACCGCGGCCGCAGCCCGCAACGGCACCGCGAATCCGGCTCCCTGGTGCCCGGCCCGCAGCGCGGTCCCCAGGGTCGCGACGACGGCGCCCGTCCGGGCGTCGAGGACGGGTCCGCCTGCGGCCCCGCCACCCGGTCGCAGCGCGTCGGCGCCGGCCGTCCCGACCGCCAGCTCCATGGCGCGCTCCAGCCGATGGGAGCCGCCGGTGGCGGTGTACACCGCGTCGACGTGCCCGAGCACCCGGGCCTCGCGCCAGCCACCGGCAGCGATCCGCAGATACGACCCGGCCGCTGTGGCCGGGTCGGCCGCGACGGGCAGCGCCGCCGCGTCGAGCCCTTGCGTGCGCACCGTCGCGAGGTCCACCCCGGGCAGTTCGACGACCGACTCCGGTCCCACCACACAGGTCGCACCGCCCGGCGCGCGCACCTCCAGGCCCTCGGCCCCGTCCACCACCTCGTGGCTGGTGAGGACGGTGCCGCGGTCGTCCGCGACGAACCCCGTCCCGCGTGGACGCCCGGCCAGATCGCAGATCCGTACCAGAGGCGGATCCACCATGCCGCGCCCCTCCCCACCGCTCCCCGTTACGCCCCGTATGTCCGACGGTAGGCGCGCGGTGATCGGCTGGACAGGCTCCCGGGCGAACGCGCCCCCTTCCACTCCCCCGTATCCCTCCGAGCGCCCGCCCGAAGGGGTGAACCGATCGGGCATGTCGGAGAGACCCTTGTCGGGGGGAACAAGGGGGAACGTGGAGCGGCGGCCACCCAGGAACCGGACAACCGCCGCTCCACCGAAGAACCCGGTGGCTCAGGCGAACACGGCGAGGCTCTTGGCCTTGCCCTTCGACTCCTCCACCAGCGCCAGGAACTGACCGGCGGGGTCGTACACACCGATCGGGCCCCGGCCGGCGTACTCGCCGGGCATGTCGAGTCGTACGCCGTTCAGCAGCAGCTTCCCGCGGCGCTCGTCGACGTCCCACCGGGGGAACGCGGCAGCGGCGGCCTCGGCCACCGGCAGCACGGACAGCTCCTCCTGGTGCTGGTCGAGCGTGCGCGCCGTATCCAGCTTGTACGGGCCCACGCGCGTGCGGCGCAGCGCGGTCAGATGCCCGCCGACGCCGAGATCCGCGCCCAGGTCACGGGCGAGCGCCCGGATGTAGGTGCCGGAGGAGCACACCACGGAGACGACGAGGTCGAGCACGGGCGTGCCGTCCTCGGCGACCGCGTCCCGGACGTCGTACACGGCGAAGGACGAGACGGTGACCGGCCGCGCCGGGATCTCGAACTCCTCGCCGTCCCGGGCCCGCTTGTAGCTGCGTACGCCCTTGATCTTGATGGCGCTGACCTTGGACGGCACCTGCATGATGGCGCCGGTCAGCTTGGCGATGCCCGCGTCGACGGCCTCGCGGCGCACCCCGGACGCGTCGGTGGACGAGGTGATCTCGCCCTCCGCGTCGTCGGTCAGGGTGTTCTGCCCCAGGCGGATGGTGCCCAGGTACTCCTTCTCGGTCAGCGCGAGATGGCCCAGGAGCTTGGTGGCCCGCTCGACGCCGAGCACGAGCACGCCCGTCGCCATCGGGTCGAGGGTGCCCGCGTGGCCGACGCGGCGGGTCTTCGCGATCCCGCGCATCTTGGCCACGACGTCGTGCGAAGTGAAGCCCGACGGCTTGTCGACAATGACAAGCCCGTCGGGCGGTGGGGTGCGGTCCGACATGCTCAGGCGTCGCCGTCCGTCTTGTCGTCGGCACCGTCGGCACCGGCGGCGTCGTCGGCATCGTCGTCGGCGTCGTCGTCGTCCTCCGGCTTGCGGTACGGGTCCGCCCCGCCGGCGAACGTGGCGCCCGCGGACGTCTCACGCACCTTCTCGTCGGACTGCCGCGCCTTGTCGAGGAGGTCCTCGATCGTCTTGGCGTTGTCCGGCAGGGCGTCCGCGACGAAGGTCAGGCTCGGCGTGAACTTCACGCCCGCCGCCGCACCGACCGCGGACCGCAGGACGCCCTTGGCGCTCTCCAGCCCGGCGGCCGCCTCGGCCCGCTCCTCGTCGTCCCCGTACACCGTGTAGAAGACGGTCGCCTCCCGCAGGTCACCCGTGACCCGGGTGTCCGTGATGGTGACGTGGGTGCCGAGCCGCGGGTCCTTGATGCCGCGCTGCAGCTTCTTGGCCACCACCTCTCGGATGAGGTCCGCCAGCCTCTTGGCGCGCGCGTTGTCGGCCATCGGTCCGTCTCCTTAGTAACTGTCTCGCTTTGTGTTGCTTCAGTCTTCGTCGCTGTGGAGCCTGCGTCGAACCGAGAGCAGTTCCACCTCGGGCCGCCCGGCGACCAGACGCTCGCAGCGGTCCAGTACGTCGGTGAGGTGTCCCGTGTCCCCGGAGACCACCGCGAGCCCGATCTCGGCCCTGCGGTGGAGGTCCTGGCTGCCCGTCTCCGCCGCGCTCACCGCGTACTTGCGCATGAGTTCGGCCACGATCGGGCGGACCAGGGAGCGTTTCTCCTTCAGCGAGTGGACGTCGCCGAGGAGCAGATCGAAGGACAGAGTCCCTACATACATGTATGTATCCGGATGTCCCGCCGGTTCGGGGTCGTATGGGCGCACTTCCGGTACGCCGATACAGGAACCGTACACGCAACGGCCGGGGCCGATCGACGGAAATAAGCTCCGCCGACCGGCCCCGAACCTGCTGCCGCGTGGATCCGTGTGGATCAGGCGCGCGGCTTCTCGCGCATCTCGTACGTCGCGATGACGTCGTCGACCTTGATGTCGTTGAAGTTGCCGAGGTTGATACCGCCCTCGAACCCTTCGCGGATCTCGGTGACATCGTCCTTGAAGCGACGCAGACCGGAGATGTTGAGGCTCTCCGCGATGACCTTGCCATCACGCAGCAAGCGCGCCTTGGTGTTGCGCTTGACCTCGCCGGACCGGACGAGCACACCGGCGATGTTGCCCAGCTTGGACGACTTGAAGACCTCGCGGATCTCCGCCGTGCCGAGCTCGACCTCTTCGTACTCCGGCTTGAGCATGCCCTTGAGGGCCGCCTCGATCTCCTCGATGGCCTGGTAGATCACCGAGTAGTACCGGACGTCGACGCCCTCGCGCTCCGCCATCTGCTGCGCACGGCCGGCTGCCCGGACGTTGAAGCCGATGACGATGGCGTCGGAGCCGGTCGCCAGGTTGATGTCGGACTCGGTGACCGCACCCACACCGCGGTGCAGGACGCGGATGTCGACCTCTTCGCCGACGTCGAGCTGGAGCAGCGAGGACTCGAGAGCCTCCACCGAACCGGACGCGTCGCCCTTGATGATGAGGTTGAGCTCCTGCACCAGACCGGCCTTGAGGGCCTCGTCCAGGTTCTCCAGGGAGAACCGGACGCCGCGGCGCGCAAAGTTGGCGTTGCGCTCGCGAGCGGCACGCTTCTCGGCGATCTGACGGGCCGTACGGTCCTCGTCCACCACCAGGAAGTTGTCGCCGGCACCCGGGACGTTGGTGAGACCGAGCACGAGGACGGGGGTCGAGGGACCCGCTTCCTCCACGTTGTTCCCGTTGTCGTCGAGCATCGCCCGGACTCGGCCGTACGCGTCGCCGACCACCATCGTGTCGCCGATGCGCAGCGTGCCGCGCTGGACCAGGACGGTCGAGACCGCACCGCGACCACGGTCGAGGTGGGACTCGATCGCAATACCCTGCGCGTCCTGCTCCGGGTTGGCCCGCAGGTCGAGCGAGGCGTCCGCGGTCAGGACCACGGCCTCCAGGAGGGCCTCGATGTTGAGGCCCTGCTTGGCGGAGATGTCGACGAACATGGTGTCGCCGCCGTACTCCTCGGCCACGAGGCCGTACTCGGTCAGCTGACCGCGCACCTTGGTCGGGTCGGCACCCTCGACGTCGATCTTGTTGACCGCGACGACGATCGGGACCTCGGCGGCCTTGGCGTGGTTGAGCGCCTCGACCGTCTGCGGCATGACACCGTCGTTGGCCGCGACCACGAGGATCGCGATGTCGGTCGACTTCGCACCACGGGCACGCATGGCGGTGAAGGCCTCGTGACCGGGGGTGTCGATGAAGGTGATCTTGCGCTCTTCTTCGTTCACCTCGGTCGTGACCTGGTACGCACCGATGTGCTGCGTGATGCCGCCGGCCTCACCCGCGATGACGTTCGTCTTGCGGATGGTGTCGAGCAGGCGGGTCTTACCGTGGTCGACGTGACCCATGACGGTCACGACCGGCGGACGCGCGACGAGGAACTCCTCGCCACCTTCGTCCTCGCCGAACTCGATGTCGAAGGACTCGAGCAGCTCGCGGTCCTCCTCCTCCGGGCTGACGATCTCCAGGACGTAGTTCATCTCGTCCGCGAGGAGCCGCAGCGTCTCGTCGGAGACGGACTGCGTGGCAGTGACCATCTCGCCGAGGTTCATCATCACGGCGACGAGCGACGCCGGGTTGGCGTTGATCTTCTCCGCGAAGTCGGTGAGCGAGGCACCGCGCGACAGGCGGACGGACTGTCCGTTGCCGCGAGGCAGCATGACGCCGCCGACCGACGGGGCCTGCATGGCCTCGTACTCCTGGCGCCTCTGCCGCTTCGACTTGCGACCACGACGGGCGGGCCCGCCGGGACGGCCGAACGCACCCTGCGTGCCACCACGGGCACCGGGACCACCGGGACGACCGCCACCGGGACGACCGGCGAAACCGCCGCCACCACCGGGGCGACCGGCGAAACCGCCACCGCCGCCGCCACCGGGACGACCGGCGAAACCGCCGCCACCGCCACCGGGACCGCCCGGACGACCGGCGAAGCCGGGACGACCGCCGCCGCCACCGCCACCGGGACGACCGCCGCCGCCGGGACCACGGCCACCGCCGGGGCCACCACCGGGACGCGGGCCCGCGGCGGGACGCTGCGGCATCATGCCCGGGTTCGGACGGTTACCACCGGGGGCACCGCCGGGACGCGGACCGGCCGCGCCGCCCTGCGGGCGAGGCATGCCGCCCGGGGTCGGACGGGCGCCGCCCTGACCCTGCGGACGGGGACCACCCTGGCCGCCACCCTGCGGGCGGGGGCCGCCCGGGGCACCCTGGCCGCCGGGACGCGGGGCGCCACCCGGACGGGGCGCCTGCGGGCGCGCCATGCCGGTGGAGCCACCAGAGGTGAAGGGGTTGTTACCCGGACGCGGACCCGCGGGACGGGCACCGCCGGGACGGGGAGCACCCTGGCCGCCCTGGCGCGGAGCGCCCTGACGGTCGCCGCGGTCACCGCGGTTGTCGCGCTCGCCGCGGTTGTCACGGCCCTGGCCACCCTGACCGGGGGCCGGACGGCCGGCGGGCTTGGGGGCGCCGGGACGGGCACCCGGACGCGCACTGCCGGCAGCCGGGGCCGACGAGGCGGCCGGGGCGGCAGGAGCCTCGGGGGGCGCCGTGAACTCGGGCGCGGTCGGCGCCGGCGAGGCGGGCTTGGGAGCCGGCCTCGGGGCGGGACGCGGACCCGGCGTCGCGGCCGGGGCGGCGGGCGCCTCGGCAGCGGGCGCCTCGGCGGCGGCCGGCTTGGGGGCCGGCGGACGCGGCGCGGCAGGCTTGGCGGCCTGCGCGGGGGAAGGGGTGGGACGCGGCGCCGCGGGCTTCGCGGGCGCGGCCTTCTTGGCGGCAGGCTTGCCGCCGTTGCCCTGCTGGAGGGCGTCAGTCAATTTGCGTACTACCGGCGCCTCGATCGTCGAGGACGCAGAACGTACGAATTCACCGAGTTCTTGGAGCTTGGCCATGACGACCTTGCTCTCCACTCCGAACTCCTTGGCGAGTTCGTATACCCGGACCTTAGCCACTTCGCTCCTTTTAGGTCCGGGTTACGCCGGACCGTCGCTACTTCATGGGCGTACTCATCGCGTGCTCATCGAGTGCTCATCGCAATCTCGACCTACTTCCAACTCGCGGGGTACCAGGGCCGCACAGGGGTTCCGTGCGGCGCTTCTTACGGTGTCGCCTGCTCGACCCGGTGGCGCAGCGCCTCCGTGTCGAACGGTCCAGGGGCACGATAAGCCCGCTGGAACGCCCGGCGGCGGACCGCCAGGTCGAGACAGACCAGGGCGGGGTGCACGTAGGCACCCCGGCCGGGCAGCGTACCGCGATCATCGGGGACACATCGCCCCTCGATCACCACGATCCGCAACAGATCGCTCTTGGCCGCTCGCTCCCGGCATCCCACACAGGTTCGCTCAGGGCATGCGCGGTCATGCGTCCGGCCAGACACGCTTAAGTCTACCTCCCCGTACCGACCTCACCCCTTGCGGGGCATAAATCGAACGGCTGTTTCTTGTCACATACTGTCGTGATCCAAGCGCGGAGCGCCTGAATTTATTCCCCGCCCTGCTCGGTGTCGGGACGGATGTCGATGCGCCAGCCGGTGAGGCGGGCCGCGAGCCGGGCGTTCTGCCCCTCCTTGCCGATGGCGAGGGAGAGCTGGTAGTCGGGGACGGTCACGCGGGCCGAACGGGCCGCCATGTCGACGACCTCGACCTTGGAGACCCGGGCCGGGGAGAGCGCGTTGGCCACCATCTCCGCCGGGTCGTCCGACCAGTCGACGATGTCGATCTTCTCACCGTTCAGCTCGGCCATCACGTTGCGCACGCGACCGCCCACGGGGCCGATGCACGCGCCCTTGGCGTTGAGCCCGCTGCGCGTCGACCGCACGGCGATCTTCGTCCGGTGGCCGGCCTCGCGGGCGATGGCCGTGATCTCGACGGAGCCGTCGGCGATCTCCGGCACCTCGAGGGCGAAGAGCTTCTTCACCAGGCTCGGGTGCGTGCGCGACAGCGTCACGGACGGACCGCGCACACCCTTCGCGACGCGGACGACGTACGAGCGCAGGCGCATGCCGTGCTGGTACTCCTCGCCCGGCACCTGCTCCTGCACCGGCAGGATCGCCTCGAGCTTGCCGATGTCGACCAGCACGTTCTTCGGGTCGCGGCCCTGCTGGACCATGCCCATGACGATGTCGCCCTCACGGCCGGCGTACTCGCCGAGCGTCGCGTCGTCCTGGGCGTCGCGCAGCCGCTGCAGGATGACCTGCTTCGCGGTGGTGGCGGCGATGCGGCCGAAGTCCGACGGGGTGTCGTCGAACTCCTTGGCCTCCTGGCCCTCTTCGAGATCCGCCGGGTCCTCCGTCGCCCACACCGTCACGTGGCCGCTCTCGCGGTCCAGCTTCACGCGTGCGCGGCGGAAGCTCCCGTCGGTGCGGTGGTAGGCGATGAGGAGGGCCGACTCGATCGCCTCGACCAGCAGGTCGAAGGAGATCTCCTTCTCCCGGACCAGACCCCGCAGGGCACTCATGTCGATGTCCACGGCTACGCCTCCTCTACTTCTTGAGCGTCGTTCTTGGGCTTGCGGTTGAACTCGACCTGGACGCGCGCCTTGGCGATGTCCGTGAAGCCGAGTCGTCGGGCGGTGGCCTTGCGGCCCTTCACGCCCGGCACTTCGAGATCGAGGCCGTCGTCGTCGACCGCCAGAATGCGCGCGACCACCTCGGACTCGTCGGTCAGCTGGAACCGGACGAGGCGGTCCGTGGCGCGGACGTAGTGGCGGTGCTCGGTGAGGACACGCTCGGCGCCCGGCGTCCCGACCTCCAGCTCGTACTCGCCGTCGCCCATCACGGCGGTGCCGTCGGGCTCGTCGAGCTTCGCCGAGAGCGCGCGGCTCACATCGGCGATCCGGTCGAGGTCGGCTCCTTCGTCGGAGTCCACGACGACACGCAGCACGCGCTTGCGTCCTACCGAGGCGAGTTCGATCTCTTCGAGGTCGAGCCCCTGGGAGCCGACGAGCGGTTCCAGTAGTTCCCGCAGCCTCTCGTTCTGGGTCGTGCTCATCCGGGTGACTCCTCGGCCGCGTGTGCTGTTGTGGTGTGTCGGCGTTCCATGCGTGTCAGGTCAAAGGGTATCCGGTCCAGGGGGGTGTTGCGGTCCACCGGGCAGGGGGCGACTGTACGGTGATCACCGGCCGCTCCGTCCCGGTCGTGCCGAAACCGCTCCGAGCCCTCCCGCCCCGCCGTGTCCCGCTGCTTCGCGCCGCGCCTTTCTGCCGAGGACGACCGCCCGTGCCGCTCACCATCCAGGCCCGCCCGGGGCCACGCCGTAGGAGTCTGCTCGCCTCGCTGGCCGGGGCCGCGCTGCTGACCGGTTGTTCCGGGGGCGGCGACGAGGGCGCCGAGGCCGCGGGCGCCCCCGCCGCCTCCCGTGAGCGGCGGCTGAAGGCGCGGGCGGCCCGGGAGAGCGCGGATCTGGTGGGGAGCTACGACGCGGCGCTCGCCGCGCATCCCTCGCTCGCCGCCCGGCTCCACCCGCTGCGCGCGGAGGTCGAGCGGCACGTGAAGGCGTTCGGCGGGGCTGCCGGGCCGTCGGCGCTCGCCCCGTCGCCGACCACGCCGCCGGTGGCCGAGAAGGACGTGCTGAAGGCGCTGGCGGCAGCCGAGCGCGGCCTGTCGGACCGGCGGACGGCGGCTCTCGTCGACCCCGCCGTCCCGGCCGAGCACGCGCGGCTGCTCGCTTCGGTGGCGGCGGCCGGCGCGGGGCACGCGTACCTGCTGACGGAGGAGTGACGGGGATGGACGAGAGCGGACTGCTCGCCTCGGTGCAGGCGGCGCTGCGCGCGGAGCACGCGGCGGTGTACGGGTACGGGGTGGTCGGCGGCCGGATCCGCGAGGGCCGCCGCGCGGAGGCGAAGGCCGCGTACGACGCGCATCGCGCCCGCCGCGACGAGCTGCGGCGCACGGTGCGGGACCTGGGCGGCGACCCCGAGGAGTCGGCGGGTGCGTACGCGCTCCCGTTCCCGGTGCCGGACTCGGCGGCGGCGGCCCGGCTCGCGGCGGACATCGAGGACAAGGTCGCCGGGGTGTACTCGGACCTCGTCCGGGCGGCCACCGGCGACCGGCGCCGGGGCGCGGCGGACGCGCTGCGGGAGGCGGCGGTCCGTGCGGTGCGGTGGCGCGGCGGGAGCGTAGCCTTCCCTGGGCTCGCCGAACGGGCCACGGCGCCTTCCGCGTCGGCCCCGGCGTCTCCGCGTACGTGAGCGGTCACTGGGGCAGTGGCCGCGCAGCCTGGAAGGAAACTCTCGCGCATGGCTTTCGAACCGCCGCAGCGGCTGGTGAACGCGCTCGGCGAGGTGCGCGACGACGGGGCGTCGGCGTGGCTCGGCCGGGCCGGTGATCTGCTCGACGAGGCCGCGGCCCGGCGTGGGGTGACCGTGGAGCGCATCCACGTGCCCGGCGGACGCAGCAGCGTGGTCGCCCATGTCCGGGCCGCGGACGGCGCGCCCGCGGTGCTGAAGCTGGCGCCCGAGCGGTTCCGCCCCGAGGCGGAGCGGGCGGCGCTGACGCACTGGGACGGGTTCGGCGCGGTACGGCTGCTCGATCCGGGGGTCAACGACGGGGCGCTGCTCCTGGAGCGGCTGCACCCCGAGGTCTCCGTGCGGACGCTGCCGGAGGCGAAGGCGCTGCTGGAGGCGGCGGGGACGCTGCGCCGGCTGTGGACGGAGCCGCCCGCCGGGCGCAACTGCGAGACCGTGCCCGAGCGCACGGGCCGGCAGGCGGCGGCGATGCGGGCGAGCGTGGACGCCTTCCCGGAGGTGGCGCCGCTGGTCGACGCGGCCCTGGGGGCACGGGACGAACTGGTGACGGCGCCGCCCGAACTCCGTCTGCTGCACGGCACGTTCCGGCAGAGCAAGGTGCTCCAGGGCGAGCGGATGCCGTGGCTGACCATCGGCCCCGACCCGGTCGTGGGCGAGTGTGCCTTCGATCTGGCGCGGCTGGTGCGGGACCGGGTCGAGGATCTGATCGGCTCCCCGTCCGGGCCTGCCATCACGCGCCGCCGTGTGAAGCGCCTCGCCGAGTCCCTCGACGTGGACCAGGAGCGGCTGCGGGGCTGGACGCTGTTCCGGGCCGTGGAGTCCGGGGTGCGGGCGCTGCGGGTGGGGCGCGAGCGGGACGGCGAGAACCTGCTGGAGTTCGCGGGCTGGCTCTGAGACAGGCTCTGAGACGTACGAGGCAGGACAGCGCCCCGGATCGGATGGTCCGGGGCGCTGTTCTGTGCGAGACGACTAGGCGGTGAGGCGGGCCACGGCCTCCTCGACCGTGAGCTCCTCGCGCTCGCCGGTGCGGCGGTCCTTCAGCTCCAGGACGCCGTCGGCGCTGCGCCGCCCGGCGACCAGGATCTTCGGCACACCGATCAGCTCGGAGTCGGTGAACTTCACGCCCGGGGAGATGCCGGGCCGGTCGTCGACCAGGACGCGGACGCCGGCCGCGGCCAGCTTGTCGGAGACCTCCAGGGCCAGCTCGGTCTGGAGGGCCTTGCCGGCGGCGACGACGTGCACGTCGGCCGGGGCGATCTCCTCGGGCCAGATGAGGCCCTTGTCGTCGGCGTGCTGTTCGGCGAGGGCGGCGACGGCGCGGGAGACGCCGATGCCGTAGGAGCCCATGGTGACGCGGACCGGCTTGCCGTTCGGGCCGAGCACGTCGAGCTGGAAGGCGTCGGCGTACTTGCGGCCGAGCTGGAAGATGTGGCCGATCTCGATGGCGCGGTCCAGCTTGAGCCCTGTGCCGCAGGCGGGGCACGGGTCGCCCTCCTGCACCACGACGACGTCGACGTACTCGGAGACCTCGAAGTCACGGCCCGCGACGACGTTCCTGGCGTGGACGCCGTCCTTGTTGGCGCCGGTGATCCAGGCGGTGCCGGTGGCGACGCGCGGGTCGGCGAGGTAGGTGACCTTCTCCAGGCCCTGCGGGCCGACGTAGCCGCGCACGAGGTCGTCGCGGCCCTCGAAGTCCTCGGCCGTCACGAGCTCGACGGCGGCCGGGGAGAAGTGGGCCTCGACCTTGTCCAGGTCGACCTCGCGGTCGCCGGGGACACCGATGGCGACGATCTCGCCGGCGACCTTGACCAGCAGGTTCTTGAGCGTGGCCGACGCCGGGACGTCGAGGTGGGCGGCGAGCGTCTCGATCGTCGGGGTGTCGGGCGTGGGGATCTCTTCGAGCGCGGGGGCGCCGGCCGCGTCCACCGGCTTCAGCGCGTACGTGACCGCTTCGGTGTTGGCCGCGTAGTCGCAGTTCGGGCAGTCGGCGAAGGTGTCCTCGCCGGCCGCGGCCGGGGCCAGGAACTCCTCGGACTTGGAGCCGCCCATGGCACCGGCGGTGGCGGCGCAGATGCGGTAGTCGAGGCCGAGGCGCTCGAAGATGCGCTGGTAGGCGGCGCGGTGCAGGGCGTACGACTCGGCGAGGCCCTCGTCCGTCAGGTCGAAGGAGTACGAGTCCTTCATCTGGAACTCGCGGCCGCGCAGGATGCCGGCGCGGGGGCGGGCCTCGTCGCGGTACTTGGTCTGGATCTGGTAGAGGATCACCGGCAGGTCCTTGTAGGACGTGCACTGGTCCTTGACCAGCTGGGTGAAGATCTCCTCGTGGGTGGGGCCGAGGAGGTAGTCGCCGCCCTTGCGGTCGTTGAGGCGGAACAGCTCGGCGCCGTACTCCTCCCAGCGGCCGGTCGCCTCGTAGGGCTCCTTGGGCAGGAGGGCGGGGAGCAGGACCTCCTGGGCGCCGATGGCGTCCATCTCCTCGCGGACGACGCGCTCGACGTTGGCGTAGACCTTGCGGCCGAGCGGCAGCCAGGACCAGACGCCGGCGGCGGTGCGGCGCACGAAACCGGCGCGGACCAGCAGTTTGTGGCTGAGCACCTCGGCGTCAGCCGGGTCATCGCGCAGGGTCTTCACCATCAAGCGGGACATGCGCTGGACCTGGGCCTTGGCCATGATTTCTCGACTCCTGCGACGAAAGGGTTGTGTCCAGGAGGTTAGCCGGGCGGTGGGCGCGGCCGGAAATCGGTCCGTCTCAGCGGCGCAGCGGGAGGGGCGCGCCCATCACCGCGTACGGCTTCGGGGCGCTCGGGAACAGGACCTGGCGGGACAGGTCGTCGTAGCCGAGGGAGTGGTAGAGGCCGCGGGCCGGGCTGTCGAAGTCGATCGCGGAGAGGATCGAGCGGGGCTGGGTGGCGGCGTCGGTGATGGTGGTGATGAGGGTGCGGCCGATGCCGCGGTTCTGGTAGCCGGGGTGGACGTGCAGCTCGGTGATGACGAAGGAGTCGTCGAGCCAGTGGTCGTGGCCGGCCGCGCGCAGGTACGGCTCGACGACCGTGGACCACCAGTGGGTGCGGTCGTTCGGCATGCCGTAGACGAAGCCGACGAGGCGGCCGGTCTCCGTCGTGGCGCCGAGTGCGCGGGCCCCGGCGTAGGTGATGTGGCGCAGCACGATCTGGCGGCGGACGGCGATCTCGTCGTCGCTGAGGCCGAAGGCGTGGGCCTGGACGGCGAGCGCCTCGTCGATGCGGGCGTGCAGATCGAGGGGGCCGATGGTGACGGCGGCGTCGTCCGTACGGTTCCGGTGCGGCATTCCCGGAGAGTACCCCGGGGCATGGCCCGGCCGTACGGGCGGGCCGCGGGGTCAGCCCGCCGCGGGGAGCCGCGGCACGCTCTCCAGCAGGCGCCGGGTGTAGGCGTGCGCGGGGGCGCCGAGGACCGTGGCCGTGGCGCCCGACTCGACGACCCGGCCGCGCTCCAGCACGGCGGTGCGTTCGCACAGGGCGGCCACCACGGACAGGTCGTGGGAGACCATGACGACCGTGAGGCCCGCCGTCTCCTTCAGCTCGGCCAGCAGGTCGACGACCTTCACGCGGGTCGTGACGTCGAGCGCGGAGACGGGTTCGTCGGCGAGGAGGACCCGCGGGTCGCAGACGGTGGCCCGCGCGATGGCGATGCGCTGGCGCTGGCCGCCGGAGAACTCGTGCGGGTAGCGCTCCCCCGCGTCCGCCGGGAGGCCCACCCGTTCGAGCGCCTCGGCGACGCGCCGCGCGGCGTCCGCGCCGGAGGCGACGCCGAGGGAGGTGAGGGGTTCGGCCACGATGCGGCGGACGCGGCGGCGCGGGTCCAGGGAGGCGTACGGGTCCTGGAAGACGCACTGGACGCTGCGCCGGAACGCCTTCATCAGGGCCCGGTCGCGCAGCCGCAGTTCCGCCCCGTCGAAGCGCACGGTCCCGGTGGTGGGTCCTGCGAGGCCGAGCAGCATGCGCAGCAGCGTCGTCTTGCCGGCCCCTGACTCGCCGACGAGCGCCAGGCTCTGCCCGGCCTCCACGGCCACGGACACGTCCCGGACGACCGGGTCCGTGCTCCCCCGGTACGCGTACGACACGGCGTCGAGCTCCAGGATCGGAGTCATCGCGCACCTCCCAGATCGAGCGCCGATTCCAGTCGGCGTGCGCTGTCGACCAGCGCTTTGGTGTACTCCTCGCGGGGTGCCCGTACGACGTCGGCGACGGCGCCCGTCTCGACCGCGCGGCCGTCCTTCATGACCAGCACCCGGTCGGTGACGCGCGAGACGACGGCGAGGTCGTGGCTGACGAAGAGCACGGCCATGCCGCGTTCGCGGACGAGCCCGTCGATCAGGTCGAGCATCTCGGACTGCACCGTCACGTCGAGGGCCGTGGTCGGTTCGTCGGCGATGAGCAGCGCCGGTTCGCAGGCGAGGGCCATGGCGAGCGCGACCCGCTGGCGCTGGCCGCCGGAGATCTCGTGCGGGAAGGCGCGGGCGACGCGGTCCGGGTCGGGCAGCCGCACCTGGCCGAGCAGTGCGGTCACCGCGGTCCGCAGCTCCGCGCCTTTCAGCTGCCGTCGTCGGCGCAGGGGTTCGGCGATCTGGCGGCCCACCCGCATCAACGGGTCGAGCGCGGTCAGCGGCTCCTGGAAGACGACGGCCGCGCTTCGGCCGCGTACGCCCACGAGGGTCCGTTCGGCGGCGCCGACGATCTGCGTGCCGTCCAGCTCGACGCTGCCGGTCACCGTCATGCCGGGCGGCAGCAGGCCGAGCGCGGCCAGGGTGGTCAGGGACTTGCCGGAGCCGGACTCGCCGATGAGGCCGAGCCGTTCGCCGCGCGCGATGTCGAAGCTCAGCTCCGAGACGAGCGGGCGCCCTTCGGCGGTACGGATCGTCAGGCCGGACACCGACAGCAGGACGTCGTTCACAGCGCGGCCCTCCCCTTGCGCGCGGTCGGGTCGAGGACGTCGCGCAGCCCGTCCGCGATCAGGTTGACGCCGATCACCAGGAGGACGAGCAGCACGCCCGGGGCGAGCGCGCCCGCCGGTGCCGTGGTGAACGTCGCCTGGGCCTCCTGGAGCATGCGGCCCCATGAGGCGTTCGGCGGCGGTGCGCCGAGGCCCAGGTAGGACAGGCCCGCCTCGGCGAGCACGGCGAGGCCGAACTGGAGCGCGAGGTTGACCGCGAGCGTCGGCCAGATGTTGGGCAGCACGTGCCCGGCGACGACCCGCGGCCAGGACGTGCCCGAGGTGCGGGAGGCGGTGATGTAGTCCCGCGCGAGGACACGCTTGACCAGGATCCGCGTCAGGCGGGCCACCACCGCGCTCTGCGCGAGGCCGATCGCGAGGATCGCGGAGCCGAGCGTCGCCGACCGCGCGGCGACGATCAGCATGGCGAGCAGCAGCGTCGGGAACGCGATGAGGATGTCGAGCAGCGCGGAGAGCGTGTCGTCGAACCAGCCCTGCGCGAACGCCGCGAGGACGCCGAGGGTGACGCCGAGCAGCGCGGCGACGGTCACCGCGCCGAGCCCGGACTCCAGGGCGATCCGGGAGCCGGTCATGAGCTGCGTGAACAGGTCTCGGCCCAGCTTGTCGGTGCCGAGCAGGTGCCCGTCGCCGGGGCCGGCGAGCCGCCCGCCGGAGGTGTCGTCGCTGTCGTAGGGCAGCCAGAAGAGGGAGACGAGGGCGAGCAGGACGACGAGGCCCGCCAGCACCCCGCCCGTCCACAGGGTCAGGGACGATCTGCGCTTCATCACGCACCACCGCCCGACAGCCGACCCCGCAGCCGCGGGTCCACGATCCGCTGCACGAGGTCCGCCACGAACCCGATGATCAGCACGGCGAACGTCGATACGAACAGCACGCCCTGGATCACCGGGTAGTCGTGCTGCGCGATGCCGGTCGCGAGCATCGAGCCGAGGCCCGGCAGCGCGTACACGGACTCGACGACCACGGCGCCGAGCAGCGTGGACGCCAGCTCGATGCCGAGCACCGAGATGACCGGCACGGCGGCGTTGCGCAGCCCGTGGCGCCACATGGCCCGGCCGAACGACGAGCCGAGCGCCCGCGCGGTGCGCAGGTACTCGCTGCCGAGGACGTCGAGGGTGGCCGAGCGTACGTACCGGATCAGGGACGCCGACATCACCAGCGCCACCGTCACCACCGGCAGGACCAGCGAGCGGACCGCCTCGGCCGGGGTGTCCCAGCCGTCCTGCGGGAAGCCGCCGGACGGCAGCCAGCCCGCGTTCAGCGCGAAGACGGCGATGAGGATCATGCCGAGCCAGAACACCGGGACGGCGATGCCCAGTTGCGAGACGCCGCTGAGCAGCGCCCCGTACCAGGTGTTCTTCTTGTACGCGGCCACGAACCCGGCGGGGACGGCGACGAGCACGGCGAGCACGAACGCCGAGAGGGTCAGCGGCACGGTCACGTTCAGGCGCTGCGAGACCTCGGGGCCCACCGGCAGCGAGCTGACGAACGACGTGCCGAGGTCGCCGCTCGCCAACTGGCCGACCCAGTGGGTGAACTGCTGCGGCAGCGGCTGGTCGGAGCCGATGGAGTGGCGGGCCGCGGCGATCTGCTCCGGCGAGGCGCCCACCGAGGTGAGCGCGTTCGCCGGGTCGCCGGGCAGCATCCGCAGCAGCACGAAGAGCACGACGGACGCGAGGACGAGGGAGACCAGCAGGAACACCAGCCTCCGCAGGAGGTACCTGACCATGGGAGGGTCAGCTGCTCTTCTTGATGTCGTACGCGAAGAACTGCGAGTTGAGGCCGTTGAGCGGGTAGCCCGACAGCTTCGTGCTCGCGACGACGATCTGCGGATACAGGTACAGCCAGTCGCTGGCCGCGTCCTCGGCGGTCCTGCGGTTGACCTTCTTCAGCAGCTCGGTCTGCGCCTGCGTGCTGGAGGCCTCCTCGGCCTGCTCGACCCACTTCTGGACCTGCTGGTCGTCGTAGCCCCAGTAGAAGTCGGGGTTGCCGTACCAGACGAGGTCGCGGTCGTTGACGTGCTCCTGGAGCGTCGCCGTGAAGTCGTGGTTCTTGTAGACCTTCGTGTACCACTCGTCGGGCGTGATCGTGTTGATCTTGACGGTGATGCCGACCTTGGCGAGCTGCGACTTGATGAAGGTGGCGGCGGTGGGGTGCGGGTCGTAGTTCGGGGTGTCCAGCGTGAAGCTGAAGCCCTTGTCGTACCCGGCCTCCTTCAGCAGCTTCTTCGCCTGCGTGACGTCGTACGCGTTGACCTTGGTCAGGTCCTCGTACCAGGGGTCGGTGGGCGGCACCATCGACCCGATCTCCTTGCCGTAGCCGCCCCAGACGGATGCGAGGAGCTTCTTGTCGTCGATGGCGGCGGAGACGGCCCGGCGCACCTTGACGTCGGTGAACGGCTTGGCCTTGTCGTTGAAGGCGAGGAGCAGCTTGGTCGTCGACTCGCCGTCGTTGACCTTGTAGTTCTGGTTGGACTTGAACTGGTCGAGGGCGTCCGGCGACTGCTCGCTGGTGACGACGTCGACGGCGTTGGTGAGGAGCGCGTTGTTGAGGGCCGTCGCGTCCTTGTAGTAGTGGAAGACGGCCTGCTTGTTCTTGGCGGCGGAGCCCCTGTAGCCGCTGAACCGGTCGAGGCTGAGCGCCGAGCCGCGCGTCCACTTCCTCAGCTTGTACGGGCCGGTGCCGTCTTCCGTCGTCTTCAGGTTCTTCGCGTCGGCGTTGATGATCCAGACGTAGGAGAGGTTGTAGACGAAGGAGATCGACTTCTTCTTCAGCGTGACCTTGACGGTCTTCGCGTCCGGGGTGGCGATGTCCTTGATGACCTCAAGGTTGGCCTTGCGCGCGGACTGCGAGTCCTTCGCGATCACCTTCTCCAGGCTGTACTTGACATCCTTGCTGGTGAGGGCCTTGCCACTGTGGAACTTGACGTCGTCGCGGAGGGTGAAGGTGTACGTGAGTCCGTCGCCGCCGACCTTGTACTCCTGGGCGAGGAGCTTGTCGGTCTTGCCGTCGTCGGTGAGGCGGAAGAGGCCCTCGTAGACGTTGCCGTTGAGGGCTTCGGTGACGCCCTGGCCGCCGCCGGCGGTGTTGTCCAGGTTCTGCGGCTCGTAGAGCGAGCCTATGTTGACGGCGGCGTTCTTGTCGTAACCGCCGTTGCCGGAGGCGGAGTTGCCACCACCACCGCAGGCGGCGAGCGTGACCGCGAGGGCGACGGTGAGCACGCCGAGGGAGAGGGGCTTCTTGGGAAGGTTCATGGGGTGCCTTTGCGCGGAGCTTCGGGGAGAGCGGCGGAGGGTGGCGGGGGGATCAGTGGGCGGTGCCGGTGGCGCCGTCGCGGAAGACCGGGAGCTTCTCGCCCGCCTCTACGGGGAGGTGGAAGCGGTTCTGCCGCGGCGGCATCGGACAGTTGTACTGATCGGAGAAGCCGCACGGGGGCACGAAGGCCCGGTTGAAGTCGAGGCGTACGCGGCCCCGGCCGGTGTCGTCGACGGGCTCGACGTGATCCACGAAGAGGAAGCGGCCGGCGCCGTACGTGGTGTCGCCGTTGGTGGGATCGCCGAAGACGAGCAGGAGCGTGCCGTCGTCGTCGAAGGCGGAGAGCGTGTAGGCGGTGCCGTCGACGGTGAGGCTGATGTCGCCGGGGACGACCTTCTCGCGGGTGCCGCCGTTGTCGCGGAGGTGCTCGAAGGCGACGAGGCGGGCGCCCTCGACGGGCGTGTACGTGGCGTCGAGGACCCACCGCGGGTCGTACGGGAAGGCGTCGATGCGCTCGAAGTCCTGGATGGCCGGGGAGTTCGCGTCCCAGCGGCGCAGGCCGTGCTCGGGCGCGCCGGAGACCATGTCGCTCCGCTCCAGGGCGGTGACCGTCACCGAGTCGGACTCGCCGGCGCGGGCGGCGTCCAGGTCGGGGAGTTCACCGGCGGCCAGCCAACGGGTCTCGACGAGAGCGAGGTTCCCGGTGGGGGCGGTCACCGAGCGGTGCCGCTCGGCGCGCCATGCCTCCCAGGCCCCCTGGGGGTCGTCGGACAGGGCGGCATGGCCGGAAACAGACATCGCGTGGCACCTACAGTCAGTGAACCTTGAACCAAAGTTCTCCCTTTATGGTCCATAAGGCTCACTAATGTCAAACGTCGTTAAAAAGATGAGACGGGCACCACATGTACGGGAGGAGCGTCCTAGAACAGGACGCTCATGAAGGCCCCGACCTCCTCGAAACCCACGCGCCGGTACGCGGCACGGGCCGGGGTGTTGAAGTCGTTGACGTAGAGGCTGACGACGGGGGCGACATCGGCCAGGGCGTAGCGCAGCACGGCGGCCATGCCGGGGGCGGCGAGGCCGCGGCCGCGGTACTCGGGGGCCACCCAGACGCCCTGGATCTGGCAGGCCTGGTCGGTGGCGGCGCCGATCTCCGCCTTGAAGACGACCTTGCCGTGCTCGTCGAGGCGGGCGAACGAGCGCCCGGAGCCGACCAGTTCGGCCACCCGCGCCTGGTAGAGCAGGCCGCCGTCGCCCGCCATCGGGGAGACGCCGACCTCCTCGGTGAACATCGCGACGCAGGCCGGCATGATCGCGTCCATCTCGTCCTTGCGGATGCGGCGCACGTACGGGTCCGGGGCGATATCGGCGGGCATCCGGTCCGTCACCATCAGCGGCTGGTGGGGCCGTACGTCGCGGGCGGGGCCCCAGTTCGCCTCCAGCAGCCGCCACAGCAGGGAGGTCGGTCCGGCGGGCCCGACGATCGAGGAGCAGCGGCGGCCGGCCCGCCGCGCCCGGTCGGCGAAGCCGCGGACAGCGCGGTCGGTCGCGCAGATCGGCACGAGGTTGGCGCCCGCATAGCAGAGCGACTCGAGCATGCCGTCCTCGTACCAGCCCCACATCTCGCCGCCGAGACGCCACGGGTCGAGGCCCGCGATGCGGACGCGGGCCGTCACGAAGGCATTGGCGACCGGCTCGCGGGCGAGCACGGCGAGCGCGGCGTCGAGGTCACTCGGTTCGAGGACCCGTGTGGTGGTCTGGGTCAACACGTGCGGGGCCTTTGGGGTGGGCGCTGCTGATCTCCGCACTGTACCTGGCGGTGCCTGGGGTCGCAGGGGGCCTGCGTTCGGCGGCCCTTCGCCTGCTCGTTCGCCGGGTCCGGGTCGGGTCGCGGGCGCGGGTCCGGTGGGGCTTCTCGCGCCCCCGCGGCGGAGCCGCATGCTCCAGGGGCGCGGGAAACTGCGCAACCAGCCACGACGCGAGGCGAGCCCGCTCTCCAAGAGACGCCCGCAGACGAGCGCGCGAAGAACCGACCCCCGAGCCGATGTCAGCCCGCGACGGCCACGGTGGGCTCGCCGGAGGCCACGCCGTCCTTCTCCATCTGCTCGGCGATCTTCAGCGCCTCCTCGATCAGCGTCTCCACGATCTTCGACTCGGGGACGGTCTTGATGACCTCACCCTTGACGAAGATCTGGCCCTTGCCGTTGCCGGAGGCGACGCCGAGGTCGGCCTCACGGGCCTCGCCCGGCCCGTTCACGACGCAGCCCATGACGGCCACGCGCAGCGGGACCTCCATGCCGTCGAGACCGGCGGTGACCTCTTCGGCCAGCTTGTAGACGTCGACCTGGGCGCGGCCGCAGGACGGGCAGGAGACGATCTCCAGGCGGCGCGGGCGCAGGCCCAGCGACTCCAGGATCTGGTTGCCGACCTTGATCTCCTCGACCGGCGGGGCGGAGAGCGAGACGCGGATGGTGTCGCCGATGCCCTCGGAGAGCAGCGCGCCGAACGCGACGGCCGACTTGATGGTGCCCTGGAAGGCGGGGCCCGCCTCGGTGACGCCGAGGTGCAGCGGGTAGTCGCACTGCTCGGCGAGGAGGCGGTAGGCGTTGACCATGACGACCGGGTCGTTGTGCTTGACCGAGATCTTGATGTCGCGGAAGTCGTGCTCCTCGAAGAGGGACGCCTCCCAGAGCGCCGACTCGGCGAGCGCCTCGGGGGTCGCCTTGCCGTACTTCTGGAGCAGGCGGCGGTCGAGGGAGCCCGCGTTCACGCCGATGCGGATGGGGGTGCCGTGCTCCCGCGCCGCCTTGGCGATCTCCTTGACCTTGTCGTCGAACTGCTTGATGTTGCCCGGGTTGACCCGGACCGCGGCGCAGCCCGCCTCGATGGCGGCGAAGACGTACTTCGGCTGGAAGTGGATGTCGGCGATGACCGGGATCTGCGACTTCTTGGCGATGACGGGCAGCGCGTCGGCGTCGTCCTGCGTGGGGCAGGCCACACGCACGATCTGGCAGCCGGACGCGGTCAGCTCGGCGATCTGCTGGAGCGTGGCGCCGATGTCGGACGTCCGCGTCGTCGTCATCGACTGCACCGAGATCGGGGCGTCCCCGCCGACGGCGACCGTGCCGACCTGGATCTGCCGGCTCTTGCGCCGCTCGGCGAGCTTGATCGGGACATCCGGCATGCCGAGTGAAATCGCAGTCATCTGCTGTGCAACCCCAAGGTATGGATCGAGGATCGAGTCCAGAGGCTTCCGAGATTACGTCACCGGCGCACGACCGAGCACACCGCGCCCCGTAAACCCACTCAAAGGTGAGCGGCCGGGCACACAGGATGCCCGGCCGCCATGAACCCCACGCAATCAGGAGATTCGCACCGGGTTAACGACGTCCGCGATCAGTACGAGGATCGTGAAGCAGACGAAGATCCCGGCCACCACGTACGCGACCGGCATGAGCTTCGCCACGTCGAAGGGGCCCGGGTCGGGGCGGCGGAAGATCCGGGCCAGGTTGCGCCGCAGCGCCTCCCACAGGGCGCCCGCGATGTGCCCGCCGTCGAGCGGGAGCAGCGGCAGCATGTTGAACAGGAAGAGCGACAGGTTGAAGCCGGCGACCAGCATCAACGACATGGCCAGCTTCTGGGTGGCGGGGATGTCGAGGGCGGCGATGTCGCCGCCGACGCGGGCCGCGCCGACCACGCCCATCGGTGAGTCCTGGTCGCGGGGGCCGTCGCCGAACGCCGCGTCCCACAGGGCGGGGATCTTCGCCGGGAGGGCGACGATGGAGTCGACGGCGTCGCCGACCCGGTCGCCCATCCACGTCACGGAGTCACCGAAGTCCTGGTGGACGACGCCGGTGGCGGCGGTGAAGCCGAGGAAGCCCGCCTTGACGTAGCCGTCGGTGATCTGGCCGCTGGAGTCCTTCTTCGCGACCTGGTTCGTGGCGATGGTCGCGGTGAGCGTCTTGCGCTGTCCGTCGCGCTCCACGACGACCGGGACGGTCCTGCCCGCGCTCTCGCGGATCTCGTCGGACAGGGTGTTCCACTTGTCCGTCGTGACCCCGTCGAACGAGATGATCTTGTCCTTGGGCTGCAGGCCCGCGGCCTTCGCCGGGGACTGCGGGTCGGACGCCTTGCAGGTGTCGCGCTGGGCGCTGGCCTGGATGACGCACGGCGAGACCGACTCGACCATGTTCGTCTGCTGGGTGACGCCGAAGCCCATGAGGACCACGAAGAAGAGGCCGACCGCGAGGATCAGGTTCATGAAGGGGCCCGCGAACATGACGATGACGCGCTTCCACGGCTTGCGCGTGTAGAACAGGCGCGTCTCGTCGCCGGGCTGCAGCTCCTCGAAGGCGGCCGCGCGGGCGTCCTCCACCATGGAGCGGAACGGCGAGGTCGAGCGGGACTCGATCCGGCCGTCCGCGCCGGGCGGGAACATGCCGATCATGCGGATGTAGCCGCCGAGGGGGATCGCCTTGACGCCGTACTCGGTGTCGCCCTTCTTCCGCGAGAAGATGGTGGGTCCGAAGCCGACCATGTACTGCGG
This sequence comes from Streptomyces sp. NPDC030991, assembly GCF_055571235.1. Lineage (NCBI taxonomy): Bacteria > Bacillati > Actinomycetota > Actinomycetes > Kitasatosporales > Streptomycetaceae > Streptomyces > Streptomyces sp. NPDC030991. The sequence goes on from NZ_JBVIFR010000007.1 coordinate 69,489, forward strand.
GACGCGGATGCCGAAGAGCTTCGCCGTCGACAGGTGGCCCAGTTCGTGCCAGGCGATGGAGATGAGCAGGCCCACCACGAAGACGACTACGCCGAGAATCATCATCAAGGTCGTCATGCACGAGCCTCCGCGGTCGTCGTCCGGTTCGTCGCCGTCAGTTCACGGGCCCGGGCGCGTGCCCAGGTCTCCGCTTCGAGGACGTCCGCGACGGTGAGAGAGGTTCCCGGCGCCGACGTCGAGGGGGCGCCGTGTTCCTCGACCACCTTCGTCACGGTCTCCATGATCCCGTTGAACGGCAGGGCGCCCTTCAAGAACGCGGCGACGCATTCCTCGTTGGCGGCATTGAACACCGCCGGGGCCGTGCCCGCGAGCTCGCCCACGTGCCGGGCGAGGCCCACCGACGGGAACGCGTCGTTGTCGAGGGGGTAGAACTCCCAGCTCGCGGCCTTTGTCCAGTCGAAGGCGGGGGCCGCGTCCGGGATCCGCTCGGGCCAGCCGAGGCCGATGGCGATCGGGCCGCGCATGTCGGGCGGGGTCGCCTGGAGGATGGACGAGCCGTCGACGTACTCGACCATGGAGTGCACGTAGGACTGCGGGTGCACGACGACCTCGATGCGGTCGAACGGGATGTCGTAGAGCAGGTGCGCCTCGATGACCTCCAGGCCCTTGTTGACCAGGGTCGCCGAGTTGACCGTGATGACCGGGCCCATCGCCCAGGTCGGGTGGGCGAGCGCGTCCTCGACCGTGACGTCGGCCAGGTCGGCCTTGGTGCGGCCGCGGAAGGGGCCGCCGGACGCGGTGACGACGAGCTTGCGGACGTCGGCGCGGGTGCCGGCGGCCAGTGCCTGGAAGAGCGCGGCGTGCTCGGAGTCGACCGGGATGATCTGGCCGGGCGCGGCGACCGCCTTCACCAGGGGGCCGCCGACGATCAGCGACTCCTTGTTGGCGAGGGCGAGGGTGCGGCCCGCTTCGAGGGCGGCGAGCGTGGGCGCCAGGCCGATCGAGCCGGTGATGCCGTTGAGCACGGTGTGGCAGTCGCCGCGCCCCGCGATCTCGGTGGCGGCGTCCGGCCCCGCGAGGATCTCGGGCAGCGGCTCCCCCGGCCCGTACGCCGCGGCCAGCGCCTCGCGCAGCGCGGGCACGACGTCCTCGCGGGCGACGGCGACGGTACGGACGCGCAGCCGGTGCGCCTGCTCGGCCAGGAGGGCGACCCGGCCGCCGGCGGCGCTGAGGGCGGTGACGCGGAACCGGTCCGGGTTGCGCAGCACGAGGTCGATGGCCTGCGTGCCGATCGAGCCCGTCGAGCCGAGGACGGCGATGTCCCGGGGGGCGTCGCCGGGGGCGGGGTCGAAGACGAGGTGCGGGTCGGCGAGCGGCGATGGGCTGTCGGTCATGCCCCTATTGTTGCCTGGCCTTCCTGTGCGGCCGACAGGGTGTCCCCGGTTGACTCCGTACGGGTTCCGGGAGCTGTCGTCGGCGAGCCGGGCCCCGGTGCTGTGGTGACGGATCCGCCGGGCTCCGGCGGATCCGTCGGGCGGGGCGGGCGTCAGCGGATCGGGCGGTGGACGTTCTCCCGCTTGCTGGGTCCGGGCGCGGCGTCGGCGATCCAGGGGCCTTCGCCGCTCGGGTCGACGATGCCCTGTTCCAGCCAGGTGTACGTGCCGCCGAGGACGCCCTTGACGACCTTGCGGTCGAGGTCGTCGGTGTTGGTCCACAGGCGGTCGAAGAGTTCGTCGGCGCGGATCCGGGACTGGCGGCAGAAGGCGTCGGCGAGCTGGTAGGCCTCGCGGCCGTACTCCTCGGTGGTGCGCAGGAGTTCGGCGCGTACGCAGGCCGCGCTCATGGCGAAGAGTTCGGCGCCGATGTCGACGATGCGGCCGAGGAAGCCCTGTTTGGTCTCCATGCGGCCCTGCCAGCGGGACATGGCGTAGAAGGTGGAGCGGGCGAGTTTGCGCGCGGAGCGCTCCACGTAGCGCAGGTGGCCGGAGAGGTCCGGGTGGCCCTGCGGGTGGAACTCGGCGTAGGAGCGCGGGAGCTGGCCGGGGCCGGTGACCAGTTTCGGCAGCCATTTCGCGTAGAAGCCGCCGGCCTTCGCGCCTGCTTTGGCCTTGTCCGTGAGGGAGGTCTCCGGGTCGATGAGGTCGCCGGCGACGGACAGGTGGGCGTCGACGGCCTCGCGGGCGATCAGCAGATGCATGATCTCGGTCGAGCCCTCGAAGATGCGGTTGATCCGCAGATCGCGCAGGACCTGTTCGGCGGGGACGGCGCGTTCGCCGCGGGCGGCGAGGGAGTCGGCGGTCTCGAAGCCGCGGCCGCCGCGGATCTGGACGAGTTCGTCGGCCATCAGGCAGGCCATCTCGGAGCCGTACAGCTTGGCGAGGGCGGCCTCGATGCGGATGTCGTTGCGGTCCTCGTCGGCCATCTGGGAGGAGAGGTCGAGGACCGCTTCCAGGGCGAAGGTGGTGGCGGCGATGAAGGAGATCTTCGCACCGACCGCTTCGTGGAACGCGACGGGCTTGCCCCACTGTTCGCGCACCGCCGACCATTCGCGGGCGATCTTCAGACACCATTTCCCGGCGCCCACGCACATCGCGGGCAGGGAGAGGCGGCCGGTGTTGAGCGTGGTGAGGGCGATCTTCAGGCCGGCGCCCTCGGGTCCGATCCGGTTCGCCGCGGGGACCCGTACCTGGTGGAAGCGGGTGACACCGTTCTCCAGGCCGCGCAGGCCCATGAAGGCGTTGCGGTTCTCGACGGTGATGCCGTCCGCCGCGGCCTCCACGACGAACGCGGTGATGCCGCCCTTGTGCCCGTCGGACCTGGGCACGCGCGCCATGACGACGAGGAGGTCCGCGACGACCCCGTTCGTCGTCCACAGCTTCACCCCGTCGAGGACGTAGTCGTCGCCGTCCGGGACGGCGGTCGTGGCGAGGCGTGCGGGGTCGGAGCCCACGTCGGGCTCGGTCAGCAGGAACGCGCTGATGTCGGTGCGCGCGCAGCGCGGCAGGAACGCGTCCTTCTGTTCCTGGGTGCCGAACATCTTCAGCGGCTGCGGTACGCCGATCGACTGATGGGCGGAGAGCAGCGCCCCGATGGCGGGGCTCGCCGAGCCGGCCAGGGCGAGCGCCTTGTTGTAGTAGACCTGGGTGAGGCCGAGGCCGCCGTACTTGGTGTCGATCTTCATGCCGAGCGCGCCGAGCTCCTTGAGCCCGTTGATCGTCTCGTCGGGGATCCGGGCCTCGCGCTCGATGCGGGCCGAGTCGATCTTCGTGTCGCAGAAGTCCCGCAGCCGGGCGAGGAAGGTCTCGCCGCGTCGCGCGTCCTCGTCGGGGGGCATCGGGTGCGGATGGATGAGGTCGAGCCGGAAGCGGCCGAGGAACAGTTCCTTGGCGAAGCTGGGCTTGCGCCAGTCCTGTTCCCGGGCGGCCTCGGCGACCTGCCGGGCCTCCCGTTCCGAGACCTTGGCCCGGGGATGGGGTGTTGCGGACATGAGGTTCACCTCGCCGCGCGTCGGGTGCACCGGGCCGGTCCGTTACCGATCGGTGCTACTCGATCGTATGTACCCGATCCGGTCCGAACCGGCCAGCCCTCGCGCACCCCTGAGTGTTCGGCGCTTCTCAGGCGCGGACGAGCGGGGTGTCGACCAGGTGCTCCGCCAGGAACCACGCCTGGCGTTCGCCGGCCCTGATCACCTGCGAGACCAGGAGGTCGTTGGTGCCGTCGTCGCCCAGCTCGGCGGTGCGGGCCGCGGCGTCATGGGCGTCGATGAGAATCGCCTCGTGGGCCTCCAGAAGGCGGGAGAGCATCGCCGGTACTTCCTCCACGCCGTCCGGGGGCCGCGGGATCGACGTGATCTCCGCGACGTGGCGGGGGTCGCCGACCGCGACGCCGCCCAGGGACTGGACGCGCTCGGCGAGGGTGTCGACGAGTTCGAGCTGCTCCCCGGCGTGCTTGTCCAGGACGATGTGCAGCTGGTAGAAGGTCGCGCCGCGCATCAGCCAGTGGTGCTTCTTGTAGAGGCCGTAGAGGATCTGCGTGTCGGCCAGGACCTTGTTCAGGCGCTGGCAGGCGTACATCCGGGCCTCGTAGGAGAGGCCGACGGGGAACTGCTTGACGGTCCCGAACTCCTGGATGACCTCGCCCTTCTGGTGCAGCCACGGCTGACTGCCGTGCACGGGCTGGGAGTTGCTGGTCATGTTCCGCCTCCGGTGGTGCTGTGCGCTGGGTACGGCCGTGACGTTAGGCGGCCGTGGGCGGGGCGAGTTGCCGTGGAGCGCATGCGCGGATGCCCGTCAGCGCACTGCGCCGGGCGCCGGGCAGGGGGCGTTCGCTCTCGGTCAAGATCCCGTGCGCGCAGGGGCGCGGGCGTCCGGCCCACCGTGCCTAGCCTCGGCGCGGAAACCGTTGACGAGGAGTGACATGCGTACGGACGAACAGGTGGATGTGGTCGTCGTCGGTCTGGGGCCGGGCGGCGAGTACGTCGCGGGCACGCTGGCCGAGGCGGGCCTCGACGTGGTGGGGGTCGAGGCGGAGCTCGTCGGGGGCGAGTGTCCGTACTGGGGCTGTGTGCCCAGCAAAATGATGATCCGGGCCGGGAACCTGCTCGCCGAGGCGGGCCGGGTACCTGCCCTCGCCGGCGCGGCCCGCGTGGAGCCCGACTGGGGCAAGGTCGCCGGGCGTGTGCGGGGCGAGGCCACCGACGACTGGAACGACCAGGTGGCCGCGGACCGGCTGACGGGCAAGGGCGGCCGGCTCGTCCGTGGCAGGGGACGGCTGGACGGGCCCCGGCGGGTCTCCGTCGGCGACCGCACGTTCGAGGCCCGGCGCGGGGTGGTGCTGGCCACCGGCACGCGGCCCCGGGTTCCGCCGGTGCCGGGCCTCGCGCGGACGCCGTACTGGACCAACCGGGACGCCATGGCGGCCGGTGAGGTGCCGGCGTCGATGATCGTGCTGGGCGGCGGCGCCATCGGGGTCGAACTGGCCCAGGTCTTCGCCCGTTTCGGCTGTGCGGTCACCGTGGTCGAGGGACAGGACCGGCTGCTCTCCCAGGAGGAGCCGGAGGCGGGCGAGCTGGCGGCGCAGGCGCTGCGGGCCGACGGCGTCACCGTCCGCACCGCCGCCCGGGCCCGGGAGGTGAGCCATGACGGCGCCGAGTTCACCGTCCGGTTCGAGGGCGACGACGCGCCGCTGCGCGCGGCGAGACTGCTGGTCGCCACCGGCCGGTACGCGGATCTGACCGCGCTCGGCGTCGACACCGTGGGGCTGGACCCGGCGGCCCGTGCCCTGGAGACCGACGGGCAGCTGCGGGTCGCGGAGGGGCTGTGGGCGGTGGGCGACGTCACCGGGCGGGGCGCGTTCACCCACGTCTCCATGTACCAGGCGCAGATCGCGGTGCGGGACATCCTCGGGCAGCCGGGGCCCGACGCGGACTACCGGGCCCTGCCGCGGGTCACCTTCACGGACCCGGAGATCGGCGCCGTGGGGCTGACGGAGCGGCAGGCGCGGGAGCGTGGGCTGCGCGTACGGACGGCGGTCGTGCCGCTCTCCTCCTCCACACGCGGCTGGATCCACGGGGCGGGCGGTGAGGGGTTCATCAAGCTCGTCGAGGACGCCGGCCGGGGCGTCCTGGTCGGCGCGACGTCCGCGGGCCCCGCGGGCGGGGAGGTCCTGTACGGGCTGAACGTGGCCGTCCACGCCGAGGTCCCCGTCGCCCGTCTCCAGCACATGATCTACACGTACCCGACGTTCCACCGGGCGGTCGAGTCGGCTCTGGGGGCTCTTGCCTGAGCGGTGCGCCCGCGCCCGGCGAGGCAGGTCACCCCGGCTCGTCCGGGGGGACCTTCCCGCCCGCCACGGGTCCCGCGGAGACGTCGAAGGCATGGGTCACCCGGGGCGTGGTCCCGGCCGCGAGCAGGGCGCGGGCGTGCTCCTCGTGGCGGCGGTCCGTGGCCGTGAGCCGCGTGTGGTGCTGGGCGAGGTGCTCCGCCCAGGAGGCGACCAGGTAGTTCTCCAGGAACCGGCCGGGCTCGTTGCCGTCCTGGTAGAGGCCCCAGGAGAGGGCTCCCGTACGCCGGCGGGAGCGGGCCACGTCAGCCATGCGGTCGGTGAAGGCGGCCTCGTTGCCGGGAGCGATCCGGTAGGTGACGGAGACGAGGACGGGGCCGTCGGCCGGGCCCGGTGCGAAGACGAGGGGCGGCTCGGGCCAGTGGTCCGACGGGCTCGGGTCGATGCCGTCCGTGCTCCGCAGCGGCCACCGGCGCAGGCTCGCCGCTCCGGCCAGCAGCAGGACACCGCCGGTCAGGAGGGCGCCGCGCAGCCCGACCCGGTCGGCGAGCAGCCCCCACAGGGGTGCCGTCAGCGCCTGCCCGCCCTGGAAGACCAGGAGGTAGACGGCGAGGCCGCGCGCCCTGACCCAGCCGGGCAGCCGCGTCTGGACGGCCGCGTTGAGCGTGGACAGTACAGCGATCCAGGCCAGCCCCGCGGGCAGCAGTGCGACCGCCACGACCCAGGGGGTGCGGACGGTGGCCAGGACCGCCAGCACCGCGGCGAAGGTGACGGTGCCCGCGGCGAGGATGCCGTTGACTCCGATGGCGCGCCGGATCGCGGGCAGCGCGAACGCCCCGCCGACCGCGCCGGCCCCGACCACCCCGAGGAGCAGCCCGTACCCGCTGGAGCCGAGCCCCAGCGGGCCGCTCGCGACCAGGGGCAGCAGCGACCACATGGCCGCCCCGCCGGGGATGAACAGGGCCGTGCGCAGCAGGACCCGGCGGACACCGGGCGCGTTCCACACGTAGCGGCGCGCGGCGTACGTGGCGGCCAGGAGCGTCTCGCCCCGGGCGGCGGGCGTCCGGGGCGCGGGCCGCTTCCAGAGCGCCAGGACGGCGGCGATGCCGAGGTACGACGCGGCGTTGAAGGCGAAGACCCAGCCCGCGCCGGCGGCCGCGACCACCGCACCGCCGAGCGCGGGGCCGACGGCGCGGGCCAGGTTCATGTTCACGGCGCCCAGCGCGGCGGCCTGGCCGAGCTGGCGTCGTTCCACGAGTTCGGGCTGGACGGCCTGCCAGGCGGGGCCCATCAGCGCGGTGCCGCACCCGAGTACGAAGGTGAGGGTGAGGAGTACGGCCGGGGTGAGGCCGCCGGAGAACGCCAGTACCGTCAGCGCGGTCGAGACGGCGAGCATGGCGGCCTGGGCGGCGAGCAGCACCGTACGGCGGTCGTACCGGTCGGCCAGCACGCCGGACGGCAGGGCGAGCAGGACGACGGGGAGGCTGGAGGCGGTCTGCACGAGGGTGACCAGCGTGGCGTCGTGCCCGATCAGCAGCCATTGGGCGCCGACCGTCTGCATCCAGCTGCCGACGTTGGAGACGAGTTGGGCGATCCACAGCGCGCGGAAGACGCGCGCCGCGAGCGGGGCCCAGGGCGAGGACGGGTCCTCGGCCGGTGCGCCCGTCGCCGATGGTGCGGTACTCATGGTGGCCCCTGCCGGTGTGGGGGTGCGGTCGCGTCACCGTAGGTTCGGCCGGGGGGTCCGCCATGACCGAGAGCGCACGGCTTCTGGCCCCGTAGCGCAGTGCTGCCGGGACGGCGGCAGGGTCCGGTGGACCGCGGCAGGCTCCGGTGGACGGCGGCAGGCTCCGGTGGGGGTGCGCGGCCACGCTGGAGGCCATTGCGCGGCGAACCGGCAGGTCATGCAGTGCGCTGTGAGGTCACATGTGGTGCGCTGGCGGGCAATTCACCCCGCCTCCGCGCCTTTAGCTTGGCGGGACGGCCCCGCCGGGCAGTCCGGTGCGGTGGCTGAGTCGAGTTCTGAGGAGTTCTCCATGTCGGATGCATTCGAGCCGGTCGTGCCGGTGCTGGAGCCGGCGGCCGCCGCGTTCGCGGAGGCCACGTCGCGTTCCCCGTTCCTGTTCGAGCTGGCGCCCGAGGAGGGCCGCAAGGCCGTCGACGAGGTGCAGTCCGGCCCGGTGGAGCTGCCGGAGGTGGACGAGGAGTGGATGACGGTCCCCGGTGGTCCGACGGGCAGTGTGCGGGCGCGGATCGTGCGGCCCGCGGGGGTCTCCGGCACGCTGCCGGTGATCCTCTACATCCACGGCGCGGGCTGGGTGTTCGGCAACGCGCACACCCATGACCGGCTGGTGCGCGAGCTGGCCGTGGGCGTGCGGGCCGCCGTGGTGTTCCCGGAGTACGACCTCTCGCCCGAGGCCCGCTACCCGGTGGCGATCGAGCAGAACTACGCGGTGGCCCGCTGGGTCGTCACCGAGGGCGCGTCGCACGGTCTGGACGGCGGGCGGCTCGCGGTGGCCGGGGACTCGGTGGGCGGCAACATGAGCGCCGCGCTGACGCTCATGGCCAAGGAGCGCGGGGACGTCACCCTGCTGGGCCAGGTGCTGTTCTACCCGGTCACCGACGCGAGCTTCGACACCAACTCCTACCGCCAGTTCGCGGAGGGCTACTTCCTGCGCCGGGACGGCATGCAGTGGTTCTGGGACCAGTACACGACCGACGAGAGCGAGCGCGCGCAGATCACCGCGTCGCCGCTGCGGGCCACCACCGAGCAGCTGACCGGGCTGCCGCCGGCCCTGGTCATCACCGGTGAGGCCGACGTGCTGCGGGACGAGGGCGAGGCGTACGCGAACAAGCTCCGCCAGGCCGGGGTGCCGGTCACCGCGGTCCGCTTCCAGGGCGTCATCCACGACTTCGTGATGCTCAACGCCCTGCGCGACACCCACGCCGCCGAGACGGCCATCGCCCTGGCCGTCAGCACCCTGCGCACGACGCTCGCCGCGCGCTGAGGCGGCGCCGCCCCGGTCCGCGCCGGGTGCGTCCCCTTTCTCACGAGCTCTGACGAACTCTGACGAACTCGCACGAGCCGACGGCCGGAGCCCCCGCACAGTGGGCTCCGGCCGTCGGCTCGTGGGGCCGGGGGTTCCCCGGCTCCGGACTACAGCGCCAGACCGGTCAGGACGAGGACCCGCTCGTACGTGTAGTCGTCCATGGCGTAGCGCACGCCCTCGCGGCCGACACCGGACTGCTTGGCGCCGCCGTACGGCATCTGGTCCGCGCGGTAGGACGGCGCGTCGCCGATGACGACACCGCCGACCTCCAGGGCGCGGTGGGCGCGGAACGCGGTCTGGAGGTCGTGGGTGAACACCCCGGCCTGGAGGCCGTACTTGGAGGAGTTGACCTCGTCGAAGGCGGCGGCCTCGCCGTCCACCTTCTTCACCGTCAGCACCGGGCCGAAGACCTCCTCGCAGGAGATCGTGGTGTCGGCCGGTACGTCGGCGAGGACCGTCGGCGCGTAGGTCGCGCCGTCGCGCTTGCCGCCGGTGAGCAGCGAGGCGCCCGCGTCGACGGCCTCGGTCACCCAGCTCTCGACGCGCTTGGCCGCGTCCTCGCTGACCAGCGGGCCCACGTCGGTGGCGTCGTCGGCCGGGTCGCCGGTGACCTGCGCCTCGACGGCGGCGACGATCTTCGGGAGCAGCCGGTCGTACACGGCGGCGTCCGCGATGACCCGCTGCACGGAGATGCAGGACTGGCCGCCCTGGTAGTTGGAGAAGGTGGCGACGCGGCCCGCCGCCCAGTCCAGGTCGGCCTCGGAGGCGTAGTCGGCGAGGACGACGGCCGCGCCGTTGCCGCCGAGCTCCAGCGTGCAGTGCTTGCGCGGCACGCTGTCCATGATCGCGTAGCCGACCGGGCCCGAACCCGTGAAGGAGATGACGGGCAGCCGCTCGTCCTGGACGAGGGCGGGCATCCGGTCGTTCGGGACGGTGAGGACCGACCAGGAACCGGCGGGCAGCTCCGTCTCGGCCAGCAGCTCGCCGAGGACCAGGGACGACAGGGGCGTCGCCGGGGCGGGCTTGAGGATGATCGGGGCGCCGACCGCGATGGCCGGGGCGACCTTGTGGGCGCTCAGGTTCAGCGGGAAGTTGAACGGGGCGATACCGAGGACGACGCCCTTGGGGATGCGGCGGGTCAGCGCGAGCCGGCCGGTGCCGCCCTGGTCGGTGTCGAGGCGCTGGGCGTCACCGCTGTTCCAGCGGCGGGCCTCCTCGGCGGCGAACCGGAACACGGACACGGCACGGCCGACCTCGCCGCGGGCCCACTTGATCGGCTTGCCGTTCTCGGCGGAGATCAGCCGGGCGATCTCCTCGGTGCGCTCGGCGAGCCGGTCGGCGACGTGGTTCAGGGCCTTGGCGCGGACGTGCGCCGGGGTCGCGGCGAACTCCTCGCGCACGGCGTGCGCGGCGGCGACGGCCTCTTCGACCTGCGCCTCGGTCGGCACGCTGACGGTGCCGACGAGGCGGCCGTCGTAGGAGTTGGTGACGTCGAAGGTGGCGTCCCCGGTGGCCTGGCGGCCGGCGAGCCAGAAGGCGTGGGCGGCGGTCATGTGTCTCTACCGGCCTTTCGGTGTACGGGCGTTTATGTGGCCCCACGGTAGGCCGGGCACCGCGGATGACGATGTGGCCAGGATGGAGCGGTTGCGGCACATGCTTTGGCCGAACCGGCGCAAGCGCACAGGTGCCAGGGGGCCGCGGGGCGACTACGCGCCGGTCGCCTTCAGCGCCAGCCACAGCTCCATGCGGACATCGGGATCGTCGAGCGACCGCCCGAGGATCTCCTCGACCCGTCGCATCCGGTACCGCAACGTGTGCCGGTGCACGCCCAGATCGGCCGCGGCGGCGTCCCACTGCCCGTGCCGCGACAGCCACGCCCGCAACGAGGCGACCAGGTCACCGCGGCCCGTCGCGTCGTGGTCCCGCAGCGCCCGCAGCAGCCCGTCGGCGAAGGCCCGCACCGCGTCGTTGCCGAGCAGCGGCAGCACCGATCCGGCCACGACGTCCTCGTGCTCGACGAGGACCCGCCCGCGCCGCCGCGCGACGGACAGCGCCTGCTCGGCCTGTTTGAACGCGGTCGCGGCGGCGATCGGCCCGGACGGCGCGGAGAACCCGATGACCAGTTCGTCGTCGGCGGACCCCTCCGCCCGCGTCGCCTCCAGCACCTCGGCGTACTGCGCACACGCCTCCGCGGCCGCGCCGCCGTCGACGACGAGCAGCACCGTCCGCTCCCCGTGCGGGACGACCAGGACGGCCTCGCCGGCGCGCGCGGCGGCGGACTCGACGACGTCGGCGAGGACGGAGAGCGGATCGCCGGGCTCCCCGCCCGCGCCGGTCATCGCCTCCGCGAGGAGCAGCGCCGTGCCGGTCCCGGCCGCGTTGCCCGCGGACGTCCCCGCGGGGGCCGCGACCCCCGACGGCGGCGGCGCCACGACCTCCGCGGCGACCATGCGGAACGGCGCGTCCAGGAGCGCCCCGTACAGATCCCCCGCGACGGCCCGCGCGTGGTCGGGCTCGCCCGCGAGCAGCATCCGCAGCACCGCCGCGCCGATCCGCTGTTCGGCGGCGTACAGCGCGCGTGAGCGCTCGGTGGTCAGGGTGAGCAGGGCGATCGCGGAGTGCAGCGCGTACCGCTCCGCTGTGCCGAGGGCCGACGCCGTGCCCACGGCGAGCGCGGCGCGCGCCCGTCGGCCCGTGCCGATCGAGTGCAGTTCGACGCGGTCGTCGGGGCCGCCCGCGACGACGGCGCTCGCGGGCGCGGGCCGCTCCCGCAGCCGCTCCACGTCGGCGGTGAGCCGGGCGGCCCGGCGGCCCGCCCACTCGGGGGCGGTGGCCACGACGGCGCCCGACGCGTCGTAGAGCGCGGCCCACCCGTCCACCTGGGCGGCGAGCACCGCGAGCAGCCCCTCGGGCCCTTCGCTCAGGGCCTGCTTGGTCAGCTCGCGCTGGGCGGCGAAGCCGGAGGTGACAGCCCTGTACTGGTCGGCGGCGATGGCCGCGGAGACCGCCTTGCTGATGGCGATGAAGGGCGTGCGGGGCGGCACTTCGAGCAGCGGGAGCCCTTCGTCCTTCGCCGCCTTGACGAGTGCTTCCGGTACGGCGTCGTAGTTGACGCCGACCGCGAAGCCGAGGCCGACCACGCCCGCGGCCGACAGCCGTTTCACGTACCGGCGCATCGCCTCGAAGTCCTCGGCGTCCAGTTTCAGGGCGGTGATCAGCAGCAGTTCGCCGCCCTCCATGTAGGGGACGGGGTCGGCGAGTTCGCTCACGTGGGCCCAGCGGACGGCGGTGTCCAGATGGTCCTCGCCCGCCCGCACGGTGAGCTTGAGCGCCGAGTGGTGGACGAGGGAGGCGAGCGTGGGCGGCATGGGGCCTTCAGGTGGGCTGGAGGTACGTGGGGGGTGCACCGGAATGGTGAAGCTTTTGGCCGGTCCGTATGAACGACCAGTGCCGATTCTGCCTCACCGTACGTACCTGGGAAGTCCACCCCGGCGATTCTCAGCACACCTTCAGGTCCGCAGCTCCATGAGCAGGGGCGGCGCGTGCTCCCCGCGCACGGTGGTGAGCGAGAGCACGGCGTGGCCGGGCGGGACGGCGTGGGCCAGATCGGAGGCGGACCAGCGTTCGCGCTCGACCTGGCGGACGGTGACGGCGCGGGCGGTCGGCGCGCGCCCGGTGATCACCCGGCGGACGGCGTGCAGCGCCTTGCCCGCCGGGGTCTCGGCGACGATCTGCCGGTCGGTGACGTCGCGGGCCTCGGTCCACTCCTTGCCCCACACCTCGGCGAAGTCCTGCCCGTCCCACGGGGTGAGCCCGGACAGCGCCATGCGGCAGCCGACGGAGCCGAGGAGCGGTCCGCGCAGCGGGCGCGGCGCGTCGTCGAGGGTGCGCAGCGTCAGCACGGCCCCCGCGTTGGCGGAGCGCAGCCGCTGGATGCCGCGGACGGCGTGGGGTGTGACGACCCCGGTGGCGTCGTCGAGGACCAGGCACGCGAAGAGCGAGCGGTCCTCGCGCACGGCGACGCTCGTCATGAACTGGGCGAGCACGAGCCGCGCCAGGATCCGGGAGGCGTCCGCGTGGCCGCGCTCGGGCAGGTCGATCCGGACGCGGACCGGGTGGTCGAGGGCGCGCAGCGAGAAGGGCCTGGTGGCGCCCGAGGTGTCGAAGAACGACGCGAACGCGGGCCGGTCGAGCAGGGCGATCCGGTCGGCGAGCACCGCTCCGACATCGCCGGGGTGGCCCAACTGGCGCTCACGGGCGTCGAGTTCGCGCAGCATGGCGTCCTGCCCCGCCTCGGTGAGCGCCGTGCGCAGCGCGTCGAGCGCCGCGGGCGTGCCGTCGAGCAGCCGGCGCAGCTCGGGCACGGAGGGGAAGCGCCCGTGGACGGTGTGGAAGGGGCCGAGGAGCTGGGCGAGGACGGTGGTGGAGCGTCGGCTGTCGCCGCCGGGGTGCGGGTCGGCGAGGTCACCGACGAGCGCCTCGGCGAGCATGGCCGCGGCCTCGTCGGGGTCCTTGCTGCCGCCGTAAAGATCGAGGTCGTAGACGGAGTCGGGCTGTCCGACGCGGACGACGACGTCATACGTCTCCTGCGAGCCGAGCCCCGCCCCGGCCGCCCCGACGACGACCACGGCGGCCCGCCCGGCGAGCGCGCCGAGGCAGAGCGACTCCGCCAGCGGCCACACGACACCGCTGGTCTTGCCCGCGCCGGGCGGGCCGACGGCGAGCAGTGACGTGGCGAGCAGGTCGGGGCCGAGGGCGAGGCCGACGCCCCGGTAGGCGTAGGGGTTGCGGGCGTCGTCGGCGGCGGTGCCGATCCTGACCTGGGCGGTGGCGAGGTCGTGGCGGGCCGCGCGGGCGGGCAGGTCGCGGGTGCCGGAGGGGTGCGGGCAGGCGGCGGCGCCGTCCTTGACGACCGCGGCGGCGAACGCGGCGAGGGTGTGCCGGCCGCGCTTGACGCCTTGCCAGGCGCGGGTGATGCGGGCGTGGTCGACGTCGCGCATCAGCCCGGCGCGGGCGTCGGCCCCGAGCCGTTCGGCGGCCTCGACGGCCCCGGCCTCGCGCAGCTGCGGCCACTGGGCGGGGTCCTTCTCGGGGGCGGGCGCGCGCTCGGCCTGGACGGGGGTGGCCGCGCGCCAGGCGGGCCAGCCGAAGCGGCGCCAGACCTCGCCCCAGCGGCCGAGCCGGCCCACCGCGACCATGATCCCGACCGCGAACACGGCGTAGTAGAGGTAGACGACGACGACCGAGGCGACCGAGTGCGGTGACGCCCAGGAGTCCGGGATCATCGCGTACAGGGGCAGCAGCCACCAGCCGCCCAGATACCCGTTCCACAGCAGCGACCAGACGAGCCAGCCCACCAGGAACGCGATGAGCGCGCCGCTGAGCAGCTGCCGGGTCGGGGTCCGCTCCGGCTCCTGCGCGGCCCGCGGGCGGTGCCCGAACCGCCACACACCCGGCGCGGCGACGGGGCGCGGCGTGCGCAGCCAGGTCAGGAACGTGGTGCCCGCGGAGACGCCCTGCTCGCCCGGTGCGTGGGCGGGGCGCGGCGGCGGCACCGCCCCGCCGGGGGGAAGACCGCGTTCCCCGGCGAAGCCGCCCGTGCCCTGCATGCCCTCGCTGCTCATTGGCCTTGCCCCCTGACCTGCCGGTCCGTCCGTACTCAGCGCGTGGATCGGGGCTCAATCTAGTGCCCGCGCCTGGGGAGTTCACTGCTTACGCGCCCCGGCGGCACCTGCGCGCCGCCACACCCATGTGTCCATCCCGGACAACAAGGCCGCGCAATCCCACCCCAATGGAGCATGACCGGCCGGTGGCCCCCCGCCTAACCTGCGAGAACACCCCCGATCTCCCGAGATCCCCGCCCGTCCCGGCGAAACCGGAACCAGAATCAGAACCAGGAGCCCCGCATGAGCGACATCCCGCAGGAGCGCCGCCTCGTCACCGCCATCCCCGGCCCGAAGTCGCAGGAGCTTCAGGCCCGCCGCCTGGCGGCCGTCGCGGCCGGCGTGGGCTCCACGCTGCCCGTCTTCACCGCCCGGGTGGACCGCGGCATCGTCGAGGACGTCGACGGCAACCGTCTGATCGACTTCGGTTCCGGCATCGCGGTCACCTCCGTCGGCGCGAGCGCCGAGGCGGTCGTGCGCCGGGCGTCGGCCCAGCTCCAGGACTTCACCCACACCTGTTTCATGGTCACGCCGTACGAGGGCTACGTCGCCGTCGCCGAGGCGCTGGCCGAGCTGACGCCGGGTGACCACGCGAAGAAGTCGGCGCTGTTCAACTCGGGCGCCGAGGCCGTCGAGAACGCGGTCAAGATCGCACGTTCGTACACCAAGCGCCAGGCGGTCGTCGTCTTCGACCACGGCTACCACGGCCGCACGAATCTGACGATGGCCCTGACCAGCAAGAACATGCCGTACAAGCAGGGCTTCGGCCCGTTCGCGCCCGAGGTCTACCGGGTGCCGGTGGCGTACGGCTACCGCTGGCCGACCGGGCCCGGGAACGCCGGCTCCGAGGCCGCCGCCCAGGCGATCGACGAGATCACCAAGCAGGTCGGCGCGGAGAACGTCGCCGCCATCATCATCGAGCCGGTGCTCGGCGAGGGCGGCTTCATCGAGCCGGCCAAGGGCTTCCTGCCCGCGATCCGCGAGTTCGCCTCCGCCAACGGCATCGTCTTCGTCGCGGACGAGATCCAGTCCGGCTTCTGCCGCACCGGCCAGTGGTTCGCCTGCGAGGACGAGGGGATCGTCCCGGACCTGATCACCACCGCCAAGGGCATCGCGGGCGGCCTCCCGCTGGCCGCCGTGACGGGCCGCGCCGAGATCATGGACGCCGCGCACGCGGGCGGCCTCGGCGGCACCTACGGCGGCAACCCGGTCGCCTGCGCCGGTGCGCTCGGCGCCATCGAGACGATGAAGGAGCTCGACCTCAACGCCCGCGCGAAGGAGATCGAGCAGACGATGAAGGCGCGGCTGTCGTCCATGGCGGAGAAGTTCTCCGTCATCGGTGACGTGCGCGGCCGCGGCGGCATGATCGCCATCGAGCTGGTGAAGGACCGCCTCACCAAGGAGCCGGCCCCGGAGGCGACGGCGGCGCTCGCCAAGGCCTGCCACGCCGAGGGTCTCCTCGTCCTCACCTGCGGCACCTACGGCAACGTCCTGCGCTTCCTCCCCCCGCTGGTGATCGGCCAGGACCTGCTGAACGAGGGGCTCGACATCATCGAGAACGCCTTCGCGGCGCTGTGAGAACGGGCCCGCGGGTCCTTGGCCGCTGCACCGGTGTCCACTCCGTGACCTGCGGCGACGGTCGGGCCGTGTGAAGAAGGTGTGGGGGGCCGATGGGATGTTCCCCAACCGACTGTCGTACCCCCGCCCCCTGCCGTACGGTTTTTGCAGATGAGAGAAACACCTCGCCCACAGGGGACTGTGGGCGACGCCGGGTCGGAGCCTCCCCAGCCCCGCCCTGGTCGTGCCCTCGCGCACACACCCGGAGCTTCCGGCTCCGGAACTCCTCACCGATCGGACGGTCGCCCGCCCCAAACCCCCCGGGGCGCGCGGCACGCCGGTCAGTTCGGCCGGCTCGGAACCACCCCCCCTGTTCCGGGCCGGCCGAGCATTTTTCTCCCCTCTCTCATGGGTCTCGTCCTGCTCCTGTTCACCGGGATCACCTGGCAGGTGGCGGTGGACGGCCCGCTCCTCGCCGCCGACGAGCGGCTCGGCGACGCGATCCGCACGAGCGCTCTCCCGTCGGGCCCGGCCGAGTTCTTCGCCGACCTCGGCAACATGACGGTGGCTCTGCCGGTCCTCGCGGCCACCCTCCTCTACGTCACCTGGCGCACCCGGCACTGGCTCCCCGCCCTCACGGCGATCGTCACCATGGCGCTGGTCCCGGCCCTCGTCGCCCCGCTCCAGTCCTGGCTCGCCCGCCCCGGCCCGCCGCCGATGGCCCCGGAGACCGGCTTCTACCCGTCGGGCCACACGGCGACGGCGGCGGTCGCGTACGGGCTCTGCGCGGTGCTGCTGCTCCGGGCGCACCGCGGACGCGCGACGGCCCACGGCCGCGTCATGGTCGCCGGGGTCGTCGGCGTCGACGCGGCCGTGGGCCTGGGGCTCGTCCGGCAGGGGTACCACTGGCCGCTGGACGTGGTCGGCAGCTGGTGTCTTTCGCTGGTGCTGCTGTACGCCGCCGCGTACGCGGTCAGCCGAAGTAGGCGTCGAAGTTCTTCTGGAACTCCCAGCCGCTGAACCGGTCCCAGTTCACCGACCACGTCATCAGGCCCCGCAGCGCCGGCCACGTGCCGTGGGTGGGGTAGGCGCCGCAGTCGGTCTTCTTGGTGAGGCAGTTCAGCGCCTTGCGGGTCTCGGCCGGGGAGACGTAGCCGTTGCCCGCGTTGGTCGTGGCGGGCATGCCGATGGCTATCTGGTCGGGGCGCAGCGGCGGGAAGATTTTGTCGGCGTCGCCGGCGACCGGGAAGCCCGTGAGGAGCATGTCGGTCATGGCGATGTGGAAGTCGGCGCCGCCCATGGAGTGGTACTGGTTGTCGAGGCCCATGATCGGGCCGGAGTTGTAGTCCTGGACGTGCAGGAGCGTCAGGTCGTCGCGCAGTGCGTGAATGACCGGGAGGTAGGCGCCGCAGCGCGGGTCCTGGCCGCCCCATTTGCCGGTGCCGTAGAACTGGTAGCCGTTCTGGACGAAGAACGTCTCCGGGGCCATCGTCAGGACGAACTTCTCGCCGTACTTGGCCTTGAGGGTCTTGAGCGCCGCGATGAGGTTGACGATCACCGGGGTCCGCGGGTTCCTGAAGTCCGTGTCGTCGGCGTTCAGGGAGAGGGAGTGGCCCTCGAAGTCGATGTCGAGGCCGTCGAGGCCATAGGTGTCGATGATCTTCGATACGGACGAGACGAAGGTGTCGCGGGCCGCGGCCGTGGTGAGCTGGACCTGGCCGTTCTGGCCGCCGATGGAGATGAGGACCTTCTTGCCCGCCGCCTGCTTGGCCTTGACGGCCGCCTTGAACTCGGCGTCCGACTCGACCGTGGGGCACTCGGTGGCGGGGCAGCGGTCGAAGCGGATGTCACCGGAGGTCGTCGACGTGGGTTCGCCGAAGGCGAGGTCGATGACGTCCCAGCTGTCGGGGACGTCGGCGAGGCGGGTGTAGCCGGCGCCGTTGGCGAAGCTCGCGTGGAGGTAGCCGACCAGCGCGTGGGCCGGGAGGTCCGGCGAGCCGCCGCCGCCACCCGGGCCCTGCGCCGTCGTCGCCGTGACCGGCGCGGACTTCGGGGACTCGCCGGCGTCGTTGACCGCGGTCACCTGGTAGCTGTACGCCGTGGCGGGGGTGAGGCCGGTGAGGGTCGCCGAGGTGCCGGTCACCGTGCGGGCCTTGGTGCCGTTCTGGTAGAGCGCGTAGCTCGTCGCGCCCGGCACCGCCGTCCAGGAGAGGGCGACGCTCGTGGCGGTGGCCGGGCCCGCGGTCAGGCCCGTGGGCGCCACGGGCGGGACGGGGGCCTGCGCGCCGGGGCCGACGAGCGTGATGTCGTCGGCGTGGTAGGCCGGGGTGCCGTACCAGCCGTGGGTGTAGATCGTGACCTTGGTCGTGGCCGGGCCGGTACGGAACGTCGTCGTCAGCTTCTGCCAGTCAGGGGCCGACGGGGTCCAGGTCGAGACGTCGGTGGTGCCGGTGCCGCTCGCGCCGAGGTAGGCGTAGGTGCCGCGGACGTAGCCGGAGAGGGTGTAGGCCGAGTCCGGTCGCACGGTGACGGTCTGCGCGCACTGGGCGTTGTCGGCGGCGGTCGGGGTGGCCCGGAGGGCGGAAGTGCCGGTGCGCACGGGCGAGTCGACGATCGCGCCGGTGTTCGCCGAGCAGGTCCAGCCGGTGAGCGACGACTCGAAGCCGCCGTTCCTGGCCAGGTCGGCGTCGGCCGCGCCGGCTGTGGGCGCGGACAGGGCGGTGAGGCCGGTCGCGGCGAGGGCGGCGGCGGTGAGCGTGGTGAGAAGTCTGCGCCGGGTACGGGTTCGGGGTCCGGGGTGGTCCATGGGTGCCTCCGGGCGGGGCGGGGGAACGGGCACGGTGGAGCGCGCCCAACTTGGTCCAGACCAATTGGCTTGTCAACCCCTTCACCGCCCCTGCTCCCCCCGGTCCCGGGCCAGTTGGGCCGCGGCCTCGTGCATCGCGAGCTCCAGCACGCCGGGGTCGGTGAGCGTGCCGGAGCCGTCCGGCGGCACCAGCCAGCGCACGTCACCGCGGGCGCGGCCCGGGTAGGGCACCACGATCCAGGTGCCGCGCCCCGCGCCGCGCACCCCCGTACCGAGCCAGCGGGCGGCGGTGCCCGCCGGCACGAAGAAGCCCGTGCGGGCGTCGCCGAAGTCCGCGAGGACCGGGCCCGGCCGGTCGACGACCCGGGTGAGGACATCGAGCGTGGGACAGCCCAGCTCCCCCGGCAGGATCAGTACGTCCCAGCGCTTGCCCGCGGGCAGCAGCGCCACCCCGAGCGGATTGCGCTCCCACTCCCAGCGGCACGCCTGCGGATCCGGCGCCGCCGCCGCCAGCCATGCGATCGCCGCCCTGTCCTCCGGCCCGACCATGGGGGCCTCCCTCTTCGCTCCGACGCGGATGTGTCCTGAGGGAGAGCGGCCGGGGGGCCGGGCATTACGCGGGTTCGGATCACTTTCCGGCAGCGGAGGGCCAGGTCCGCCGGGTCAGCTGTCGAATCCCAGGCCCAGCGTGTCCATCGTCTTCAGCCACAGGTTGCGGCGGCCCGCGTGGGCGTCGGCCCGGGCCAGGGACCACTTGGTGAGGGCGATACCGGTGTACGCGAGCGGCTCCGGCGGGAACGGGAGCGGCTTGGTGCGGACCATGTCCAGCTCCGTGCGGTGCGTGCGCTCGCCCGACAGCAGGTCGAGCATGACGTCCGCGCCGAACCGGGTCGCGCCGACCCCCAGGCCGGTGTATCCGGCGGCGTAGGCGACGCGTCCGCCGTGGGCGGTGCCGAAGAACGCCGAGAAGCGGGAGCAGGTGTCGATGGCGCCGCCCCACGCGTGCGTGAAGCGCACCCCCTCCAGCTGCGGGAAGCAGGTGAAGAAGTGGCCGGCGAGCTTCGCGTACGTCTCGGGGCGATGGTCGAGCTCCTCCCGTACCCGGCCGCCGTACGGGTAGATCGCGTCGTAGCCGCCCCAGAGGATCCTGTTGTCCGATGTCAGCCGGAAGTAGTGAAACTGGTTGGCCGAGTCGCCGAGCCCCTGGCGGTTCTTCCAGCCGATCGACTCCAGTTGGCCCACGGTCAGGGGCTCGGTCATGAGCGCGTAGTCGTAGACGGGGACCGTGTACGAGCGCACCCGCTTGACCAGCGACGGGAAGACGTTGGTGCCGAGTGCCGCGTGCCGGGCGAAGATCCGGCCGTAGGGGGTGCGGACCGCCACCCCGGTGCCGTTCGAGGCGAGTCGGGTGGCCGGGGTGTGCTCGTAGACGCGTACGCCGAGTTCGACGCAGGCCCGCTTGAGGCCCCACGCCAGCTTCGCCGGGTGGAGCATGGCGACGCCGTCGCGGTCGTACAGGGCGCCGAGGAAGGTCGGCGACGCGACCTGTTCGCGCACCTCGTCCGCGTCCAGCAGTTCGAGGCCGCCGGCAAGTCCCGCCTCGCTCAACTCCGCGTAGTACTCCCGGAGTTCGGACACCTGGTGCGGCTGCGTCGCCACGTCCAGCTCACCGGTGCGCTCGAAGTCGCAGTCCATGGAGTAGCGGGTGACCGCCTCCTCGATGGCGTCGAGGTTGGCGGCGCCCAGTTCCTCCAGCCGCTTGATCTCGGCGGGCCAGCGGGCGAGCCCGTTGGCCGTGCCGTGCGTGAGGGAGGCGGCGCAGAACCCGCCGTTGCGGCCGGACGCGGCCCAGCCGATCTCGCGGCCCTCGACGAGCACGACGTCACGCCCTGGGTCGCGCTCCTTGGCGAGCAGGGCCGTCCACAGGCCGCTGTACCCGCCGCCGACGACCAGCAGGTCGCAGCGCTCGTCGCCGGTGAGGGCGGGGCGGGCGGCCGGCTTGCCGGGGTCGTCCAGCCAGTACGGGACGGGCTTGGCGTCGGCGAGCGACGCGGTCCAGCGGTTGACGCGGTTCATGGCGCGAGCGGCCATGATTTCAACTCCCTCGGAGAATTCAGGAAACTGCCTTGTTCTTGCGCTTGCCGACCATCATTCCGGCGAGAACGCACAGCACGGCGACGAGGAACATGGCCGTACCGATGACATTGATCTGAACGGGTGTGCCGCGCTGCGCCGATCCCCAGACGAACATGGGGAACGTCACGGTCGAGCCCGCGTTGAAATTCGTGATGATGAAATCGTCGAAGGAGAGCGCGAAGGCGAGCAGCGCGCCCGCCGCGATCCCCGGCGCCGCGATCGGCAGCGTCACGCGGAGGAAGGTCTGCACGGGCCCCGCGTACAGGTCCTGCGCGGCCTGCTCCAGTCGCGGGTCCATCGACATGACCCGCGCCTTCACAGCCGTCACCACGAAGCTCAGACAGAACATGATGTGGGCGATCAGGATGGTCCAGAAGCCCAGCTGGGCGCCCATGTTGAGGAAGAGCGTGAGCAGCGAGGCCGCCATCACGACCTCGGGCATCGCCATCGGCAGGAAGATCAGCGAGTTCACCGCTCCCCGCGCCCGGAACCGGTACCGCACCAGCGCGAAGGCGATCATCGTGCCGAGGACCGTCGCGCCGACGGTCGCCCAGACCGCGATCCGCAGGCTCAGCGACAGCGATCCGCACATGTCGGCGACGCCGCACGGATTCTTCCAGGCGTCCAGCGAGAACTGCTGCCACTCGTAATTGAAGCGGCCTTTGGGTTTGTTGAAGGAGAAGACGGTGACGACGACGTTCGGGAGGAGCAAATAGGCGAGCGTGATCAGGCCCGCTATCACCACGAGGTTCTTCCGCAGCCAGCGCATCAGACGAGGTCCTCCGTTCCGGCCCGGCGAATGTAGACGGTGACCATGAGGAGAATGGCCGCCATGAGGATGAAGGAGAGGGCCGCCGCCGTCGGGTAGTCGAGAATGCGCAGGAACTGCGTCTGGATGACGTTGCCGACCATGCGGGTGTCGGTGGAGCCGAGCAGGTCCGCGTTGACGTAGTCGCCGGCCGCCGGGATGAAGGTGAGCAGCGTGCCGGAGACGACGCCGGGCATCGACAGCGGGAAGGTCACCTTGCGGAAGGTGGTCGCGGGCGAGGCGTAGAGGTCACCGGCGGCTTCGTGCAGCCTGTTGTCGATGCGTTCGAGCGACGTATAGAGCGGCAGGATCATGAACGGCAGGAAGTTGTAGGTGAGTCCGCACACCACCGCGAGCGGGGTGGCGAGCACCCGGTCGCCCTCGGTCATCCCGAGCCAGCTCGTGACGTCGAGGAGGTGCAGGGTGTTGAGCGCGCCGACGACCGGGCCGCCGTCGGCGAGGATCGTCTTCCAGGCGAGCGTACGGATCAGGAAGCTGGTGAAGAACGGCGCGATGACCAGGATCAGGACGATGTTGCGCCAGCGGCCCGCGCGGAACGCGATCAGGTAGGCCAGCGGGTAGCCGAGCAGCAGGCACAGGACGGTGGCGCAGCCCGCGTAGAGGACGGAGCGCAGGAACTGCGGGTAGTAGTCGGCAAGGGCGTCCCAGTACGTGGCGAAGTGCCAGGTGACCTTGAAGCCGTCCTCCAGCGACCCCTGCTGCACGGAGGTCGATGCCTGGTAGACCATCGGCAGGGCGAAGAAGACGACCAGCCAGAGGATGCCGGGCAGCAGCAGCCAGTACGGGACGAGGCGGCCGCGCCTGCGGGGCTTGCGCGGCTTGCGCGCCTGCGGTGCGGGCGGCGCGTCGGTGATCGTGCTCATGCCGCCGCGTCCTCCGAGACCTTCTCGACGCCCGCCTCGGCGTCCTGCCCGGCGTCCAGCCCGAAGGTGTGGGCCGGGTTCCAGTGCAGGACGACCTCGGCGCCGGGCATCAGGCGGCCGTCGCGCTCGATGTTCTGGGCGTAGACCTCGAACGCGTCGCAGAGCGGGCTGTCGACGACGTACTGCGTGGAGACGCCGATGAAGCTGGAGTCGGCGATGCGGCCGGTGATGCGGTTGCGGCCGCCGGGGATCGTGCCCGCGTCGTCGGCGTGGGTGAGCGATATCTTCTCGGGCCGTACGCCGACCAGGACCTTGTCGCCCGTGGCGGTGGCTGCGGAACATCGCGCGGCGGGCAGGACCAGCGTGCCGTCGCCCGCCTTCAGCGTCAGGTCCGCTCCGGTGCGGCCGGCGATCTCGGCCTCGATGAAGTTCGACGTGCCGAGGAAGTTGGCGACGAAGGTGGAGCCCGGGTTCTCGTACAGGTCGGTGGGGGCGCCGAGTTGCTCGACGCGGCCCCGGTTCATCACGGCGACGGTGTCGGCCATGGTCATGGCCTCCTCCTGGTCGTGCGTGACGTGGACGAAGGTGATGCCGACCTCGGTCTGGATGCGCTTGAGCTCCAGCTGCATCTGGCGGCGCAGCTTGAGGTCCAGGGCGCCGAGCGGCTCGTCGAGGAGGAGCACCTTCGGGTGGTTGATGAGGGCCCGGGCCACGGCGACGCGCTGCTGCTGGCCGCCGGAGAGCTGCTGCGGCTTCTTGCGGATGTGCTCGCCGAGCTGCACCAGGTCGAGCATCTCCTCGACCTGCTTCTTCACCGACTTGATGCCGCGGCGGCGCAGGCCGAAGGCGACGTTCTCGAAGATGTCCAGGTGCGGGAAGAGCGCGTAGGACTGGAAGACGGTGTTCACCGGCCGCTTGTGGGGCGGCAGCGCGGTCACGTCCTGATCGCCGAGGTGAACCGTTCCTGTCGTCGGTTCCTCCAGGCCCGCGATCATGCGCAGCGTGGTCGTCTTGCCGCAGCCGGAGGCGCCGAGCAGGGCGAAGAAGGAGCCCTGCGGGACGGTGAGGTCGAGCGGCTGGACTGCGGCGAACCCGTTGTCGTAGGTCTTGCTGATCCCGGTGAGACGGACGTCGCCGCCGTGGTCGGTCGTCATGGTGAGTCCAAGGAGTCTGGGGGCGGGGGCGGTTGGAGGCGCGGACCGGAACGGCTCAGCCGCCGGTGAGCCGGGCGAACTTCTCCTCGAACGCCGTCTCTTCCTTCGCGGTCAGCGAGCGGAAGCTGTGCGCCCTGGCCGCCATCGTCCTGTCGGGGACGATGAGAGGGTCGTTGGCGACGTCCTTGTCGATCTTGGCGAGTTCCGGTGTGACGACGCTGCTGTCGAGCGGAGTGACGTAGTTGATCCAGGCGGCGAGTTCGGCGCCGACGGCCGGCTCGTAGTAGTAGTCCATGAGCTTCTCGGCGTTCGTCTTGTGCCGTGCCTTGTTCGGGACCAGCATGTTGTCGGTCGACGAGATGTAACCGGCGTCCGGGATCGCGAACTTGACGTGCGGGTTGTTCGCCTGGAGCTGCACCACGTCACCGGCCCAGGCGAGACAGGCCGCCAGGTCGCCCTTGCTGAGGTCGGCTATGTAGTCGTTGCCGGTGAAGCGGCGGACCTGCTTCTTGTCGACGGCCTTCTGGAGGCGGGCGACGGCCGCGTCGAAATCGTCGGCCTTGAAGTCGCGCGGGTCCTTGCCGAGGTCGAGCAGGGTCATGCCGATGGTGTCGCGCATCTCGGAGAGCAGCCCGACCTTGCCCTTCAGCTTCGGGTCGTCGAGGAGCTGCGCGACCGAGGTGACCTCTTTGCCGCCCGTGGCCTTCGTGTTGTAGGCGATGACCGTCGCGATGCCCTGCCAGGGGTAGGAGTAGGCGCGGCCCGGGTCCCAGTCCGGGTTGCGGAACTGGCCCGCCAGGTTGGTGTACGCGTGCGGCAGGTGCGCGGGGTCGAGCTTCTGCACCCAGCCGTAGCGGATGAGGCGGGCGGCGAGCCAGTCGGTGAGCACGATGAGGTCGCGGCCGGTGTCCTGGCCCGCCGCGAGCTGCGGCTTGACCTTGCCGAAGAACTCGACGTTGTCGTTGATGTCCTCGGTGTACTTGACCTCGATCCCGGTGCGCTCGGTGAACGCCTCCAGGCTGGGCCGGTGCTTCTCGTCGTCGCTCATGTCGATGTACTCGGTCCAGTTGGAGAAGGTGAGCCGCTTCTCCTGGGCCGAATGGTCCTCGGACGAGATGCCGCCCTGGGACTTGCTCGCGGCGGGGATGCCGCAGCCGCTCAGCGTCCCGAGCCCGCCGACGGCGAGCGCGCCGCCCGCCGAGCCGCGGAGCAGGGAGCGGCGGGAGAGTGCCGCCCTGGCACGGCTGTTCCGCAGACTCCGCCGTACAGCGGCCACTTGGGCTGGGGACAGGCGGTCGGGCTCGTACTGCTCCATGCGCGTGGTGCCCTTTCGGGAGGCCCTTACGGGAGGTGGGTCGGCCGCTGGTCGGACGGCCTGGGTGCTATCGGTCCCCGAAGATCGTGCGGTGCCAGTCCTTCCTCGCGACCGCGGTGTTGTCGAACATGACGTGCTTGACCTGCGTGTACTCCTCGAAGGAGTACGCGGACATGTCCTTGCCGAAGCCGGATGCCTTGTAGCCGCCGTGCGGCATCTCGCTGAGGATCGGGATGTGGTCGTTGATCCAGACGCAGCCGGCCTTGATCTCGCGGGTGGCGCGGTTCGCGCGGAACACGGACCGGGTCCAGGCGGAGGCGGCGAGGCCGTAGAGGGTGTCGTTGGCGAGCCGCATGCCCTCCTCGTCGCTGTCGAAGGGCAGCACGACCAGGACGGGCCCGAAGATCTCCGACTGCACGGCCTCGCTGTCCTGCGCGGCGTCGGCGATGAGGGTGGGCGGATAGTACGCGCCGCGCGCGAGTTCGCCCTGGGGGATCTCGCCGCCGGTGACCACGCGCGCGTAGCCGCGTGCCCGGTCGACGAAACCGGCGACGCGGTCGCGGTGGGCGTGCGAGATGAGCGGCCCGAGGTCGGTGCCGTCGGCGAACGGGTCGCCGACCCGGACCGTGCGCATGAGGTCCGCGACGCCGGAGACGAACGCGTCGTAGAGCGGGCGCTGCACGTACGCGCGCGTGGCGGCGGTGCAGTCCTGCCCGGTGTTGATGAGGGCGCCCGCGACGGCGCCGTGCACGGCGGCCTCCAGATCGGCGTCGTCGAACACGACGAAGGGGGCCTTGCCGCCGAGCTCCAGGTGCAGCCGCTTCACGGTGGCGGTGGCGATCTCGGCGACGCGCTTGCCGACGCCGGTGGAGCCGGTGAAGGAGGTCATGGCGACATCGGGGTGGCCGACGAGGTGCTCGCCCGCGTCCCGTCCCGCGCCGGTGACGACGTTGACGACGCCGTCGGGGATCCCGGCCTCGGTCGCGGCCTGCGCGAAGAGCAGCGAGGTGAACGGGGTCAGCTCGGCGGGCTTGAGGACAATGGTGTTCCCGGCGGCGATGGCCGGCAGCACCTTCCAGGCGGCCATCTGCAACGGGTAGTTCCAGGGGGCGATGGACCCGACCACGCCGATGGCCTCACGGCGTACGTACGAGGTGTGGTCCGCGCTGTACTCGCCGGCCGACTGGCCTTGCAGATGGCGGGCGGCGCCCGCGAAGAACGCGGCGTTGTCGACCGTCCCGGGGACGTCGAACTCGCGGCTCAGCCTGAGCGGCTTGCCGCACTGGAGCGACTCCAGGCGCGCCAGCTCCTCGGCGCTCTCGGCCAGCACGCCCGCGAACCGGTGCATCGCGTCGGACCGCTCGCCGGGCGTCGCGCCCGACCACTCCGGGAAGGCGGACCGGGCGGCGGCCACAGCGGCGTCCACGTCGGCCGCGCCCGCCAGTTCGTACGTGTACACGTCGTCGCCGGTGGCCGGGTCGACGACGGCGTGGGTGCGGCCGGAGGCGCCCTTGGCCAGGCGACCGGCGATGAAGTTCGCCCCGTCGGCGAAACGTTCGCGCGCGGTGGCGGCGACAGACGCGGCCGGGGCGGGGTGATCCGAGGTGGGGTGGTCCGAGGTGGGGTGGTGCATGAGTGCTCGCTCTCGCTCTCGCTCTCCTCCGTCGGCGTCCCGTCCCGGGGCGCCGACGTGGCTCCAGCTCGATTTGAGTGCCGATCCTGACAGAGCTCCAGTACTCCAACAAGTGATTCCGTTGTTGCCTTTTGGTTACGCGACGGAATCTGTCGACCAGATGTCGAGTCACCCTGAAAAACCCAGGACGGAGTGTCAGTGGTGCGTGCCAGACTCGCGTGCATGGAGATCGACAGCAGGGAATCGCTGGTCGCGGCCCTGGCTGCGGGGGCGCGGGTGACGTATCTGCACTTCTGGGGGCACACGCCGCGCAGGGACGGTGTGCTGGGGGCGAGTTGCCTGAGTCAGTGGTGGCCGTCGCCGTTCACCGTGGACGGCGTGGAGTACGCGACGGCGGAGCACTGGATGATGGCGGCGAAGGCCCGGCTCTTCGACGACGCGGAGGCCGCGCGGAAGGTGCTGGCGGCGGGGCATCCGTCCCAGGCCAAGGCCGCGGGCCGGCTGGTGCGGGGTTTCGACGACGCGGTGTGGCGGCGCGAGCGTTTCCGGATCGTCGTCGAGGGCGGCGTCCACAAGTTCGCGGCGGACCCGGCCCTGCGGGAGTTCCTGCTCGGCACGGGCGACCGGGTGCTGGTGGAGGCGAGCCCGGTGGACCGGATCTGGGGCATCGGCCTCGCGGCGGACGACGCGGCGGCGCAGGACCCCGGCGCCTGGAGAGGGCCGAACCTGCTGGGCTTCGCGCTCATGGCGGCGCGCCGGCGACTGCGCGGCTGAGTCTCGGGCGGTCTCTGAGCCCGGCGTCGGACAGCGGGGCCCGCGCCCGATGTGCGTGCCGCGGGCCCGGGGCGGCGCCCCGGGCCGGCCGGCCGCACGTCGGGCGCGGGCCTCGGCTCAGCTGTTGAGCCCGATCAGCAGCACGATGAACCCGATGCCCACGACCAGCCCGAACGAGCCGCAGATGATGCCGGTCAGTGCCTGCCCGGGGTTGGCCGCCTCGCCGCGCTTGGCCTTGCCCCGGCCGATGATGCCGAAGACGATTCCGAGGATGCCCAGGATGATGGCGATCGGCCACATCATGCACAGCACGGCGGAGACGATGCCGGTCACCATCGCGGTGACCCCGATGCCATTGCTCGGCTGCGCAGGCATCCCGCCGGCCCAGCCGTACTGGGGCCCGGCTCCGTACGGCGCGGGCTGCTGCCCCGGGTAGCCGTACTGCGGGGCACCCTGGTAACTGCCGTACGACGGCAGGCCAGGACCGGCGGGCGAGACCGGCGGGGGCGGCACGGGGCCGCCACCGTGCTGCGCGGCGGGCGCCCCGTGGGGCGACTGGGGCGGCTGCGGGGCATAGGGCGACTGCGGCGCCTGGTGCGGCACCGGCGCCTGCGGGGCGTAAGGGGACTGCTGCGCCTGCGAGGGCTGAGGTGCCTGCGGGGGCTGGGGCGCCTGAGGTGCCTGCGGGGCGCGCGGCGGCTGGTGCGCCGGCATCGCCGTCACCGTCTGGCTCTCGTGGATGCCGCGTGCCTCCGGCCCGTCCGGCCGCTGTGCCGCCGCGTCCTGCGGCGCTGCCCAGAGGTCCTTCCCCTGTGGTGTGGTGCCGCCTGCCATGTGAAGCGCCCCCTTAGGTCGTCGTCCCGTCATGCTACGGGGCCCGTCCTGTGCCCTCCCCGCCGGTCGCGATCCCGCTCACCCGCGCCCGGAGCTCCCCCGCATACGATGCCGGGGACCCCGATCAGCCGATCACCCGAGTTCCTGGGGAGGAATCCGTGAGCCAGAGCCTGCAGACCTTTATCGCCGGGCTGCCGAAAGCAGAACTCCACGTGCACCATGTGGGCTCCGCCTCACCCCGCATCGTCTCGACGCTCGCCGCCCGCCACCCCGACTCCTCGGTGCCCTCCGACCCCGAGGCCCTCGCGGACTTCTTCACCTTCCAGGACTTCGCGCACTTCATCACCGTGTACCTGTCCGTGGTCGACCTGATCCGTACGCCGGAGGACGTCCGCCTCCTCACCTACGAGGTGGCCCGCGACCTGGCCCGGCAGAACGTGCGCTACGCCGAGCTGACCCTCACCCCGTTCTCCTCCACCCGCCGCGGTATCGACCCCCGCGCGTTCATGGACGCCATCGAGGACGCCCGCAAGGCCGCCGAGTCGGAGTTCGGGACCATCCTGCGCTGGTGCTTCGACATCCCCGGCGAGGCCGGCCTGGAGGCCGCCGAGGAGACGACGCGCCTCGCGACGGACGACGCGCTGCGCCCCGAGGGCCTGGTCTCCTTCGGGCTCGGCGGCCCCGAGATCGGGGTGCCCCGGCCGCAGTTCAAGCCGTACTTCGACCGGGCGCTCGCGGCGGGCCTGCGCTCCGTACCGCACGCCGGGGAGACGACCGGCCCCGGGACGGTGTGGGACGCGCTGACGTACCTGGGCGCCGAGCGCATCGGCCACGGCACGTCCAGCGCCCAGGACCCGAAGCTGCTCGCGCACCTCGCCGAGCGCGGGATCCCGCTGGAGGTGTGCCCGACCTCGAACATCGCGACCCGCGCCGTGGCCACCCTCGACGAGCACCCCCTGCGGCAGTTCGTCGACGCGGGCGTGACCGTCACCATCAACTCGGACGATCCGCCGATGTTCTCCACGGACCTCAACAACGAGTACGCGGTCGCGGCCCGCCTCCTCGATCTCGACGAGCGGGGCCTGGCCGACCTGGCGAAGAACGCGGTGCGCGCCTCCTTCCTCGACGAGGCGGGCAAGGCCCGGATCACCGCGGAGATCGACACGTACACGCAGGGCTGGCTCGCCGGAGCGTAACCGCACGCGGCGCCGCTGATCCGCCACACAATGGTGGCCATGCGAACCGTGACTGCCGTGGCCCACCGGGGCGATCCCTACCGCGTCCGTGAGAACACCCTCCCCTCGCTGCGCTCCGCGCTGGAAAGGGGCGCGGACGCGGTGGAGATCGATGTCCGGCTGACCCGCGACGGCGTGCCCGTGCTCCTGCACGACGCGACGCTCGAACGGCTGTGGGGGCACGACCGCCCGCTCTCCGCGCTCTCCGCGGACGAGGTGCGCGGGCTGACGGCGGGCGGCGTGCCCACGCTCGTCGACGCCCTCGGACAGAGCGCCGGGGCCCGGCTCATGATCGACCTGCCCGGCGCGGACGCCGCGGCGGTCCGCACGGTCGTCGGCACCGTCCGGGAGTGCGGCGCAGAGGAGCGCGTCTACTACTGCGCGGGCGCCAGGACCATGCTCCGGGTACGGGCCGAGGACCCGGCCGCCGAGATCGCCCTGACCTGGACGACGCTGGCCCCGCCGCGCCGCGCCCTGCTCGACGCGGTCCGCCCGCGCTGGCTCAACTACCGCTTCCCGCTGGTGGGCCGGGACCTGGTGGCCCGCGTCCACCGCGACGGCTGCCTGGTCTCCGCCTGGACCCCGGACACCCGGCGCTCGATGCGCCGGCTGCTCGACGCGGGCGCGGACTCCGTCACGACCAACCGCGTCGACGTACTGGCGGCGCTGCGCGGGGCCTGACACTCCGCAGCCCCTAAGGGTCCGGCACGGCCCGAACCAGGGTCCGCCTCCTCCCGTACGACGACCCGGTGACGGTGGGCGCCGCCGAGGATGGTGCCTGTCGGCCGCACGGGTCGACTCCCGTACCAGGAGGCCCCCTTGAAGCGTCGCTCCGTCCTCGCCCTCCCCGCGTCGCTCGCCCTCGGCGCGGTCGCGGTGCCGCTCGCGGCGGCCCCGGCGCGGGCGAGCCGTTCCGCGCCCGGCGCGCGCATCCCCGGGGCCCCCGACGCCGCGGCGCTGGCCGCCGTCGTCGCCGGGCTGCCCGACGACGACGCCACCGCGGCCCTCGTCCGGGTCGGCGGCAGCGGCGGGTCCTGGCGCGGTTCGGGCGGGGTCCGCGACCTGGGTTCGGGGCGCCCGGCCGACGAGCACGCGCGCTTCCGGGCCGGTTCGACGACCAAGGTGGTCACGGCCGCCGCCGTGCTCCGGCTCGCCGCCGACGGCAGGGTCCGCCTGGACGCCCCGGTCCAGCGCTACCTGCCGGGCCTCTTCCACGGCACCGCCTTCCACCACCCCATCTCCGTACGGCAGTTGCTCGACCACACGAGCGGCATCCAGCCCGGTGACGGCTGGGGCGCCACGTTCGCCGAGGTGTACGCACACCGCTACGACGTCTTCACGCCCGAGCGCGTGGTCGCGTCCGCGCTCGCCAGAGGCCCGGAGTTCCGCCCGGGCCGCCGGCAGAACTACCTCAACATCAACTACACGCTGCTCGGCATGGTGATCGAGAAAGTGACGGGGCGCCCATACGGGGAGGTGGCGACGCGGCTTGTGCTGCGCCCCGCCGGGATGCGCGACACCTCCTTCCCGGGCGACGACCCGGTGATCCATGGTCCGCACAACCGCGGATACCAGCGCGTGGACGGCGAGTTCGTCGACGTCACGGAGTGGGTGCAGAGCGACCGGTGGGCGGCGGGCGACATGATCTCCACGACGGCCGACCTGGAACGGCTGCTGACCGCCCTGTTTCGCGGGCGGATCGTGCCCGCGCCCCAGCTGACGGAGATGTTCACGGTGCCGCCCGGCATCGAGGGCGCGACGATGAGCGCGGGCCTGGAACGGGTAAAGCTCGGTACCACGGTGTACTGGGGCAAGTCCGGCGCCCGTTACGGATACGCGAGCGCGTTCGCGGCGACCCGGAACCTGTCCAGAACCGTCGTCTACTGCGTCGGTGCCACGGACGCCAAGGCCGAGGGCATGAACCCGGTGGCCCAGCGCATCGTCGTGGCGGCCACCTCGAACCACTGACCCGGACGCCCGGGGGCCCGACGACTCGACGCCCTACAGCCCCGCGATCGCGTTCCACCGCTTCGCGAACTCCGTGCGCTCCGAGGGCCGGATGTCCCGCGCGATCGCCAGCCGGGAGCGCATCGAGTCGTCGGGGAAGATGAGCGGGTCCTCGGCCAGTTCGGCGGTCTCCTTGTCCTTGGCGGAGGCCAGGATGTCCTTGGCGGCCGGGACCGGGCAGACGTAGTTGACCCAGGCCGCGAGTTCGGCGGCGACCTCGGGCTCGTAGTAGTGGTCGATCAGGCGCTCGGCGTTGGCCTTGTGGTCGGCCAGATCGGGGATCATCAGGGACTCCGCCCACAGTTCGGCGCCTTCCCGCGGGACGACGAACTCGATGTCCGGGTCGTCGGCCTGGAGCTGGATGACGTCACCGCTGTAGGCCTGGCAGGCGAGGACGTCCCCGCTGGAGAGGTCCTTGATGTAGTCGTTGCCGGTGAAACGGCGGATGTGCTGGGACTTCACGCGCTTCTCGACCTGGTCGCAGACCGTGTGGAAGTCGTCGGCGGTCCACTTGGTGATGTCGACGCCGTTGCCCTGCATGAGGAGCGCGAACGACTCGTCGAGGCCGGACAGGAGGGTGACGCGCCCCTTGAGGTCGTCGGCCCACAAGTCACCGACGTGCTGGATCTCCCGGCCGAGCCGTCGCTTGTTGTACGCGATGCCGGTGATCCCGGACTGCCACGGCACGGTGTACTTGCGGCCGGGGTCGAAGGCGGGCGACCGCAGCAGCGGATCCAGGTACTTCGTCACGTTCGGCTGGCGAGCGCGGTCCATCTCCTGCACCC
This sequence comes from Streptomyces sp. NPDC030991, assembly GCF_055571235.1. NCBI lineage: Bacteria > Bacillati > Actinomycetota > Actinomycetes > Kitasatosporales > Streptomycetaceae > Streptomyces > Streptomyces sp. NPDC030991. The sequence goes on from NZ_JBVIFR010000007.1 coordinate 101,911, forward strand.
AGCCGAGGCGTACGAAGCGTGCGCACATCCAGTCGGAGATGACGAGGAGGTCGCGGCCGGTCTTCTGGTGGTTCATCAGTGACGGGCTGACCTTGCCGAAGAACTCGTCGTTGTCGTTGATCTCCTCGGTGTACGTGACCTGGATGCCGGTCCGCTTCTCGAACGCGTCGAGGCTGGGCCGCCGCGCCGGGTCGTCGTCGTCGACATCGATGTAGAGCGGCCAGTTCGCCCAGGTGAGCCGCTTCTGCGCGGCGGAGAGGTCCGGGGCGGCGCGGTCGCCGGGCGCGACGTAGGCCGCGGGCACCCCGCACCCGGTGGCGAGGGCGCCGACCGCCGCGGCCCCGGCACCACCGCCGAGGGCGCGCAGCAGGGAACGACGGGTCGGACCGGGGTTCATGGGGTTGGCTCGCACCGTCGCAGGATGCCGTCGCGCAACGGGCAGGGGCAATGGACGCTGCGTCGAGCGGGGCGCGCCGGGGCCGGTCACCCTGTCGATCCGGTGAGCCGGTCCGGCCGGCGAGCAGCCCGAGGGCCTCGACGGCTTCGGTGCCGGGCACCACCGGGCGACCGAGCAGGACCCGCTCGTCGCGGACGTCACCATCGGTCGGCTACAGCGGCGGGAACACGGCCTCGATCCGCAGGCCGCCCCGCTCGCCGGGCCACGCCCGCACCTGCCCGCCGTGCGCCCGCGCGATGGCGTCGACGATGGACAGGCCGAGGCCGAGCCCCTCGCGGTGCCGGGTGCGCGGCGGGCCGAGGCGGTGGAACGGTTCGAACAGGGTGGAGAGGTCACCGACCGGCACGAGCGGGCCGCTGTTGCCGACGCGCAGGGTGGGCCGCCCCTCGTGCTGCCCCGTCCACACGGTGACCCAGCCGTCCTCGGGGGCGGGGACGTTGTGGCGTACGGCGTTGTCGACGAGGTTGCCGACGAGCCGCTCGACCAGGCGCCGGTCGCCGAGGAGTGGCGCCGGACCAAGCTCGGCCCGCACCGGTGGCCCGCGCCGCTGCCCCGCCGACAGCACGTCCCGTACGGCATCGGCGAGATCCACGTACTCCCGTTGTTCCAGGCCGCGCTGGCTGCGCGCCAGCATCAGCAGCGCCTCGATGATCCGCTCCTGCTCCTCGGCCGCCGCGCGTACCCGGCGGCAGGCGGCGCGCAGCGTCTCTGCGCTCGCGTCCGGGTCGTCGAGGGCCACGTCGACGACGGCCTGCTGGAGGGTGATGGGGGTGCGCAGTTCGTGGGAGGCGTTGGCGACGAACCTCTTCTGCGCATCGAACGCGCCCTCCAGGCGGGCCAGCAGACCGTCGAACGTCTCGGCCAGGTCCCCGAGTTCGTCGCGCGGGCCGCTCACCGCGAGCCGCTCGTGCAGGTCGTCGGCGGAGATCCGGCGCGCTTTGGACGCCATGGTGCGCAGCGGCGCGAGCACCTGTCCGGCGACCAGCCAGCCGAGCAGCAGCGAGGCGAGCGCCATCAGGCCGAGGGCGACACCCGACTCGACGAGGAGGCGGTGCAGTTGTCCGTCGCGCTGCACTTGCAGGCTGTGTTCGACGACGACCTCGATGTCGCCGCTCTGGCCGAGCGTGTGCCCGTCGGTCCCGGGGTGCGTCGTCGTCCCCTTCCCTGCCGTGTGGGCCCCGGCCACCCGCGCGTACACGAACGCCAGGAGCACCCCGGCGGCGAGCACGAACAGCCCGCTGTAGACGAAGGTGAGCCGCCATCTGACGCTGCCCGGCGGCCGTAGGCATCGAAGGAGGTGACGCGTGGTCGGCACGGTCACAGCCGGTATCCGGCGCGGTCGACGGTCTCGATCAGCGGCGGCTCGCCCAGCTTGTGGCGCAGTCGGCTGACGGTCACCTTCACGGTCTGGGTGAACGGGTCGGCGGCCTCGTCCCATGCGCGCTCCAGGAGCTGTTCGGCGGAGACGACGGCGCCGTCTGCCGCGAGGAGCAGCTCCAGCACGGCGAACTCTTTGGGGCTCAGCGGGAGTTGACGTCCGTCGCGGACGGCCTCGCGGCGTGCCGGGTCGAGGCGCAGTCCGCCCCGGACGAGCACGGGCGGCAGCGCGGGCTGCGACCTGCGCCCCAACGCCCGTACGCGCGCCGTGAGTTCGGTGAAGGCGAACGGTTTGGGCAGATAGTCGTCGGCGCCCATGCCGAGCCCGGCCACGCGGTCGGCGACGGCTCCGGACGCGGTGAGCATCAGCACACGCTCGTGCCCCTCCCCCTCGACCAGGGCGCGGCACACCTGGTCCCCGTGGACCCCCGGCAGATCGCGGTCGAGCACGACGACGTCGTACCCGTGGACCGTGACGCGCTCCAGTGCGGCCCCGCCGTCGCACACCACGTCCACGGCCATGCCCTGGCGGCGCAGCCCCGCGGCGACGGTCTCGGCGAGCTCTTCGTGGTCCTCGACCACCAGCACACGCATGCCGCCAGTGTGGCGGCGCGGCGGTTACGGGCGGATAAGGCCGACCGTTCCCGTGCCGTAACCGCCCGACCGGTGAAGTGAGTCGCATGCCGCGGCACCGGGCCGCGACCGCCACCGGAGGTATCCGCCCATGCATCCCGTACGCCGAAAACGCCCGGCCCTGGCCGGGGCCGCACCGACCGCGCCGACCGTCACCGCCGTGGGCGCGACACCGGCCCTCGCCTCGGACGGACGCCGCGCCGGGACGGCATCTCGGTCGTGACCGTCACGCAGCGCTTCGAGCGCTGTCCGAGCCGGCACGGCGAGCGGCACTTCCCGACGTTCGGGATCCACCGCGTCACGTCCCGCGCGGGCGCCCGCACCGAACGCCGCCACTACGCGCGCGGCATCAAGGAGCGCGGCCGCCATCCGCACGACGGCCGGATCACGGTGCCGGTCGAACCCCGGCCGCTGCCGCCCGAGTCCGCTACCCCGCTCATCCACTGGAAGGACTGACTCACCATGCGCACACCGCACAGGCGCCGCCTGTTCGCCACCGCCGCACTGATCTCGGCCACCGCCCTCGCCGGCGTCACGGCGTCCCAGGCCTCGGCCACCGACGATGCGCCCGAGCAGAGCCACCCGAAGAAGGCGCCGATCAGCTATGCGCCGACCGACGACGCGCCGGACGACCTGAACGCCGCCAACGACGATTTCGCCGCGTGCATGGAAGAGCACGGGCAGGACACGTACCCGACGTTCCACGCGACCAAGGACGCCAAGGGCAGCATCTCGTTCTCGGTGCGGGTCGGCGCGAAGAACGGCAAGCCGGTCGATCTGAACTCGGAGGAGTTCCTGGCCGCGTTCAAGGCGTGCAAGGGCCCCCTGGAGGACGCGGGCGTGGGCTTCTCGAAGAAGAACGCGCCGTTCCCCGGCCCCGGGGACGCACCGGCCCCGCCGAAGCACCCGGGTGACGGCCACTGGTACAAGCACAAGCACGGCAAGCCGGGTAAGCCGGGACACAAGGAGGTCCGCCCGGGCAAGGTCGACGGGAAGCCGCCCCTGTTCGGCAGCACCATCGCCGGCTGACCCGGCCCCACCGCACGACCGGCGGAGAGGGGAACGTGCGGGGACCGAGGGCGTCGGCCCCGGTCCCCGCACGGGCCTGCGCCCTAAGGCGCCACGGCGGCGGCGACGGCCCGCAGATAGCGCCGCGTCATCCACATCTGCACAGCCCGCGCCGGCGGCCCGCCCGCCCGCGTGTACCAGCGTCCCGGCCGGGAGAACGCCCGGATCCGGAACCACACGGCGTCAGCGGCGTCCCGCTCGACGAGGAACGCCTCCTCGCCGCACTCCGGGTGCCCCGGCAGCGTCCCGTAGGCGAAACCGGTACAGGACGCGTCCCGGACGACCCGCACCACCCGGCAGGGGATCCGCAGCGTCAGGAAGCGCAGCACCACATCGGCGCCCTCGCGGACGTCGTCGCCCGGGGTCACGCGGAGACCGGCCCCGCGCTGCGCGCCCCACGCGAGGACCGCCGCGCCCGCCCGCTCGAAGCAGTCCTGCCCCGAGCCGATCCGGACACGGCGGTCCAGGTGGGCGTAGCCCGACGGGAGTTCCCCCTCCGTCAGGGTCGCGCCGACCTCCGCGTACGTAAGAGGGATCACGCGTCCAGCGACGTCATCACGTGCTTGATGCGCGTGTAGTCGTCGAAGCCGTAGCCGGACAGGTCCTTGCCGTAGCCGGACTTCTTGAAGCCGCCGTGCGGCATCTCGGCGACCAGCGGGATGTGTGTGTTGATCCACACGCAGCCGAAGTCGAGCACCTTGGACATGCGCATCGCGCGCGCGTGGTCCTTGGTCCACACCGAGGACGCCAGCGCGTAGTCGACGCCGTTGGCCCACTCGACGGCCTGTGCCTCGTCCGTGAAGGACTGGACGGTGATGACCGGGCCGAAGACCTCGTTCTGGATGATCTCGTCGTCCTGCTTGAGGCCCGAGACGACGGTCGGGGCGTAGAAGTAGCCCTTCTCGCCGACCTGGTGGCCACCGGCCTCGACCTTGGCGTGCGCGGGCAGCCGCTCGATGAACCCGGAGACCTGCTTGAGCTGGTTGGCGTTGTTGAGCGGGCCGAAGAGCACGTCCTCGTCGTCCGGCTGCCCCGTCCTGGTGTCGGCGGCGGCCTTGGCGAGCGCGGTCACGAACTCGTCGTGGATCGACTCCTGGACGAGGACGCGGGTGGCGGCCGTACAGTCCTGACCGGCGTTGAAGAAGCCCGCCACCGAGATGTCCTCGACGGCCTTGGCGATGGCCGCACTGTCGAGGTCCTCGAACACGACGACCGGGGCCTTGCCGCCCAGCTCCAGGTGGACCCGCTTCAGGTCCTTGGACGCCGACTCGGCGACGGACATGCCCGCGCGCACGGAGCCCGTGATCGACGCCATCGCCGGGGTGGGGTGCTCGACCATCAGGCGGCCCGTGTCGCGGTCACCGCACACCACGTTGAAGACGCCCTTGGGGACGATCGAACCGATGATCTCGGCGATCAGCACCGTGGAGGCAGGGGTGGTGTCCGAGGGCTTCAGTACGACCGTGTTGCCCGCGGCCAGGGCCGGGGCGAACTTCCACACGGCCATCATCATCGGGTAGTTCCACGGCGCGACCTGCGCGCAGACACCGATCGGCTCACGCCGGACGATGGAGGTCAGCCCCTCCATGTACTCGCCGGCGGAGCGGCCTTCGAGCATCCGGGCCGCGCCCGCGAAGAAGCGGATCTGGTCGACCATCGGCGGAATCTCTTCGCTGCGGGTCAGCCCGATGGGCTTGCCCGTGTTCTCCACCTCCGCGGCGATGAGCTCCTCGGCCCGCTCCTCGAACGCGTCCGCGATCTTGAGGAGGGCTCGCTGACGCGCCGCCGGGGTCTGGTCGCGCCAGGCGGGGAAGGCCGCCTCGGCGGCGGCCATGGCGGCGTCGATGTCGGCCTGCCCGGAGAGCGGCGCGGTCGCGTACGCCTCGCCCGTGACCGGGTTGACCACCTCGGTGGTCCGCCCGTCGGCGGCGTCCCGGAACTCGCCGGCGATGTAGTTACGGAATGTCCGCAGCTGACGCGGCTCACTGGTGGTCACTGACCGGCCTCCTTGCTGATCGAAAGGCAGATGTCCACTGCTTGAGACACCCACCCTATGCCGTGCACCGACGTTTTCGACACCCCCCACCGGTCCGCACCTACGAAATCCGTGACTATCGGAGCCCCAGACAACGGATTACATCGATCCGGGGTTGCGGAACTGTCGAGTCCTCGTGCAGAGTGAGGTTGTGGCCAGTCGCAGCGCAGATCCCAAGGGACCCCGTTCGAGAAGCGGCGGGAGTCCGCCGCTGGACGCCGTCTCCCTCGCCATCATCGAGCAGCTCCAGGAGGACGGCAGGCGCCCGTACGCCGCCATCGGCAAGGCCGTCGGCCTGTCGGAGGCGGCCGTGCGCCAGCGCGTCCAGAAGCTGCTCGACCAAGGCGTGATGCAGATCGTCGCCGTCACGGACCCGCTCACCGTGGGCTTCCGCCGGCAGGCGATGGTCGGGATCAACGTCGAGGGCGACCTGGATCCCGTCGCGGACGCCCTGACGGCCATGCCGGAGTGCGAGTACGTCGTGATGACGGCAGGCTCGTTCGACCTGATGGTGGAGGTCGTCTGCGAGGACGACGACCACCTTCTGGACGTCATCAACAAACGCATCCGGGCCCTTCCCGGAGTGCGCTCCACCGAGAGCTTCGTCTACCTCAAGCTCAAGAAGCAGACCTATATGTGGGGAACCCGATAGCCGTGAGCAAGGACCTCAGCCGAACCGCGTACGACCACCTGTGGATGCACTTCACGCGCATGTCGTCGTACGAGAACGCGCCCGTTCCCACCATCGTGCGTGGCGAGGGCACCTACATCTACGACGACAAGGGCAAGAAGTACCTCGACGGCCTCGCCGGCCTCTTCGTGGTCCAGGCCGGACACGGCCGCCGCGAGCTCGCCGAGGTCGCCGCCAAGCAGGCGGCCGAGCTGGCCTTCTTCCCCATCTGGTCGTACGCCCACCCCAAGGCCGTGGAGCTGGCGGAGCGCCTCGCCCACCACGCCCCGGGCGACCTCAACAAGGTCTTCTTCACCACCGGTGGCGGCGAGGCCGTCGAGACCGCGTGGAAGCTGGCGAAGCAGTACCACAAGCTCACCGGCAACCACACGAAGTACAAGGTCATATCGCGCGCGGTCGCCTACCACGGCACCCCGCAGGGCGCCCTGTCCATCACCGGCCTGCCCGCCCTCAAGGCCCCCTTCGAGCCGCTTGTCCCGGGCGCGCACAAGGTGCCGAACACCAACATCTACCGCGCCTCGATCCACGGCGACGACCCGGTGGCCTTCGGCCGCTGGGCCGCCGACCAGATCGAGCAGGAGATCCTCTTCGAGGGCCCGGAGACGGTCGCGGCCGTCTTCCTGGAGCCGGTACAGAACGCGGGCGGTTGCTTCCCGCCCCCGCCCGGCTACTTCGAGCGCGTGCGCGAGATCTGCGACAAGTACGGCGTGCTGCTCGTCTCGGACGAGGTCATCTGCGCCTTCGGCCGCCTCGGCACGATGTTCGCCTGCGACAAGTTCGGCTACGTGCCGGACATCATCACCTGCGCCAAGGGCATGACCTCGGGTTACTCCCCGATCGGCGCCGCGATCGTCTCGGACCGCATCGCCGAGCCGTTCTACAAGGGCGACAACACCTTCCTGCACGGCTACACGTTCGGCGGCCACCCGGTCTCCGCGGCCGTGGGCCTCGCCAACCTCGACATCTTCGAGCGCGAGGGCCTCAACCAGCACGTGCTCGACAACGAGGCGAACTTCCTCCAGACGCTGCAGAAGCTGCACGACCTGCCGATCGTCGGCGACGTCCGCGGCAACGGCTTCTTCTACGGCATCGAGCTCGTCAAGGACAAGGCCACCAAGGAGACCTTCACGGACGAGGAGTCGGAGCGCGTGCTCTACGGCTTCGTCTCCAAGAAGCTCTTCGAGTACGGCCTGTACTGCCGCGCCGACGACCGTGGCGACCCGGTCATCCAGCTCTCCCCGCCGCTGATCGCCGACCAGTCGACGTTCGACGAGATCGAGGGCATCGTCCGCCAGGTCCTCACGGAGGCCTGGACGAAGATCTGATCAGCCTTCCGGCCCGGTCCGGCGCGCCCATCCGAGTGAGATGGGTGTGGCCGGGCCGCGTCCTTTGTGGACGTATGGCCCGGGAAACCTAGCGTGCCCTGTGACCGATCGGCCCTGCCTTCGTTCCCCCGTACGGGGGACGGGATCTCCCGGCACTACTGATCTGAACCGAGGTGTACGCCATGGTGGCCCCGCCGGACAACGATGTGCTCCGGGCACGCGCCCTGCACTTCTCGCACAACGGCTCCCCCGCGCTCATGGGCGTCTCGCTCGGTGTCCGCGAGGGCGAGATCCTCGCGGTCAGCGGCCCGCGCGGCGCCGGTAAAACGACTCTGCTGCACTGCCTGTCGGGCCAGCTCCTGCCGCAGCAGGGCGAGGTGTGGTTCAACAGCTCCCCCGTGCACACCATGGGCGCGCTCGTGCGCGAGCGGCTGCGCCGCGACCGGTTCGGCTGGATCGACCCCGAGCCCGCCCTCGTCCCCGAACTGAACGTCTGGGAGAACACGGCCCTGCCGCTGATGCTGCGCGGCACCGGCCGCCGCCCTGCCAGGAGCGCCGCCCAGGAGTGGCTCGACCGGCTCGACGTCGGCCACCTCGCCCGCAAGCGGCCCGGCGCCCTGCGGATGGCCGAGCGGCAGCGCGTCGCCATCGCCCGCGCCCTGGTGCACGCCCCGAACGTGGTCTTCGCCGACGAGCCGACCGCGACCCTGCACCGCGCCGACCGCGCGCACGTCCTGCGGACGCTGACCGCGGCCGCCCGCTCGCACGCCATCACCGTCGTCCTGGCCACGCACGACCCCGAGGTCAGCGCGCTGGCCGACCGCACGGTGTCGCTGCTCGACGGACGCCCCGTCACCAACGTGCACCTGCCGGCCGCGGCCGCCGACCCGGAAGGCCGCGCCGCGTGCTCGCTCTCCGTCTAGCCCGCGGCGCCCGTCCCGTGGTGCAGCTCCGCCGGCTCATGGTGGCCGCAGCCTCGGCGGGCAGCGGCTTCCTGCTGCTGTGCACGCTGGGGTACGCGATGGGCCACCCCGAAGCGTCCGCCGCCGCCCTGGCCCGGCTCGCCTGGTGCGTGGTGCCGCTCGCCGCCACCGTGTACTTCGCGGTCGCCGTGGCCCGCTCCGACCCGGCCACGAAGCCGCGGCCCGGCCTCTCCGCTGTGGGCCTCGGCCCGGCCGGCCTGACCCTGCTCGCCACCATCTCCACCGCGGTGGCCTGCACACTCGGCTCGATGCTGGCGCTGCTGTTCTTCCTGCACCTGCGCGGCGACCTCTCCGGGCTCCCGTTCGACGGCGCGGCCCGCCAACTCCTCGCCGCGGGCGAGCCGTTGCCCCTGGGCGCCACGCTGACCCTGCTCGCGCTCGTGCCGCTGGCCGCGTCCGGCGCCGCCGCCCTCGCGCTGCGCCCACGGCCCGCCAGGACGGACCCGGCCCCGGCCGGGGAGCCGGCGGAGCCGTTCGCCGAGCGGTCCGCCGCGCCGACGGGGCTGCCGTGGGGCGTCGCGCTGCTCGCCGCCGGGCTCGCCGTGGAGACGTACGCCGCGCACTCCCCCGGCAGCGAGGGGCCCGCGATGCCGGGCGGCCTCGGCGGGAGCCCCAGCGGGGTCATGGCCGGCTGGACGCTGACCGCGTTCGGCCTGGCGCTCGCCGGGCCCGGCCTGACCCATCTGTGCGGACGGGCTCTGCAGGCCGTGCGCCCGGGGGCCGTCCGGCTGCTCGCCGGGCGCGTGCTCCAGCAGGAGGCGCGGCGCATCGGGCGCCCCCTCGGCGTCGTCTGCGCGGTGGCCTCCGGCGCGTACGCGGCGCACGTGATGTACGGCGACGCCGGGAAGGGGCACGACGGCCTCGGGCCGATGTCGGCGCTGGGCGCGTCGCTCGTCGTCGGCTGCACCCTCGCGACGCTGGCGACCGCGGCCGTCGAGGCCCGGCAGGCCCGCAGGCACACCGCCGCCGCGCTCCTGCGGCTCGGTGCCCCCGCGTCGAAGCTGCGCGGTGTCGTGGCGCTGCGCGCGGGCGCTCTGCTGGCCCTCTTCGCGCCGCTGACCTGGACCGTCGCGGAGCTTTCGGCCATTCCTCTGATCTCCCGATGACTTTTGCCGGCCCGGCCCGTCTAATCCTGCGTACGGACACGACACCGACCCATACAGAAGGCGACGGGCCTCCCATGTACCAGCAGATGATCTTCGTGAACCTGGCCGTGAACGACCTGGACGCCGCCAAGAAGTTCTTCTCGGAGCTCGGGTTCTCCATCAACAAACAGTTCACGGACGAGACCGCTTCCGCCGTGGAGGTCAGCGACACCATCGTGTTGATGCTGATGACCAAGGAGAAGTACGCGGGCTTCACCCAGAAGACGATCATCGACTCGACGTCGAGCAGCGAGGTGCTGCTGTGTCTGAGCGCGGAGAGCCGGGAGAAGGTCGACGAGCTGGTCGAGCTGGCCCTCGCGGCGGGCGCCACCGAGCACGGTGAGAAGCAGGACCACGGTTTCATGTACGGGCGCGCCTTCGACGACCTGGACGGTCACACCTTCGAGGTCGCGTGGGTGGACCCGTCGGCCGTCCAGGGCTGAGCGACAGGGTCCTAGCATGGGCGGGTGCAGCCGACATCAGCAGAGTCATCCGTGTCCGCCCCTTCCGGGACCGATTCCGACCGTGAGATCGAGACCCTCGCCGAGTTCGACGAGACGGTCGCCGCGCACGGCTCGCTCGCCGGTCACCGGGTGCAGGCCGTCGATCTGACGGAGCGCACGGACCGGCTGCTCGCCGCCGAGGTCGCGGGCGCCGTCTTCCTCGGCTGCCCCATGGAGCCCGCCGCCGCCGCGCACGTCAGAGCCGCCGGGGCGCTGGTCTTCCCGCCGGTCCCCGGGCTCCCGTTCGACCCGTACCGCGGCCATCTCTACACGCCCGACGAGCTGTTCGACGGCCTGTCCACGCAGGGCGGGTACGAGACGACACCGGACGCCCGCGCGTACGCCTGGTTCCAGCGGACCAAGACGGACGGCGACGTGTTCGCGTCCATGCTGCGCGCCGTGCACGACGACTCGGTCTCCGACGCCCTCGACGAACTCCTCGTCGGGGCCCGGGTGGTGGGCGTCATGGGCGGCCACGCGATGGCGCGCGGCACCCAGGAGTACGCGGGCGCCGCCCGGCTCGGGCGGACGCTGGCGCGGGCGGGGTTCACGGTGGCGACGGGCGGTGGCCCGGGCGCCATGGAGGCGGCGAACCTGGGCGGGTACGCGGCTCCCTACGCCGACGGCATGCTGGAGGAGGCGCTCCAACTCCTGTCCAAGGCACCGTCGTTCACGCCGTCGGTCACGGACTGGGCCCTCGCCGCGTTCGAGGTGCGCTCGCGCTGGCCGCGCGGGGGCGCCTCCGTCGGCATCCCCACGTGGTTCTACGGGCACGAGCCGCCCAACGCGTTCGCCGCGCACCTCGCCAAGTACTTCGCCAACGCCACCCGCGAGGACGGCCTCCTGGCCCGCTCGAACGCGGGTGTCATCTTCCTGCCCGGCGCGGCCGGCACGGTGCAGGAGATCTTCGACAACGCGACGCCCAACTACTACGAGTCGCGGGGCGAACCGACCCCGATGGTCCTCGTCGACCGGGACCACTGGACGCGGAAGCTGCCCGCCTGGCCGCTGTTGCAGGCGCTCGCGCGAGGCCGGTCGATGGAGTCGCGGATCGCGCTCGTCGACACGGTGGAGGAGGCGGGCGAGGCACTGGAGCGCATGGCCTGAAACCTGCGACAGGTCACGTAACGGTCAAGACTGAACTCCCAGTGGTCTCCGCGTATTGACGTTGCGTTATAGGCGCTTGTAAACGTGAGGGGACCGTGAGGGCGCTGAGGCGAAGAGCCACGCGATGCCTCGCGGCACCCCACTTTTTCTGTACTTGATCCCGTGAAGGACAACCGTGTCCGTAACCCCCCGTATATCCGCACGCGCCGCGCGCTTCGCCGGTGTGGCGGCCGCCGCCACCGCGCTGACGCTGGGCGTCGCCGGTACCGCTTCGGCGTGCAACATCAGTGAGTTCAGCGCCGAGGCCGCCTGCGACGGCGACCAGGGCGTCATCACCGTCAAGGACGTCGACGCCTCCGGCACGCCCGCCACCATCACCCTGTTCACCGGGTCGGGCAGTGACGAGAAGCTCGTCGGCACCCAGACCGTGACCGGCACCAAGGAGGGCGCCACCGTCACGTTCACCGAGAACTGGGCGCCGAACACGCACTACCGCGTCCACGTGAAGACCAAGAAGTACAACGTGGACGACGACATCAAGGGCGGCGTCACCACCCCGGCGACGGCCTGCGCCACCGAGAAGCCCACGGACAAGCCGACGCCGTCCTCCCCGGCCCCGTCCTCCCCCGCGCCGAGCACGTCGACGCCGGCCGAGACGGCCACGCCGCCCACGTCGGCCCCGTCGGCCCCGGAGTCCACCAGCCCGGCGGCCCCCGCGCCGGCCCCGAGCAACTCGGCCTCCCCGGCCGGTGGTTCGGACCTCGCCGAGACCGGCGCCAGCAGCAACACCGGCCTCTTCGCCGGCATCGCCGCGGCGCTCGTCGTCGCGGGCGGCGGCGTGGTGTTCGCCCTGCGCAAGCGCGGTGCGGCCCAGCGCTAGCCGCTTGAGGGGTCGTACGAGGTGTCCCGGGTCGAGCAATCGGGCCGGAGCCTCGTACGGCCCCTTCTTCGTTTCTCCGGCCCCCGGTTCCCCGGTCCCCCGGTTCCCGCGGGCCCCTGCGGCTCAGCCGAAGCTGGCCCGGGTCAGCCAGTGGTCGAGCAACTCCCGGTCGCCCAGCGCCTCGACGCGCCCGCCGTCGACCGGTTCACGGCGGTAGAAGGCGAGCAGCACGGCCGTCAGCGGGCCGCGCAGCGCGGCATCGGCCTTCGCGTGGTCGCGGCGCCAGACGACACCCTCGTCGCGCAGCTCGATCAGCCACTCGGCGGCCAGCTCCGGGGCCGTGTCGGTGGCGTGCAGGTGCAGGGTGCGGCCGCCGGCCTTCAACTCCTGGGCGGACTCACGGGCGTTCACGTCCTGGACGAAGCGCACGATCCGCAGCCACTCGTCGATCGCGTCGGCCGCGATCTCGGGCGCCACGTCGTACCCGGCCCCCACCGCGAGCGCCGCGTCGGCCCGGTGGATCACCGTCTCGTGCGTCATCCGGCGGGCCCAGAACGCGGCGTCCTGCTGCCAGCCCCAGCTCCAGCAGGCCGTGTCGGGCCCCGCGGCCCGCAGGGTCTGTGCGAGGCGCCCGGCGCCGTCGCCGAGCCAGGCGGTGAGCGCGGCGGGGTCGGCGCCGTCCGGCGCGCGGTCCGGTACCTCCTCGTCGGGCAGCATCGTCGTCGCCCGGGTACGCACCATCGCCTCGGCCCAGCGGTGGGCGCGGCCGACGTGCTCGGCGAGCTCGCGCAGGGTCCAGTCGGGGCAGGTCGGCACGGTCGTGGAGAGATCGGCGCCGGCCAGATGTGTCCTCAACAGGTCGGTCTGCGCGCCGATCTCGTCGCAGAACCGGTCGTGGGAGAGGTGCGCGGGCCGTCGTTGCGCGGGTGTCGTCATGCGCCGACCCTACGGAGTCGGGCCCTCGCCCAGCAGCACGATCTCCGCGGCGTCGAAGGCGATGCCGACCTCGGCGCCCTGCTCCGGCGCCGCACGCAGCGCGCAGGCCGCTTCGAGCCGGGGCGCCCCGTCGGGCTGCAGGTGCAGCGCGACATGCGTGCCGCGGAAGGTGCGGGCGGCGACGGTGCAGGTCAGCTGGGCGTCGGCGGCCGCGACGAGGCGTACGCCCGCGGGTCGTACGAGGAGCTTGCCGGGGCCCGGCGGCGAACCGGCCGGGACCGGCACCTTGCCCCAGGGGGTGTCGGCGGCGTCGCCCGAGACCGACACGGTCGCCTCGACGACGTTGTCGAAGCCGAGGAAGCGGGCCACGAACTCGTCGGCCGGGTGCCGCCACACGTCGAGCGGCGTGCCGGACTGGGCGATCCGCCCGTCGCGCATGACGACGACCCGGTCGGCGAGCGCGAAGGCCTCGCCCTGATCGTGTGTGACGGCCAGCACGGTGGTGCCCAACTCGCCGAAGAGTTCACGCAGTTCGACGACCAGGCGCTCGCGCAGCGACCGGTCTAGCTGGCCGAGCGGCTCGTCCAGCATCAGCAGCCGGGGGCGGGGGGCGAGGGCGCGGGCGAGCGCGACACGCTGCTGCTCGCCGCCGGACAGCGCGGCGACGGACCGGCGCTCGGCGCCGGGCAGCCCGACGAGCTTGAGCAACTCTCCGACCCGGGAGGCTTGTTCGTCCCGGCCGGCGCCGCGCATCCGCAGCCCGAAGGCGACATTGCCGCCCACGTCCCGCTGCGGGAACAGCTGATGGTCCTGGAACATCAGGCCCACGCCCCGCTTGTGCGCGGGTACGCCCGTCTGGTCACGCCCGTCGAGGAACACCCGCCCGGAGTCGAGGTGTTGCAGCCCGGCGACGGCCCGCAGCAGCGTCGATTTGCCGCTGCCGCTGGGGCCGAGCACGCAGACGATCTCGTGCTCGGCGACCTCGAGGCCGACGCCGTCGAGCGCGGCGCGCCCACCGAACCGTACGGTCGCGTCGTCGAGTGCGAGCAAGGCCGCCATCAGAACTCCCCGGTCGAGGCCCGCGCGGGCCGCATGCGTTCGAGCAGCAGCAGGGCGGCGGCGCAGACGGCCATGAGGACCGTCGACAGGGCCATCGCCTGCCCGTAGTTGAGGTCACCGGCCCGGCCGAGCAGCCGTGCCACGGCGACCGGGAGGGTCGGGTTGTCGGGCCGCGCGATGAACACCGTCGCCCCGAACTCGCCCAGCGACACGGCGAACGCGAACCCCGCCGCGACCAGCAACGCCCGCCGCACCAGGGGCAGATCGACCTCCCGCCAGGCCCGCAGCGGTGAGGCCCCGAGCACGGCGGCGGCCTCCCGCAGCCGCCCGTCCACGGCGCGCAGCACCGGCAGCATGGTCCGTACGACGAAGGGCACCCCGACCAGCGCCTGGGCGAGCGGCACCAGGATCCACGAGGCCCGCAGGTCCAGCGGCGGCTTGTCGAGCGTGATCAGGAACCCGAAGCCGACGGTCACCGCGGAGACGCCGAGCGGCAGCATCAGCAGGGCGTCGAACCCGCGCACCAGGCGTCCCGCCCGCCGGGTCAGCGCGGCGGCGGCGAGCCCGCCGATGACGAGCGCGATCCCGGTGGCGGCGAGCGCGTACTCCAGCGAGTTCCGGACGGCGTCGATGGGCGGCACGAGGAAGGTCCCGCCGTCGGCGTCACCGAGCGCCCGGTAGTAGGCGAACCCGTACCCGCCCGGAGCGTCGAGCGAGCGCTGCACCAGCACGCCCAGCGGCAGCAGGATCAGCACGGCGACGCTCGCGAGCACCGCGCCGAGCAGCGCCCACTGGCCCGCCCCGCGCGGGCGGCGCGCGGTGTGCGCGGCGTCGACGAGCCGCAGGGCGCTCTCCCGCCGGCGCACGCTCCAGGCGTGCACGCCGAGAATGAGCCCCACCGCGACGAACTGCACGATCGTCAGGACGGCCGCGGTCGACAGGTCGAAGATCTGCGCGGTCTGCCGGTAGATCTCGACTTCGAGGGTCGAGTATCCCGGCCCGCCGAGAATCTGCACGACCCCGAACGACGTGAACGTGAAGAGGAAGACCATCAGCGCCGCGGCCGCCACCGCGGGGCCGAGCGCCGGCAGGGTCACCTTGCGCCACGCGGTGAACCGGGAGGCGCCGAGCATCCGCGCGGCCTCCTCCTGACGCGGATCCAGCTGCCCCCACAGCCCGCCGACCGTGCGCACCACGACGGCGTAGTTGAAGAAGACGTGCGCGGCCAGGATCGCCCACACCGTGGTGTCGAGCCGGACGCCCCACACGTCGTCGAGCAGCCCGCCGCGGCCGACGAGGGCCAGGAACGCCGTCCCGACGACGACGGTCGGCAGCACGAACGGCACGGTCACGACCGCCCGCAGCACCTGTTTGCCGGGGAAGTCGAGGCGGGCGAAGACATACGCGCCCGGCAGCGCGATCAGCAGCGTGAGAGCGGTCGAGGCGAGCGCCTGCCATGCCGTGAACCACAGGACGTGCCGGATGTCCGACTCCCCCAGCACGTCCACGATCCGCCCGAACCGCCAGGCGCCGTCGACGAGCAGCCCGCGCCGGACGATCGCGATGACCGGGTACGCGAAGAAGAGGGCGAAGAAGGCGACGGGCACGGCCATGAGCCCGAGCCGCACCACGCTCCCAGACCGGCGTGCGCGGGCGGCGCGGGGCTTCGCCCCGTGCGCTACTTCCTGACGAGCGAGGTCCACGACTTGACCCAGTTGTCACGGTTGTCCGCGATCCTGCGCGGGCTCATGGTCTCGGGATCGTCGACCCGCACGGCGTACTTCGTGTAGTCGGCGGGCGCGGTGGCGTTCTCCGACACCGGGTCGACGAACATGTTGAGCGGCATGTCCTGCTGGAACTCCTTGGAGATCAGGAAGTCGAGGAGCGCCTTGCCGCCCTTCTCGTTCCCGGCCCCGTCGAGCAGCCCGGCGAACTCGACCTGCCGGAAACAGGTCCCGGTGGCGACACCGACCGGCGCCGTCCTCGGCTGCGGGTCGGAGTAGATCGCCTCGGCGGGCGGCGAGGAGGCGTACGACACCACGAGGGGCCGCTCGCCCCCGGCCTTCTTGCCTCCGGCGCTGCCGCTGAACTCCTCGTTGTAGGCCTGATCCCAGCCGTCGACGACCTTCACACCGTTGGCGACGAGCTTCTTCCAGTAGCCCTGCCAGTCGTCGTCGCCGTACCGCGCGGCGGACCCGAGCAGGAATCCGAGGCCCGGCGACGAGGTGGCCGCGTTCTCGGTGACCAGCAGGTTCTTGTACCGCGGCTCGGTGAGGTCGGCGAAGGAGGCGGGCGGCGTCAGCTTGTGGTCGGCGAAGTACTTCTTGTCGTAGTTGACGCAGATGTCACCGGTGTCGACCGGCGTGACCCGGTCCTTGCCGGCGTCGAGGCGGTACTCGCTCCGCACCGCGCCGAGGCCCTTCGCCTTGTACGAGGTGAAGACCCCGTTGTCGAGCGCCCGGGAGAGCAGGGTGTTGTCGACGCCGAAGAAGACGTCGCCCTGCGGGTTGCCCTTGGACAGGATCGCCTTGTTGACGGCCTGCCCGGCGTCGCCGTCCTCCAGCACCTTCACCGTGTAGCCGGACTTCTTCTCGAAGTCCTTCAGCACGTTCTTGGAGACGGCCCAGGAGTCGTGGCTGACGAGGGTGACGGTCTTGGCATCGCCGTCGGAGCCCGAACCGTTCGACGACCCGCACGCGGACAACGTGACCAGCCCGAGGCCCACGGCCGCCGCCACGGTCCCGTACGTCTTCTTGCTCGTTCTCATTCGAATTCCTCCTGGAATGACCAGGAGAAGACGCGGCCCTGCCCGGGGACCTTCGAAGGTCCCCGGGCAGGGCGCAACAGCATGAGTGGTGACCGAACTTCCTACCCGGAATGACCCGGGCGAGGTTCAGAGGGTCTGCGGCCTGTTCTGCTCTGGTGCCGCACTCTCAGCGCTGTGGCGCTCCCCTGTCGGAATATGCAGATGTGGGTACTGGCGTAAAGGCTACCGCTCGGTGGCGGCGAGCTGACCACACGCCCCGTCGATCTCCTGGCCACGGGTGTCCCGGACGGTGACGGGCACACCGTGCGCGGCGATCGCCTCGACGAACGCCTTCTCGTCCTCCGGCCGCGACGCCGTCCACTTCGAGCCCGGCGTCGGGTTCAACGGGATCAGGTTGACGTGCACCGGCTTGCCCCGCAGCAGCCGGCCGAGCCGGTCACCGCGCCACGCCTGGTCGTTGATGTCGCGGATGAGCGCGTATTCGATGGAGAGCCGGCGGCCCGACTTCGCCGCGTACTCCCATCCGGCGTCGAGGACCTCCCGCACCTTCCACCGCGTGTTGACCGGTACGAGGGTGTCGCGCAGCTCGTCGTCGGGCGCGTGCAGCGAGATGGCGAGGCGGCACTTGAAGCCCTCGTCGGAGAACCGGTGGATGGCCGGGACGAGCCCGACCGTCGACACGGTGATACCCCGCTGCGAGAGCCCGAGCCCGTCCGGCTCGGGGTCGGTGAGGGCGCGGATCGACTGGACGACCCGCTTGTAGTTGGCGAGCGGCTCGCCCATCCCCATGAACACGATGTTGCTCAGCCGCGCCGGGCCACCGGGGATCTCCCCGTCGCGCAGGGCCCGCATCCCGTCGACGATCTGGTGCACGATCTCGCCGGTCGACAGGTTCCGGTCGAGGCCGGCCTGGCCGGTGGCGCAGAACGGGCAGTTCATCCCGCAGCCGGCCTGCGAGGAGATGCACATGGTGACCCGGTCCGGGTACCGCATGAGCACCGACTCGACGAGCGTCCCGTCGAACAGCCGCCACAGCGTCTTGCGCGTGGTGTCCTGGTCGGTCGACAGGTGCCGTACGACGGTCATCAGCTCGGGAAGCAAGGCCTCCCGCAGCTTCTCGCGCGAACCGGCGGGGATGTCGGTCCACTCCGCGGGATCGTGCGCGAGCCGCGCGAAGTAGTGCTGCGACAGCTGCTTGGCGCGGAACGGCTTCTCACCGACCGCGGCAACGGCTTCCTTCCGCTCGGCAGGCGAAAGATCAGCAAGGTGCCGCGGCGGCTTCTTGGCTCCGCGGGGGGCGACGAAAGTGAGTTCTCCGGGCTTAGGCATGGCTGTACCAGTGTCGCAGATGGATGAGGGTGGCCTGGGGTCGTCACCTGGGACCCCCGTCACTGGCCCGGTCTGACCAGCCGGCGTCACACCCGGCGTCCCTGAGGGTCGTCCACGAGGGCGCCGGCACCAGCCGCGTACGGACGAGCGCGCGCAGCATCGCCGCACCCGCCCCCACCGCGGCCACGTGCAGGACCGCCGCGAGCGCGAGGTTTTCCGGCAGGGCCGAATCGGTCGGTCGCGCGACTGCAAGGTACAGGGTCAATGGAAGCTTCCAGCCGCTCCAGGCGACCGGCATCGACGGGTCGGCGACGCTCCCGCTCCTCGGGCTGCCGTCCGCCGAGCCCAGCAGTGAACTCAGAACGGCGTACGGCAACACCGGGACGAGAAACCGTCCCCACCCAGGCGAGAAAGAGCCCCACGCCCCGATGCGCACAGGGATCGCGTACGGCAACGGGCCCCCACCCGAAGGTGAGAGCCCGTGTCGTGGAGCGCGGCAGCCGCGCGGCCCGTCAGGACCCCACGAACAGCACCAGCAGCAGCCACACGACCGGCGCGGTCGGCAGCAGCGAGTCGAGGCGGTCCATGATGCCCCCGTGCCCGGGGAGCAGCGTGCCCATGTCCTTGATGCCGAGGTCCCGCTTGATCATGGATTCGCCGAGGTCGCCGAGGGTCGCGCTCGCGGCGACACAGACGCCGATGATCAGCCCCTGCCACCAGGCGCCGTCGTCCACCAGGAACTCCATGCAGAGCACACCGGCCACCATGGCGAACGTCACCGCGCCGACCAGGCCCTCGCGGGTCTTGCCGGGGCTGATGCGCGGCGCGAGCTTGTGCTTGCCGAAGCGCCAGCCGATCGCGTACGCCCCGGTGTCGCTGACCACGGTGAGGATCAGGAACGTCAGGACGCGCCACGCCCCGTCGTCCGCGGTGAGCATCATCGCCACGAAGGTCGCGAGGAACGGTACGTAGAACGCGGCGAAGACCCCCGCCGTGACGTCCTTCAGGTAGCCCTCGGGCGGCTCGGTCATCCGCCACACCAGGACGGCGAGCGCGGTCAGCGCCATCGCCACCCAGGCGCCCTCGGCGCCGCGGACGTACCCGGCGACGACCATGGCCGCGCCGCCGACGGCGAGCGGAACGAGCGGGGCCTTGATGGCCTTGCGCTCCTCGAGCCGCGACGTCAGCTCCCAGAGGCCGACGACGACGGCGACCGCTATCACCCCGACGAAGACGGCCTTGACGATGAAGAGCGACGCGATGATCACCGCGCCGAGCCCGACACCGACCCCTATGGCCGCCCCGAGGTCCCGGCCCGCGCTCTTCTTCTGGGGCTGCGGCTGAGGCTGCGAAGGTGCGGGAGCCGCCGGGGCGGGCTGCGGTGCTGCGCTGGGCATGGGCTCCTGCGGCGTCTCGTCGCGGAACAAGGGGCCGCTCGGCCGAGCGGCCCCCCGGTCGACGTCCTGGTCACCGTCCCCGCCACCGGCGGGCACGTCAGGCATCTCGGGCACGATGGGCATGGGCCGAGTCTCCTCAACCGCGTGCCGTTCATACGCGGGACCCGCCGGAGCACGCCCCTGGTCGTACGCGGGGCCCTGACCGTACGCGGGGCCCTGACCGTAGGCGGGCCCTTGGCCGGCAGGCCCCCAGTACCCGGGCCCGGACGGCGCCCCCCAGGAAGAGTCGTTCACGGATTCCTCGAACCTCGATGTTCCGCGCTCGCTCAGACTTCGAGCAGCTCGGCTTCCTTGTGCTTGAGCAGCTCGTCCACCTGGGCCACGTACTTGGCGGTGGTGTCGTCCAGTTCCTTCTCGCCTCGGCGGCCCTCGTCCTCGCCGATGTCGCCGTCCTTGATCGCCTTGTCGATGGCTTCCTTGGCCTTGCGACGGACGGAGCGGATGGAGACCTTGCTGTCCTCCGCCTTGCTCTTGGCGACCTTGATGTAGTCCCGGCGGCGCTCCTCGGTGAGCTCGGGGAACGTCACTCGAATGATATTGCCGTCATTGCTCGGGTTGACGCCCAGGTCGGAGTCCCGGATCGCCTGCTCGATGTTGCGCAGCGCGGTCTTGTCGAACGGGGTCACCACGGCCATGCGCGGCTCGGGGACCGAGAACGACGCCAGCTGGTTGATCGGCGTCAGCGCACCGTAGTAGTCGGCCACGATCTTGTTGAACATCGCCGGGTGCGCACGACCGGTGCGGATCGCGGCGAAGTCCTCCTTGGCGACGACGACGGCCTTCTCCATCTTCTCCTCGGCCTCGAGGAGGGTCTCTTCGATCACCACTTGCTCCTGCGTGTCTTGAGTGAGGCCCGGCTTGCACGGGGGCGGCCGGCTGCGTCGCGTGTCTGTTTCCCGCGCGGTTTCCTGCGGTGTCCTTGCACGGTGTCCGACCGGCAGGACATTGTCCATCCCTCGCGGAGCGGTACGGACGTGTGGGTCAGGCGCGGGTGCTCTGGTCGCCCACGAGCGTCCCGATCTTCTCACCCTTGACGGCCCGGGCGATATTGCCCGACGCCAGCAGCTCGAAGACGAGAATGGGCAGCTTGTTGTCGCGGCACAGGGTGATCGCGGTCATGTCGGCGACCTTCAGGTCGCGGGTGATGACCTCGCTGTAGCTGAGCGCGTCGAACTTCACGGCCTCGGGGTTCGTCTTGGGGTCCGAGTCGTAGACGCCGTCGACCCCGTTCTTGCCCATGAGCAGCGCCTCGGCGTCGATCTCCAGGGCGCGCTGCGCGGCGGTGGTGTCGGTGGAGAAGTAGGGCATGCCCATGCCGGCGCCGAAGATGACGACGCGGCCCTTCTCCAGGTGGCGCACGGCGCGCAGCGGGATGTACGGCTCGGCGACCTGCCCCATGGTGATCGCGGTCTGCACGCGGCTGTCGATGCCTTCCTTCTCCAGGAAGTCCTGGAGCGCCAGGCAGTTCATGACGGTGCCGAGCATGCCCATGTAGTCGGAGCGGGCCCGGTCCATGCCGCGCTGCTGCAGCTCCGCGCCGCGGAAGAAGTTGCCGCCGCCGATGACGACGGCGATCTGCGCCCCGTCACGGACCACGGCCGCGATCTCCCGGGCGATGGCGTGCACCACGTCGGGGTCGACACCCAGACCCCCGCCCCCGGCGAACGCCTCGCCGGAAAGCTTCAGCAGAAAGCGGCCCGCGCCTTTGCCGTCGTCGCTCTTGTCACCATTGTCGGCCTGGGTGGTGGTCATGGAGTTCTCGCCTCTTTTACTTGGCACACATACAAAGAAGGCCACTGCCGGTGGGGTGTTCGCATCCCATGCGCGGCAATGGCCTCCTCGTCACATCTGCGGTCGTCCGGTGCGGGCCCGGCGACTGCTGTCGACCCTAGCGGGGTCTCGCGGCTGTCGCGTACGGACTCAGATGCCGACCTTGATGCGCGAGAAGCGCTTCAGGGTGACACCGGCCTCCTGGAGGACCTTCTCGACGGACTTCTTGTTGTCGAGGGCGTACGGCTGACCGAGCAGCGTCGCTTCCTTGAAGAAGCCGTTGACGCGACCCTCGACGATCTTCGGGAGCGCGGCCTCGGGCTTGCCCTCGGCGCGGGTGGTCTCCTCGGCGACGCGACGCTCGGACTCGACGACCTCGGCCGGCACGTCCTCACGGGAGAGGTACTTCGGCGCGAAGGCGGCGATGTGCTGCGCGACACCCTTGGCGATCTCGGCGTTCTCCTTGTCGAGCTCGACAAGGACACCGATCTGCGGGGGCAGGTCAGGCATCGTGCGGTGCATGTACGCGGTCACGTAACCGTCGGTGAACTGCGCGAAGCGGTCCAGGACGATCTTCTCGCCGAGGGTGGCGTTGGCCTCGTCGACGAAGGCCTGGACGGTCTTGCCGGCCTCGATCTCGGAGGAGAGCAGCGTCTGCAGGTCGGCCGGCTTCGTCGCGGCGACGTGCGCGGCCAGCTGGTTCGCGACGGCCTGGAACTTCTCGCCCTTGGCGACGAAGTCCGTCTCGCACTTCAGCTCGACGATGACACCGGAGGTGTTGTCGTCGGCGATGAGGGAGACAACGGCACCGTTCTCGGCGGAACGGCCCTCGCGCTTGGCGACGCCCTTCTGACCCTTGATGCGCAGGGCCTCGACGGCCTTGTCGACACTGCCGTCGGCCTCGTCGAGGGCCTTCTTGCAGTCCATCATGCCGGCGCCCGTGAGCTCACGGAGCTTCTTGACGTCAGCGGCGGTGTAGTTCGCCATGATCCTGGTTTCTCTCTACGAAGTCTGAAGTCGGAGGTCACGGGTGAACGGCGGGGGCCGCGTGGGCCCCCGCCGTCACCTCATGAAACCGGTGTTGAAGCCGGTACCCGTACGGGTCAGGCCTGCTCGGCGTCCGCGGCCGGAGCCTCGGTGGCGGCGGCCTCGGCGGCCGGAGCCTCCTCAGCGGCCGGAGCCTCGGCGGCGGGCGCCTCTTCGGCGGCCGGAGCCTCAGCGGCGGCAGCCTCGGCGGCCGGGGCCTCCTCGGCCTTCTCGTCGGCCTTCTTCTCGCCCTCGAGCAGGTCGCGCTCCCACTCGGCGAGCGGCTCGGCAGCGGCCTTCTCGCCCGGCTTCTGGTCGCCGGTCGCAGCGCCGGAACGGGCGATGAGGCCCTCGGCGACGGCGTCGGCGATCACGCGGGTGAGCAGGGTGACGGAGCGGATCGCGTCGTCGTTGCCCGGGATCTTGTAGTCGACCTCGTCGGGGTCGCAGTTGGTGTCGAGGATCGCGACGACCGGGATGTTGAGCTTCCGGGCCTCACCGACCGCGATGTGCTCCTTCTTGGTGTCCACGATCCAGACGGCGCTGGGCACCTTGGACATCTCGCGGATACCACCGAGGGTCTTCTCCAGCTTGGCCTTCTCGCGCGAGAGCACGAGAAGCTCCTTCTTGGTGAGACCGGACGCGGCGACGTCCTCGAAGTCGATCTGCTCGAGCTCCTTGAGGCGCTGCAGACGCTTGTAGACGGTCGAGAAGTTGGTGAGCATGCCGCCCAGCCAGCGCTGGTTCACGTAGGGCATGCCGACGCGGGTCGCCTGCTCGGCGATCGCCTCCTGCGCCTGCTTCTTCGTGCCGACGAACATGACCGTGCCGCCGTGGGCGACGGTCTCCTTGACGAACTCGTAGGCGCGGTCGATGTACGACAGCGACTGGAGCAGGTCGATGATGTAGATGCCGTTGCGCTCCGTGAAGATGAATCGCTTCATCTTCGGGTTCCAACGACGGGTCTGGTGACCGAAGTGGACGCCGCTTTCCAGCAGCTCCCGCATCGTGACGACGGCCATGGCCGTACTCCTTGTGTGTTCTCGGTTGTTTCCTGACACCCCGCCGCGCGCCTGCCGCGTACGTGAGTACGGGACCGAAGGACGCTGCCACGAAGCCGGTGAGGCTCGGTGTCGGGGCGTGCGAAGTCGATCCGGTGGCCCGGATCGCCACATGAAGTGTACGGGACCCGCGAGGTAGGGGGTGACGCCACTGTCCACAACCGCCCGGTAGTCCACGTTTCCCGGCCATGATCCCCCGGAACCGACCCGGCCGGGGATCGTCGGAGCCATGCGAAAACTACTCGGCGTGACGCTGATCCTGCTCGTCTGCGCGCTCTCGTACACGCTGCCGCACGACGCACTCGCGGCCGGTTCCCGCTTCTGGCCCGTGGGCGACCGCCCGACCGTCGTACGCCCCTGGAATCCGCCCGCGTCCCCCTACGGACCGGGCCACCGCGGCGTCGACCTGGCCGCGCCCATCGACGCCCCGGTCCGCACGGTCGCCGCCGGCCGGGTCTCGTTCGCGGGCGAGGTGGCGGGCCGGGGCGTGGTGTCGGTGGAGCTGGCGGACACGGGGGATCCCCCGTTGCGCACGACGTACGAACCGGTGACGGCGACGGTCGAGAAGGGCGCCGACGTGGCCCCGGGCGACCCGATCGGGACCCTGCAGCTCCCTACGGGGCACTGCCCGCTCTCTTCCCCCTCGTGCCTCCACTGGGGTCTGCGCAGAGGCACCACGTACCTGGACCCGCTCTCCCTGCTGGACCCCTCACTGTCCCGCCGAAGCCCGGCACGGCTCCTGCCGGTGTGGGGGTGGCCCCCGCCGACGGGCCCCGACGCCGAGCGCCTGCGTCTACGTCTCCTGATGGGGCGCGGCGAACAGGGGCTGTCCGGGGGCACGGCTATGGGCTCCGACGGCGGCGATCACGGAGGCCGGGCCTGGGAGGCGGCGACAGGTGTGGGGGTTCAGCCGTGGAGCCCGGCGAGAGAGGTGGGGCAGCCTTGGAGCCCGGCGGGGGGCGTAGGGGCTCCTGGGGCCCGGTGAGAGAGGTGGGGGCCAGCCTTGGAACCCAGCGGGGGAGGCGAAAAGGCTTTCTGGGGCCCGGCGCCGGGTACGGGGGCCCGGTCCTGGAGCTCCGCGGCAGCGGCGGGGGCTCAGCCCCGGGGGCGGGCGGCCAGCGGCAGGCGTAGGGGCTCCTGGGGCCCGGCGCCGGGTACGGGGGCCCGGCCCTGGAGCTCCGCGGCAGCGGCGGGGGCTCAGCCCCGGGGGCGGGCGGCGGGGCGCCTGAGGCTCAGGCCCCCTGCAAGGCGCCTACAGCGGCCCAGCGAGCTCATCCCCGGGCACATCCGGCTGCCCAGCGAGGCTCAGCCCCGAGCCCCACCAGTTGCCCAGCAAAGCTCAGCCCCGAGCCCACCAGTTGCTCTACGCGAGATCAGCTCCGGGCCCGACGGATGCCGGCCCACGGTCCGAAATCCAAGCCGGACCTCACCCCCGAACGCCCCGCAACGCCATCCCCACAGCCGCGTCCACGATCACGCCCGGATCCTCCGCGGCGCCGAGCTCGATCCGGCGTACCGCCGCGTCCACGACACCCTGCAAGAGCATCGCGGCGAGCCGGGGCTGCTCGTGCCCCAGGTCGGCGAGCGCCTCGACGATCATGGCGACGAGGCCACCGTGCGCGGCCCGGATCTTCTCGCGGGCGCCCGCGTCCAGCTCACTCGCCGAGATGGCCACCACGGCACGGTGCCGCCGGTCCCCCACCAGGGTCAACTGGACCCGCACATAGGCCCCGACCTTGCCCTCGGCCGTCGCGGCCCGGCCCATCCCGTCCTCGACCTCCGCGGCCCACACCGGGAAATCGACCTCGCACAGCTCCTCGACCACGGCCGCGCGGGACTTGAAGTACTCGTACACGGACGACCGCGCGAGCCCCGTCCGCTCAGCCAACGCGGGGAACGTCAGCGCCTCCGTCCCACCCTCGGACAGCAGGGAGCGCGCCGCGTCCAGAAGGGCGCCGCGCTGCATCGACCGGTGCTCGGCCACAGAGGCCGCTCGAATCCTTGGCACGGCTCCACTTTACGGACGCGCCGCCCGGGAGGGGAGTCTCACCGGCCACCCACGGTGCGGGCCCGCCGACGATCCGGCAGGGACGATTCGCCACCAGCGGCCCCCGCCCGCTCATCGACCGAAACTGGCCAGCTTCGCCCTCAGCTGCAACACCGACTTCGTATGGATCTGACTGACCCGGCTCTCCGTGACGCCGAGCACATTGCCGATCTCGGCGAGGGTGAGCCCCTCGTAGTAGTAGAGCGTCACCACGGTCTTCTCGCGCTCCGGCAGCGTATTGATCGCACGCGCCAGGAACCGCCGCAGCTCCCGATCCTCCGCGACCTCCACCGGATTGTCCGCCGCGCGGTCCTCCAGGGTGTCCATGAGGCTGAGCCGGTCCCCGCCCTCGCCTCCGACGTGCAGCAACTCCTCGAGCGCCACCACGTTGGCCAGCGACAACTGGCTGAAAACAGCGTGCAGTTCCTCCAGCGCGACCCCCATCTCCTCGGCCACCTCGCTCTCCGAGGGACTGCGCCGCAGCTTGGCCTCCAGCGTCGCGTAGGCGCGCTCCACATTGCGCGCCTTCTGCCGCACGGACCGCGGGATCCAGTCCAGGGCTCGCAGCTCGTCGATCATCGCCCCGCGGATCCGGGTGATCGCATACGTCTCGAACTTGATCTCGCGCTCGATGTCGAACTTCTCGATCGCGTCGATCAGCCCGAAGACCCCGGACGAGACGAAGTCGGCCTGCTCCACATTGGGCGGCAGCCCCACACTGACGCGGCCGGCGACGTACTTCACCAGCGGCGAGTAATGCAGGATCAACTGCTCGCGCAGCCGCTCGTCACCGGTCGCCTTGTACGACCTCCACAGCTCCTCTAGGGAGGAGGGAGCCGGAGGCCGCACGCTGGAGCCGCGGGCCGCGGGAGGTACCGCCGCCCGGTCGGACTCGGAGGTGTGCTGTGGCATGCGCCGCCTTGTGCCGTTCTGCTGCGTACCGAGGGAGTCGGAGAGGGGGCCGGGGGAAGAGCCGGGGAGCGAGCCCGGGCGGGTGGCCGACTCTGTGGTCGTTGGAGTCGCTTTGCTGGTGAAGATGGAGTCTTGCCCGTCTGGATGGTGACTGGTGTCGAACCGCCTGCCTGATTCCGGATTGAGGTGACGAACCCGAATCCTGGTGAGCGTAGCGTGACTGGAGTGTCGCAGTGAGCGAAGGGCATGGGATCGTACGCGCGCAGATACGTTCCGTTGGGGGACTTGCGCGAACGCTTCCGTCGCCGTACGTGACCGGGCCACCTCGCCAACTGCCGGAATTGCCAAGGCCATCGGGGTGTCATCCGGACGGCGCAATACTCTGCGTCAGGGCTCTCCCTCAGCCGAAAACACCGAGCGGATCGCCTGGCGTGTCAACTGCCAGCCGTCGCCATGTCGTTCGACGAACCCCAAAGAGCGCAGTTCGTACAGCCTCCCGATCGCGTCGTCCACACTCGTCCCCGCTCCCCGGCCGATCTCCTGGACGGTGTGCACCCCGTTCGCGGGCAGTGCGGCGAGTACCCGTGCCGTGGCCGGTGGCAGCAGATCGTGCGGCAGCACGGGCCCATGCCGCTCCGGTGCCAGCTCCCCCATCTCGCCGACCAGTTCGATGACTTCCGCGGCGTCGGTGACCAGGACACCCTCCTTGCGCAGCAGTTCATGAACCCCGGCGGAGACACCACTGGTCACCGGCCCCGGCACCCCCATCGCGTGCCGCCCCAGGCGCTGTGCCCAGCGGACCGTGCCCAGCGCTCCGCTGCGGTAGGCCGCCTCGACGACGACCGTGCCTCTGGTGAGCGCGGCGATCACCCGGTTCCGCAGGATGAAACGGGCGGGCGTCGGATGATCACCGGGCGGCAACTCACCCACCACAAGACCCTGTTCCGCGATCCTGTCGATCAACTGGGTGTGCCCGCGCGGATAAACGCGATCGACCCCGCAGGCCAGCACGGCGACAGTGGCCCCGGCCGCGCCGAGCGCCCCACGGTGCGCCGCCGCGTCGACCCCGTAGGCGCCACCGGAGACGACGACCCAGCCGCGCTCGGCCAGGCCGGCCCCGAGGCTCGCACCCATCCGCACCCCGTAATCGGTACATGCCCGCGCACCCACCACCGCCACCGAGCGCAGCGCCCACATCCGCAGACTGGCCCCGCCCCGCACCCACAGCCCGACAGGCCGCTCGTCCCCCAGGTCGTCCAACTGCCCCGGCCACTCGGCATCCCCGGGGCAGACGAACCGTCCCCCGAGCCCCTCCACCCGCGCCAGGTCCCGCTCCGGCGGCGGCGCGTCGCGGGCCCGCGCGAGGATCCCCGCCCAGCGCTCCGCCCGCACCCCCGGCAACGGCAACGGCTCGTCCACTCCCTCGTCGGCCTCGTCGATCCGCCGCACGGTCTCCACCGGCCCGAACTCCTTGAGCCAGCGCCCCGACACCTCCCAGCCCGGTTCGACGATCCGGGAGAGGCGGGCCCGGGCGAGCCGTACCTCTTCCGGGACCCGCGCCGCCGTCACGAGCCGGCTCCGATCGTCATCGGGACCCCGCGGGAGATCCCGGTCCGCAGTTGCAGCGCGAGCGCCACGTCCTGCGCGAAGGGCCGGTCGCGCCCGGCGAGGTCGGCCACCGTCCAGGCCACGCGCAGGACCCGGTCGAGCCCGCGGGCGGTCAGGAAGCCGCGCTCCAGATCCATTTCCGCTTCGTCCAGGGCGCCGGGGGCGGTGGGCCACCGCGTCCGCAGGGCGTGCCCCGGCACTTCGCTGTTGGTCCGCCACGGTGTGTCGGTGAGCCGTGCCACCGCCCGCTCCCGGGCCGCGCGCACCCGGTCCGCGACGGTCTGAGTGCTCTCACCTCGTGGCCCATGACCTGACAGTTCGTTGCGGGTCACCGCGTCCACCTCGACCCGTAGGTCGACCCGGTCGAGGAGCGGTCCGGAGAGCCTCGCCTGGTAACGCCGCACCGTGGCGGGCGGGCAGTCGCACTCACCGCCCAGGGCCCGGAACTGTCCACAGGGACAGGGGTTCGCGGCGAGCGCCATCAGGAACCGCGCGGGCAGCCGCACCACCCCCGCGCTGCGGGCGATCACCACGTGTCCCGCTTCGAGTGGCTGGCGTAGTGCGTCGAGCGCCCGGCCACTGAATTCAGGCGCTTCGTCCAGAAAAAGCACGCCTCTGTGAGACAAGGACACCGCTCCCGGCCGGGCCACACCGGGCCCGCCCCCGACGAGGGACTGCATCGTCGCCGAGTGGTGAGGCGCGCAGTACGGAGGCGTGTCGATCATGGATTTGCCCGGTGGCAGCATCCCGGCCACCGAGTGGATCGCCGTGACCTCCAGGGACTCCGCGCGGGTGAGCGGCGGCAGGACGGCGGGCAACCGCTCGGCGAGCATGGTCTTGCCCGCACCCGGCGGGCCCGAGAGCATCACGTGGTGTCCGCCGGCGGCGGCGACCTCGATCGCGGTGCGGGCCGACATCTGGCCGACGACATCGGCGAGATCCAGCGTGTGCCCGTCGTTCACCGGCGCGCCGAACCCCATGCCCGCCCCGCTGCCCGGGACGCTCAGTCCCGCGAGCATCGGATCGGGGCGGCCGCGCTCGTCCGGGTCCTCGTCCGGCACCGGCTCGTCCGTGAGCACGGCGATGAGCTGGCGCAGGCTGCGGACACCGAGAACGGAGACGCCGGGCACCAAGGTCGCCTCCCCGGCCGTGCATTCGGGGACCACGACCTGCTCGTACCCCGCGTCGGCCGCGGCGAGGACGGCCGGCAACACGCCCCGCACCGGTCGCACCCGCCCGTCGAGCCCGAGCTCCCCGATCATCACGATGTCGGCGAGGACCCGGGGATCGATCCGCTCGGCCGCCCCGAGCACCGCGCAGGCAACAGCTAGATCGAAACCGCTGCCGCCTTTTGGTACGGACGCCGGGCTGAGCCCCACGGTGAGTTTCTTCTGCGGCCAGTCGGCCCCGGAGTTGACCACCGCGGCCCTGACCCGGTCACGGCTCTCGCTGAGGCTCTTGTCGGGCAGGCCCACGAGCGTGAACGCGGCGATGCCCGGCTCCAGGTCGGCCTGCACCTCCACGACGACGCCCTCGACGCCCACCAGGGCCACGGAACACGTACGCGCGAACCCCATCAGGACACCCCCCGCACATGCTCGATGCGGGGAGCTCCGCGCTCGGGGAGCAGAACGCCGACCAGGTCGATCCGGACGCCTCCGGGTGGCGCTCCCCCGTGCTCCTGCACCCAACGCTCCGCGAGCTCCCGCAACCGACGGGCCTTGATCGGGGTGATCGCGGCCATGGGGTGCTCGAAGGCGTCACCCTTCCTGCCACGGCCCCTGCGGGTCTTGACCTCGCAGACGACGATCGCGTCGCCGTCCCGCGCCACGATGTCGAGCTCGCCCGTCCGTCCCGCTCGCCAGTTCCGCGCGATCACCGTCATCCCGGCGTCGGTCAGCTGCCTCGCGGCGAGTTCTTCGCCGTACTTGCCCATTGCGCCCCGTGCGTTCACGTCGGCACCACCTCCGAGACCCACGCTGACGCACAGGTCCGACGGAAGTGGATCTTGGTGAACTACTTACGGGTTGTGGAAAACCCTGTCACCCACGCGAGGGAGGCAAACCCGGGGTGGCATAGCTGTGGAGGGAGGCAGTGGTGGGTCGCTCGGAAGCTGATCAGCTGCCCGGGAGCTCCAAGTCGCTCTTGTTGAGCTCCTCAATATTCACGTCCTTGAACGTGAGAACACGCACCTGCTTCACGAATCGCGCCGGCCGGTACATGTCCCAGACCCACGCATCCGCCATCGACACCTCGAAGAACACCTCGCCCTGGACCGAGTGCACCTGCATCTCGTAGTCGTTGGTGAGGTAGAAACGCCGCTCGGTCTCGATCACGTATTTGAACAGTCCGACGACATCGCGGTACTCCCGGTAGAGCTTCAGCTCCATCTCGGTCTCGTACTTCTCGAGGTCCTCGGCGCTCATGGCATGTTCCCCTTCAGCCGTGCGTCCCCCTATTGTGCGCCAGCCCCTGGAGCCTCTAGACGATTTCCGTGTCGAGGACCAGCGGCCTGCTCGGGGGACCTTCGTCGAACAGCCGGTTCAGTAGTTCGGCGAGTCTGGTCGGATACACCGTCTCATGCGCCTCGGCCAGTTCCCGGTACGTCCACCAGCGCGCTCCGGCGACGCTGCGGCGTTCGAGTTCGGTCAGGCCTTTCTCATTGATCTCCGGCCGCACCGCCGCGGCGGTCGTACGAGCCAGGAAGTACCACTCGTCCTGGTCCCAGCGCCGCCCGTCGAACGGGAACGAGCAGATCCGCTTCCACAGCACAGGGCCCAGCTCCACGTCGGTGATGCCGGTCTCCTCAGCCAGTTCCCGCAGCGCCGCCTGTTCACGCGTCTCGCCGCCCTCCAGGCCGCCGCCCGGCGTGAACCACCAGTCGTCGGCGCTGTCACCGGGCTCGTGACCGTGCAGCAGCAGGACACGGCTCTCCGGGTCGAGCAGCACGACCCGGGCCACCTTGCGCAGTTCGCGGCCGGGCTCAGGCACGAACCGGTTCCGAGCTCCTGGCGCGAGGCCGCCGCGCCCGCTTGGCGATCGGGCCGTACGCCGCACCGCCCAGCACGAGGACGGCGCCCACGAGGACGGCTGTCACCATCAAAGTGAGCGGTCCCGGCTGCGAGATCCCGCCGGGCAACGCCTCGAAACCGGTGGGCTTCGCCAGCATGCCGTCCATGGGCCAGGCCACCGCGTCCACCCGGCCCCGCACCGCGCCGCGCTCCACCGAGCCGTGGTCCGCGTCGTCAAGGTGGACGGTGGAGTCGAGGGAACCGCTGCGCTCGTCGCCGAGCAGGAACAGCCGGCCCTTGGGGACGGTCGTGGACTCGATACCGGTGAGCGCCGCGCTCTTCCCGGCCGGCAGATACGGTTCTTCGATCTTTTTGCCGTTGACCGTCAGCTTGCCGTCGGTGCAACAGGCGACCCGGTCGCCGCCGACGCCGACGATGCGCTTGACCATCGGCATGTCACCCCAGGTGGCCTCCTGGAAAACGACGACGTCACCGCGCTTGACCTCATTGCCGTCGATGCGCTGTGCGAGGACCCGGTCGCCCGCGCCGATCGTCGGCGTCATCGAGTCGGTAGGCACCGTGTACGGCTGGTAGACGATCGCGCCCCACACGAATCCGCCGAGGAACAGCACACAGCCGAGGGCCACGGCTATGCCCGACAGCACGCTGCCGACCCGGCCGTGGCCCTCACCCGTACGACGTGTCCTGCTCATCCCAGTTGCTCCCCGCGTTGGAGAATCCGGTCCCCCCGGTCCGGCCTCTGAGCGGCACGGACCTCGGGAGATCGACGATCTGGGACGGCACCCTACCCGGCGGTACCGGTCCCAGAAACCCTGGTGTTCCCGTCGGTAAGACGCTGATTGATCTTGCGTCGGCGCCACAGGACCAGGGGCACCGCGCCCGCGAGACCGAGCGCACCCGGAGCCGCGCTCGCCGCGGCGTTGATACCCGGCTGGTCGAAGGTGTCCGGCACCGGCAGCGTCGACCAGTGCGTGGGCGGCCAGGCTACGACGATGGCCCGACCCACGACATTGCCGACCGGCACGAAGCCCTGGTTCTTGTCGTTCTGGTGGTAACGGGAGTCCATCGAGTCCTGGCGGTGGTCGCCCATGACCCAAACTTTGCCTTCAGGGACCTTCTTCTTGAAGGTTCCGCCCGCGTTGTCAGGGGTGCACGGGGTGTTGCCCGCGTACACGTACGGCTCGCTGAGCGCCTTGCCGTTGACCTTGAGCGGGCCCGTGCCCTTGCACTCGATGGTGTCGCCACCGACGCCGACGACGCGCTTGATGAGGTCCTTCTCGTCGGCGGACGGCATCAGGCCGACCCAACTGAGAACCTGCTGCACCGCGTTCGGCTCCGCCGTCGGCTCGCCCTCCAGCCACCCGTCCGGGTCGTGGAAGACGATGACCTCGCCGCGCTCCGGCTCCGAGCCGAACCACGGAGTGAGCTTGTCGACGAGCACCCGGTCGCCGATCTGCAGCGTGTTCTCCATCGAAGCCGACGGGATCGAGAACGCCTGGACCAGGAACGTCTTGATCACCAGCGCGAGGACGAGGGCGATGACGATGAGGAGCGGCAGCTCCTTCCAGAAGGAGCGGGGCTTCTTCTGCTTGCTCGCGGCCTCGTCGCCGCCGGATCCCGCCTCGGTCGAGGACGCCGGTTCCACGGCGTCACCGTCCCCGGGAACACGGTCCGTCACGGCCGGACTCGCCGCGTCGCCGGATCGCCCGGGCTGTTCTTCGGGCCCATGCCCTGACCGTGCGCCGACCGCCAAGTCCCCCACATCCACTCCTCACTCCGTGCCGCTGCCTGATCCCTACGCGATGCAGGCCCACCATTCCCATAACGAGCGGGAGTTCCGCAGGGGTCGGGAGGGGGATCAATCCGTCCGAATCCGGTGCGTTCGAACTCGATACGACGCTGTTCGCAGTGGTCAGCCTATGCGACGCGGCGGAGGCCGCGGTCGATCCGTCACGACGCGCTTCGGTCACCGCCGCGAACGTGTCCGGTTCCCCGAGTCCGGACCAGTGCGCGAAGGGCCACACGATCCACCGGGCACGGCCCACGACCGACTCCTCGGAGACGGTCCCGTCGAACTTGTCGGTGAGGTGATAGCGCGAGTCCGCCGAGTTGGCGCGATGGTCCCCCATGACGAACAGCCGCCCCGCGGGCACCTTCACCGAGAAGTCGAACTTGGAGGGGGCGTTGCCCGGGTGGATGTACGCAGTCTCGTTCAGCGGGACTCCGTTGACCGTGACGCGTCCTTGCTTGTCGCAGCACTTCACGGTGTCGCCACCGACCCCGACGACCCGCTTGATCAGATCGCGCTCATTGTCGGACGGCAGCAGCCCGATCCAGGTCAGGCCCGACTTGATCTGCTTGACCCCGACGGGGGCGTCCGTCGTCCGACCGGTCTCCTGCTCCAGCCACTTACCAGGGTCCTGGAAGACGACCACGTCGCCACGCTGCACCTTCGCGCCGAACCACGGGGTGAGCTTGTCGACGACGACCCGGTCACCGATCTTGATCGTCTGTTCCATGGAGCCCGACGGGATCACGAAGGCCTGCACGAGGAACGTCTTCAGGACGAGGGCGATCAATAGGGCCACCCCTATGAGGAGCGGTATCTCCTTGATCGCGGAACGCCGTCTGCGTCGCTTGACCTTGCGGGCGAGCTTGCGGCGCTCGGCACGACCGGGCAGCGCCGGACCACTGGTGGGGCGGCTGCCGGTGGGCAGTTGATCATCGGAGCGATGGCCCGATGGAGCCTTGCCACGCCTACCCATGAGCACCGCCGGCGGGGGCGGGCACGCGCGCGTAGACGTCCGTGCGTGACAAGGAGTGCCAATGTCCGGCGGGCCAGGCGATCCACTGGGCCTTCCCGATCACTTGGCCGACGGGGACGAAGCCGCCGCCGGGGGCGCCCAGATAGTCGCGGGAGTCGCGGGAGTCGCTGCGATGGTCACCGAGCAGAAAGAGCGTGCCTTCGGGGACCTCGATGTCGAAGGGCACTTCCGAAGGAGCGTCCCCCGTGTGCAACACGGCGCGCTCGTCCACGGACTGCCCGTTCACCTCGATCCTCTCCTTGCTGTCGCAGCAGACCACGTGGTCTCCCCCTACGCCGACGACGCGCTTGATGTAGTCGGCGTCACCGAAGTACCCGCTGCCGTCGAAGACGATCACGTCCCCTCGCCCCGGTTCGGCACCGAAACGGTACGCCAACTTATTTACGAGAACGCGGTCCCCGACCCTCAATGTGGTCTCCATCGAGCTGCTGGGGATCTGGAAGGGCTGCATCACGAAGGCGCTGAACGTCAGCAGGAACGCCAGGCACACGAGCAGCGTGAGCGTGATGCGGCCGCCGGGCAGCCAGGCGGCGACCCCGGACAGCAAAGAGGAGCGCGACCGGTCCTCCTCGCCCGCCGGGGTGTTCTCCGAGGGCTGGGAGGAGCGATCGCGCTCCAAGTGCTGTGCTTCGGTGTCCATCGAGGCCAGATGCTATCCGGCCGCGCTGTGACGCCGTCCGCGAGAGGTGCTCCCGCGGGCGCGAGATCAGTTCTCGCGCTTCTCCTTGATCTTCGCGGCCTTACCGCGCAGCTCGCGCAGGTAGTACAGCTTGGCGCGACGGACGTCACCCCGGGTGACGAGCTCGATCTTCTCGACGATCGGCGTGTGCACCGGGAAGGTGCGCTCGACGCCGACGGAGAAGGAGACCTTGCGGACCGTGAAGGTCTCGCGGACACCGGCGCCCTGGCGACGGATGACTACGCCCTTGAACTGCTGCACACGGGAGCGGTTGCCCTCGATGACGCGGACGTGGACGTTGACGGTGTCACCCGGGCGGAAGGCCGGGAGGTCGCTGCGGAGCGACGCGGCGTCGACGGAGTCGAGCAGGTGAGTCATGATCGTCTGCTTTCTTCACCGATGCCACAGGTCATCGGCGGGAGGTATGCGATGAGTTTCGGTAGCTGTTCGCGTCGGGCCTTGCGTCGTTCCCCCTGTGGCAGGGGCGCAGGCTGGACGTACAGCAGCGGCCTATTCTTCCACGGCCTCGGGCGTTGGCCCAAATCGCCCGTCGGGGCCGGGCCGCCAGCCGAGGATCGAGAGCATTTCCCGGTCCTTCTTGTCGAAGGCCTTCGGGTCCGTGCGTTCGATGAGATCCGGCCGGTTGCGCACGGTGCGGCGCAGCGCCTCGTCACGGCGCCAGCGGGCGATCTTGCCGTGGTGGCCGCTGAGGAGCACGTCCGGGATGTCCCGGCCGCGCCACTCGGGCGGCTTGGTGTAGACGGGCCCCTCCAGGAGGTTGGCCATGGCGCCGGGCGCGAAGGAGTCGTCCTGGTGCGAGGCCGCGTTGCCGAGCACGCCGGGCAGCAGGCGGGCGACGGCCTCCGTGATGACGAGTACCGCGGCTTCCCCGCCCGCGAGGACGTAGTCACCGATGGAGACTTCGTAGACAGGCATGCGCGTCGCGTACTCGTCGATGACGCGGCGGTCGATGCCCTCGTAGCGTGCGGGCGTGAAGACCAGCCAGGGGCGCTCGGAGAGCTCTACGGCGAGCTCCTGCGTGAAGGGGCGCCCGCTGGGCGTGGGGACGACCAGGACGGGCCCCCGAGCCCCGTTCTCGTACCCGTCGGCCAGTACGTCGTCGAGGGCCGCGCCCCAGGGGTCGGTCTTCATGACCATGCCGGGGCCGCCGCCGTAGGGGGTGTCGTCGACCGTGTTGTGCCGGTCGTACGTCCACTCCCTCAGGTCGTGCAGGTGGACATCGAGTTGCCCACGCGCGCGTGCCTTGCCGACGAGTGAGACGTTCAGCGGTTCGAGGTACTCGGGGAAGATCGTGACGACGTCGAGCCTCATGCGGACTCGTCCTCCGCGGCGTCGGCGTCGGCGTCGCGGCTGGAGACGATCTCCGCCTGGTCGTCGATGAGGCCGGGCGGCGGGGTGATGACGGCCTTCTGCTCCTCGAGATCGATCTCGGTGACGATCTCCTCGACGAACGGGATCATGACCTCGCTGCCGTCGGGACGCTCCACGATGAACAGGTCCTGCGAGGGCAGGTGCGAGATCTCCGTGATGCGGCCGACCTCCAGGCCGTCGGCGGTGACGACGTCGAGGTCCATGAGCTGGTGGTCGTAGAACTCCTCCGGGTCCTCCGGGAGCTCCTCCGGGTCGACCTCGGCGATCAGGAGCGTGTTGCGCAGCGCCTCCGCCTGGCTCCGGTCGCGTACGCCCGCGAAGCGCAGCAGCAGCCGGCCGCTGTGGACACGGCCGGATTCGATGGTGAGCGGCCCGGTGGAGGCGGGGTCGGTGGCGAGCACCGCACCGGGGCCGAGCCGCAGCTCGGGCTCGTCGGTGCGCACCTCGATGGTGACGTCGCCCTTGATGCCGTGGGCGCGGCCGATACGCCCGACTACCAACTGCACGATCGATGACTCCTGTCATGCCTGTCATACGACTAGGGCCGGGGACGGCTCGTAAGCCCTCCCCGGCCCGAGCCGGTGTTCAACTTTGTCAGCGAGCCTGGTCGACGTCGACGAGGTCGACGCGTACACCACGGCCGCCGATGGCTCCGACGACAGTACGCAGAGCGCGCGCGGTGCGGCCGTTACGACCGATCACCTTGCCGAGGTCGTCGGGGTGGACCCGAACCTCGAGTACGCGCCCGCGCCGCAGGTTGCGCGAGGCGACCTGCACGTCGTCGGGGTTGTCGACAATGCCCTTCACGAGGTGCTCAAGAGCCTCCTCGAGCATGCTCAGGCCTCGGTCGACTCGGACGCAGCCTCAGCGGCCTCGTCCTTCTTCTCAGCCTTCTTCTTCTGCGTGATGGCCTCGCCCTTGGGCTCGTCGGCCGTGGCAAGCGCCTCGAAGGAGGGGCGAGCCTTCTTCGGCTCGGCGACCTTCAGCGGCTCCGGGGCGGGCAGACCCTTGTGCTTCTGCCAGTCGCCGGTGAGCTTCAGGATGGCCATGACCGGCTCGGTCGGCTGTGCGCCGACACTCAGCCAGTACTGCGCACGCTCCGAGTCGACCTCGATGCGCGACGGGTTCTGCACCGGGTGGTACAGGCCGATCTCCTCGATGGCCCGACCATCACGGCGGGTACGGGAGTCGGCGACGACGATGCGGTAGTGAGGCGCGCGGATCTTGCCCAGACGCTTCAGCTTGATCTTGACTGCCACGGAAGTGGTGTCTCCTGGTCTTGACGTGGGTGGGCACGGCGAGATTGCCGCGTGGGGTTGCGGTACCCGAGTGCCCGATGGACGCGTCAGCCGGAGGAGAGAGGGGTCCTATGCGACTGTCGAGTACAGCTAGCCATTGTGCCATACCTCGTCAGGGCGGCCGAACCCTCCCCCGCGCACGTGCCGGCCGCCCCACCAGCCACCGGGCGGTCAGCCCACGGCGGCTCCGACGACCTCCGGGATGCGGAACGGCTTGCCGCATCCGCCGCACACGATCGGGGCCTGGGCCAGCACCGACGGTACGACGCGGACATTGCGGCCGCAGTCGCAGACGGCCTTGACGCGGACGCCGCCCCCGGAGGAGCCGTGCCGGGCGGCCGGGCCGCGGAAGCTGCGCTTGGTGTCCGCGGCGGTGGCGACGGTGTGCGCCTTCAGGGCGCGGTGCAGCCGCTCGATCGTCTGCCGGTAGCGCTGCTTGGCGTCGGGGTTGAGCGTGACCAGCGAGAAACCGCTGCTGGGGTGTGGCTCCTCGGGGTGGTCGAGGCCCAGCTCCTCGGCAATGGCCAGGAATCTGCGGTTGTGGTAGCGGCCGGCGCGCGACGTGTCGCGGATTCCGCGGGCGGCGGCGATGCCATGGACTGCCTCATGGAGGAGTCGCTCGAAGGAGAGCTCGTGCCCGCAGGCGGACGACGACTCCCCGATCAGGGATTCGGGCGCGGCGAGATCCGGCAGTTCGGGGTGGTGCCGCTGAATGTCGGCCCACGCCCCTGCCAGCTCTGCGGCGAGAACAGGTGGTGTCGTGCTCACGTCGTGACAACGAGCCGAGGTGCCTCTGTGTTCCTATTCCGGGGCATCCCAAATATTTTGCACGTACCAGTCAGTTGCCGCTCATGCATCCGGACGAGGGCGGGTGCGCTGATCTGCGGAGAAGCCTCACAGCTCGCACCAAGGTGGTGCGTAGCAACACGTACGCCCCGGCGTGTAAGTGGCCCACTCGCGCCGGGGCGTACGTCACTGCCGGATGCGCAAGAGGCGTTTCGGTCTCTTCCGCAGGGCGGAGGTTCGCTCAGTAGGCGCGTGCCACGACCGCGACGTTACCGGGTGCGTCGTCGGCCTCGGGCACCGACCCGTCCGCGGCGAGCAGACACCGTACGGACACCGCGTGCTCGGCCAGGGTCGTCTCGCCCGCTTCGCCGAGAGTCGCCCACGGGATGCGGGCCCATCCGCCGGCGGTGGCCGCCTCGACGGCCTCTTCGATGGTGGAGACATCGCTGGTACGGGACTCGCGGCGGTCGCGCGACTCCTTGAGGAGCAGCGCCTGGTCCTCCTCGAGGATCGTGGGCAGGAGTCCGGCCAGGGCGTCGACGGCCACCGCTTCCTTGCCGCCGGGGATACGGCGGGCGAGCATCGCGGTGCCGTTCTCCAGGTCGCGGGGTCCGACCTCGACGCGTACGGGGACGCCCTTCAGCTCCCAGTCGACCGCGCGGCGCCCGAACGGGGTGTCCGTGCGGTCGTCGACGTGGACGCGCAGGCCGGCCGCCTTGAGGGCGTCGCCGATCTCGCGCACCTTGCCGAGCACGGCCTCGTCGCCCTTGATGGCGAGCACCACGACCTGGACGGGGGCGAGCCGGGGCGGCACGCGCAGCCCGTTGTCGTCGCCGTGCATCATCACCAGAGCGCCGATCATGCGGGTCGTCGAGCCCCAGGAGGTCTGCCAGACCAGCTCCTGTTTGCCTTCCTTGGACAGGTACTGGGTGTGGAACGCCTTGGCGAAGTTCTGGCCGAGCTCGTGGCTGGTGCCCATCTGGAGGGCCTTGCCGTCACCCATCATCCCTTCGAGGGTGAGGGTGTTGATGGCACCCGCGAAGCGCTCCTTGGGCGTCTTGCGCCCCAGGACGACATCCATGGCGAGCACGTTCTCCATGAAGTCCGCGTAAACGTGCCGATGGATGCGTGCCGCGAAATCGCGCGCCTCCTCATATGTCGCGTGCGCCGTGTGGCCTTCCTGCCACAGGAATTCCGTCGTGCGCAGGAAGAGGCGAGGGCGCAGTTCCCAACGCACCACGTTGGCCCACTGGTTGATGAGGAGCGGCAGGTCGCGGTAGCTCTGGACCCACTTGGAGAAGTATTCGTTGACGATCATCTCGGAGGTGGGGCGGACGACGGCGGGCTCCTCGAGCTCCTTGCCGCCGCCGTGGGTTACCACGGCCAGTTCGGGCGCGAAGCCCTCGACGTGGTCGGCCTCCCTGGCCAGGTAGGACTGCGGGATCAGGAGCGGGAAGTACGCGTTCTGCGTGCCCGTCTCCTTGATCCGGGCGTCCATGTCCTGCTGCATCCGCTCCCACAGCCCGTAGCCGTACGGTCGGATGACCATCGTGCCGCGCACCGGTCCGTTCTCGGCCAGTTCGGCCTTGGATACGAGGTCCTGGTACCAGCGCGGGAAGTCTTCCGCCTGGGGCGTGAGAACAGGTGCTTTGGCCATGGCGCGCATGCTACGGCGCGGGCCACGGCGCACGGGAATCCTTTTCGCCCGGATGCCCCCCGCCCGCCGGTGCGTCCGCTTCCCGGGGGCGCACGACGGTGCACGCGCGCATTGTCGGCACACGTGCCAAACACCCCCTAGACGAGACGGACGATGCGGAGTTCTCTGGCTTACGGGGGGAGTGCGAGCAGCGCGCGAACACGGTCGACACACCACAGCGACAACTCTCGGCATCTCTCGGCGGATTGGGGCACTTTCGATGACACCTACGCTCGTGCGGCGACACCTTCCCCACGCGGCTCCCACGCCGCGCGTGGACCTGTGCGCACGCGCGCGTGACTGGTCGGAGATCCAGGAGCGGATGCTGGTCCCTGTGTACGAAGCGGTGTACCAGCGGCTCGAGGTCGGCTCGGGCTCCCGGCTCCTCGGCCTCGGCTGCGGCACCGGACTGGCTCTGCTCATGGCGGCCTCGCGCGGCGCCGCCGTGACAGGCGTCGATCCCACGGAACCCGAACGGCTGGCACTCGCCAAGGACCGGTTGCTGTCCGCCGCCGGGGGCGAGCGCGGCTCCCGGGCCGTCCGGCTGACGGACGGCGGCGAGGACGGCCTCACGGTGACCGGGCCCGACGAACCCGCGTACAACGTCATCACGGCCTTCCAGCCGGTCGGCTGCACGGCCGGGGACTCGGCCGGCCTGTCCGCGCTTCTGGAGAGCGTGGCGCCGCTGGCGGAGCGCGGTGCCCCCGTGGTGCTCGTCGGCTGGGGGCCACCGGAGCGGTGCACCACCTCGTCCGTCCTACGGGTGGCCACAAAACTCACGGACCCCTGCCGCAGTACGGGCAGTTGGCGGCCCGCAATGCGGGACGACCTGGAGGAGGTGGCCCAGCGGGCGGGGCTGCGGCCCGACGGTTCGGGACGCGTGGCGTGCCCCTTCGGATACGCCGACGCGGAGAGCGCGGTACGCGGCTTGCTGTCCACCGGGCTGTTCGACGCGGCGGTGGAGGCGACGGATCTCGCGCAGGTGGTCAAGGAGGTGACCGAGGCGCTGCAACCTTATGTGCGCACGGACGGCACCGTGTGGATGCCGAACGTCTTCCGGTACCTGATCGCCCGTACCCATTGAGGCGTGACCGGGCTCAGTCCTTGGCGAGGCGCGTGACGCCGGCGACCCGGTAGGCGTGCGCCTCTTCAAGGGTCTCGTTCTCCAGGAGCGCGGCGGCCAGGGCGTCCAGCCTGTCGCGGTTCTCGCGGAGCTTGTCGCACGCCTCCTGGTAGCACTCGTCCACGATGCGGCGCATCTCGCCGTCGATCGTGTCGAGGGTTTCGGGGGCGGCGGCGAGCCCGTACGCCTGCTGGGCGTCGTTCGGGAGGGCCGACAGGCGGCCGACCTTCTCGCTCATGCCCCAGCGGGCAACCATGCCGCGGGCGATGCTGGTGACCTGTTCCAGGTCGTTCTCCGCCCCGGTCGTGACGACTCCGTAGACGACCTGCTCGGCCGCCATGCCCCCGAGGGCCCCGATGATGCGCCCGCGCAGGTACTCCTCCGTGTACGCGTACTTGTCTGCGTCCGGGGTGGACAGTGTCACGCCCAGGGCCCTGCCGCGCGGCACGATCGTGATCTTGCGGACCGGGTCGGCGCCGGGCTGGAGCATGCCCAGTAGGGCGTGGCCGCTCTCGTGATAGGCGGTGCGGCGGCGCTCCTCGTCGGGCATCACCAGGGGGCGTTCGGCACCGAGTTGGATCTTTTCGAGCGCTTCGGAGAGGTCGGTCCGGGTGACCTGCTCCTGCTTGCGTTTGACGGCGAGGAGCGCGGCTTCGTTGGTGAGGTTGGCGAGATCGGCACCGGTCATGCCCGGTGTCGTACGCGCGACCTGGGCGAGGTCCACGTCGGCGGCGAGCGGGATCTCCCGGGAGTGGATCTTGAGGATGGCCGCGCGGCCGTCGCGGTCGGGCGGCGAGACGTTGACGACGCGGTCGAAGCGGCCGGGCCGGGTGAGTGCGGGGTCGAGGACGTCGGCGCGGTTGGTGGCGGCGATGACGATGACGCCCTCGGAGCCGGTAAAGCCGTCCATCTCCGTGAGGATCTGGTTCAGGGTCTGCTCGCGCTCGTCGTGGCCGCCCATGCCGCTGCCGCCGCCGCGCGCGCGGCCGATGGTGTCGATCTCGTCGATGAAGATGATCGACGGGGCGACCTTGCGGGCCTCGGCGAAGAGTTCCCGGACCCGT
Source organism: Streptomyces sp. NPDC030991 (assembly GCF_055571235.1). NCBI lineage: Bacteria > Bacillati > Actinomycetota > Actinomycetes > Kitasatosporales > Streptomycetaceae > Streptomyces > Streptomyces sp. NPDC030991. Next base: position 143,982 of record NZ_JBVIFR010000007.1, read on the forward strand.
GAGGCGCCGACGCCGACGATCATCTCGATGAACTCCGAGGCGGAGGCCGAGAAGAACGGCACTCCGGCCTCGCCCGCGACCGCGCGCGCGAGCAGTGTCTTGCCGGTGCCGGGCGGGCCCGCGAGAAGCACGCCACGTGGCATCTTCGCGCCCATCCTGCGGTACGCGTCGGGGTTCTTGAGGAAGTCGACGACGTCGTTGAGCTCGCCCTCGACCTCGTCGATGCCGGCGACGTCCTCGAAGGTCGTGCGCTTCTTCCCGGGCTCCAGCTCGACCGGTTTGGGCGGCTGTTTGCGTCCGAGCATGCCGCCCGCGCCGCCCATCCCCTGACTCATGCGCCGGGCGATGAAGATCCACAGGAAGACCAGGAGCAGCATCGGGGCGAGGGAGATGAGCAGGTTGGAGAGGAAGCTGCGCTCCTGGACGACCGGTTCGGCCGTCACGGTGACGTCGTGCTTCTCCAGGTTCACCCAGAGGTCGTCATCGGCGAATGAGGGACGCTGCGTCGTGAACTTCGTGTAGTGCTTGCTGCGGCTGTCGCTGTCGTCCGGAGTGGGCTGCTCCTTCTTCAGCTGTCCCTGGATCGCGTCGCCCTTGGCGTAGATCTTGGTGACATTGTCGTCGGCGACCTGTTTGCTGAACTCGGTGTACGAGATCGTGGGCTCGTCGCCCTGGTTGAAGAACGACAGCACCAGGTTGGCGATGAGGTAGACGACCAGGGCCGTGAGGATGAGTCCGCCCCAGCCGCCGGGCATCTTCCGCTTGGGTGTCTGCTGAGGCGGTGGCGGTGGGGCGCCCTCGGAGCGCCAGGGCTGATCGGTCCGATCGCGCGGGGGTACGGGGTTCGCCACGCCTGTTCTCCTCCTGCCGGCTGCCGCCGTCACGCGCCTTCTGGGCCCATGAGCCTTGGGCCCATGACCGCACAGATCCCGACCCCTTGCCAGTATCCAGAATCCTGGTTACTGTCCAGGCTGTGAACGGTTTCGACGATCGCTTTCTTACGCGCAACGGCCTCGCGGCCCGTCAGCTCGCGGTCCTCCTCATGGGCCACGAGCCGGACACGCGGCTCCCGCGCGTGAGGGACTTCGCCCAGGAGCTGGGCTGCGGGAACGGGACCGTGCAGGCCGCCCTGCGCCTTCTCGAGGAGTCGGGCGGCATCGCGACCGCGGCCCGGGGCCACCTGGGGACCTTCCTGGTCCGCTCGGACCGCGCCATACTGTGGCGCCTGTCCGGACTGGGCACCCTGCTGGCCGCAATGCCGCTCCCCTACTCGCGACGCTACGAGGGCCTGGCCACCGGCCTGCGCGCCGCCTTCGAAGAGGCCGGTACGCCTTTTGCCATCACCTTCATGCGAGGCGCGGCCGCCCGTACCGCCGCCCTCCTCGAAGGCAAGGTGGACCTGGTGGTTCTGTCGCGGCTCGCGGCCGACGGACTGGTCGAACAGCACAAGGACCAACTGGCCCTCGTCGCCGACCTGGGACCGGCCACCTATGTAGGCGCCCACGGATTCCTGGTGCGCGACGGGGCATCCCTGGACGCGCCCGGTCTGCGGGTCGCGGTGGACCACGCCTCCGAGGACCAGCGTCTGCTGGCGGAGCGGGCCTTCGCGGGACGCGACGACATCCGATGGGTCGAGTCGTCATACATGCAACTGGGCGATCTCTTCGCACAGAAGCAGGCCGACGCCACCGTCTGGAACCTCGATGAGGTGCAGGGCCTGCTCGGCATGGAGGTGGACGTACTCCCCCTGGGCGACGAGGTCACCCGCGACCTTGCGCTGCGCAACTCCAGTGCGGCGATCATCGGCAGGACCGAGGGCGCCAAGGCGCTGTCCGCGGTGCGCGACGCCCTCGATCTGTCCCAGGTGGCACAACTGCAGTCCGAGGTACTACGAGGCGAGCGCATTCCTTCGTACTGAAGACACGTCATCGCAGCAGGCCACCAGAGTCGGCCGGTCAAGGGAATCGTTCCCTTTGGGGCCACCCCTCGACTCAAAATCCAATATCCCGGTTACTGTCCTGATTGGGAGGTCCCCATGGACGACCAACTAGCCCTCCGCATCCGACTGTTCCGCGAGAGCGGCCAGGTCCGTCCCGAGGTGGCCAGCTTCGTGGCCGCCGAACTCGCGGCACTGGAGGAGGAGGGCCGTCCCGTGACCGAGGAGAGCGCCGGGATGCTGACCAGCCACCTGATGATGGCGCTGACCCGGCTCCTGGACGGCGCCCCGATCGACCAGTTCCTCACGGACGAACAGGTCGCCGCCGAGCTCACGGGCCACCCCGAGGCCGTGGAGCGCGCCCGCCGGGTCTCCGCGCGGGCACGGGCGGAACTCGGGGCGACCCTGCCCGAGTCGGAGATCAACTTCCTGGCCATGCACCTCGCCGTTCTGGCGCAGCAGCCCTCCCACTGAGCCCTGCCGGCCCCACTCGGGCCGACGCGAGCCCCACGAAAGAAGGAACCAGTCATGACGAAGATCCTCACCGGCGGTGTCGGCAAGGTCGAGGTGGCGAACACGGTCAAGGAGTTGGGGCTCGACGGCGTCGAGGTCATCCTCTCCAGCGACATGGACGCCGCGATGAAGCTGCGCGCCGGGCAGGCCGACTACTTCCTGGGCACCTGCCACACCGGCGCGGGAGCCTCCCTGGGCGTCCTCGTCGGACTGATGGGACAGCCCGCCTGCCACACCTTCGGGCGCGGCGTGCCGACCGAGGACGAGGTCAACGCCCTGCTGGCGGACGGCAAAAAGGTGTTCGGCTTCTCCATGGACCAGATCGACCGGATCGCGCCGCTGATCGCCCGGGCGATCGCGGCCCGCTCGTAACCACGTAGGACACCGCCATGCACACCTCCACGGGTACCGTCATCGCCGCCGGCGCGCACCTCGACTTCACGCTCGCGCAGCAGCTCACCGTGATCGCCCTGTGCGCGCTGACCGCGTTCATCTCGCACATGGCCCTGGCCGTCTTCAACGACGGCGTGCGCCCCTTCATGCTCGACTTCATCCAGGGGCGGTCCACCCGCAGCGCCACCACGGCGGTCTCCTTCGGCCTGTCCGCCGGGTTCATCTTCGGCCTGGGCGCGCCGATGGCCCTGTCCACGGGCGTCCTCAACCCGTGGCTGGTGTTCCTGCCCACCGACATCCTCGGCATCCTCGCGCCCAAGAAGTGGCTCGCGCCGATCCTGGGCGGAGCCTGGGGAGCGGTCGTCGTCTTCGGCCTGAACGGCGCCAACAACCTCGCGCACGACCTGCCCGTCGACTTCCTGACCGCGATGCAGCAGATGTCGACGCCGATCCTGTTCCTGTTCACGCTGTTCCCGGTGCTCGCGATCACCAAGCAGTTCGGGCGCAAGTGGGGCGCGATCGCGGGCGTGGCCGAACTGGCGTTGGTCGTCATGACCATGAAGCTGTGGCCCAACGTCTTCGCGGGCGCCATCGCCATGGCCGTCGGCGTCCTGATGCTGATCGCTCTCGCGGTCGTCAAGGACCTCAAGCAGCGCAAGGCGGACCGGGTGGCCGGAGTCGAGGAGATCGCGCTCGCCGACGATCCGATGGCCTCCCTGTTCAGTGTGAGCGCGGCGCGGCTGCGCAGATACGTGCCGCTCTTCATGGTGCTCGGCGCGGGCGTCTGCGTGCTGGCCCAGATGCACATATTCGGCGGCGGCGAGGCCACGAGCTTCCTGATCGCCAAGGGGCAGTACGGAGAAGCGGCCCAGGTCGACTTCTACCGCGTCTTCGGCTTCATCCCGCTGATCGCGACCACGGCCCTGGCTTCCGGCGCGTACGGCATCGCGGGCTTCACCCTGGTCTACCCCATCGGCTATCTGCTGCCGAACCCGTTCCTCGCGGCCGTCGTCGGCGCCCTCGTCTTCGCGGCCGAGGTGCTCGCCCTGTCGTACATCGGCAAGTTCCTCGGCAAGCTCCCGAGTGTGCGCGACTCGTCGGAGCACCTGCGCAGCGCCATCTCCGACACGCTGCAACTGGCGATCCTGTTCGGCTCGCTGATGGCGGCGAACGCGATGGGAGCGGGGCTCGGCATCCTCGTCGTGGGCGGGCTGTACCTGCTCAACGAGGCGATGGGCCGCCCCGTCGTGCGGATGGCGGCGGCGCCCGCGGCCGTGATCGTCGGCGGTATCGCACTCAACGTCCTGTACTGGCTCGACCTGTTCACCCCGGTCAAGGGGTGACCGGCATCGGCGCCGACTCACCAACCCTTTCACGCTCCGTGAAATTCTCCGCAGATTTCGTCACTCTCCGTGGAACTCGGGCGGGGCGCGGGCCGTTGACGAAGTGAGCAGGAGCCGACCGAGGCACCCGCACCAGCCGACCCGCCGGGGCCAGTACGCCGGAAAGGAACACCCCCCACCATGCACATCACCCCTCTCCACACCGTCACGGGACCCCTTTCCCACGAAGCCGTCCGCGGCCCCGCGCTCTCCCATGAGCACCTCGTCCTGGACCTGGACCGCGCGGGCGACGGCAGCGCCGTCCTGGACGCGAAACGGCACGGCCCGGCCGTCACCGGCGAACTCGCGGCCCTGCGAGAGGAGTTCGATCTCTCCCTCGTCATAGAACTGACCTGCCGCGGAATGGGGCGCGACCCGCACGCACTCGCCGCGATCGCGCGGGAGGCGGGGGTCGCGATCATCGCGGCCACCGGCTGGTACTACGAGCCGTTCCACCCACCGGAGCTGGTCTCGGCGGGCGTGGAGGAGCTGGCGGCGACCCTCGTGCGCGAGATCGAGGACGGCTTCGACGCCACCGGCATCCGGCCCGGCGTCCTGGGCGAGGTCGGCAGCCACGGTGACGTGCCGAGCGAACCCGAGACCCGCTCGCTACGCGCCGCCGCTCGGGCCGCCGTCGCCACCGGCCTGTCCGTCGCCACGCACGCGCAGCTGGGACGCGGCGGCCTCGCCCAGCTGGAGCTGCTCACCGCCGAAGGGCTGCCCGCGCACCGTGTCTGCGTGGGGCACCAGGACCTCCTGGACGATCCGGCCGTACACAAGGAGCTGGCGGAAGCAGGCGCATACGTCGCCTTCGACACGGTCGGCAAGGAGAGCTACCAGAGCGACGACACCCGGCTCCGGCTCCTGCTCGGCCTCATCGAAGCGGGCCACGCCGATCGGGCCTTGCTCAGCTGCGACATCTCCCGGCACGGCTACCTGGTGTCGGAGGGCGGTCAGGGCTACGGGCATCTGTTCCGCTCGTTCCTGCCCCGGCTGCGGGCCGCCGGAGTGGATGACGACCTGATCGACCTGATGACGCGGCGCAACCCCGTGCGCTTCCTGACCGGCGCGAGCACGGAGGAGATCTGATCATGCCTTTCCCGAACTCTCCCTCCCTGCCGAACCCGCCCTCTCCGCTGAACCCACCCTCCCCGCCTTCTCCCTCGAACGCTCTGTCGACGTCTCCGCCGCCCTCTCTGCCCACGACATATCCGCTCGCCACCGTCCCCGTCGAGGAGGCCGCGGTGCGGCAGTTCCGGCTCCTGGAATGCACGGCCGCGCACTTCCGGGGTGCCGAGCTGTTCGCCGCCGACGCCGGTGTCGTGCCCGGCCTCGGCAGGCCCAGGACCACGGCCCAGGTGGAGGCCGTGCTCGCCGACTTCTTCGGCGCCGAGGACGCCGCTCTGGTCCAGGGCGCCGGCACGGGCGCCATCCGGGCCGCGCTGAGTGCGGCGGTACGGGCAGGCGATCCGCTGCTCATCCATCGCGCGCCTGTCTACCGCACCACCGACGTCACTTTGCGCGGCCTCGGCGTACGGACCCATGAAGTCGACTTCAACGACGCCGACGCGTTGCACGCCGCTCTCGGCTCCGGCCGCTTCCGCTGGGCGTACGTGCAGCACACGCGCCAGCGGCTCGGGGACTCCTATGACCCGGGTGAGGTGCTGGCCGCGTGCCGCGCGGCCGGAGTACGCACCGTGGTGGACGACAACTACGCGGTGCTGCGGGTCCCTGCGGCGGGTGTCGAACTGGGCGCCGACGCCTCCTGTTTCTCCCTCTTCAAGCTGCACGGTCCGGAAGGCGTGGGTGCCGTGGTGGGTGCCCGTGATCTCGTCGAGCACGTGCACGCCGACAACTACTCGGGGGGCGGTCAGGTCCAGGGCCATCAGGCACTCGACGCGCTGCGTGCGCTCACGCACGTGCCGGTGATGTGGGCGCTGCAGTCGCGGGTCGGCGCCGAGGTCGCCGAGCGTCTCGCGGCCGGTGAGGTGCCTGGCGTCGCCGAGGTACGGGTCGCCAACGCGCAGGACCGCTGTCTGCTGGTGCGGCTCGACCGGCCCGTGGCGCGCGAACTGCCCGCCGTGGCGGCCAGATTCGGGGCGGCGCCCTACCCGGTGGGCTCCAACAGCCGGTACGAGATCGCGCCGCTTTTCTACCGCATGTCGAGTTCCTCCCTCGACGACGCTCCGGAGCTGGCCGACTGGACGGTCCGGATCAACCCGATGCGCGCGGGAGCCGACCTGGTCGTCTCCATCCTGCGCCGCTCGCTCCACGAACTCAGCAAGGACTGACCGACCGTGTTCCTCGACAGTCTGCTCGCCCGCAACCCCGCTCTCATCGACACGGCGACCGATCTCCACGTGAGCGGTGCCATCCCGCCGGACACCTACGTGATGGACCTCGACGCGATCGAGGAGAACGCGGCCCTGCTCGCCGCGGAGGCCGAGCGGCTCGGCCGGACCCTCTGGTTCGTCGTCAAGCAGCTCGGCCGCAACCCTGAGCTGATCAGAGCCATCGCCCGGCACATCCCGAAGTACGCGGCCATCGACCCGCCCGAGGCCCGCACACTGCACGCGGCCGGCGCCCGGGCGGGCAACCTCGGGCATCTGGTCCAGCTCCCGCGGCGTGCCCTCCCCGAGATGCTGGCGTGGCATCCCGAGACGGTGACCGTGTACGACCTGGCGAACGCGCGGGCGGTGTCCGACGCGGCCCGCGCGGCCGGCCTGACACAGGATGTGCTGATCCGCCTCGAAGGGGCGGAGGGCTCCGTCTACCCCGGGCAGGAGGGCGGTGTTCCACTCGCCGGGATCGATGGTTTCGCGGCCTCGGTGGAGCGGCTTCCCGGGGTGCGGATCGCGGGCGTCACGGCGTTCCCGTGCGTGCTGTGCGACCCGGTCACGGGAAGGCCCGCCCCCACACCGAACTTCGGGATCGCCCTCGAAGCACGCAAGGTGCTGGCCGCGCGCGGGCACGAGAACCTGAAACTCAGCGCCCCCAGCGCCACCTCCATGGCCACGCTGCCGCTGCTCGCCGAGCTCGGCGCCACCCACGGCGAGCCCGGCCATTCGCTCACCGGCACCACCCCGCTCCACGCGCGGGACCTCGACCAGCCCGAGAAGCCCGCCTACGTCTACGTCACCGAGGTCGCGCACACCCTCGCCGACGGCCGACCGGCGGTGTTCGGGGGCGGCTTCTACGCGCGTTCCCACATCAGATCGGCGCTGCTCCCCCGCACCGGCCTGCGTCTGCCGGTACAGGAAGCGCCGCCGGAGAACATCGACTACTACCGGCTGCTCGACGCCCCCGAGGCCGGATCGGACGTCCGGCCGGGCGACACGGCGCTACTCGCCTTCCGTACGCAGATCTTCGTGACGCGCTCGACGGTCGCGGTGGTGGGCGGGCTCTCGACAGGGGCGCCCCGCCTGGTCGGGCTGTACGACGCACAAGGGAAGGTCGTCTCATGAGCAGGACCGTGATCGTGGTGGTGGACGGTTTCGGCGTCGGCGCCATGGCGGACGCGGGGGCCCTGCGCCCCGGCGACCTGGCCGCGGACACCTGCGGGCATGTGCTCGACCGGTGCCGGGAGACATTCGGCAGGCCCCTGCGACTGCCGGTGCTCGGCGCGCTCGGTCTCGGACTGGTCCACCCGCACCCCGACCTGGCCCGGCACACGCCTCTGCCGGTGGCGGTGGGGCGGGTCGCGCTCGGCTATCCGGGGGCGGACACGTTCGCGGGGCACCAGACGATGATGGGCGCGGACTTCAGCGGGGTGACAGTGGCCCGGCTCGCCGAGCACCTGGACCAGGTCACCCAGGCACTGACGGACGCGGGCCACAAGGTCGAACTGCTCGACGACAAGCCCTTGTTGGTCGTCGACGCCACGGTCCTCGTCCACGACAACCTGGAGGCGGATCCGGGGATCAACTGGAACGCGTCGGGCCGGCTCGACGACCTGGACTTCGACGGCATCCTGGCCATCGCCCGTACCGTCCGGGCCGTCGCCCCGGTCGCCCGGGTCATCGCGGTGGGCGGGCACGCGGACGGGCCCCTGGACACGTTCGTGCGGGAGGGTGAGGGAGGCACGGTCGGCCTGGACACCCCGGCGACCGGCTTCTACCGCAACAGCGGGCTCCAGGTGCAGCATCTGGGCGCCGCGTCGGACCACACCCGTCAGCTGCCGGACCTGGCGGCGCGGGCCGGTGTCCCGGTGACGCTCGTCGGCAAGGCGGCGGACATCCTGGCCTGCGAGGCGGCGGTGCGAAGGCCCGCCGTGGACACGGCCGAGGTCCTCGCGCACACGCTGGAGGCGGCGCGGGCCGACGGGGACGCGCTGGTCGTGGCGAACGTGCAGGAGTCCGACCTCGCCGGTCACCAGCAGGACGCCGAGCGCTACGGCAGGATCCTGGAGCAGGTCGACGCGGGCCTCGCGGCGCTGCTGTCCCTGCTGTCCGAACCCGGCGACCGGCTGATCGTCACGGGCGATCACGGCAACGACCCGACGATCGGTCACGCCTTCCACACGCGCGAGTACGTCCCGGTGCTGATCCACCGCCCCGAGGCGCCCGGCCCCGAGCTGCTGCCGGACGCGGCGAGCCTGGCCGACGTGGGCGCCACGGCAGCGGCGGCGCTCGGCCTCGACCCGGCCGGCCTGGCCAACGGCACGGAGATACGCGAGGCCTCCACGCGGGCCGCCTGACCACCTCCGCACAGGGGTGAGGGGCGCCCGCACCAGCGAGCGCCCCTCAGAGCCTGTCTTTGAACCCCTTCGCGTACGGAAAGGTCACCGGCCCATGACGTCAGCCCATGAACTTCTTGAACTCGTCGGGCAGTTCGAAGTCCTTGCCACCCTGGTCGGCGCCGGGCAGGCCGAGCGCGCCGCCCGCCTCGGCGGCGGCCGCACGCCGGGCGGCCTCCTCCTGCTCCTGCTGCTTGCGCTTCATCGGGTTGCCGGAGCGCTGCTTGCCCTTGGCCTTCTTCGCCTGCTTCTTCTGCCGCCCTGCACCGCCACCCATCCCGGGGATGCCGGGCATCCCCGGCATGCCGCCGCCCTGGGCCATGCGGGACATCATCTTGCGGGCCTCGAAGAACCGCTCGACCAGGTTCTTGACCGCGCTGACCTCGACACCGGAACCCTTGGCGATACGGGCACGGCGCGAGCCGTTGATGATCGTGGCGTCGGCGCGCTCGGCCGGGGTCATCGACTTGATGATGGCCGCGGTGCGGTCGACGTCACGCTCGTCGAGGTTGGCGATCTGGTCCTTCATCTGGGCCATACCCGGCAGCATGCCGAGCAGCTTGGAGATGGAGCCCATCTTCCTGACCTGCTCCATCTGCGCCAGGAAGTCGTCGAGCGTGAAGTCCTGGCCCTTCTTGGAGGCCAGCTTCGAGGCCATCTTCTCGGCCTCTTGCTGCGAGAAGGTCTGCTCGGCCTTCTCGATCAGCGTGAGCATGTCGCCCATGCCGAGAATGCGGGACGCCATGCGGTCCGGGTGGAACGCGTCGAACTCGTCGAGCTTCTCGCCGTTGGAGGCGAACATGATCTGACGGCCGGTGACGTGCGCGATCGAGAGCGCCGCACCACCGCGCGCGTCGCCGTCGAGCTTCGACAGCACGACACCGTCGAAGCCGACGCCGTCGCGGAACGCCTCGGCGGTGTTGACCGCGTCCTGACCGATCATCGCGTCGACGACGAAGAGGACCTCGTCCGGCGAGACCGCGTCACGGATGTCCGCGGCCTGCTGCATCAGCTCCTGGTCGATGCCCAGACGGCCGGCGGTGTCGACGATGACGACGTCGAAGACCTTGGACTTCGCGTACTCGATGGAGTCCTTGGCGACCTTGACCGGGTCCCCGACCCCGTTCCCCGGCTCGGGGGCGTAGATGCCGACGCCCGCGCGCTCGGCGACGACGCTGAGCTGGTTCACGGCGTTCGGGCGCTGCAGGTCACAGGCGACGAGCAGGGGCGAGTGGCCCTGGGTCTTCAGCCAGTGGCCGAGCTTGCCCGCGAGGGTCGTCTTACCGGCACCCTGCAGACCCGCGAGCATGATCACGGTCGGCGCGGTCTTGGCGAAGCGCAGACGCCGGGTCTCGCCACCGAGGATACCGACGAGCTCCTCGTTGACGATCTTGATGACCTGCTGCGCGGGGTTCAGCGCCTGGGAGACCTCGGCGCCGGCCGCGCGTTCCTTGACCTGCTTGATGAAGGCGCGGACGACCGGCAGGGCCACGTCGGCTTCCAGCAGGGCGATCCGGATCTCGCGCGCCGTGGCGTCGATGTCCGCCTCGCTGAGGCGACCCTTGCCGCGGAGATTCTTGAATGTCGCTGCGAGGCGATCGGAAAGAGTGTCGAACACGGCGGTCGCGAATCCTCGGGTCGGGTAGCTCTACGGACGGGTGGCCTTCCAGGGTATCGGTCGCGGCCGAATGGGTCAGCGCCCCGTCAGGGGCACGAGGAACCGGACGGGCCGCCGGACGCCGCCCGCCCTCTTCGGAGACACCTCGGCCGGCGGCGGCGCGGGGCCCTGGGGGACCGCCCCGAGACCTGCCGCGGCCGCCTCCTTTCAGCCGCCGGAGGGGCTTGTCTGCAGCGCCTTCTCCAGCGACCGCGCCACCGATACCGCTTCCTGGGAGGGCAGGGGCGCCCCCTTGGGTCCGGTGACGTAGAAGGCGTCCACCGCGTTGGCGCCCAGCGTGGAGACGTGGGCGGAGCGCACCCGCACGTCGGAGACCTCCAGCGCACGTCCGATCCTGTGCAGCAACCCGGGGGCGTCCTGGGCCCGTACCTCGATGACGGTCGCCAGCCGGGAGTCCGCCGACGCGACGGTGACCCGGGGCGGCGGCGCCACCACACCGCGGCGGCGCGGGTAGGCCGCGTCCCGTTCGGCGAGCCGCGCCGCGATGTCGAGCGATCCGTCGAGGGCGCGTACGAGATCGGCACGGAGCCGGGCCGCCTGCGGCAGGGAGCCGTACTCGGCGGAGACCCGCCAGTTCAGCAGCAGGACCGAACGGTTGTCCCGGCCGCCGGCAGCCTGCGTCCGGCGCGCTCCCTCGCCCCATTCGTCGGGCAGCGTCAGGGACCGCAGCTCCGCCGTGCGCACGGCCAGCCGGTGCATGGCGAGCACCCCGGCCACCACGGGGAGCACCCCCGACTGGTCCGGCACGGCGATCAGCAGCTCGACACCCAGTGGCTCCGGCTCGACCGCCTCGGAGGCGCCCTCGGACGCGGGCGCCGCCTCGGTCTGTGCGCGCAGCGAGAGCACGGGGCCACCCGTGCGGAACGCCTCGACGGCGAGCCGCTCCTGCTCGGCGGTGGGCTCGACCGCGTCGGGGGCGTCGGGGTCGACGGGTTCGTCGCCGGCGAGCACCGCGGAGACCCGCTTGACCAGGTCGGTCACGAGCGATCCGCGCCACGACGACCACGCGGCGGGGCCAGTGGCGAGCGCGTCCGCCTCGGTCAGCGCGTGCAGCAGTTCCAGCGTCCCCTGCGAGCCGACCGCGTCCGCGACGGCTCGCACGGTCGCCGGGTCCTCCAGGTCGCGCCGGGTGGCGGTCTCGATGAGCAGCAGGTGGTGCCGGACGAGGCAGGCGAGCACCGCGACATCGGCCCGGTCGAAGCCGATCCGCGCGGCGACGTCCCGCGCGATGGTCTCGCCGGCGACCGAGTGGTCGCCCGGCCAGCCCTTGCCGATGTCGTGCAGCAGCGCCGCCACGAGCAGCAGGTCGGGCCGCCCGACACGCCGTGTCAGCTCCGATGCGCGCACCGCGGTCTCGACGAGGTGCCGGTCGACGGTCCAGGTGTGGACGGCGTTGCGCTGCGGGCGGCACCTCACCCGCTCCCAGTCCGGCAGCAGTCGCGTGATCAACCCTTCGGCCTCCAGCGCCTCCCACACCTCGACCGTGGTGCGGCCGGCGCCGAGCAGCGTGACGAGTTGTTCGCGGGCCTCGGCGGGCCAGGGCGTGGGGAGCGGCCGGGCAGCAGCGGCCAGCCGCCGGACCGCGTGCAGCGACAGCGGGAGACCGGCCTGGGCCGCCGCGGCGGCGGCGCGCAGCGGCAGCACCGGGTCCCGCTCGGGCCGGGCCGCGCGCGCGAGTACGACCTCGCCGTCCATCTCGACGACGCCCTCGGCGAGCGGCGACCGCTCCACGGGTGCGGCCTTGCCGCCCAGCATGGCGCGCAGCCGGGGCCGGACGGAGCGGGACTTGAGGACCCGGCCGACCTCGCGCCAGGTCACGTCGCTGGCGTACGACACGGTGCGGGCCGCTTCGTACACCTGCCGCAGCAGTGTGTCGGCGTCCAGCAGACCGAGTTCCTCGGCGACTTGATCCTGTTCCTGGAGGGCGAGCCGGTCGGTCGCGCGGCCGGTCGCCAGGTGCAGGGCGTCGCGCACGTCAAGGAGACGACGGCGGGCGTCGGCGAGGCCTTCGCGCGGCGCGTCGGCCAGCCACGAGGCCGCGACGGCGCGCAGCGCGGTGGCGTCCCGGAGTCCGCCTCGCGCCTCTTTCAGGTCGGGTTCGAGGAGGTACTGCAGCTCGCCCTGGCGGGCGGCGCGCTCCTCGCACAGTTCGCGCAGCTCCGGGAGGCGCTTGGGTGCCTGGTTGCGCCAGTCGGCGAGGACGGCGGTGCGCAGTCCGGCGGTGAGGCCGAGGTCGCCCGCGAGGTGCCGCGCGTCGAGCAGCCCCAACTGCACCTTGAGGTCGTCGCCCGCGGTCTTGCGCGCCTCCGCGGGTGTGCGGACGGAGTGGTCGAGAGCGAGGCCGAGGTCCCAGACCGGGTACCAGATGCGGTCGGCGAGCGCGGCGACGGCAGCGGGATCGGCGGTGCCGTCGTGCAGGAGCAGCAGGTCGAGGTCGCTGCGCGGGGAGAGTTCGCCGCGCCCGTAGCCGCCGACGGCCACCAGCGAGACGCTGGATCCCGGCGCCCCGGCGCCGAACAGATCCGTGAGCCAGTCGTCGGTGAGCTCCGCGAGGGCGGAACGGCGCGGCGGCCCGGACCGCGCCTCCTCGTGCAGGAGGCGCAGCCGGGCCGCCGCGTAGCCGCTGGGTTTGTCGTCCGTCTTCTCGGTCTGTCCGTCGTTCACACTCGTCACCCAGCGACTCCCGTTCGGTCGGTCGAATCGGTTACAGCGCGTCCGGGCCGCGCTCGCCGGTCCGGACGCGCACGGCTGTCTCGACGGGGACCGCCCAGACCTTGCCGTCGCCGATCTTGCCGGTTCGTGCGGCCTTCACGACGACATCGATCAGCTGCTCGGCGTCGTCGTCCTCGACCAGTACCTCGATACGGATCTTGGGCACCAGGTCGACGGTGTACTCCGCCCCACGGTAGACCTCGGTGTGGCCGCGCTGACGGCCGTACCCACTGGCCTCCGTCACGGTCAGGCCCTGGATGCCGAAGGCCTGGAGCGCCTCCTTGATCTCGTCGAGGCGGTGCGGCTTGACGACCGCGGTGATGAGCTTCATGCGTCCACCTTCTTCGTGTCCTGAGCAGCCGTGGCGGCCGGGGCGGGTACGGCCGTGCGGGCCGCGGTGCCACCGCCCGCACCGCTGAAGTCGTACGCGGTCTCGGCGTGCTCGGCCGTGTCGATCCCGGCGACCTCGTCGTCCTCGCTGACCCGCATGCCCATCGTCTTGTCGATGAGGAAGGCGAGGATCGCGGAGGCGACGAGCGAGTAGGCCAGGACGCCGCCGACGCCCGCGCACTGCTTCCACAGCTGGTCGAAGGAGTGGTCGCCGTAGAAGACGCCCGTCGCGTCGGACTGGCCGCCACCGGTGGCGAAGAAGCCGATGAGCAGGGAGCCGGCGATGCCGCCGACCAGGTGGACGCCGACGACGTCGAGCGAGTCGTCGTAGCCGAGCTTGTACTTGAGGCCCACGGCCATGGCGCACAGCACACCGGCGATGGCGCCGACGGCGATCGCGCCGAGCGGCGAGACGGCACCACCGGAGGGGGTGATCGCGACGAGACCGGCGACGGCACCGGAGGCGGCGCCGAGCGAGGTGAACGCGCCGTGGCGCAGCTTCTCGTAGGCGAGCCAGGCGAGCATGGCGGCGGCGGTGGCCACCTGCGTGTTGACGAACATCAGCGCGCCGACGCCGTCGTCGTTGCCGAGCCACGAACCGGCGTTGAACCCGAACCAGCCGAACCACAGCAGACCGGCGCCGAGCATCGTCCAGGGCAGCGAGTGCGGCCGCATCGGGTCCTTCTTGAAGCCGGCGCGCTTCCCGATGACGAGGATCACGCCGAGCGCGGCGGCACCGGCGTTGATGTGCACGGCCGTGCCACCGGCGAAGTCGATGACGCCGAGGTCGAAGGCCCAGCCGCCGGTCCCCCACACCCAGTGCGCGACGGGGAAGTAGACGATGGTGACCCACAGGGTGATGAACAGGGCCCAGGCGGTGAACTTGACGCGGTCCGCGAGGGCGCCGCTGATCAGCGCGGGCGTGATGATGGCGAACATCAGCTGGAAGACGGCGAAGACGTAGACCGGGACGGTGTACCCGTCCCAGAGCTGGGTCAGGCCGATCCCGCTGAGGCCGACGTAGTCACCGTCCCAGCCGATCAGCGACCCCTTGTCGGTGCCGAACGCGAGGGAGAAGCCGTACAGCACCCACAGGATCGTGACGATCCCGAGGCTGATGAAGCTCATCATCAGCATGTTCAGGGTGCTCTTGACGCGGACCATGCCTCCGTAGAAGAAGGCCAGGCCCGGCGTCATGAGCATCACCAGGGCGGAACAGATCAGCATGAAGCCTGTGTTCGCGGCAGAGAGCTTGGGTGCCTCTGCGGCGAGCGTGATGGCGGCTGGTGCCATCGGCGTCTCCTCGTCGTTGGTACGGCCCCGTGCGGGCGAAGCCTGAAGCGGTCATGAGGGGTGGGCCGGTTATGCGCCAGAACATTGGCGCAGCGCGGTTTCCGTGGGTGCCCCTCGATGTTTCGCCGCAGTGACGAAGAGGTCCTGGGTGTTACGCGTACATGAAGTGCCGGTCAGCGGCGGTGCCGATCGTTATGGTGACGCAACCGAACGCCGCTACGACAGACCGGCCGCGGCCCACCGTCCTCGTTGACCTGGCGTAGGGGAGCCGAGTCGGGCTGTTCGGGACGGTCGGCCGCGGCCGGCGTTCGTGGGGTGTCAGACCGCCGCTTCGGCGGTCTCGGGCAGCTGGAGGGCCAGCTGGTCGGTCAGCTGGATGACTTCGGCGACGTCCCCGAAGTCGCGCACCGCGGTGTCCACGGTCTTGCGGATCCGGGTGTTGACCCGCTCGGAGCGGACCTTCCTGGCGATCCCCAGCGCCTGTTCCGCCATGACGGTGGCCTGCTCGGGCTCCTTCTGGATCAGGTGCACCGTGGCCATGCCGATCAGGTTCAGTGCGTACGAACGCTGGTGCTCGACGTCCTTGCCGAACAGCTCGACGGCCTTCCGCATCACCGGCTCGGCCATCGACGCGTAGGTGGGGCTGCGCCCTGCCACGTAGGCGAGGTCGCGGAACGAGTGGCTGTTCTCCCCGTGCAGCTCGGCCTCGGAGAAGAAGCGGATCCAGTCGGGGTCCGGGTCGTCCCAGTCGGCGGCGTCGGAGAAGGTGTCCTCGGCCATGCGCACGGCCCGCTTGCACTTGCCGGGCTGCCCCATGTTCGCGTAGGCGCGGGCCTCCATCGCATACAGCATGGACTGGGTGCGCGGGCCGGCGCAGTCGCGGCTGCCGTACTGGGCGAGGTGGATGAGCTCCAGGGCGTCCTCGGGGCGGCCGAGATGGATCATCTGCCGGCTCATGCTGCTCAGGACATAGGAGCCCAGCGGCTTGTCGCCCGCTTCCTTGGCGGCGTGCAGGGCGAGCACGAAGTACTTCTGCGCGGTGGGCTGCAGGCCCACGTCGTAACTCATCCATCCGGCCAGCTCGGCCAGCTCGGCAGCCACCTTGAACAGGCGCTTCGTCGTGGACTCCGGCTGCGGCTCCTGGAGGAGGTCGGTGACCTCGTGCAGTTGTCCTACGACCGCCTTGCGGCGCAGGCCGCCACCGCACTGGGCGTCCCACTGGCGGAACATGACGGTGGTGGATTCGAGCAGGTCCAACTCCGGCCTGGACAGCCGGCTCCCACGGCGCTGCGCGGCGGACTCGGGCTCGGCCCTGGCCGCCGCGCCGCCGGGCCCCGGTACCAGCCAGCGCTGCATGGGCTCGATGAGGGAGGGGCCCGCGGCGAGCGCCAGCGAGCTGCCGAGGAAGCCGCGGCGGGCCAGCATCAGGTCGCTGCGCGAGAACTCGCCGATCAGCGCGACGGTCTGCGGCCCTGTCCAGGGCAGGTCGACGCCGGATACCGAGGGTGCCTGGTGCGCGGCGCGCAGTCCGAGGTCCTCGACGGCGACCACACAGCCGAACCGCTCGGAGAACAGCTCGCTGAGGATGCGCGGGATCGGCTCGCGCGGGTTCTCCCCGTCGAGCCAGCGCCGCACCCGCGAGGTGTCGGTGGAGATGTGGTTGGCGCCCAACTGCCGGGCCCGGCGGTTCACTTGGCGCGCCAGCTCGCCCTTCGACCAGCCGCTGCGCACGAACCACGAGCCGAGCAGTTCGTTCGGGCGCTTCTCAGCGTTCGTCACGCTTCCGTCGCTGCCGCCCACTGGAACGCCCCCATCCCTCAAGCCATCTCAAAGACACTCAACGCCACGTGTTGTCGGCCACTCTCGTCCGCTAGCCCTATCAGAATGCCGTCAACTACGGGCCCCCGTCCGGCAGTTGTCACTCCTCGAACAGGAAACCGACTTGCCTGCGGCATACCCACGGGTGCACTTACTCCGGGGGGGCCGTGTACTGAAAGTAATCCTACGATCACGCCTCCGGCGAGGGTGAACCTGGAAACGCCACCATTCGCCACCCCTTCGAATGAACTCAGGGGCTCCCACACGCGATTCACTTGACATAGGACATCCGGAAGTACGCGAAACGGTGTGCGCCGGGGCGTGCAATGCCGAGCGCACCACCCCAGTTGCCATTCAGCGCCACCGCCATCGAGCGGTTCGTGCACACTGGGTCACGATCCGATTCCGTCGCGTAACCACCGGCGCGCAGGACCCGTTGGAGGGGGCATGGGCTTCACGATCGGCGGCATTCGCGAAATGCGCTCCGGCTCACGTCGCCGGGGCCGTACGACAGGGCGGGCCTCGGAGTGCACCGCCGTGGCGGAGTTCACCGGACTGTGGGGCTGGGACGTGGTGCCCGGCGCGCGCGCCGCGGGGCCCGAGTGCTCCTGCGGCAAGGCGGAGTGCCCGGCGCCCGGCGCCCACCCCCTCGACCCGGCCGCCGTGGTCCCGGCCGGCGCCACCCTCGACGAAGTGACCGACTCCTGGGGCCGGTTCCCCGGCGCCTCCGTACTGCTTCCGGTCGGCCGCGCCTTCGACATCATCTCCGTCCCGGAACCGGCGGGCCGTCGCGCCCTCGTCCGCCTGGAGCGGATGGGCCTCCCCCTCGGCCCGGTGATCGCCACCCCCGAGGGCCGCGCCCACTTCTTCGTGGCTCCCGGTGCCGCGGCGCAGCTGCCGACGCTGCTCTACCGCACGGGCTGGGACGACGCGACCCTCGACCTGCACGCACTCGGCCCGGGCTCGTACATCACGGCCCCGCCCTCCGACCGCGCGGGCCTCGGACCGGCCACCTGGCTGCGCGCGCCGTCCCTGGACACGGCGACACAGCCACCTCAGGCGCGGCTGCTGCTGGGGACCTTGGCGTATGTCGCGCACAGGTCGTCCTGCGCGGAAGGACCCCGCAAGCGGCGCTACGTCGCGCACGGGTCACCCCGGACATAAGGCCCCGGCAAGCGGTGCGGGGAACCGCGTGACCGGTTCCACCGGCCCACGGTTCCCCGCACACAGCACACTCCGCGGTGCATGACCCGCACCGCGCGGAGCGCCTACTCCCCGATCAGCGCGTCCACGAACGCCTCGGGCTCGAACGGCGCCAGATCGTCCGGCCCCTCGCCGAGACCGATCAGCTTCACCGGCACACCCAGCTCGCGCTGGACGGCCACGACGATGCCGCCCTTGGCCGTGCCGTCCAGCTTGGTCAGCACGATGCCGGTGATGTCGACGACCTCGGCGAACACCCGGGCCTGGACCAGACCGTTCTGCCCCGTCGTCGCGTCGAGCACCAGCAGCACCTCGTCCAGCGGCGCGTGCTTCTCCACGACGCGCTTGACCTTGCCGAGCTCGTCCATCAGGCCGGTCTTGGTGTGCAGCCGGCCCGCGGTGTCGATGAGCACGACGTCCGCGCCTGCCGCGATGCCTTCCTTCACGGCATCGAAGGCGATGGACGCCGGGTCGCCGCCCTCGGGCCCGCGCACCGTCCGCGCGCCGACCCGCTCGCCCCATGTCTGCAACTGCTCCGCGGCGGCCGCGCGGAAGGTGTCCGCCGCGCCCAGCACGACGTTCTTGCCGTCGGCGACGAGCACGCGCGCGAGCTTGCCGGTCGTGGTGGTCTTGCCGGTGCCGTTGACCCCGACGACCATGACGATGCCCGGGGTGGCTCCGTCGGCGTTCCCCTCGGTCTTCACCGTGCGGTCGAACTCGGGGACGAGCAGCGTCAGCAGCTCCTCGCGCAGCAGACCGCGCAGTTCGTCCGGGGTGCGGGTGCCGAGCACCTTCACGCGCTCGCGCAGCCGTTCGACCAATTCCTGTGTGGGCTGCACGCCGACGTCGGCGGTGAGCAGCGTGTCCTCGATCTCCTCCCAGGTGTCCTCGTCGAGGTGCTCGCGGGACAGGAGCGTGAGCAGTCCCTTGCCGAGCGCGTTCTGCGACCGGGAGAGCCGGGTGCGCAGCCGCACCAGGCGGCCGGCGGCCGGCTCCGGCACCTCGACCTCGGGGGCCGCCGGTGCCGACGGCTCCGTTTCGGTGACCGGCTCGGTGACCGGGAGGTCGACCTCCTCGATCGTGCGCCGCGCTTCGTCGCGCGGCGTCTCGGCCTCGTCGCCGACGTGCGGCTCAGTGGGCGGGGCGGTGGTGATGTCGGGCGCCGAGGGCGGCGGGGGCGGCAGCTGCTTCTTCTTGCGGCTACCGACCACGAGCCCGCCGAGCGCGCCGATCACGACCACGGCGATGACTACAGCAAGGATGACGATGTCCATAACTCGTCCAGTATCAGCCATGAGGCTCCGGCGGGGCCGTTCCTGGCACTTCCTCCAAAGGACAAACGTCTCTGGAAGGTATTACTCGGACTAAACTACGATGGTAGAGCTCGCATCAACGCGCGTAGAGTCCATCGCGATCTCCCTCCCCCGCCCCACCCCACAGAGGCACGGAACCCCACCGCATGAGCAAGACCGCCGAATCCGAAGGTGCCCTGGAGACGCGCGGCATCGAGCCCGTCCCCGATGCAGAGCGCACCGCCAAGACCCGCGAGCTGTTCCCGACGTGGGTCGCGGCCAACATCAGCGTGCTGCTGCTCACGATGGGCGCGAGCCTCGTCGTGGCGTACAAGCTCAACTTCTGGCAGGCCGTCGTCGTCGCGATCGCGGCGCCCATCGTGTCGTACGGGCTCGTCGGCCTCATCGGCATCGCGGGCAAGCGGGGCGGCGCGCCCGGCATGGCGCTGTCCCGTGCGGTCTTCGGCCAGCGCGGAAATCTGCTGCCCGGTTCGCTGATCTGGGTGGCGCGCTGGGGCTGGGAGACGATCAACGCGGTGACGGGCGCGTACGCCGTGCTCACCGTCCTGGACATCCTGTTCGGGATCAAGCAGAACAACGCCCTGGTGATCGTCACGCTGCTGCTCTTCGTGGTCGCCACGTTCGTGATCTCGGGTCTCGGCATCAACGCCGTGCAGAAGTGCAACAAGTACGCGACGTACCTCTTCGGCCTCTTCACGGCCCTGGTCCTGGTCTTCCTGATCGTCGACACCGACTGGTCGGAGGTCTTCGACCGGCCCGCGGGACAGACGTCCCTGATGGTGGCGGGCATCGGCCTGATCGCCGCCGGTGGCGTCAGCTGGATCCCCGCCTCCCCGGACTTCACCCGCTATCTGCCGCGTACCGCCTCCTCGAAGGCGATCGTCCGCAATTCCATCGGCGGCGCCGGCATCGTCGTCCTCCCCATGGTCCTGATGGGCGCCGTCATGGCGGTCTCCACGCCCGACCTGGCCTCGGCCGCCGACCCGGTCTCCTTCCTCGGCGAGATCCTGCCGATGTGGATCGCGGTGCCGTACCTGCTGATCGCCCTGGTCGGCATGTTGCTGATCAACGCAATGTCGATGTATTCGGCCGGGTTCACCGCCCAGACGCTCGGCTTCAAGGTCCCGCGCCACTGGGCCGTCTCGGTCAACGCGTTGATCTCTCTGGTCTTCGGCGGTGTCCTGATGCTGGTGGCGACGAGCTTCATGGGCTCGTTCATCGCCTTCCTCTCGCTCCTCGCCGTCGCGTTCTCGGCCTGGGTCGGCGTCTTCGGCGCGGACATGTTCACGCGCAAGCACTATGACGGCGCGGCCCTGATCGACACGGGCCGCACCAGCGCGTACTGGTACAAGGGCGGCTTCTCCCCCGCGGCCGTCATCGCCTGGGCCGTCGGCCTCGTGGCGGGGCTGCTGTTCACGTCGTCGGACTGGTTCACCGGGCCGCTCGCCACGCACAACTTCCTCGGCCAGTACGGTCTCGGCTGGGTCGTCACGATCGTCGTCTCGGGCCTGCTGTACCTGGCGCTGCCCAGGCCCGCGGACACCACGACGGCCCCGGACGAGAGCGGGAAGCCCGCACCCCTGGCCGTCTGACGCCTCGTCAGCTACCGTCCCCCTTCACCCACAGCCCGCGTGAAGGGGGACGCTGTCATGCCCGTGTCCGTCGTAAGGTTCAATCTGGTCGACCCGGCCGGCACCCCCGAGTCGCTGAGCGCCCGCTACCGGGCGGCGGTGGAGATGGCGGCGTACGCCGACGACCGGGGCGTCGACACGGTGCAGACCGAGGAGCACCACGGGGTCGCCAACAACTGGCTGCCCTCCCCGTTCACCTTCGCGGGCGCGGTCCTTGGCGCCACGCGCCGCATCGCGGTCACCGTCTCCGCGATCATCGGTCCGCTGCACGATCCACTGCGCCTCGCCGAGGACATCGCCGTACTGGATCTGCTGAGCGGCGGCCGCCTGGTGACGGTCGCGGGGATCGGCTACCGGCCACAGGAGTACGCGCAGTTCGACGTGGAGTGGAAGCGGCGCGGCAAGCTCCAGGACGAGCTGCTCGAAACGTTGCTGGCGGCCTGGTCCGGCGAGGAGTTCACCTTCCGCGGGCGTCAGGTGCGCGTCACCCCGCGCCCGCTGACCCAGCCGCACCCGCTCCTCCTGGTCGGCGGCTCCTCGCGGGCGGCCGCGCGCCGGGCGGCCCGACTCGGCCTGCCCTTCTTCCCCAGCGCTCATCTGCCGGAGCTCGACGCGTACTACAGGGAGCGGCTCGCCGAGTACGGCACCGAGGGGTGGACCATGATGCCCGCGAAGATCACGCCACTGTTGCACCTGTCCGAGGACCCGGACCGCACCTGGGCCGAGCATGGCAAGCACTTCCTGCACGAGGCGCGGACCTACGCGTCCTGGCAGTCGCCGGACATCCGCTCCGCCGTGAAGTCGGCGGCGACGACGGTCGACGAACTGCGCGCCGAGGGCGTCTACCGCATCCTGACACCGCAGGAGTGCCTGGCGCTGGGCCTCGAAAACTACGTACTGCATCCGCTGTCGGGCGGAATGCCGGTCGACGAGGGGTGGCGCAGTCTGCACCTGTTCTGCGAAAACGTACTGCCCCGGCTCGGGGAACGAGCCGGGGCAGCGACGTGAACGGGGAGATGGCAGCGGGGACTTGATCCATCTCCCCGGGTCTCGCGGGGAGCGGGCAGGTCAGCCCATCTCCTCCAGGGACTTGCCCTTGGTCTCCTTCACGAACTTCATCACGAACGGGATGGAGATCGCGGCGAAGGCACCGTAGATGATGTACGAGCCGGTCAGGCTCCACTCGGACATGCTCGGGAAGGTCTTGGTGATGGCGAAGTTGGCCAGCCACTGGGCCGACGCCGCCACACCGAGCGCCGCGGCGCGCAGCCGGTTCGGGAAGATCTCGCCGAGCAGCACCCAGACCACCACGCCCCAGGAGAGGGCGAAGAAGAGGACGAAGGCGTTGGCCGCGATGATGGCGGTCAGACCCTGCGCGTTCGGCAGGGAGACGTTGTCGCCGGTGCCGGTCCGGTACGAGAAGGCCCAGGCGCAGGTGAACAGGGCGAGCGCCATACCGGTGGAGCCGATGATCGCGAGCGGCTTGCGGCCGATGCGGTCGACGAAGACCATCGCGATGACCGTACCGATGATGTTCACGATCGACGTCTCGAACGAGTACAGGAACGAGCTGGAGGGGTCCTTGCCGATGGACTGCCACAGCTGGTTCGAGTAGTAGAAGATCACGTTGATGCCGACGAGCTGCTGGAAGACCGACAGGAAGATGCCGATCCAGATGATCGGCAGGAAGCCGAACTTGCCGCCGAGCAGGTCCTTGAAGGACGACTTGTGCTCACGGTGGATGCCGTGCTCGATCTCCGCCACACGGGCGTCGGTGTCGATACCGGTGCCCTCGACCTCGCTGAGCACCTTCTTGGCCTGCTCCTTGCGGCCGACGGAGATCAGGAAGCGGGGGGACTCGGGGATCGCGAACGAGAGCAGGCCGTAGAGCAGGGCCGGGATGACCATGACGCCGAGCATCCACTGCCAGGCTTCCAGGCCGCCGAGCTTGCCGCGCTGGTCACCGTCGGCCATGTTCAGGATGCCCCAGTTGACGAGCTGGGAGATCGCGATGCCGATGACGATGGCGGCCTGCTGGAACGAGGCGAGCCGGCCGCGGTACGCGGGCGGAGCCACCTCGGCGATGTAGGCCGGGCCGATCACCGACGCCATGCCGATGCCGAGGCCGCCGATGACACGCCACATCGTCAGGTCCCAGGCCGCGAACGGCAGGGAGGAGCCGATGGCGCTGATCGCGAAGAGGAGGGCGGCGATCTGCATACAGCGGATACGGCCGATGCGGTCGGCGATGCGTCCGGCGATGGCGGCACCGACGGCGCAGCCGAGCAGCGCGGACGCGATGATCCAGCCCAGGGTGTCGGCGCTGACGTCGAACCTGTGCTGGATGGCGACGGTCGCGCCGTTGATCACGGAGCTGTCGTAGCCGAACAGGAAGCCACCCATCGCGGCTGCCGCCGTGATGAAGATGACGTGCCCGAGATGATCGGGCTGGGCGTTCCTGGCGCCTGAAGGTGCCTCAGTGCTGGTCACGTGTACTCCTCGGGCCACCGGCTTCGCTGCCGGGGGTGGGGGCGAGCCCTTCCAGTGGCGCACAACTGCACGCCGCCCACCACCTGAAGGTAAAAGCAACGTTGCAGAGACTATGCCTTCAAGTTTCGAAGTCAAGACTCCAGATACTGTGAATTTATTGGCATAGGCGTGGCGCCTTGAGTTCAAGACTTGAAGACTGTTATGCGTTGCCGAACCGTTGCGCAGGAGCGCCCACGACTCTCCGCGGCCATGCCCCGGCGGTCCTGGACTAACGGAGCCGCTGGCTGATCACCTTCGACACGCCGTCACCCTGCATGGAGACTCCGTACAGGGCGTCCGCGACCTCCATCGTGCGCTTCTGGTGCGTGATCACGATGAGCTGCGAGGCCTCCTGCAGCTCCTGCATGATGCGGATGAGGCGCTGCAGATTGGTGTCGTCGAGGGCGGCCTCCACCTCGTCCATCACGTAGAACGGGCTGGGCCGCGCCTTGAAGATGGAGACCAGCAGGGCCACCGCGGTCAGCGACCGCTCGCCACCCGAGAGCAGGCTCAGGCGCTTGACCTTCTTGCCCGGCGGGCGGGCCTCGACATCCACGCCCGTGGTGAGCATGTTGTCGGGATCGGTCAAGATCAGCCGTCCCTCTCCGCCCGGGAACAAGCGACTGAAGACACCCTCGAACTCACGCGCCGTGTCACGGTAGGCCTCGGTGAAGACCTGCTCGACGCGCTCGTCCACCTCCTTCACCACCTGAAGGAGGTCGATGCGGGTCTTCTTCAGATCCTCCAGCTGCTCACTGAGGAATTTGTGGCGCTCTTCCAACGCCGCGAACTCCTCCAGGGCCAGCGGATTGACCTTCCCGAGCTGCTGGTACGCGCGCTCGGCGGACTTGAGCCGCTTCTCCTGCTCCGAACGGACGAAGGGCCGCGGCCTGTTGCGCGGATGCTCCGGGTCCTCCGGCACTTCCTCGCCCTCGGCGGGGAGCGAGGGCGGCACCAACTGGCCGGGACCGTACTCCGCGACGAGCCCGGCCGGTTCGACACCCAGTTCCTCCAGGGCCTTGGTCTCCAGCTGCTCGATCCGCAGCCGCTTCTCGGCTCCTAGTACCTCGCCTCGGTGAACTGAATCAGTCAGCTTGTCGAGCTCTGCCTTGAGATCGCGGCCGCGGCCCCGCTCGGCGACGAGCTCCCGCTCCCGCTCGCCCTTGGCCCGCTCCGCCAGCGTCCGCTCCTCGTCGGCCCGGGTGACGGACACCTCGACGTGCGCGAGGAGCTGCCGGGCGCCGGCCGCGACCGCCCCGGCGACGGTGGCCTCGTACTTCAGGCGGGCCCGCTGTCGCTCCGCACGCGCGCGTGCCTCGCGTTCGGCGCGGGCCGCCCGGTCGAGCGAGTCGGCCCGCCCCGCCAGCCCCCGCACCCGCTCCTCGTGCGTACGTACCTGGAGGCGGGCCTCCATCTCGGTCTGCCGCGCGTTGGCCCCGTCGGCGGAGAGCCGGTCGCGCACCGAGGTGTCCGGTTCCTCGTCACCAACCCCGTCGGGGGTCTGCTCCTCGGCCACCACGAGCCGCTCGGCCAGCTCCTCCGCGTCCATGGCCGCCTGTTCCAACGCGTCCTGCGCCTTGGCCGCCGCGGTGACGCTCCGCTCGGCCTCGCCCGCGGCGCCCCGCGCCTGCCCGGCGAGCCGGCCGAGCTGCTGGGCGCGGCCCGAACGCTCCCGCTCTATGGCGCGCTGCCGCTGCCCCAGTTCCTCGACGAGCACGGCGAACTCCTTGCGCCGCTCGACCGCCAGGTGCTGCGCCTCGGCCAGCTCCTCGCACTGCGCGGCCAGCTGTTCCAGCTCGGCGGCGGCCTCGTCGACGGACGCCTGCACCTCGAGAAGGCTGGGCGCCCCGGCGGACCCGCCCTGCGCGAAGTGCGCGCCGAGCAGATCCCCTTCGGCGGTGACCGCGGTCAGCTCGGGCCGCGCGTAGACCAGGTCCTCGGCGTCCTCCAGCGTCCCTACGACCACGATGCCGCGCAGCAGTCGCCGCACGGCGGGCATCAGCTCGGCGGGTCCGCGGACCAGGTCGGCGGCGGGGGGCGGGGTGGGCGGAGGGGGGCTCGGTGGGAAGCCCTTGGGGTCGCTCGGGGGCGGGCTCGACGGGTCGCCCGGAGACGAGCCCGGGAGCGGGCTCTTCAGGTCGCTGGGGAGCGGGCTCGACGGACCGCCCGGCGGCGAGCCGGCGGGCATCCCGGCGGGCCCGCCACCCGGCTCCGAACCGGCAGGACCCCCGCCCGGCATCCCTGCTCCCCGACCCGATCCATAGGCGCCCCCGGCCGGGTCCCCCGCCAGGAGCAGCGCGGCCCGGCCCGCGTCCTGTTTACGCAGGAGGCGAATCGCTTCCGCGGCGGAGGCGGGCGTGGTCACGGCGATCGCGTCGGCGGCCGCGCCGAACGCCGCCGCCACCGGCACCTCGAAGCCGGGCGCCACCGACAGCAGCTCGGCGGCGGGCCCGAGTACCCCCGTCAGCCGCTCCCGCGCACCGAGCAGCGCACCGGTGCCGTCCTTCCTGCGCAGCCCCAGCGCGAGCGCCTCGTGCCGCGCGGCGACAGCGGCCCGCCTGCGCTCTGCGGACGTGGCCGCCTCACGTGCCGCGGCGAGTGCGGACTCGGCACCGGCGAGCGCGCCCTTGGCGTCGTCCAGCTGGGCCACGAGTTCCTCGTCCCCGGCGTCGAGCCCGTCGACCTCGGCCCTGAGCTGCTCGTACTCCTCCTGCGCCGCGTCGGCCCGCTGCTGTGCCTCGTCCCGGGCGGCGGCGAGCCGGTCGATCTCGGCCTGCGCGGACGTGGCGCGCGACCGGGCGGCGTTGACCTGGCCCTGCAACCGGGCCAGCCCTTCCCTGCGGTCGGCGATGGCGCGGGCGACGTCCTTGAGGCGCCGCTCCTCGGCCGCCAGCCCCCGCTCCAGGTCCGCCCGGTGGGCGACGGTCTCGTCGAGCGCCACCTGGGCCGCTTCGAGCGCCGCCGCCAGCTCGGCCTCCTGTTCCCGTACCCGGGCGGCCTCCCGCTCCAGGTCCTCCGGCTCACGCCCGCGCCGCTCCTCGACCGGGGCCGACGTGGCGCTCTTGACGCGCGCGTCGGCCAGCGAGATCGTGCCGCGGACCCGCTCGGCGAGCTGCGACAGTTCGTACCAGCTCTGTTGCGCCCGGTGCAGCCGGGGCGTCAGCCGGCGCACCTGGTCCTCCAGGTGACCTTCGCGCTGCAGCGCCTTCTTCAGCTCCTCCTCGGCGGCTTCCTTGCGCTGCTTCAGCTCGGCCTCGTCCGCGACTTCGGTGCTCAGGGCCTCCTGGAGGCGCCCGAGATCGTCGGCGAGCAGGCGCAGCCGCGCGTCGCGCAGGTCGGCCTGGATGACGGCGGCCCGGCGCGCGACGGCGGCCTGTCTGCCCAGCGGCTTCAGCTGCCGCCGCAGTTCGTCGGTGAGGTCCTGGACGCGGGCGAGGTTGGCCTGCATCGCGTCCAGCTTCCGCAGCGCCTTCTCCTTGCGCTTGCGGTGCTTCAGGACGCCCGCGGCCTCCTCGATGAAGGCGCGCCGCCCCATGGGGTCGGCGTGCAGTACGCCGTCGAGCTGTCCCTGCCCGACGATGACGTGCATCTCGCGCCCGATGCCGGAGTCGGACAGGAGGTCCTGGATGTCGAGCAGCCGGCAGGTGTCCCCGTTGATCTGGTACTCGCTGCCGCCGTTGCGGAACATGATCCGCGTGATGGTGACCTCGGCGTACTCGATGGGCAGCGCGCCGTCGGAGTTGTCGATGGTGAGCGACACCTCGGCGCGGCCCAGCGGGGGGCGCCCCGTGGTACCGGCGAAGATGACGTCCTCCATCTTGCCGCCGCGCAGCGACTTGGCTCCCTGCTCCCCCATGACCCAGCTGAGGGCGTCCACGACATTGGACTTGCCCGACCCGTTGGGGCCCACGACACAGGTGATGCCCGGCTCGAACCGCAGCGTGGTGGCCGAGGCGAATGATTTGAACCCGCGCAGGGTCAGAGCCTTGAGATGCACGCCGTCGGACTCTACCCGGCGCCTCTGTCTCACTGCGTGAACCCACGGTTTCACCGATGAAGGTGCAGGGCACATCAGAACTTAGATCAGAACGCAGGCAAGCGCTGAGGTGCGTGGGGGCGTAGCGACCAGGTCCGTCAGGGGCCACCGGGACCAGGGGGAAAGAAAGAAGGGACGCCGAAGCGTCCCTCGCGTATTTCTGTAGAGCGGCTGGTTACGAACAACCTGCTCACGCGCGTCGCTGGGCGTGATCAGGTGAGCGCCGGCTCCGCCTGGGGTACGTCGATGCTCTCCATGAGAGAGTCGTGAGAAGCGGCAGCCGCGAGCGCGTCGTTCTCGGCCTGAATCCTGCCGAGCTCGGATTCGAGGTCCTGAACGCGCTGCTGGAGCCGTCGCATCTCGGAGAGGAGTCGCGGGTCGCTGCCGCCGACGTAACCGAGAAGCGCCTTTGCCATGATGAATGGTCCTCCACACTGAGTGACCGACCGAAAGCGGTGTGGGTCGTGAGGGAATCGCACCCGCGGTGCTTGGCACTTGTTGTGTCTTGCTGCCGTTCTTACATGCCAAACAGCTAAGGTGCGCGGGGATTTCAGAGTCTCACCAAAAAGTTTGACGGTCAACACGATCACGCCCCGTATTGGTGGGCAACCCGGTGCTTCACGCCGTACGTCATCCGGCGCGGCCTGACCTTCGGGGCCCAGGGGCGTAGTGATCTTCCGTCTCTCCGGAGCCTGCCATGAGCGCCTCGCCTTGGCAACCACCAGGGCGTTTCTCCCTCGCACCCCTCCTGGCGGTGCCTTCACCCCGGGGTCCGAGGCCCCGCCCGGACCGATGACTCAGCGGATGGCGAACCCGTCGTAACCACCGCGGGGCGTGTCCCAGATCTCAGTGACACCGTCGACTCGGCCGGGTGTGTCGCCGTCGTGGAGCCAGTCGAGCAGTTGCCGGCACGCCTGGCGCTGCCCCTCGGCGACCACCTGGACGCGGCCGTCCTCCAGATTGAGAGCAAAACCACTCAGGCCGCCGATCTCCAGGGCCCTCGCCCGGGTGAACCAACGGAAACCCACACGTTGGACGCGTCCTCGCACCCAGGCCGTGAGTCGTACGTCTTCGTTCATGGGTGCACGCTAACCGGCCAATTGCACTGGGGGCACTTCGCCCCCTTGCGTCTTGCGGTACCGTCGCGGACCGATGAGCCTCACCCGTATGGGTGAGTCACATTGTCGACCGCGAGGACGAGGAAGGCCAACACATGGGACGCCACCGACGCTCCGCCGCCGGCCGCGCCGCCACGGGCACCCCGGAGATCTGTCCCGAGGGAACGTACGCCGGAGAATTCGGCGAGACGTATGGCGCAGGTCAGACAGGGCCGCACTCGACCGCGTATCCGTATCAGCAGTCGCACAGGTACGCGCATGAATACGGGTACGACCACGCCGCCGAGCCCGCTGTCGAACAGGCACGCGCCCACTCCGGCCAGTCACCGCACTGGAGCGTCCCCGACCCCGCCGGCTACTCCGGCCCCACCGGTCCCGCCGACTACTCCGGCCCCACCGGTCCCGCCGCCCACTCCGGCTACTCCGGCTTCCCGGACGACGACGCGACCGTGACCGGCGTCTACGGCTCCATATCCTCGGCCGGCGGCTCGGTCCAGGAGGCGGGCGGCCGGTCGCACCGGCGCAAGAAGCGTGGCGCCGTTCCCGTCCGTACCGGGCTGCTCGGTGTCTCCGCCGCCGTCGCCATGGGCGCGGTCGCGGTGGCCTCCGGACTGATCCCGGGCGTCGACACCTACAAGTTCGGCGGCGACCACGACGGAAACCGGGTGCAGGCCGCCGACTCCCCGTCCGTCGAGGCCCAGGGCGGCACGGACGGCACGGTCGAGGACCGCGCCCCGTCGGCCGCGAGCCGTGACAACGCGCGCGCCACCCCGTCGGTCTCCCCCTCCAAGGCCGCGCCGGCCAAGCCGTCCGCGGAACCCTCGAAGAAGCCGGCGCCGTCCCGGACCTCCTCCGGCGGCGGCAACGGTGGTGGCAGCGGTACGACGAAGAGCGCGAGCCCGTCGGCCAAGGCCCCCGAGAAATCATCGGCGCCCACCGCCGACGCGCCCGCCACGTCGGCGCGGAGCACGGCCGCGGTCCAGGTACTGAGCCTCGTCAATCAGGAGCGGGCCAAGGCCGGCTGCTCCCCGGTGACCGCCGACAGCGGCCTCGCCGCGCTGGCGACCTCGTTCAGCGAGGACATGGCCGCGCGGGACTTCTTCGACCACACGGACCCGGACGGCGCCACGCCGTGGGACCGCGCCAAGAAGGTGGGCATCACGGACCTCGGCGGCGAGAACATAGCTCGCGGCCAGGCCAACGCCCAGTCCGTGATGGACGCCTGGATGAACAGCCCCGGCCACAAGGCGAACATCCTCAACTGCGACTACAAGACCCTCGGCGTGGGCGTGCACTTCGGCTCCGGCGGTCCTTGGTGGACGCAGGACTTCGGCTTCTGATCCGCCGAGGACGAGCCGCTTCGAATGGCGCTTACTTTTAGTGGGCGCCACCCGTCGGAACGCGCCGCGCGGAGTATTCTCGGCGCATGGACTCCATCGACCTCGCCTACGACGTCTTCTCCAGGGCGTGCCCCTCCCGCGGCACCCTGGAGCACGTCACCGGCCGCTGGGGCGCGCTCACGCTCGGGGCGCTGCACGAGGGCTCGCTCCGCTTCAACGAGCTGCGCCGTCGCGTCGACGGGGTGAGCGAGAAGATGCTGTCGCAGACGCTGCACGCGCTGGAGCGCGACGGCCTGGTGCACCGCGAGGCCCAGCCGACGAACCCGCCGCGCGTGGACTACGAACTGACGCCCCTGGGCCATGGTGTGGCCGAGCGCCTGCTGGGCCTCATCCACTTCGTGGAGGGGCGGATGGACGACGTACTGGTGGCGCGCGAGCGTTACGACAGCACGCGCGGGGCGCGCTGACAACGCGGGCAGTAGTAGCTCGACCGGTTCATCCAGGGCCTGCGGCGCATGGGCGTGGCACAGCGCCGGCACGGCTCGCCCTCGCGCCCGTACGCGTCGAGGGACCGGTCGAAGTAGCCCGACTCCCCGTTCACGTTGACGTAGAGCGAGTCGAAGCTCGTCCCGCCCACCGCGAGCGCCGCGTTCATCACATCCCGCACGTGGCCCAGGAGTTCGGCCGTGCGCGGGCGCGTGAGCCCGGCGGTGGGGCGCTCGTAGTGCAGTTTCGCGCGCCAGAGCGCCTCGTCCGCGTAGATGTTGCCGACCCCGCTGATGAGCGACTGGTCGAGCAGCGCGCGCTTGATGGTGGTGCGCTTGCGGCGCAGCGCCACATGGAAGGCCGCGTCGTCGAAGAGCGGGTCCAGCGGGTCGCGGGCGATGTGGGCGATGACGTCCGGCAGCCCGTCCGCGCTGTCGGGCGCGGTCTCGTGCAGCGACAGTCCGCCGAAGGTGCGCTGGTCGACGAAGCGGAGTTCGGTGCCGAGGTCGTCGGCGAACCGGACGCGGATGCGCAGGTGCTTCTCGTCCGGGGCGTCGTGCGGCTGGACCAGGAGCTGGCCGCTCATGCCGAGGTGCGCGAGCACGGACAGATGTGTCGTCTCCAGCGGCAGCCAGAGGTACTTGCCGCGTCGGCTGGGCTCGCCGATCCGCTGCCCCTTGAGGCGGTGCGCGAAGTCGTCACCGCCCGCGATGTGGCGTCGTACGGCCCGGGGATGCAGGACCTCCGCGTCGGCGACGGTCCGGTGCGCCGCCCATCGGGCGAGACCGCGCCGGACGACCTCGACTTCGGGCAGCTCTGGCACGACGGTCCTCCGGGGAAAGGGGCGGGGGCGAGGGGCCCGGGGAGCGTATCGCGCCCGTCAGGGGCGCGGGCAGTCGCGCGCGCGACCCCCGCCGAGCCGCACACACACCGCACGTACCCCGGAAAAACACCCGTCCCCACCGGTCGAAACCGGTGAGGACGGGTCAAGGAAGCGCAGCGGTCACGCGCCGGGGGCGGTCTCGGCGGCCGCCCCCTCCGGGACAGCGGCCGAAGCCGCGGCCTCTGCCCGCTCGTCCGCGGCGGCGCGAATCGCACGCCACGCGGACTCAGCGGCCTGCTGCTCCGCTTCCTTCTTGCTGCGGCCGGTGCCGGTGCCGTACGAGACGCCTCCGACGCGGGCGGCAGCAGTGAAGGTCTTCTCGTGATCGGGTCCGGTCTCGGAGACCAGGTACTCGGGAACACCGAGCCCCTCGGTCGCCGTGAGCTCCTGGAGACTGGTCTTCCAGTCCAGGCCGGCTCCCAGATTCGAGGACTTCTCGATCAACGGGTCGAACAACCGGTGCACCAATTCACCGGCCGCGTCCAGCCCCTGATCCAGATAGACCGCGCCGATCACCGCTTCAAGGGTGTCGGCCAGAATGGACGCCTTGTCCCGGCCGCCCGTGCCTTCCTCGCCCCGGCCGAGCCGGATGAAGGAGCCCAGGTCGAGTCCGCGACTGACCTCCGCCAGTGCACGCGAATTGACCACCGCGGCCCGCAACTTGGCCAATTGGCCTTCGGGCAGGTCGGGGTGGGTGCGGTAGAGCGTGTCGGTGACCACGAGGCCGAGCACGGAGTCACCGAGGAACTCCAGGCGCTCGTTCGTGGGCAGTCCGCCGTTCTCGTACGCGTACGAGCGATGCGTCAGCGCACGCACCAGAAGGGCGGACTCGAGCTTGTACCCGAGCCGCCCTTCCAGAAGCGTGTGGGACGAGGCTGTGGTGTCGGCCTTTTTCTTGGCGTCATCCGCCGGTTTATGGCTAGCCACTGTGCCTCTCACCAGCCGCTCAGACCTCGAGGACCTGGCGCTTGTTGTAGGTGCCACAAGCGGGGCACGCGATGTGCTGCAGCTTGGGCTCCTGGCAACGCTCACACGAAACCAAGGTGGGGACCGCAGCCTTCCACTGCGACCGGCGGTGGCGCGTGTTGCTGCGCGACATCTTCCGCTTCGGAACAGCCACGGCTACTTCTCCTGCTTCTCGTCGACGTGCGCCGATCGGGGCGCGTCGCCGCTCATCTCGTCCTTCTCGCCGTCCTGGATGGATCCAGCGAGTCCCTGCAAAGCCGCCCAACGGATATCGACGGCGTCATGATGATGTCCCGGTTCGTCCGCGAGCCGCACTCCACACTCGGAGCACAGTCCCTCGCAGTCGTCCTGGCACACCGGCTGCATCGGCAGTGCGAGCACCACCGCATCACGCAGCACGGTCTCGAGGTCGAACAAACCGTCCTCGAGGAAGAGCCTGTCCTCGTCGTCCTCGGCGTCGTCGGCCGGTTCCGCTTTTACGCGGCCCCGGTCATCGGCGTCAGGGTACGAGAACATCTCCTGGAAGTCCGCTTCGGCGTCGAGGCCGATCGGCTCCAGACACCTTACGCACTCCCCCTTCGCCAGTGCACGGGCGGTGCCTGTGACAAGCACCCCTTCCATGACCGACTCCAGACGGAGCTCGAGCTCCACCGGGTCGCCTTCCGGCACCCCGATGACTCCCTGGATACCGAAGTCCTTGGGAGCGTCGACCGTGCGGGACAGCCGCTGCATGGCACCAGGACGCCGGCCCAGCTCGTGCGTATCGAACACGAGTGGGTTGCGGTGGTCGAGATGCGTATTCAGAGCTGGTCCTGCTTTCGATCTTCGAAACTCATGGGGATCGCCACCCCGAGATTTCCGGGCAGCTTGAGATCACACGTGTACGCGCGACCGAAGAACCAGGGTACTGGACCTTTCGCTCTCGGCCCAATCCGGTCCTGACCTCCCCGGAAGCGACCCCGTGGCGGCCCCTGGGAAGCGGCGTCAGCGGCCCTGCTCGTACTGCTGCATCTGCTCCAGGCTGATCATGCTCGTGTCGAAGAGACTGGTCTCGTCGAGCGCACCCGCCTGGTCCTGCTGCGGATCGTGCGGTTCGTGCTGCTGCGGCTGCTGGTACCCGTACTGATCCTGCTGATCCTGCTGCTGATAGGCCGCGTACGGGTCCTGCTGGGGCTGCTGGTAACCGTACTGATCCTGCTGCTGGTACGCGGCGTACGGGTCCTGCTGTCCGTATGTCTGCTGCTGGTACGCGTAGGCGTCCTGCTGCGCGTATGCCGCGGCCAGCTGCTGGGCCGGGATCTGCGGCGCTGCCACGGGCTCGGGCTGCTGCCGTTCCTGGCTCTGGCCCTCGCTCCGGGACTGGTCCTGGCCCTGACCGCTGAGGTCGGCCAGGCCCGCCAGGTAGTCGGCGTCGCTGGTGTGCGCCTGGGCGCCGCCCTGGCCGTCCATGGACAGCGCGCCCAGGTCGTCGCTGGCGATGCGGCCGTGCAGCTTCTGGCGGCCCTTGCCGACGGCGTCCAGGGTCTTGGCGAGCACCGCCTCGAAGGCGCCCAGCTTGGTGTCGACGTAGGTGTCGGCGTCGCGGCGCAGCGTCTCCGGGTCGTGGCTGCGCTCGGGAGCGTCCTCGTCCTCGTAGCCCTGGGCGTCCGTGCCGGGGCCCGTGCCGAGGAGCTTCTCGCGGCCGCGGCCGACCGAGCCGAGGGTCTTGGTGAGCACGACCTCGAAGTTGGCCAGCTTGGAGTCGACGTAGTCGTCGGCCTCGGCGCGGACCTCCTCGGCCTCCTGACGGGCTTCGGCGAGGATCCGGTCGGCCTCGTTCTGCGAGCGGCGGGCGATCTCGGTGTCGGAGATCAGGGAGCCGCGCTCGGCGTGCGCGGTCTCGATGATCCGGTCGGCCTCCGCCCGGGCCTGCTCGACCAGCTGCTCACGGCCGCCGATGAGCTCCTGGGCCTGGGCGAGGGAGCCGGGCAGCGCCTGGCGCACCTCTTCGAGCATCGCGAGCAGGTCGGCGCGGTTGACCACGCACGAGGCCGACATGGGCATGGACCGGGCGCTGCCGACCGCGGCGACGATCTCGTCGAGCTTCTTCTGCACGTCCACCGTGTGCTCGCCACTCTCTCGTCTTGTCACCGGGGTGACAGGGGGTTTGGAGACGGACGGGACGACTGTAAGCCCAACTGGCGGGTGGGTGTCACTTCTTGGGGAGGCGCTCGGTGAGTGCCTCGTGCACCAGTGGCGGGACCAGGTGCGATACGTCACCGCCCCAGGCCGCGACCTCCTTGACGAGCGAGGAGGAGAGGAAGCTGTAGGTGGGGTTGGTGGGGACGAAGAGGGTCTCGACGCCCGAGAGGCCATTGTTCATCTGGGCCATCTGCAGCTCGTAGTCGAAGTCGCTGACCGCGCGCAGGCCCTTCACGATGGCCGGGATGTCGCGCTCCTTGCAGAAGTCGACGAGGAGGCCGTGGAAGGACTCCACTTCTACGTTGCCGAATTCGGCGGTGACCTCACGGATCAGCTCGATCCGCTCGTCGACCGTGAAGAGTCCCTGCTTGGACTGGTTGATCATCACCGCGACGTGCACGACGTCGTACAGCTTGGAGGCTCGGGCGATGATGTCGAGGTGGCCGTTGGTGATGGGGTCGAATGACCCGGGACAGACTGCGCGGCGCACGGGAAGTCCCTCGCTCTCCGGTCCGGTCATCGTGCGTCGTCGCACGTGAGGGTGGTGTTCAAGGCGGCGCGACCGTACCAAAACGTGCCCTCGCCGTAGCGACGGGACCTCAGTCCCTCGAAACCGTCCGGCCACCGGAAATCGCCGCCTCTGGTGCTGCGTTCAACGGTGACGAGCGCGTCGTCCGTGAGCCAGCCCTGAGTGCGGAGTGTGAGCAGGATCTCCCGAAGATCGTCGTCGGAGACGGCGTACGGGGGGTCGAGAAAGACCAGGTCATAGGGGGAGGCCGGGGGCGGCCCCGCGACGACCTGCTCCGCTTTCCCGGTCCGCGCCTCCGCTCCGGGCAGGCCGAGTGCGCGGATGTTCTCGCGGACGGTACGGGCGGCGCGGGCGTCGGCCTCGACGAGCAGCGCGTGCGCCGCGCCCCGGGAGAGCGCCTCCAGGCCGACGGCGCCCGAGCCCGCGTACAGGTCGGCGACGCGGGTGCCGTCGAGCGTGCCGAGCAACGCCTGCCAGGTGGAGAAGAGCCCCTCGCGCGCCCGGTCGGAGGTGGGGCGGGTGCCGTTGCCCGGCGGCACGGCCAGGCGGCGTCCGCCGGCGCGCCCGGCGATCACGCGGGTCATCTCAGTCCTTGTCGGCTTGTCGACTCATCGGTCTCTCGGTGACGGGCCCGCTCCGACACGCGGTGTCGGCCGGTCCGTCCTGATCAGTCTCTCAGCCCTTGTCGAGGTACTGCTCACGCTCCTCGTCCAGGAGTGCGTCGAGCGCGGTACGCAGGCCGGGCAGCCGCTCCAGGTCGGGGTCGGCCGCGACCACCCTGGTCGCCTCCTCCCGCGCCTCGCCGATGATCTCCTCGTCCTCGATGACGGCGAGCATCCGCAGGGAGGAACGCACGCCGGACTGGGCCTGTCCGAGGACATCACCCTCCCGGCGCTGCTCCAGGTCGATACGGGAGAGCTCGAAGCCGTCGAGTGTGGCAGCGACGGCCCCCAGGCGCGCGCGGGCGGGGCTGGCCTCGGGCATCTCGGTGACGAGGAGGCACAGGCCGGGCGCCGAGCCACGGCCGACACGTCCTCGCAGCTGATGGAGTTGGGAGACGCCGAAGCGGTCGGCGTCCATGATCACCATGGCGGTCGCGTTCGGCACGTTCACACCGACCTCGATGACCGTCGTCGCCACCAGGACGTCGGTCTCGCCCGCTGCGAAGCGGCGCATCACGGCGTCCTTGTCATCGGGCTGCATCCGGCCGTGCAGCACCTCCACCTTGATCCCCTGGAGCGGTCCGTGCGCCAGCTCCTTGGCGACGGCGAGCACGGCGAGCGGCGGCCGCTTCTCCGCCTCGTCCTCGGCGGACTGCTTCTTGGCCGCGCTCTTGGCGCCCTTCTTCGGTTTCTCGTCCTCGTCGTCACCGATGCGGGGACAGACCACGTACGCCTGATGCCCCTTGCTCACTTCTTCCCGCACGCGCTCCCACGCGCGGGAGAGGAAGTGCGGCTTGTCGGCGGCGGGCACCACATGGCTGGCGATGGGCGAACGGCCGGCCGGGAGCTGGTCGAGGACGGAGGTCTCCAGGTCGCCGAAGACCGTCATGGCGACCGTGCGCGGGATCGGCGTCGCGGTCATGACCAGGAGGTGCGGAGGCTGCTTGCCCTTGGAGCGCAGGGCGTCACGCTGCTCCACGCCGAAGCGGTGCTGCTCGTCGACGACGACCAGGCCCAGATCGTGGAACTGCACCTTGTCCTCGATCAGCGCGTGCGTGCCGATGACGATGCCGGCCTCGCCGGTGACGAGGTCGAGCAGGGCCTGACGGCGCCCGGCGGTACCCATGGAGCCGGTGAGCAGTACGACCTTGGTGGAGTCCTCCGCGCCGCCGAGCAGGCCGCCCTCGGCCAGCTCGCCCATCATCTCGGTGATCGAGCGGTGGTGCTGCTGGGCGAGGACCTCGGTGGGAGCGAGCATCGCGGCCTGGCCGCCCGCATCGACGACGGCGAGCATGGCGCGCAGCGCGACCATCGTCTTGCCGGAACCAACCTCGCCCTGGAGGAGGCGGTGCATCGGATGCTCGGTGGCCAGGTCGTCGAAGATCTCCTTGGAGACCTTCTGCTGGCCCTCGGTGAGCGTGAACGGCAGCTTCGCGTCGAAGGCGGTGAGGAGCCCGTCCGGCTTCGCCACGCGCGGGGCGGCGCTCAACTGGGTGTCCGCGAAACGACGTCTGGCGAGGGCGACCTGGAGGACGAACGCCTCGTCCCACTTGAGGCGGGCGCGCGCGTCGGCGATGTCGGCCTTCGTGTGCGGCCGGTGGATCTTGAGCAGCGCCTCGGGGAGCGGGATCAGGGCCCGGCCCTCCCGGAGCGCGTCGGGCAGCGGATCGTCGGCTTCGGGGGCGCTGGGCAGCACCAGGTCGACGGCCTTGGCGATCTTCCAGGACTCCAGCTTGGCGGTGGCCGGGTAGATCGGGAGCAGCGCCCCGGCCCAGGAGCCGACGGCCTCGGCGGCCTCTTCCGAGGAGTCGGCGTTCAGCAACTGGTAGGCGGGGTGCGCCAGCTGCATCTTCCGGTTGAAGACCCCGACCTTGCCGGCGAACATCGCGCGCGTGCCCGGCAGCAGATCCTTGTGCGGCTTGTGGATGCCCCGGCCGAAGAAGACGAGCTGGAGCTGGCCGCTGCCGTCGGTGATGGTGACTTCCAGGCGCTGTCCACTGCCCCCGTTGAACCGCAGGACGCGGGCGGTCGCGACCTGGGCGACGACCGTGACGTGCTCGTCGAGAGGCAGCTCCGCGAGGCGCGTCAGCTCCCCGCGCTCCGCGTATCTGCGCGGGTAGTGGTGGAGCAGATCCCCCACGGTGTGCAGGCCTAGGTGCTCGGCCATCACCTTCGCGGTGGGAGGGCCGAGCACTTTCTTCAGCGGTTCTTCGAGCACGGGCACGAGATCCATTGCACACCACGCCACTGACAATCCTGCGAACATCCCTGAAAACCGCTGGTCACAAGGGACTCTCCGGCCCTAGGATGACGCGCTCCGGCCCTTGATCGCGGTCACCTCTCGCGGGACCGCCCGACCCGCGCCGTCGCCTGTCCCCCCACCGGCGCAGCGACGATGAACTCACAGACACCGCACACCTTCCAGGTCGACCTGCGCGGCCTCGTCGATCTGCTCTCCCACCATCTGTACTCCAGCCCGAAGGTCTATCTGCGCGAGCTTCTGCAGAACGCGGTGGACGCCATCACGGCCCGCCGCGCCGAACAGCCCGACGCCCCCGCCACGGTGCGTCTGTTCGCCGAGGGCGGGTCGCTGCGGGTGGAGGACTCGGGCATCGGCCTGACCGAGACCGATGTGCACAGCCTGCTCGCGACGATCGGCCGCAGCTCCAAGCGCGGCGACGGCCTGGAGGCGGCCCGCGCCGACTTCCTCGGCCAGTTCGGCATCGGCCTGCTCGCCTGCTTCGTCGTCGCCGAGCGGATCCGTGTGGTCAGCCGCAGCGCGCGCACGCCCGACGCGCCGCCGGTCGAGTGGACGGCCCGCGACGACGGCTCGTACACGGTCCGTACGCTCCCGGACTCGGCTCGCGTCGAGCCCGGCACGACCGTGCATCTGGAGGCCCGCGCGGGCGCCGCCGACTGGCTGGCCGCGGAGCGGGTCCTGGCCCTGGCACACGATTTCGGCTCGCTGCTGCCGTACGACGTGCGCGTCGGGGACGACCCGGTCACGGATCTGCCCGCCACGTGGAGCCGTCCGTATCCCAGCCCGGCCGCCCGCCGGGTGGCCCTGGCCCGCCACTGCCACGACCTGTTCGGCTTCACGCCGCTGGACTCGATCGACCTCGAGGTGCCGCTCGCCGGCATCCGGGGCGTCGCCCATGTGCTGCCGCAGGCCGTCAGCCCGGCGCAGCGCGCGGGTCACCGCGTCCACCTCAAGGGCATGCTGCTCACCGACCGGGCCGAGCAGCTGCTGCCCGACTGGGCCTTCTTCGTGCGCTGCGTGATCGACACGGACAGTCTGCGTCCCACCGCGTCGCGCGAGTCGCTCTACGAGGACGAGACCCTGGCCGCCGTACGGGAGGCCCTGGGCGAGCGGATCCGCGAGTGGCTGACCTCCCTCGCGGCCGGTGATCCCGAGCGGCTCGCCGCCTTCTTGTCGGTGCACCACCTCGGGGTCAAGTCCCTCGCGCGGCACGACAAGGAAATGCTGCGCACGATGCTCCCCTGGCTCCCCTTCGAGACGACGGACGGGCGGCTCTCGTTGGAGGAGTTCGCCCAGCGGCACCCTGTCGTGCACTTCACGCGGACCGTGGAGGAGTACCGGCAGGTCGCGCCGATCGCCTCCGCGCAGGGCATCGGGGTCGTCAACGGCGGTTATACGTATGACGCCGATCTCGTCGAGGCGCTGCCTTCGGTGCGCCCCGGCACGGCCGTCTCGGAGCTGGACGCGGACACGGTGACCGCGCATCTGGACGCCGTCGATCCGGCCGAGGAGCTGGCGCTGTCCGCCTTCCTGGCGGCCGCGCGGGCCCGGCTCGATCCGCTGGGCTGTGACGTCGCTCTGCGTGCCTTCCATCCGCTGACGGTGCCCGCGCTGCACCTGGACGACCGTGCCGCCCGGCACGAGCAGGCGCGCGCGGACGCCGAAGCGCAGGCCGACGACCTGTGGGCGGGGATCCTCGGCTCGCTGCGCGGCACCGCCCCACGCGCGCGGCTGGTGCTCAACCACCTCAATCCGCTGATCCGCCGGGTGAGTTCGCTCTCCGACGCGGAGCTGATCGGCACGGCGGCCGAGGCGCTGTACGGACAGGCGCTCCTGATGGCGCAGCGTCCGCTGCGCCCCGCCGACTCCGCACTTCTGAACCGCTCGTTCATCGGCCTCCTGGAGTGGGCCACGCACCCCGGCACCGGAAAGGACGACCCCCGATGAACGGGACCATGGACCTGGACGCACTGCGCCGAGAGATGGCGGAGAACGCCGCGCAGCCCGAGGGGCCCGCCCGCGGTGCCCGCGCGGAGCAGCTGCTCGTCGAGGCCGAGAAGCTCGGCGTCCCGCTCGCCGTGATCGAGGCGCTCGGCCACCAGCTGCAGATGTACAACTACAGCTCCGAGAAGGACAAGATGTTCGTCCCCTTCGCGCGGCTGCTGCGCCTGTGGGACGAGCGCCCCGAGGACTTCGACGCCTACGAGACGCACTCGTTGCACTGGGTCTTCAAGTGGATGTCCGGCGGCATGCTGAACCAGCCGCACATCCCGCTCGCCTCCATAGAGAAGTGGCTCGGCGAGATGGAGCACCGCTACAGGGTGGCCGGACATTCCGAACGGGCCGTCCGAATGAGCGAGTTCTACGTCGCCGACCACATAGGCGACGAGGAGCGGGCCACGCGCGCGTACGAGGCGTGGCTGGCGGCCGACCGCGACAACATGGCCGACTGCCATGCCTGCGAGCTGAACGGACAGGGCGAGCGCCAGTCGGACCTGTTGCTGGACGAGCGGGCCCTTGAGCTGTGGCGGCCGGTCCTGGAGGGCGAGTTCAAGTGCGCCCACGAGCCGCATGCCACGCTCGCCACGTCGCTGCTGCCTCTGTTGCGTCTGGGGCGGCCCGAGGAGGCCCGCGCGAACCATCTGCGGGGCTACCGTCTCGTACGGCCCATGGAGTCCATGCGGGGCGCTTTCGCCTCGCACATCGAGTTCTGCGCCCTCACCGGCAACGAGGCACGGGCGCTGGAGCTGCTGGCTGAGCGGCCCGCGTACTTCACGGACAGCGGCAATCCGCGGGCTCTGATGGACTATCTCGGCGTGACGGCGCTGGTCATGGATCGGCTGGTCACGCTCGGCCTGGGCGAGCGGAGTGTTCCCGGCCCCGCGGGCCGCGCCTGGACTGCCCGGGAACTCGCCGCCCACGCGCGCGTGGAGGCGCTGTCCATCGCGGCCCGCTTCGACGAGCGCAACGGCACCGCCCGCGTGAGCGCACGGATCCGGCAGCGCATGGACCAGCAGCCGCTGCTGGAGCGCCTGCCGCTGGGCGTACGCGTCGTGCGGACACCTCCCGTGCAGCCCGTGGCCCCCGCGCCCGCCGAACCGGTCGAGGACGCGGAGGCACTGGTGGCCGAGGCGCGGCGGATCTCGGAGTCCGAAGGGGGCCCCGACGCGGCCCGCGCCTGGCAGACGGCGGCGCGGGCCGCCGAGGCGGAGGGCCTGGAGCTCACCGTCCACGACCGCGCGGAGATCGCCGACTACACGGCGATGGACTCGGAGGGCGCACCCGACCTCTTCGTGCATGCCGCCGAGTTGTACGAGACGGCCGGCGCCCCGGACGAGGCGAGGGCGGCACGCGCGCGTGGCGCGTACGCGCTGTCCCGCGCGGGACGCAGCGACGAGGCCGCTGTCGCGATCCAGGAGCCGTACGAGCAGGTGCTCGGCGCCCTCAAGGACCTGGACGCCGCGGCGGCCCGCCCGGCCGCCGCCGTCCTGGCATGCCGCGCCCGCATCCTGCTGGCGGCCCACTCCGGGGACGCCGAGGTAGCGGCGGCCGAGGAGTGCGTCCACCAGCTGCTCGCCCTCACGGAGCGGTTCGGCGACGTTCCGCGGCTCGCTTCGCAGGCCGCGTCGGCGCGGTCGATGCTCGGGGACATCGCGGTGCATCGCGGGGACCCGGAGACGGCCATGGCGCTCTACGACGAGTCCGCCGCCGCGCATGTAGCGGCTGGGCGCCCCTGGCTGGCCGTGGACTGCGCGGTGCGGCTCGCCGGGATCGCGCGGGAGCGGGACGACATGGCGGGGGCCGAGCGGGCGCTGCGGGCGGCGCTGGAGCACGGAGCGGGGTATCTGGACCCGTACGGCGCGGCGCGGCTCCACCTCCAGCTGGCCGATGTCCTGGCCGCCACCGAGCAGTTCGGGCCCGCGTCCGCGCATGCTCTGGAGGCCACGCACTGGGCCGACGAGGCGGGGGACGACGCCGGCCTCGGGGCCTGGGCGCGCTTCCAGCTCGGCGGGCACCTGTTGCGTGAGGAGCGCATGGCGGAGGCTGCCGAGGTGCTGGAGTCGGCTCTGCTCGACCTGACCGCGGAGGACCACGGTGACGGGGCGATCGTCCAGGCCCACTGGTGGCTCGGCGACTGCTCCCGCGCTCTCGGCGAGCACCTGCAGTCCGCGGAGGCGTGGCTGAAGGCGGCGGAGATCGCCCAGCACTGGCCCGAACAGCGCGACCACGCGATGCTGGCGAACCTCGCGGCGGACGCCCTCGACCGCGCCGGGAGGCCCGAGGACGCGGATCACGCCTACGCGCGCGCGGGCGAGCTGTGGGGCTCCCTCGGGCACGTATATGCCGTGGTGCGGTGCCTACGCGCGCGTGCCTGGCTGGACTCCGCGTCGGCGGACGACGAGCGGGAGCTGATGAGCGCGGCGATCCGCGCCTGCGAGGAAGCCCTGGCCTCGGAGGACGTCGACCGCGAAGCCCTGCTGTCCGAACTCGGACATACCCGACGGCAGTTCGCCGAGCTTCTGGGGCGGCGCGACGACGCGCAGAGCACGGTCCAGTTGGAGCGTGCCGCCGCCGCGTTCGACGAGGCGGGCGACACCGACCGGCGGGACGAGGCCCGCGCGGCGCTCGCACGGTAGGGGTGGTCCCTGGGGCGAGCGGCTACTCGACGCCGATCAGCATCGGCGCCGACTGCCGCCCGCCCCGGTACACCACGGTGTCCACGGCCAGATAGGTCTCGCGGACGTACTGTTCCAGGCCGTCCGCGACCTCGTCGGGGATCTCGTCGCCCAGGACGAGCGTGACGAGTTCGCCACCGGCCGCGAGCATCCGGTCGAGGACGGTGCGGGCGGTCGCCGGGACTTCGCCTCCGATGACGGCGACATCGCCGTCGATGAGGCCGAGGACGTCACCGGCCTGACAGATGCCTGCCATCGTCCACGACTGCCGTTCGGCGACGGCCAGTTCGGCGTACCTGGTCGCTCCGGCGGCCGAGGTCATCGCGACGACGTCCTCGTCGAAACGCCGGTCGGGTTCGTGCACGGCGAGCGCGGCGATGCCCTGCACCGCGGACCGGGTCGGGATGAGCGCGACCCGTACGCCCTCGGATCTGGCCTGCTCGGCCGCGGCGGCCGCGGTGTGCCGCAGCCCCGGGTCGTTCGGCAGCAGCACCACCTCACGCGCGTGGGCGCGCCGGATCGCGTCGACCAGCTCTCCGCTCGCGGGCGGTTCGCCGGGCCGGTCGGGCACGGTCGTCGCCCCGGCCTCCGCGTAGAGACCCGCGAGCCCGTCGCCCGGCACGACCGCCACGACGGCCCGCTGGGCCCGCTCGCGCGGGGGCGCCGATGAGCGGGCGGCGTGCGCGTCACCGAGGCCGAAGTGCGTGATGCGGATGCGGTACGGCCGGCCGGCCTCGACGCCCGCCTCCACGGCGGCGCCCGCGTCGTCGACATGCACATGGACGTTCCACAGGCCGTCCCCGCCCACGACGACCAGTGAGTCCCCCAGAGCGTCGAGCCTGGCCCGCAGCCGGGTCACGGCCCGGTCGTCGGCTTCGAGCAGGTAGATGACCTCGAAGGCCGGACCCGCCGCGCCGTCCTCCGCGCATTCGACGGGAGGGTCTTCGGCAGCGTCCCCGCCCTCCTCGCATGCGTGCCCCGCGCTCGCACGCGCGCGTACGGGGACAGCCTGCCCGGAGACGGCCTCGCTCAACGCCCCCAGCACCACGACGAGCCCCCTCCCGCCCGCGTCCACGACCCCGGCGCGGCCCAGCACCGCGAGCTGCTCCGGCGTCGCGTCGAGCGCCGTGCACGCGCCTTCATAGGCAGCGCGAAGGACGGCCCCGCAGTCCCCGTCGATGGTGTCCGACGCCGCTTGGGCGGCCGCCGTTGCGACGGTCAGGACCGTGCCCTCCACTGGGTGGGCGACGGCCTCGCGCGCGGATTCGGCAGCCCGCCGCAGCGCGAGACGCAGTGCGCCCGCGTCTGCTCCTGCGTGATCCCCGTCACGGTTGCCACCATCGGCCAGCACCTGCGCCATCCCCCGCAGCAGCTGCGCGAGGATCGTCCCCGAGTTGCCCCGGGCGCCGAGGAGGGCGCCGTGGGCCATCGCGCGCATCACGTCGGGCAGCGCGGGCACCGAGGGCTCGCGGCCGGCCTCGAGCCCCGCGAAGACCGCTTCGACGGCTTGCTGCGCGGACTCGACAGTCAGGTAGAGATTGGTACCGGTGTCCCCGTCGGCCACGGGATACACGTTGATCGCGTCGATCTCCGCGCGGTCACGGCCGAGCGCCTCGAGGGCCAGTGAGCACCAGGTGCGGACCGCGACGACGTCGAGCACCTGCGGCACCTGCGCCTCCTTGAGCGGCTGGTCTGGCCTCGCAGAGTAGACCCCGCCGGCAGGCCGCCGGGGAAGGGGCCCGGCCCGGCGGGCGGGGCGGCGGCCTGGGCAGTCATGGTAGTTTCGTTGTACCGAAGCAGCCGTTGTATGCTGCTCCGGTTGCCCGATATCCATCGGGCTCTACCCGGCACCGCCACTCAGATCCTCCGACCTGATCCCGGCATGTCGGGATCAACCGTAAGTGCATCTGAAGTCTTTGGAGTGACCCGTGGCTGCCAACTGCGACGTCTGCGGCAAGGGGCCGGGCTTCGGCAACAACATTTCGCACTCGCACCGCCGTACGTCCCGTCGCTGGAACCCGAACATCCAGCGTGTGCGTGCAGTGGTCGGGCGGACGCCGAAGCGGCTCAACGTCTGCACCTCGTGCATCAAGGCCGGCAAGGTCTCGCGCTGACGTATCGCGTAGCGCGGCCACCTAGCTG
The DNA here is from genome assembly GCF_055571235.1 of Streptomyces sp. NPDC030991. Taxonomy (NCBI): domain Bacteria; kingdom Bacillati; phylum Actinomycetota; class Actinomycetes; order Kitasatosporales; family Streptomycetaceae; genus Streptomyces; species Streptomyces sp. NPDC030991. The sequence continues at coordinate 188,787 of NZ_JBVIFR010000007.1, forward strand.
GTTGCCTGAAAGAGCCGGTCCCCTCGGGGGCCGGCTCTTTCGTGTGCCCACCCCCTGAGAAGGCACACGACCTGAGAAGGCACACGACCCCTTTTCGGGCACCACTGTCAGTGGTGGCTGCCAGACTCTGCGCATGCGGTTCGGCATCCTCGGCCCCCTCGACGTGCGGGCCCACGACGGCAGCCCCCTGGACCCCGGGGGGCCGCGGCCGCGTGCCCTGCTGACCCTGCTGCTCCTGGATGCCGGCCGGACCGTCTCCGCGGAGCGCCTGATCGACAACCTCTACGGCGAAGATCCTCCGGCGAACGCCCCCAACGCGTTGCAGTCGCAGGTCTCCCGGCTGCGTAAGCGGCTCGGTCTGGAGATCGAGACGGGACCGGCCGGATACCGGCTCGTCGTCGATCCGGACACCGTGGACGTGCACCGCTTCGAGCGCCTGGCGCGCGAGGGTCGACAGGCGCTGACCGCAGGGGACCACGCGCACGCGGCGACACTGTTGCACGAGGCCCTCGCCCTGTGGCGCGGTGCGGCCCCGGACGACCTGCCGCGCCTGGACGAGCTGCGACGCACTGCCGTAGAGGACCGGATCGAGGCGGACCTGGGCGCGGGCGACGCCGCGGAGCTGGTCGCGGAGGTGCGCGAGCTGATCGCGCGGTATCCGCTCGGCGAGCGGCTGTACGGGCTGCTGATGCGCGCTCTGCACGCGACAGGGCGGTCCGCCGAAGCTCTGCGCGTCTACGAGGAGGCGCGGCGCGTGCTCGCGGAGGAGCTGGGCGCCGACCCGTCGCCGGAGCTGTCGGCGCTCCACCTGGAGCTGCTGCGGGACCAACGGCAGGAGTCCGTGCGACAGCGCGGGGTGCCGGCCCAGTTGACGGGCTTCGTGGGGCGGACGGCCGAGCTGGCCAGGATCGACGTACTGCTGACCGGTGCCCGGCTGGTGACCCTCACCGGGCCGGGTGGCGCGGGCAAGACACGGCTCGCTATCGAGGCAGCGCGGGCCCGCGATGACGTCTGTTACGTGGAACTGGCGGCACTGTCCGACGGCGCGGGCATCCCGTACGCGATCCTCAGCGCCCTTGGTGTGCGCGAGGGGCTCCGCGGACCACAGGGTGAGGAGACCACGGAGCGGCTCATGGCCGCGCTGGAGGGCCGCGATCTACTGCTCGTGCTCGACAACTGTGAGCACCTGGTCGAGGACGCCGCCCGGACGGCAGGGCTGCTCCTGGGCACCTGTCCCGGCCTGCGGATCCTGGCGACCAGCCGGGAGGCGCTCGGCATCACGGGCGAGGTGCTGTGCCCGGTACCGCCCCTCGCGCCCGGCCCCGCGGCCCAACTGTTCCGGGAGCGGGCGGCGGCGGTACGGCCGGACTTCGCGACGCACGACCGCGCGCGGGAAGCCCGGATCGACAGCATCTGCGAGACCCTGGACGGTCTGCCGCTGGCGATCGAGCTGGCCGCTGCCCGGCTGCGTACGCTCACCCTCGACGAGCTGGCAGAGCGGCTCGGCGACCGCTTCCGGGTGCTGTCGCGGGGAGATCGCACCAAGGAGCCTCGCCACCGCACGCTGCGGGCCGTCGTGGAGTGGAGCTGGGAGCTGCTCGACGACGAGGAACGGGACCTGGCCCGCCGCTTGACGGTGTTCGTGGGCAGCGGTCTGACCGGCGGCGCGACGCTGGACGCCGTGGAAGCGGTGTGCGGCATCCCTTATCCGGAGGATCTGCTGGCCTCACTCGCCGAGCAGTCGTTCCTGGAGGCGTCCGAGGGGCGCTACCGCATGCTGGAGACGATTCGCGCCTTCTGTGCCGAGCAGCTGACGGACGACGTCCTGGCGGAGCTGCGCAGTGCGCACGCCGCCTACTTCCTGCGGCTCGCGGCAGAGGCTGAACCGTGCTTGCGCGGGCACGATCAACTTCCGTGGCTGGCCCGGCTCTCCACGGACCGCGGCAATCTGGACGCCGCCCTGCGCCACTTCCTCCGTGCCGCCCCGAGCGACGGGCTGCGTCTCATGGCGGATCTCACGTGGTTCTGGCGGCTGCACGGCCTGGCCGGTGAACGAGTGGCCCTGGCCCGTGAGCTGGTGAACGCGGTGGGCCCGCAGGCGCCGCCCGGTCTGGAGGAGGAGTACGCGCTGTGCGCGCTCAACTCCGTCCTGGGCGACGGTGAGGGTGACGCGGTGCGGCTGGCCCGCGCGGACCGGGTGCTGAGCGCGATCAACCGCCAGTTGCGGCTGCCGTTCACGGTGGTTCTCTGGACGCTCGCCGTCGGGCCCGAGCGCTCCCGCGACGAGCGGGTGCGCGCGCAGGTCGGAAGCGATCCCTGGGGCCAAGCGCTGCTCGCCGTGGGCCTCGGGTTCCAGGAGCAGTTCGCGGGGCGCCCCGCGGCGTCGGAGGCACTGTTCGCGCAGGCTCTGGCGGGATTCCGGAAGACCGGGGACCGCTGGGGCATGGCCAACTCCCTCGACCAACTGGGGATGTACGCCGACTGGCGGGGCGAACGTACGCGCGCGCTGGAGCTCATCGACGAAGCGCTGGGCTACGCACGGGAGTTGGCGGCGCCCGAGGAGACCGCTGACCTTCTGTGCCGACGCGGAGCCGTCCTGCTGCGCAGCGGGGCGTACGACGAGGCCGCCGCGGACTTCGAGCGGGCCGGTGAGCGGGCCCGCGCGGCGGGTGCGCCGGGGAAGGTGGCCGGAGCTCTGTGGGGCATGGGTGACGCGGCACGGCTGTCCGGGGACACGGCCCTTGCGCGGGAGCACTATGAGGCGGCTCTGGAGACGAGCGCACGCTCTTGGTACAGCGTCGGCCAGACGGCGCACATCTTCCTGGGGCTGGGTCGCGCGGCCCTGGCCGAGGGGCGTACGGACGAGGCGGACGACTGGTTCACGCAGGCCCGCACGTTGTCGACGGGGGACCAGACGCAGGGGCTCGAGCTCGCCCGGGTCGCCGAGGCGTTGGCCGCGCGGGCCACCGAGCCCGAGCGGGCGGTGACCCTGCTCGGCGCCGCGGCGGCGCTGCGCGGGCAGCTGATCGTGGACGATCCCGACGTCACCCCGGTCGAGCAACGGCTCCGGCGCTTGCTCGCGCCCGAGGTGTACAAAAAGGCCTTCGAGCTGGGCGGAAGTCTGCGGCATCGCGCCGTGCGTGAGGCGTAGCGGGGCCGTACCGAGCGCCCTGGCTTTCAGCCGATCTGGTTTCCGGCCGATCAGGTCTCTGGGCACCCCTGGCGCGCCAGGCTCCGCCCACCGATCGGCGGCCGCGCCGGACAACCGCTCAGCCCTCACTCTCCTCGCCCATCAGCCGTCGGCCCTTCCTACAGCCCGTCCAGGGCCCCGCGGAGCGCCCCGGTCAGCGGCCGGTAAGGGACGGTAAGCGAGTGGTCAGCGAACGGTAAGCACCCCGGCGCAAGCTCACTGCCATGACGAAGCGAACGCACACCGCCGACGGCGACCGCACCACCGACCGGCCTTCCGCCACCGACAACGACCGCACCACCGACCGACCTCACGCCACCGACAACGACCACCCCACCGACCGGCCTTCCGCCACCGACAACGACCACCCCACCACCGGCCCTCGCCCCACCGTCGGCCACCTGCCCCCGGCAACCACCCGTGACCGGACGCCCGCCCGCAGCGGAAGCAGCGCCGCACACCGCAACGCCGCCCGCCCCGACGCAGGGTCCGCCGCGGACGTGTCCGGCGCCGAGGCACTGGCGCACCTGGATGTCCTGGTCTCCGGCGCCAGCGTCGCCGGCCCCGCGATCGCGTTCTGGCTCTCCCGCCAGGGTGCCCGTGTCACGGTGGTCGAAAAGGCTCCCGCCCTGCGCGGAGGCGGCTTCGCCGTCGACTTCCGCGGCCGTGTCCACCGCACCGTCCTCACGCGCATGGGCATCTGGGACGACCTGCACCGCATGCGGACCGACATGGGCCGCCAGACCATTGTCGACGCGGACGACAGGGAGCGTGTGGACCTGCCCGCGTATCTGATGAGCGGTGACGTGGAGGTGTTCCGCGGTGACCTCTCCGAGCTCCTGTACGAGCGGACGAAGGACAGCGTCGCGTACGTCTTCGGCGACTCGATCGCCTCGCTCACGGAGACGGCCACCGGCGTCGACGTCACGTTCGACGACGGCGCGCCCCGCACCTTCGATCTGGTGGTGGGCGCGGACGGCCTGCACTCCCACACCCGGCGTCTTGTCTTCGGTGACGAGTCCCGGTACCTGCGCTTCTTCGACTACTACATCGCCGGTTTCGACATGCCCAACCACCTGGGCCTCGACCGTACGGCCCGTCTGTACAGCGAGCCCGGCCGCAGCGCGATGATCAACAACTACGACGGGGCCCACGACCGGGCGGGCGCGGCCGTGGTCTTCCGGTCGCAGCAGCTGACGTACGACCGCAAGGACATGGCCGAACAGAAGCGGATCGTCGCCGAGCGACTGCGCGGCATGGCCTGGCCCCACGTGCGGCAGATGCTGGACGCACTGGACACGACGGACGACCTGTACTTCGACGCGATCGCCCAGGTTCACATGGACCGGCTCTCCAGAGGCCGTGTGATCCTGCTCGGCGACGCGGGACACGGCGCCACGATGGGTGGCATAGGCACCGGTACGGCTCTCGTGTCGGCCTATGTCCTGGCGGGTGAACTCGTCGCGGCGCGCGGCGACCACCGCACCGCGTTCGCGGCCTTCGAGGCGGAGATAACGAAGTACGCGAAGGGCTGCCAGAAACTCTCCGGGAACGCGGGGCCGTTCTTCGCCCCGCCGACGGAGAAGAAGATACGCAGCCGTGACCGGGCATACCGGATGCTCGGCTCACGCTTCCTGGCCGGCTTCTTCAAACGTCTGACGGAGAAGGCGGCGAGCAATCTGGCGCTGAAGGACTACGGACTGGCCGGCGAGTCCGTGCCCGCGGCGGACCTGAACCTCCAGCCGTGATCCACGGGCCCGATGCCGCCACCGAGTGCGAACCCGGCGGCGATCGCTCCGGTCACATAGTCCTTGGCCGCGCGCACGGCCTCGGGCACCGTCTGCCCCTTTGCCAGCTGGGCCGCGATGGCGGAGGCGAGGGTGCAGCCCGTGCCGTGCGTGTGGCGGTTGTCGTGGCGCGGGGCGCGCAGCCAGTGCTCCTCGCAACCGTCCGTCAGCAGATCCACCGCCTCGACGGAGCCCGCCTCGACGGGGCGCGGGGTCACAGGACCCGAGGTCACGGAGCCGGAGATTACGGGGCTGGAGGCGCCGGGACCCGCGGTGACAGAGCCGCCCGAAGCGGACCCCCCGAAAGCGGAGCTGGCGGTACCGGGCCCCCCGGAGCCGGAGCCCCCAGCAGCGAAGCCCACCCCACCTGAATCAGAACAGGAGCGCAGATGTCCCCCCTTGATGACCACCCACCGCGGCCCGTACGCGAGCATGGCGGCGGCCGCGCGGCGCATGTCGTCCTCCGTCTCGACGTGCAGGCCGGTGAGCTGGGCCACCTCGTCGAGGTTCGGGGTCGCGACGGTCGCTGTCGGCAGCAGCTTCGTGCGGACGGAGTCCAGTGCGGACGCGGCGAGCAGCGAGTCCCCGTGCTTGGAGACGCCGACCGGGTCGATCACGATGGGGGCGTCGGTGCCCGCGAGCAACTCGGCGACGCATTCGACGAGTTCGGGCGAGGCGAGCATGCCCGTCTTGACGGCCTGGACCCCGATGTCGTCGACGACGCTGCGGTACTGGGCGCGTACCGCCTCCGCCGGAAGCTCCCAGGCTCCTTGCACGCCGAGGGAGTTCTGCGCGGTGACGGCGGTGACGACGCTCATGCCGTGGGTGCCGAGGGCGAGCATCGTCTTCAGGTCGGCCTGGATGCCGGCGCCGCCCCCGGAATCGGACCCGGCGACGGTCAGTACCCGTGCGGGCGCGTGGGCGGAGGCCGTCACGACTCGATCTCCCCGCCGGGGAAGTCGTCCGCGAAGTGGTCCCAGCCGCCCTTGGCGGTCCAGGGCGCGCCGTCGACGGTGACCTGCGGCAGGGCGGAGGGGTGCACCACGTCGCCGATCACTTTCCAGCGGGCGGGCAGTTTCACGTCCGGCGGGAAGGTGGCCACGATCGCGTGGTCCTCTCCCCCGGTCAGCACCCATTGCAGCGGGTCGACGCCGACGGCCTGGCCGATGTCGTTCATCTGGGACGGCACATCGACCTTCCCGGACTTGATGTCGATGCGGACCTTGCTGGCCTCGGCGATATGGCCCAGGTCGGCGATGAGTCCGTCGCTCACGTCGCACATGGCGGTCGCGCCGAGCCCGGCAGCGGCGGGGCCCGCGTGGTACGGCGGTTCGGGCCTGCGGTGTGCCTCGACGAAGGCGCGCGGTGAGCGGAAGCCGCGGGAGAGCACGGCGTATCCTGCCGCGGACCAGCCGAGCCACCCGGTCACGGCCACGACGTCGCCGGGCTGTGCGCCGGCGCGGGTCACGGGCTCGTGGTTGCGGAGATCACCGAGCGCGGTGATGGCGATGGTGATGGTGTCGCCGCGGACGACGTCACCGCCGACCACGGCGGCGCCGGCCACCTGGCACTCGTCCCGCAGACCGTCCATCAGCTCCGACGGCCAGGAGGCGGGCAGTTCGGCGGGTACGACGAGGCCGAGCAGCAGGGCTGTGGGGACGGCGCCCATGGCGGCGATGTCGGCCAGGTTCTGCGCGGCGGCCTTGCGCCCGACGTCGTACGCCGTGGACCAGTCGCGCCGGAAGTGCCGGTTCTCCAGCAGGATGTCCGTGCTGGCGACGACTCGACGGTCCGGCGCGGCGATCACGGCGGCGTCGTCGCCGGGGCCGATCCGTACGGCCGGGGTGGTGGTGAGCCGTGAGGTCAGTTCCCGGATGAGCCCGAACTCCCCCAGCTCTCCGACGGTGCCCTTCATGCGCCTACTGCCCCTTCTGCCCCGGCCTGCTCGCGGTCGCGGGCCGTCTCTGTCATGGGTACGGTTTGTGTCATGGGCCCGCCCTCTGCTTCCCTCATGGGCCTGCCTCTACGATCCCTTGCGCGGGCCGCCGTGCACACGGCGAGTACGCCACAGCCACCCCGGGTCTCCCCGCGACGAGCGGCGACGCGATACCGTGGCGTCCCTTCTCCCCACATGATCCTCGTGGCCGCCCTGGAGGTTCCGTGGTACAGGCGTACATCCTGATCCAGACCGAAGTAGGCAAGGCGTCGACTGTCGCCGAGCTGATCGCGAAGATTCCGGGAGTGATCCAGGCCGAAGACGTCACCGGTCCCTACGACGTGATCGTCCGGGCCCAGGCCGACACCGTCGACGAACTGGGTCGGATGGTGGTTGCCAGGGTCCAGCAAGTGGACGGCATCACGCGCACTCTGACCTGCCCGGTCGTCCACCTGTAGCCCCCGTCTACCCTGTGCCGGTGAACTCTTTCCGTCACCGGCTCCGCACTGTTCTCGGGCTGCCCGCGCTCTGCCTGCTGATCGGCGCAGCGGGCTGCTCCTCAGCGGACGGCGGCGCGTCGGTCGTGGTTCCCCGTCCGGGCGCGACGGCCTCGAAGCTGTGCGAGAACCTGGACAAGGTTCTGCCGTCGAGGATTGACGGCCTGAGCCGCGAGGACCCCGAGCCCGCGTCCACGTTGACCGCGGCCTGGGGAGGCAACGCGATCATACTGCGCTGTGGGGTCGCGCAACCCCCCAAGATGATCGATCCGAAGGTGGCCGAGGGCACCGACCCCGACGCCGTCGCCGGTGGGGTGAACGGGGTCGACTGGTTGATGGAGGAGCAGGACGACGGGTCGTACCGGTTCACCACCGCCGGCCGGAAGGCGTATGTCGAGGTGAGTGCGGAGAAGGGCCGGGACAGTTCCGGTGCTCTCGTGGACCTGGCCCCGGCCGTGAAGAAGGCGATCCCCGAAGGAATCGCCTCCTGAGGAGCGAAGGAACCGTCTCCTGGCGAACGGTGCCGAACAGCGTCGAGCAGTGCCGAACGGTGTCGAGCCGTCTGTGGAACGGAGGAACAGAGCGTCCGGAGTGTCAGCGCAGGCCCGTGGGGCGGCGTAGTGCGGCCTGGAGCAGCCGGTCCACCAGCTCCGGGTAGCTGACGCCGCTCTCCTGCCACATCCGCGGGTACATCGAGATCGGCGTGAAGCCGGGCAGCGTGTTGATCTCGTTGATCACGAACTCGCCGTCCTCCCCGAGGAAGAAGTCCGCCCGCACGATGCCTTCGCAGGACACGGCGTCGAAGGCGGCCACGGCGAGCCGCTGGACCTCCGCCGTCTCTTCCGGGGTGAGCGGCGCGGGCACGATCCCGGCGGCGGAGTCGATGTACTTGGCCTCGAAGTCGTAGAAGTCGTGGGCCTGTACCGGCGGGATCTCGGCCGGGACGGAGGCCCGCGGCCCGTCCTCGAACTCGAGCACGCCGCATTCGATCTCGCGCCCGGCGATCGCCGCCTCGATGATGACCTTCGGGTCGTGGGCGCGGGCGGTCTCCATGGCCTCGTCGAGCGCCTCGAAGGACTCGATCTTCGTGATGCCGATCGAGGACCCGGCGCGCGCGGGCTTGATGAACAGGGGCCAGCCCTGTTCGCCGACGAAGTCGGCGATGCGCCGTCGCGCGCCTTCCTGGTCGAGTTCCCACTCGCGCGGCCGGACGACGAGGTACGGCCCGACCTTCAGTCCGAAGGACGTGAAGATCCGCTTCATGTACTCCTTGTCCTGGCCGACGGCCGAGGAGAGCACACCGCAGCCGACGTAGGGCGTGCCGGACAGGTCCAGGAGGCCCTGGATCGTGCCGTCCTCGCCGTAGGGTCCGTGCAGTACCGGGAAGACGACGTCGACGTCGCCGAGTGCCTTGGGCACGGCGCCGGGTTCGGTGTAGACGACCTCGCGCGAGGCCGGGTCGACGGGCAGCACCACGCCGCCCTCGGGCGAATCCGCGAGGTCGGCGACGTCCGGCACCCTGCGATCGGTGATGGCCATGCGCTCGGGATCGTCCGTCGTCAGCGCCCAGCGCCCCTCGCGCGTGATGCCGATGGGCAGCACGTCGTACTTGGAGCGGTCGATGGCGCGCAGCACGGCGCCGGCGGTGACGACGGAGACGCCGTGTTCGGAGCTACGACCACCGAAGACGACGGCGACCCGCGGCTTCTGTCCGCTCGCGCCGCTCGTACCGCTCGCAGAGGACGCTGAGGACACCGAAGACGCCGAAGACGCCGAAGACGCCGAGGACGCTGAAGACGCAGGGCTCTGGGGGAGGTTCTCGCTGCTCATATCGCGTTGAGCGTACCTGCTGGTAGTACGGGAGTCAGCGTCCGCAGAGCCTTGTCGCTCGGCGTCGCTCAGCGTCGCTCGGGCTTGGCGGAGCGCGACATCAGCTCCTTGACGGCGACGACCGGGGGCTTCCCCTCGTGGACGATGCCCACGACCGTCTCGGTGATCGGCATGTCGACGCCGTGGCGGCGCCCCAGGTCCAGTACGGATTCGCAGGACTTGACGCCCTCGGCGGTCTGCTTGGTGACCGCGATGGTCTCCTCCAGCGTCATGCCCTTGCCGAGGTTCGTGCCGAAGGTGTGGTTGCGCGACAGCGGCGACGAGCACGTGGCGACGAGGTCGCCGAGTCCGGCGAGCCCGGCGAAGGTCAGCGGGTCGGCGCCCATGGCGAGCCCGAGCCGGGTCGTCTCCGCGAGCCCGCGCGTGATGAGCGAGCCCTTCGTGTTGTCGCCGAGACCCATGCCGTCGGCGATGCCGACGGCGAGCCCGATGACGTTCTTGATGGCGCCGCCGAGCTCGCAGCCGACCACGTCGGTGTTGGTGTACGGCCTGAAGTACGGGGTGTGGCAGGCGACTTGGAGGCGCTGTGCCACGGACTCGGCGCGGCAGGCGACGACCGCGGCGGCGGGCTGGCGGGCGGCGATCTCCCGCGCGAGGTTCGGTCCGGTGACGATCGCGATGCGGTCCTCGCCGACCCTCGTGACGTCCTCGATCACCTCGCTCATCCGCATCGCCGAACCGAGCTCGACGCCCTTCATCAGCGAGACGAGCACGGTGTCGGGGGCGAGCTGCGGCGCCCATGCGGCGAGGTTGCCGCGCAGCGTCTGCGAGGGCACGGCGAGCACGGTGAACTCGGCGTCCGCCGCGGCCTCCGCCACGTCTGCCGTCGCCCGTACGCTCGCGGGGAGTTCGACGCCGGGGAGGTAATCCGGGTTGGTGTGCGTCGAGTTGATGGCGTCGACGAGTTCGGCGCGCCGGCCCCAGAGCGTGACCTCGCACCCCGCGTCCGCGAGCACCATGGCGAAGGCCGTGCCCCACGATCCGGTCCCGAAGACTGCGGTCTTCACGGGTCGCGTCACTTGCTCTCCTCCGAACTGCCGCCCTGCGCCTGCAACTTGCGGCGCTGCTCGATGCGCGCCTCACGCGGGTCGTAACGCTTGCGCGGGGCCTTCTCGCCGCGCAGCTCCGCCACCAGCGAGGTGATGTCGGTCATGATGGCCTCGGTCGCCTCCTTCAGGAGGTCCGGGGTCATTTCCTTGTCGTAGAAGCGCGTCAGGTCGACGGGCTCACCGGCAAGGACGTGGTGCGTCTTGCGCGGAAAGAAATGCGGCTTCTTCGCATAGGGCGCGAGCGCTTCGGTGGCGCCCCACTGGCCGACGGGAATGACCGGGCACTGTGTCTGCAGTGCGACGCGCGCGACGCCGGTCTTAGCGGTCATCGGCCACAGTTCGGGATCCCGGGTGAGCGTTCCCTCCGGATAGAAAGCGACGCACTCACCGCGTTCCACCGCGGCGATCGCGGCGCGGAAGGCGCTGAGCGCGTTCGTCGACTCGCGATAGACGGGAATCTGTCCGGTGCCACGCATCGCGGCGCCCACGAAGCCCTTGCGGAACAGACCGTGCTTGGCGAGGAATCGCGGGACCCGCCCGGTGTTGTACTGAAAGTGGGCGTAGAGGAACGGGTCCAGATGCGAATTATGGTTCACGGCGGTGATAAATCCGCCATCGGCAGGAATGTTCTCCATTCCGCGCCAGTCCCGCTTGAACAGAACCACCAGGGGCGGTTTGCAGAGGACCGCAGCGAAGCGGTACCAGAAGCCGATTCTGCGGCGGGACACTCGGACACCTTCCTCTAGGACCTGGCAGGTGCACCCGTCGGGCCGCACAAGTGTCGCCCCAGGCCACCGGTCTGTCGAGAACACCGTACGCCCGCCCGAACCGCCTCACCTCATGCACAGGTCACAATAGGCAGGTGCAGTGGACCCTGGTGATACCGCTGAAACCGCTGGTGCGGGCCAAGAGCAGGCTGGCGCCCGCTGCTGGGGACCTGCGTCCGGGCCTCGCGCTGGCGTTCGCGCAGGACACCGTGGCCGCCGTGCGGGCGTGTTCGGCGGTGCGCGATGTGGTGGTCGTCACGGACGATGCCCGCGCGGGCGATGAACTGGCGGCTCTGGGCGCGGGCATCGTTCCCGACACTCCCCGGGCCGGACTCAACGCGGCTCTCGCGCACGGTGCGGGGTTCGTGCGTTCCCTTCGTCCCGACGCGCCCGTGGCGGCGCTGAACGCGGATCTTCCGGCGCTTCGCCCCGCCGAATTGGCCCGTGTTCTCGGCGCGGCCGCAATATTTCCCCGGGCATTTCTGCCGGATGCCGCCGGAATCGGCACCACACTCTTGTCCGCGTCGCCCGGCACGGAATTGCTTCCCGCATTCGGTACGGCCTCGCGCGCCCGGCACGCGGCGTCCGGCGCCGCGGAACTCGCCCTCGACGATGTCGGCTCCGTACGCCAGGACGTGGACACCGGCGACGATCTGCGCACCGCGCTCGCCCTGGGCGTGGGCCCGTACACGGCGCGGGCCGCGGCCGGGCTGCTGACGCTGGACTGAGTACGCTGCCCCTATGCAGGCCACCGCGTACACGTACGACCCCGATTCCCGCTCCGGCAGCGTCCTTCTGGACGACGGCACGCCGATGCCGTTCGACGCCGCCGCCTTCGACGCGGGCGGGCTGCGCCTGCTGCGGCCCGGGCAGCGGGTGCGCATCGAGGTCCGGGGCGAGGGCGAGGCGCGGCAGATCGCGCTCGTGACCCTGCAGACCTTCTGAACGGACCGGACCTTCCGAACGGTCCGGCCGGCCCGGCGCCCTGGACATGCCGCGGGCCGGGCTCCCCGAGGGGAGCCCGGCCCGGCGCGTGAGCAGCCTGTGGCGTACGCCCTTACTTCTTGCGGGCGGTGGCCTTCTTGGCGGTGGTCTTGCGCGCCGTCGACTTCTTGGCGGGCGCCTTCTTGGCCGTGGCCTTCTTGGCGGGGGCCGTCTTCTTCGCGGTGGCCTTCTGCGGCGTGGCCTTCTTGGCGGGGGACGCCTTCTTGGCCGTGGCCTTCTGCGGCGTGGCCTTCTTGGCGGGGGACGCCTTCTTGGCCGTCGTCTTCTTCGCCGCGGCCGTGGTCTTCGCGGCGGTCTTCTTCGCCGTGGCCGTGGTCTTCTTGGCGGCGGCCTTCTTGGCCGTCGTCTTCTTGGCCGCGGCCTTCTTGACCGTCGCCGAAGCGGCGCCCGTCAGGCTGCCCTTGGGCGCCTTCTTGACCGCGACGTCGTTCTTGGGGAGCTTCTTCGAACCCGCGACGAGGTCCTTGAAGCCCTGGCCCGCACGGAAGCGCGGCACCGACGTCTTCTTGACCCGGACGCGCTCACCGGTCTGCGGGTTGCGGGCGTAACGAGCCGGACGGTCGACCTTCTCGAACGAACCGAAGCCGGTGACCGAAACGCGGTCACCGTTGACCACGGCACGGACGACGGCGTCGAGTACCGCGTCGACGGCGTCGGCGGCCTGCTGACGGCCACCGACCTTGTCGGCAATCGCTTCTACGAGCTGCGCCTTGTTCACGTCTTCCCCTTCGGAGACATTGCCGGAGCGAATCTCTTTCGATCCGGCTTTTTCGCACGTTAGGCAGATATATACCGCAAATCAAACATGAAACGGGCTAATCACCCTTGTGCCGCAACGAACTCGGCCGTCTCAGAGTTCCTCTTCAGTGCCAGCGCCCTCTTCGAAGTCGTCGAGGTCCGCACTGAATCGCTCCAGACGTCCGGCCGCACCGGCGAGATCATGTTTGGCCGCGGCCGTAATGGCCAGCAGCTTCCGGGTCAGCGCCATCCGTACGCCCTCCGGGACTTGCAGTGCGCGCACTCGGGCGTGCGCTTCCTTGAGTTGGTTCGCGACCGCCATGTACATCTGGAGTTGGCCGTCGTGTTCCATGCACAGATTGTGCCATCTGGGGCGAGTTGTCGCCTCCGCAGGGGGTAACTCCCGCCCCGCAAGGGCCTCCTGAGCCCTCGCGCGGCGTGCCCGCCCAGAGCAGCACCGATGCCCGCGTACCCCGCGAACACCCCTGATATACACGGGAGTTGAGAGGCCCTGGAGATCACCCGTACGGGGCCGTCCGGCGCCGTGGGAGGCGGACACAGAAGTACCCCCAACCGTTGCACGATTGGGGGTACGGGTCCTGGGGATGTGGCCTGAATGCGCCTTGCCCAGCGGCGGATCAGACCTGGATCGTCCGCGGTTTGTGCGCGGGCCGGTTCGCCTCGTAGGCAGCGATGTCGCTCTCGTTGCTCAGCGTGATGCTGATGTCGTCGAGACCGTTCAGCAGCCGCCAGCGGGAGTTCTCGTCCAGGTCGAAGGAGGCGGTGATCCCCTCGGCGCGAACCTCTCGCTCCTGGAGGTCGACCGTGATCTCGGCCTGCGGGTCGCTCTCCACCAGATCCTGGAGCGCGTCCACGATCTTCTGGTCCAGGACCACGGTGAGCAGCCCGTTCTTGAGGGAGTTACCGCGGAAGATGTCGGCGAAACGGGCCGAGATGACGGTCTTGAAGCCGTAGTTCTGCAGCGCCCACACCGCGTGCTCACGGGACGAGCCGGTACCGAAGTCCGGGCCGGCCACCAGCACCGTGGCACCCTCGCGCTCGGGTTTGTTGAGCACGAACTCGGGGTCCTTGCGCCAGGCCTCGAACAGCCCGTCCTCGAACCCGTCCCGCGTCACCTTCTTGAGCCAGTGAGCAGGGATGATCTGGTCGGTGTCGACATTGCTGCGGCGCAGCGGGACGGCCCGGCCGGTGTGCGTGGTGAATGCTTCCATGGCTGATCAGACTCCAGCGGGCGTACGGGCGTCGGCGTCGGACAGGTCGGCCGGGGAGGCCAGATGGCCCAGCACGGCCGTGGCGGCGGCGACCTGGGGCGAGACCAGGTGCGTACGGCCGCCCTTGCCCTGCCGGCCCTCGAAGTTGCGGTTGGAGGTGGACGCGGAGCGCTCGCCGGGGGCGAGTTGGTCCGGGTTCATACCCAGGCACATCGAGCAGCCCGCGTGCCGCCATTCGGCGCCGGCCTCCTTGAAGACCTTGTCCAGGCCCTCGGAGACGGCCTGCAGACCCACCCGCGCGGAGCCGGGCACGACCAGCATCCGTACGCCGTCGGCGACTTTGCGGCCCCCCACGATCTCGGCGGCCGCGCGCAGATCCTCGATGCGACCGTTGGTGCACGAACCTACGAAGACGGTGTCGACCTTGATGTCGCGCAGCGCCTGCCCGGCGGTCAGCCCCATGTACTCCAGGGCCTTCTCGGCGGCGAAGCGCTCCGAAGCGTCTTCGTACGAAGCCGGGTCGGGGACCTCCGCGGAAAGCGGCGCGCCCTGGCCGGGGTTGGTGCCCCAGGTGACGAACGGCGAGAGCTCCTCGGCCTTGATGAAGACCTCGGCGTCGAAGACCGCGTCGTCGTCGGTGCGCAGCGTCTTCCAGTACGCGACGGCGGCGTCCCACTCCTCCCCGGCGGGCGCGTGGTCGCGGCCCTGGAGGTAGTCGAAGGTGGTCGCGTCGGGGGCGATCATGCCGGCGCGGGCGCCCGCCTCGATCGACATGTTGCAGATGGTCATGCGGGCTTCCATCGAGAGCTTCTCGATGGCGGAGCCGCGGTACTCCAGGATGTAGCCCTGGCCGCCGCCGGTGCCGATCTTCGCGATGATCGCCAGGATCAGGTCCTTGGCCGTGACGCCCTCGGGCAGGTCGCCGTCGATCGTGATCGCCATGGTCTTCGGGCGGGCCATCGGCAGGGTCTGGGTGGCCAGCACATGCTCGACCTGCGAGGTGCCGATGCCGAACGCCAGCGCGCCGAACGCGCCGTGGGTGGAGGTGTGCGAGTCGCCGCAGACCACGGTGGTGCCCGGCTGGGTCAGGCCCAGCTGCGGTCCCACCACGTGGACGACGCCCTGCTCGACGTCGCCCAGGGAGTGCAGGCGGACGCCGAAGTCGGCGGCGTTCTTGCGCAGCGTCTCCAGCTGTACGCGCGAGACCGGGTCGGCGATCGGCTTGTCGATGTCGAGGGTCGGGGTGTTGTGATCCTCGGTGGCGATGGTGAGATCGAGGCGCCGCACCTGGCGGCCGGCCTGCCGGAGGCCGTCGAACGCCTGCGGGCTGGTCACCTCGTGCAGCAGGTGCAGATCGATGAAGAGGAGGTCGGGCTCGCCCTCGGCGCGCCGGACGACGTGGTCGTCCCAGACCTTCTCCGCGAGTGTCCTACCCATCGCTTTCCCTTCGACCGACCAGGTGCGCCGGCCCAACTAGAGATTCGGATCGCCGTCGTTCGTACCCCTCGTACCGGACGTCGGCCGCCGGGCCCGTTGGTCCCCGGGCCGGTCTCCGTACAGAGTGGCAAGTTCCACGGAAAATTGAACTTGCGTTTCACAGAGTGAGACGGGAGTATCGACGCATGGACAACAGTAGCGGCGTCGGCGTTCTGGACAAGGCAGCCCTTGTCCTGGGCGCTCTGGAGTCCGGGCCCGCGACCCTCGCAGGACTAGTAGCGGCCACCGGACTGGCAAGACCGACGGCCCACCGCCTGGCGGTGGCCCTGGAACACCACCGCATGGTGGCGCGGGACATGCAGGGCCGTTTCATTCTCGGCCCGCGTCTCGCGGAGCTGTCGGCGGCGGCCGGCGAGGACCGACTGCTCGCGACGGCGGGCCCGGTGCTGACGCATCTGCGGGACGTCACGGGCGAGAGCGCGCAGCTCTATCGCCGCCAGGGCGACATGCGCATCTGCGTCGCCGCGGCGGAGCGGCTGTCCGGGCTGCGGGACACGGTTCCGGTCGGTTCGACGCTCACGATGAAGGCGGGTTCGTCCGCGCAGATCCTGATGGCCTGGGAGGAGCCGGAGCGCCTGCACCGCGGTCTCCAGGGCGCCCGCTTCACGGCGACGGCCCTGTCGGGCGTACGCCGCCGGGGCTGGGCCCAGTCGATCGGTGAGCGGGAGCCGGGCGTCGCGTCCGTCTCCGCGCCGGTCCGCGGTCCGTCGAACCGGGTGGTGGCCGCCGTCTCGGTCTCCGGTCCCATCGAGCGCCTGACCCGCCACCCGGGCCGCATGCACGCCCAGGCCGTCATCGACGCCGCGGGCCGTCTCTCCGAGGCGCTGCGCCGCACCGGCTGACGCGCGAACCCTCCCGCTTTCCCTGCCAGTTCCGGCCGGTCGCTCCAACGCCGCAGCGACCGGCCGGAGTTGTGTCCAGCGTGGGTGCCTACCGGCATAAGTGGGTGCCTACCGGCATACGCGAAGAGGCCCTTCCCGCGACGGGAAGGGCCTCTTCTTTGACGTACCCCCGACCGGATTCGAACCGGCGCTACCGCCTTGAGAGGGCGGCGTGCTAGGCCGCTACACAACGGGGGCCCTGCGGATCAGATCCGCGGTTGCAGATGAGCTCTGCGAGCTGGCCTACCAGGACTCGAACCTAGAATGACGGTACCAGAAACCGTAGTGTTGCCAATTACACCATAGGCCATGGTGGTTTAGACCAAAATGGTTCAACCCGAAGATTCAACCCGTACCCCCGACCGGATTCGAACCGGCGCTACTGCCGTGAGAGGGCAGCGTGCTAGGCCGCTACACAACGGGGGCCCTAGCGATCCTGCATCAAAGTCGGCGGGAGCTACCCGTACCGTCCTCGCGGGAAGGATCTGTACCCCCGACCGGATTCGAACCGG
The DNA here is from genome assembly GCF_055571235.1 of Streptomyces sp. NPDC030991. Classification (NCBI taxonomy): domain Bacteria; kingdom Bacillati; phylum Actinomycetota; class Actinomycetes; order Kitasatosporales; family Streptomycetaceae; genus Streptomyces; species Streptomyces sp. NPDC030991. Next base: position 205,768 of record NZ_JBVIFR010000007.1, read on the forward strand.
CGCTACTGCCGTGAGAGGGCAGCGTGCTAGGCCGCTACACAACGGGGGCGTTGTGGATCTGGGATCCACGGTTGCAGATGAGCTCTGCGAGCTGGCCTACCAGGACTCGAACCTAGACTAACGGAACCAGAAACCGTCGTGCTGCCAATTACACCATAGGCCACCAGAACGCAAACCCTGGCTGGATTTTTGTTCGGCTTGCGCTTCCGGGTCCCGGCCTTGCGGCTCGCTTCCCTCGGCGCAGGAAGAACATTACCCGAAGGTCTCCGGCGCTCCAAAACGGGTATCGCGGGCCAGCAGCGGGGGCAGCTGGTCGAGCCCGGTGATGCGGACCAGCTCGGGGCGGCCACCGGTCCCGGCGCGGTCCAGCCAGATGCCGGCCAGCCCCGCCTCGACCGCTCCGCGCGCGTCGGTGTCCGGCTGGTCACCCACGTACGCGACCTCGTGCGGGGCGAGACGCAGCTGGTCACAGACGGCGTGGAAGGCGGCGGCCGCGGGCTTCGCGACGCCCAGTTCGGCGGCGCAGACGAGCGCCTCGAAGCGGTCGCGTACGCCGAGGACACGGAGTTTGCGGTCCTGGTTGTGGAGCGAGGAGTTGGAGAGGACCGCGTGGCGGTAGCCGGCGGCGAGGGTGTCGAGGGCGGGCACCGTGTCCGGGAACAGGTTCCAGGCCGCCTCGTAGTGGCCGAGGTAACGGGTGAACCAGGCGTCGGCCGCGGTGTCGTCCAGCGCCTCCCCCACGAAAGCCCGCACCCGGTCCCTGCGCTGCCCCTCCCAGTCCGACTCCCCCGCCTCGAAGCGGGCCCAGTGCTCGCGGGTCAGCGTCTTCCAGCGGACGAGTGCCTGCTCGACCGTCCCGAAGGCGTGGAGGAGCCCCTCGACGGCGAGGTGGGCGCGCATGCCGGTCGCGTCAGCCGTGGCGTAGTCGAAGAGCGTGTCGTCGACGTCCCAGACGATGGCTTTGATCGGCATGGCCCAACACTAGGCGCCGGGCCCCGGACCGGGCGCGAACAAGCCCAACTACGGTGCTTCCGAGTAGAGCGCCTTCGCGGGTGCTGACTAGACCGCGCGGGTCATCTGGAGCGGGGGGGGGGGGGGGGGGGGGAAAAAAAAAAAAAAAAAACCCCCCCCCCCCCCCCCCCCCCCCCCCCCCCCCCCCCCCCCCCCCCCCCCCCCCCGCTCAGGCACGTACGGCTACCGGCTACGCGGCGAGCTTCGCCAGGGCCGCGTCGATGCGGGTCAGGGTCTCGTCCTTGCCCAGGATCTCCAGGGACTCGAAGAGGGGCAGGCCGACCGTGCGGCCGGTGACCGCCACGCGGACCGGGGCCTGGGCCTTGCCGAGCTTGAGGCCGTGGGCCTCGCCCGCCGCCAGGACCGCTTCCTTGAGGGACTCCGGGGACGTCCAGTCCGCCGACTCCAGCTTCTCGCGGGCCGTGCGCAGGAGGGCGTCGGAGCCTTCCTTCATGGCCTTGGTCCAGCTGGGCTCGTCGAAGACGGGCTCGGGGAGGAAGAGGAAGTCGACGTTGGCGGTGATCTCGGAGAGGACCTTGAGGCGGGTCTGGGCGTGGGGGGCGATCGCCGCCCACTTCGCCTCGTCGAAGTCCTCCGGCGCCCAGGGGGCGAACGGCGCCTTCAGCCAGGGCGCGCAGCGGGCCGCGAAGTCCTCGGGGTCGAGCAGGCGGATGTGGTCGCCGTTGATCGACTCGCACTTCTTGAGGTCGAAGCGGGCCGGGTTCGGCTGGACGTCGGCGACGTCGAAGGCCGCCACCATCTCGTCGATCGAGAAGATGTCGCGGTCCGCGGAGAGGGACCAGCCGAGGAGCGAGAGGTAGTTGAGCAGGCCCTCGGGGAGGAAGCCGCGCTCGCGGTAGAGGTTCAGCGACGACTGGGGGTCGCGCTTGCTGAGCTTCTTGTTGCCCTCGCCCATGACGTACGGGAGGTGGCCGAAGAGAGGCGTCTGCTTGGCGATGCCGAGGTCCTTCAGCGCCGCGTACAGGGCGATCTGGCGCGGGGTGGAGGAGAGCAGGTCCTCGCCGCGCAGGACGTGGGTGATCTCCATCAGCGCGTCGTCGACCGGGTTGACCAGCGTGTACAGCGGGGCGCCGTTGGCGCGGACGATGCCGTAGTCCGGGACGTTCTCCGGCTCGTACGTGATGTCACCGCGGACCAGGTCCGTGAAGGTGATCGTCTCGTCGGGCATCCGGAAGCGGACGATGGGCTTGCGGCCCTCGGTCTCGTACGCCTGCTGCTGCTCGGCGGTCAGCTCGCGGCAGTGGCCGTCGTAGCCGGACGGCTTGCCGGCGGCGCGGGCCGCGTCGCGGCGGGCGTCCAGCTCCTCCGTTGAGCAGTAGCAGTGGTAGGCGCGGCCGGCGGCGAGGAGCTTCTCCGCGACCTCCTTGTAGAGGTCCATGCGCTGCGACTGGCGGTACGGCGCGTGCGGGCCGCCGACCTCGGGGCCCTCGTCCCAGTCGAAGCCGAGCCAGCGCATCGAGTCGAGGAGCTGGTTGTACGACTCCTCGCTGTCGCGGGCCGCGTCGGTGTCCTCGATGCGGAAGACGAGCGTGCCCTTGTTGTGGCGCGCGAAGGCCCAGTTGAACAGGGCCGTGCGGACCAGGCCCACATGCGGGTTGCCGGTGGGGGAAGGACAGAAACGGACGCGGACGGGGAGGGAGGGTGCGCTAGCCACGCTTGACAACCTTGTTGGTGAGAGTGCCGATGCCTTCGATGCTGACGGCGACCTCGTCGCCGATCTGCAGGGGGCCGACCCCTTCCGGGGTGCCCGTGAGGATGACGTCGCCCGGGAGGAGGGTCATGGCCTCGGAGATGTTGGCGATCAGATCCGCGATGGACGTGATCATCTGGGACGTGGAGCCGAGCTGGCGCTGCTGCCCGTTGACCGTGCACTGGATGCCGAGGTCGGAGGCGGCCGCCACGTCCAGGTCCGTCTCCACCCAGGGGCCGAGCGGGCAGGAGGTGTCGAAGCCCTTGGCGCGGGCCCACTGCTTCTCGCGCTTCTGTACGTCGCGGGCGGTCACGTCGTTCGCGGCGGTGTAGCCGAGGATCACGTCGTTGACGCGCCCGGGCGGGACCTCGCGGCACATACGGCCGATGACCACGGCCAGTTCGGCCTCGTGGTGCAGCTCCTGCGAGAAGGAGGGGTACTGGATCTCGTCGCCGGGTCCGATCACGGACGTGGACGGCTTGAAGAAGGCGAAGGGGGCGTCGGGGACCTCGTTGCCCAGCTCCCTGGCGTGCTCCGCGTAGTTGCGGCCGAAGGCGATCACCTTGTTGGGGAGCACGGGCGGCAGCAGCCGGACCTTGCTCAGCGGGACCTTGGTGCCGGAGAGCTCGAAGTCCGCGAAGGGGATGCCCTTGATGATGTCGAGGACGAGCTCGTCTGGCTTGTCGCCCTCGACCGCGCCGAAGGCGACGTTCCCGTCGATGGAGAATCTGGCGATGCGCACGGGTGGCTGCGCCCCTCATTCTTGCGTTGGGCCCGGGTGGGATGTGACCGGTCCAGGCTAACGCGGCGCCCCTACTGCGGCTTCTCCATAAGGATGGTGCGCTTCGGGTTGGCCGTGTTCGTCGGCAGCTCGCGGGTGTGCTCCGGCACGAGCGGCCCGGCCTTGATCTCGTCGGCGTCCTTGAGGTGCGCGAGGGTGGTGCGCCGCGGGTTGGCGAGGTTGAGGAACATCGTCGTCGTCTTCATGGCTGCGCTCGGGACCTTCTCGGTTGTCGGTAGGACCGTCTATGTAAAGCGTCAGGCTAAACATCTGATTCCCGCCGAAAGGCGTGAAGTTATGATCCCGAGTATGTGAGTTTGCTCACGAGGGGCCACTCAAATGGGACACTTCGGGCCGCCAACTCACCCCCCGGAAACGGACATTGCATCACTGAAGCCATCATTCCGCTCCCGATCATCGCGACTGGGACACCCCCCGCCCGTACGGGGAACGTCCGCGAATGCCCCGTTTCCCGTAGATCACTTTCTACGTCTCGTGACTCTCCCCTCACACGGCGTCACGGGGGACGAGGCGCATCCCTCGGCCCTTGTTGGAGATCCTGCACTGTGCTGAAATTCCCGGGACCGCCGCGGGACGGACCGGCGCACCAGGGCGCGACTCAGCGCCGAGCTGCGGCGGGGAGGGGAACCAGCGCCGGTCACTCACGACCACAGGGGGGCGTTCAGGTCGCCCTTCGAACTACGCCGACACCGTCTTGCCCGCGTATGCGGACGGGACGCCTGGTCCAGAGGTTGCGACGCTAGTGCAGGGACGTAAGAACAGGGATGGCAGCGCTGCGGCGGAGCCGGAGCCGCGCGGCGGGACCGGCCCGATAACAGGCGGCTCCCAACCCCCGCACGCCCAGAACCCGGGGCGCACGGCGTCCGTCGACGCCGGTGAGCGCGACGGGCGCGGTTCGGCGCCCGGCGGTTCGGCCACGCCCGCGCCGGCCTCGGCCAAGCCCAAGGGAGCCACGGGGCCCGGACCGCGAATAGCCCTGCGCAACTGGCGTATCTCGACCCGTCTGGTGGCGCTGCTGACGCTGCCCGTGGTCGCCGCGACGAGCCTCGGCGCGTTGCGCATCTCGGAGTCCCTGGACGACATCCAGCAGCTCGACAACATGAAGCTGCTGACGGAGATGACGAAGCAGGCCACCGACCTGGCGTCGGCGCTCCAGGAGGAGCGCGACCAGTCGGCTGGGCCGCTGTCCGTCAATCCCAAGGCGACCGACGACTTCAGCATCAAGGCCGCACGGTCGAAGACGAACCGTGCCCGCGACACGTTCTTGCAGAGCACGACCGACATCGAGGGCGACAGCAACAGCCTCAGCGGTGTCCGCGAGCATGCCGTGCAGATCGCTCACGAGCTGATCAGCCTCAACAAGATCCGGCAGGGCTCCTACGCCAGCAAGACCAACTCGTCGCAGACGGTCGAGGCATACGCCCGCATCATCGAGCAGTTGTTGTCCCTGTCCACCGACATGGCGCAGGCCACCAGCAGCCCCGAGATGATCCAGCGGACTCGCGCCCTGGCCGCGTTCTCCTCGGCCAAGGAGTACGCGTCCGAGCAGCGTGCCGTCATCGCGGCGGCCCTGCCGCCCAACAGCTCGACCTTCGGCTCGATCTCGGAGACGGACCGCCAGTACGCGCTCGCGGCGTCCGAGAACCAGGACTCTCAGATCGACTCGTTCCGCAGCGTCTACGGCGACGTCGCCGCGCAGGAACTGCTCAAGCCCCTCGAGGAGAACAACGCCACCATCAAGGCGGCGGACAGCTACGCCGAGCGGGTCCTGACCAAGCAGGACGGCATCAAGACCCAGGACAAGCGCTCCTACAAGGACTGGGTCGACGCGGACAGCTCCCGTATCCAGGAGATGTCCAAGATCGAGCTGACGCTGCTCAACCAGATGGAGCAGCAGGCCCGCGAGCTGCGCAACTCCTCCGAGCAGTCCGCGATCATCAACGGCGCGCTCATCCTGATCGTGCTCGGCGTCTCCCTCGTCGGCGCCTTCGTCGTGGCCCGCTCCATGATCCGCTCGCTGCGCCGGCTCCAGGACACCGCGACCAAGGTCGCCCAGGACCGCCTGCCCGAGCTGGTCAAGCAGCTGTCCGAGTCCGACCCGCAGGACGTCGACACGTCCGTGGAGTCGGTCGGTGTGCACTCCCGGGACGAGATCGGCCAGGTGGCCGCGGCCTTCGACCACGTGCACCGCGAGGCCGTCCGGCTCGCCGCCGAGCAGGCCCTGCTGCGGGGCAACGTCAACGCGATGTTCACCAACCTCTCGCGCCGCTCCCAGGGTCTTATCCAGCGCCAGCTCTCGCTCATCTCCGAGCTGGAGTCCCGCGAGGCCGACCCGGACCAGCTGTCCTCGCTGTTCAAGCTCGACCACCTCGCGACCCGTATGCGGCGTAACGGTGAGAACCTGCTCGTCCTCGCCGGTGAGGAGCCCGGTCGCCGGTGGACGCGGCCCGTGCCGCTCGTCGACGTGCTGCGTGCCGCCGCGTCCGAGGTGGAGCAGTACGAGCGCATCGAGCTCTCCTCGGTGCCCACGACCGAGGTCGCCGGCCGCGTCGTCAACGACCTCGTGCACCTGCTCGCCGAGCTGCTGGAGAACGCGACCTCGTTCTCGTCGCCGCAGACCAAGGTGAAGGTGACCGGTCACGCGCTGCCCGACGGGCGGGTGCTCATCGAGATCCACGACACCGGTATCGGCCTCTCCCCCGAGGACCTCGCCGCGATCAACGAGCGGCTCGCCTCGCCGCCCACCGTGGACGTGTCGGTCTCGCGCCGCATGGGTCTGTTCGTGGTCGGCCGGCTGTCGCAGCGGCACGGCATCCGCATCCAGCTCCGGCCCTCCGACTCCGGTGGTACGACCGCGCTGGTCATGCTTCCCGTGGATGTCGCCCAGGGCGGCAAGAAGGTTCCCGGTCAGGCCGGTGCCGGTGGTCCGGCCGCCGCGCCGGGTGCGGCCGGGGTCGCCGGTGCGCGGCGCGGTGTCGCGCCGGGGGCCGGTGGCGGCGTCGCGAGCCGTCTCGGTGCCGGGCCGGGCGCGGCGCGGCCGCAGGTCGGCGCGGGTGCCGGTGGCGCCCGGGCGGCGCTGCCCGGCCGGGACGGTGGCGCCCAGAACCCGCAGGGCCCGCACGGCCCGATGAACCCCCAGGGTCCGCAGAACCCGCAGGGCCCGCGCGATGCCGGGCCGCAGCGTGGTCCGCAGGGCCCGCAGAATCCTCAGGGTCCCCAGCGTCCGCAGGCCCCCCTGCCCGCTCGCACCCAGCAGAATCCGCAGAACCAGCAGAACCCGCAGGCCCCTCAGCGCTCGCAGAACCCGCAGGCCCCGACCGGTTCCGGCACCGGTGCCTTCAACGGCGTCGGGCAGGGCCCGGTCCCGCCGCAGCAGCGCACGCACAGCGACCCCGCCGAGAAGCAGGGCCGGCGCCGTCCGGTGCTGCCTCCGCGCGGCGGCCCGCGTGCCGAGCTGCCGGGCGGCAACCCGCAGCCCCGGGTGCCGAGTTGGAGCGACGAGAACGCGCAGCCGCAGCTCGACGCGCCGCGCGGTCATGACGAGCCGGACTCGACCTCGCAGTTCCCGCAGATCCAGGGCGAGCACCAGGGTCCGGGTGCCACGGCCGAGTTCGCCCGCCCCGAGTACGACGCTCCGCTGCCCGGCCAGGACCAGGGCCAGGGTCAGGGCACCGGCCAGTTCGTCCGCTCCGATGTCTTCGGCGGCGTACCGAACGGGAACGGTGGGCCGGGTGCCGGTGCCGGCGCCGGTGCTTTCCGGGACGGCGGCCTGCCGGGTCGCCAGGACCCGTCCGGCACGGGCCAGTACGAGCGCCCGCAGGACGTCTCCCACACCGGCCAGTACGAGCGCCCCCAGGACCCCTCGAACACCGGCCAGTACGAGCGGCCGCAGGACCCGTCGAACACCGGTCAGTACGAGCGGCCTCAGGACCCCTCGAACACCGGTCAGTACGAGCGCCCCCAGGACGACTCCTACACCGGTCAGTACCAGCGCCCGCAGGACGCGTCCGGTGCCGGTCAGTTCAACGGCCTGCACCAGGACCCGTCCGGCACCGGCCAGTACGAGCGGCCCCAGGACGCCTCGAACACCGGCCAGTTCAGCGACCAGTACCAGCGTCCGCAGGACCCGTCCGGCGCCGGTCAGTACGACGGCCTGCACCAGGACCCCGCCAACGCCGGCCCGTACGAGCGTCAGCGTGGTGGCGGGCAGGACCAGGGCATCCCGGCGCAGCCGCAGCAGGAGTACCTGCCGCCGGCCGGACCGGGCGACGGCCGTACGCCGCTGTACGACACGCTCGAGACGAACTGGTTCCACGGCCAGCAGAGCCAGGGCCAGGCGCAGAGCCAGGCTCCGGGGCAGGGCCAGGCGCCGAACCAGGGTCAGGGTCAGGCTCCGGGTCAGGAAGCGCAGCACGGGCAGGCGGGGCGTCCCCTGCCGCAGCGCGGCGCTCAGCCCGCCGCCCCCCTGGGCGGTCCGCGGCGTCCGCAGGCTCAGGCACCGGCTGTCCCCGACTCCGGCCAGAACCAGGCCAATTGGCGTCAGTCCCCCAACGACGAGCTGATGCGTCAGGCCGAGCGGGTGCGCAAGCCCGCCGCGGGCGGCGTCACCGTCTCGGGTCTGCCGCGTCGTGTGCCCCGGGCGAACCTCGTGGCGGGCACGGCTCAGGAACAGCAGAACCAGAGCGGCCCGCAGGTCTCACGCGCACCCGACGAGGTGCGGGGACGGCTGACCAATCTCCGTAGGGGCATCCAGCAGGGCCGGCAGGCCGGCACCACCGGTCAGACCGGCAGCTACCCCCGCCCCACTCACCAGCAGGAGCGTTAGTTGAGCCAGATGAGCCAGGCGGCACAGAACCTGAACTGGTTGATCACCAACTTCGTGGACAACACGCCGGGTGTCTCGCACACGGTCGTGGTGTCCGCGGACGGGCTGCTGCTCGCGATGTCCGAGGGCTTCCCGCGCGATCGCGCGGACCAGCTCGCGGCCGTGGCCTCGGGTCTGACCTCGCTCACCGCGGGGGCCTCGAGAATCTTCGAGGGCGGCCCGGTGAATCAGACGGTCGTGGAGATGGAGCGCGGCTTTCTCTTCATCATGTCCGTCTCCGACGGATCATCGCTCGCCGTGCTCGCGCACCCGGACTGCGACATCGGTCTCGTGGGGTACGAGATGGCGCTCCTCGTCGACCGGGCGGGCGCCGTGCTCACCCCGGACCTGCGCGCGGAGCTGCAGGGCACCCTGCTCCACTGACGGGGGTGACGACCGGTAACCCCGGTCACACCTGAAGTCTGGCGCATCAACAGCCCCGGAATCCAGAGAAGTCACGTAATCCCCTCCCGATCTGCGTCCCGTCACCGTATGGCCGTCACAATCCCCCCACCGGCCCACCCTCAGACGGCAGGCCCCCCGCCCGCCGTCCCGCCCGGAGGATCCATGACCCCGCCCACCGCTCCTCACGATCCGTACGGCAGTGCAGCCGCACACGACGCCTACGGTTTTGAGGGCGACCAGCCGCTGGTCCGCCCGTACGCGATGACCGGCGGCCGGACCCGGCCGCGCTACCAGCTCGCCATCGAGGCGCTCGTCAGCACGACCGCCGACCCGGCGGCCCTGGTGACGCTGCTCCCCGAGCACCAGCGCATATGCCACCTGTGCCGCGAGGTGAAGTCGGTCGCCGAGGTGTCGGCCCTGCTGTCGATGCCGCTGGGGGTGGCCCGGATCCTCGTCGCCGACCTGGCCGAGGCCGGGCTCGTCGCGATCCATCAGCCGGGTGGCGACGAGAACAACGGCGGTGCGCCGGACGTGACTCTGCTCGAAAGGGTGCTCAGTGGACTTCGGAAGCTCTGACGGCGCCACGGGGGCCGCTCCCCGTTCGACCACCTCGGCCAAGATCGTGGTGGCCGGTGGCTTCGGTGTCGGCAAGACCACGTTCGTGGGTGCTGTCTCCGAGATCAATCCGCTGCGTACCGAGGCCGTCATGACCTCGGCGAGCGCCGGTATCGACGATCTGACCCACACCGGGGACAAGACGACCACGACGGTCGCCATGGACTTCGGCCGCATCACGCTCGACCAGGACCTGATCCTGTACCTGTTCGGCACGCCGGGCCAGGACCGTTTCTGGTTCATGTGGGACGACCTGGTGCGCGGCGCGATCGGTGCCGTCGTCCTCGTCGACACGCGCCGTCTCGCCGACTGTTTCCCGGCCGTCGACTACTTCGAGAATTCCGGCCTGCCGTTCGTCGTGGCCCTCAACGGCTTCGACGGGCATCAGCCGTACAACCCCGAAGAGGTGCGGGAGGCGCTGCAGATCGGCCCCGACACCCCGATCATCACCACGGACGCCCGACACCGTGCGGATGCAAAGAGTGCGCTGATCACGCTGGTGGAGCACGCGTTGATGGCTCGGCTCAAATAGACAGAAACAGCCCGAAGTCAGCCATCAAGTGGCTCAATCCGTACGGTAGTTGTCGTAGGCCCTTCGGAGGCCCCTGTGGCCTTTGACACGCGGGGCCTCCGCGTTCATAACGTTTCGACAGAGAATTCCGGGTGTGCCGACACACGTCGCGCACACCCGGTTCCACTGTGCTCACAAGAGCCCCGCCTTTTGGCGGGGCTCGCTCTTTATGACCGTTTTATCTGGGGCATACATCACGGGGAGGTTCCGCTTCCGACTGTTTGGAAGTGCGCCGTCTGACGTGCTGGAATGCGCTGAACTGCCCAGTAAGAACGGGCCTGGAGACATACCGCGGCACAACGTAGGTGCCGACGCCGAGAGGTTGTTGGTCGAGTGAGGCGAAGCAAGAGCAGTCCCGAGCCGGCATCGGCGCGGGGCAACTTCACCCCGCCGCCGCGCACAGCGGCGCAGGCCGCCCCGGTCGAGGCGCCGGAGCCGTCGGGCGGCCGGATGTCGCCGCGCAACTGGCGCGTGCCGACCAAGCTGAACGCGATCCTGCTCATCCCCGTCCTCGTGGGCCTGGTCATGGGCGGATTCCAGGTGAAGAGCTCGATCGACACCTGGCACGAGGCCGAGGACGCCGAGAGCACCGCGCGGCTCGTCCAGGCATCGCTCACGTACGGCAACCGCCTGGTCGAGGAGCGCGACGTCTCCGCCGCTCCGCTGCTCCAGGGCAAGAAGAACGACCCGAAGGTCGTCAAGGCCCGCGCGGCGACGAACGCCGCCGCCGCCGAGTTCCACGCCGCGGCGAAGAACATGCCGCCCAAGGAGGGCCTGGAGCGCCGCATGGCGCAGTTCACCCAGGTCGAGGGCGGCCTGGACAAGCTGCGCGCCGCCTCCTACACCTCCAAGCTGCCCGGCGTGTCGACCGAAGAGGGCTACGTCGCCATCCAGCACCCGCTGATGGAGTTCGCCAACGAGCTGGGCCTCGGCACCGGCAACATCACCAGCTACGGCCGTACGGTCTACGCGATCTCGCTGTCGAAGGCCGCGCTCTCCCTGGAGCGCTCCATCGGCATGCACCTGCTGGTGAAGCCCGGCCCGACCATGACCACCTTCGCCAAGCAGCGCACCGCGCTCGGCAGCTACGCCTACCTCGAGGGCATCGCCATCGAGGAGTACAAGGGCGGTGGCACGCCCCAGGACCTCAAGAAGCTCGACGCCACGATCGCGCAGCTGAAGAAGGACGGCGCCAAGCAGGCCGCCGCCGCCAAGGCGAAGGACCCCAGCTACGTCCCGCCGCCCGCCGACACCACCGAGATGGTCGGCGACATCGTGGCGCTCCCCAGCACCCAGCCCAGCGCCCGGCTGGCCATCGCCCAGAAGGGCGTGACGGCCGAGAACTGGTGGGCGGTCAACACCGCCAAGTTCGACGCCTACCGGAAGATCGAGTCGGACCTCGCCGACAAGGCGGTGGCCGAGGCCTCCGGCATCGCCGACGACGCCAGGCAGCAGGCGATCATCACCGGCGCCGCCGTCGTGATCGCCCTGCTCGCCGCGTTCATCATCGCCGGGATGATGGCCCGCCAGATGTCCCGCTCGATGCGCCGCCTGCGCTCCGCCGCCTTCGACGTGGCCGAGCAGCGCCTGCCGATGCTGGTCGACCAGCTCTCGCGCACCGAACCGGGCCGCGTGGACACCCGTATCCAGCCCATCCCGATCACCACCAGGGACGAGATCGGCGAGGTCGCCCGCGCCTTCGACCAGGTCCACCGGGAAGCGGTCCGGCTCGCCGCCGAGCAGGCCCTCCTGCGCGGCAACATCAACGCGATCTTCACCAACCTGTCGCGCCGCAACCAGTCGCTGATCGAGGGCCAGCTGACCCTCATCACCGAACTGGAGAACAACGAGGCCGACCCGGACCAGCTGGAGAACCTCTTCCGCCTGGACCACCTCGCGACCCGTATGCGCCGCAACGGCGAGAACCTCCTGGTCCTCGCGGGCGAGGAGCCCGGCCGCCGCTGGGACCAGCCGGTCCCGCTGGTCGACGTCCTGCGCGCCGCCGCCTCCGAGGTGGAGCAGTACGAGCGCGTCGAGCTGTCCGGCGTCCCCGAGGCCGACATCCACGGCCGCGCGGTCACCGACCTCGTGCACGCGCTCGCCGAGCTCCTGGAGAACGCCACGACGTTCTCCTCCCCGCAGACCAAGGTCCGCGTCACCGCGACCCGTCTCCCCGACGGCCGCATCATGATCGAGATCCACGACAAGGGCATCGGCCTCACCGCCGAGGACTTCGCGGACATCAACCACAAGCTGGCCAACCCGCCGACCGTGGACGCCGCGATCTCCCAGCGCATGGGTCTGTTCGTGGTCGGCCGCCTCGCCGACCGGCACGGGGTCCGGGTCCAGCTGCGTCCCTCGGGCGAGCAGGCGGGCACGACCTCGCTGGTCATGCTGCCCGACGCGATCACGCACGGCGGTGGCGGCCAGCAGCAGCAGAACGGCTCCGAGTACGGCGAGTTCACCGTCTCGACGATGATCCCGGAACAGCCGGCGTTCGAGAAGGAGCCGCTGCGCACCGCGGCCGAGCTCGGCTTCGACGACAGCCGCTACGAGGTCCCGGACGACCCGCGCGAGCTGGACCCGGTCGGCCGCTCCCTGATGCGGGAGGAGCGGCGTGCGGCCCTTGAGGCGCAGGCACAGGGCCAGGAGGGCGAGGACGACCGCCCGCTCTTCCGCGACGAGGTCGGACCCCAGCACTCCCGGCCCGGCCAGCCGCACCAGCCGCACCAGCCGCACCAGCCGTCGTACCCCGAGCAGTCCGCGTACGACGGTCAGCAGCTCGGTTACGACCCTCAGCAGCAGATCTCCTACGACAATCAGGGCCAGGGCGTCTACGACGACCGGCAGCAGGGCGCGTACGACAACCGGCAGCAGAACGGGTACGACGGTTTCCCGCCCGCGCAGCCGACCTTCGACGGTGCTCAGCAGGGTGCGTACGAACAGGAATACGCTCCGCAGAACGGCTATGCGGAATCCCCCCGGGACTCCTACAACGCCTTCGAGGAGCCCGTCCGGCAGGCCGACTGGCAGACGCGGGACGGCTACCAGAACGACTTCCAGGCCCCGTACTCCCCCGAAACGGAATCCGCGCAGGCCACTGACGCGGCGGGCCGGGAGAGCGTAGGCTTCGGCCCGGGTGCCTCCACCGGTCCGGGGGCGACGGCCGGCCCCTCCCCCTCCGTCACGCACGATCTGACCGACGCGGGTCTTCCGCGCCGCGGCGCCGGCGCCCCGCAGCACCAGGAGCCGGCGCAGGAGCCGGGCCAGGACCAGTCCGCGGAGCCCGCCACCGGCGACACCAGCTGGCGCTCGGCCAACGACGAGCGGTGGGGGCGCGCGGAGCGGCTGAAGGAGCCGAAGGCGGGCGGCGTCACCGCCTCCGGTCTGCCGCGCCGGGTCCCCAAGGCCAATCTGGTCGAGGGCACGGCGGAGTCGACGCCGCAGGGCGGTCCCCAGATCTCCCGCGCCCCCGAGGACGTGCGGGGCAGGCTGAGCAATCTGCGCCGCGGTGTGCAGCGCGGGCGCAGTGAAGGCAGCAGTGAGCAGCAGTGACCGTAGCGAACGTAGCGACCGCAGTGACGAAGAACGGCCAGGACAGCGGGTATCCCGGTGGCCCTGACAGCACCTACAACCAGGAGCGTTAGTGTGAGCCCGATGAGCCAGGCGGCACAGAACCTGAACTGGTTGATCACCAACTTCGTGGACAACACCCCCGGGGTGTCCCACACGGTGGTGGTCTCCGCCGACGGACTCCTTCTGGCGATGTCCGAAGGGTTCCCCCGCGACCGCGCCGACCAGCTGGCGGCCGTCGCGTCGGGACTGACCTCGTTGACCGCGGGTGCCTCCCGCATCTTCGAGGGCGGCGCGGTGAACCAGACAGTTGTGGAGATGGAGCGAGGATTCCTCTTCATCATGTCCATCTCCGACGGTTCTTCTCTTGCCGTCCTTGCACACCCGGAGGCGGACATTGGCCTCGTTGGGTACGAGATGGCACTTCTTGTCGACCGCGCGGGCACGGTTCTCACGCCCGACCTGCGTGCGGAGCTTCAGGGAAGCCTTCTCAACTAGCAGACAGACGGTGCGTTTTCGCGTCCCGTGGCCGTAAAGTTTCGGGACGCGGCTCCACAGTGATGGTGCCCAGCGCAGTCGGAGGAGGAGTACGTGTCTGGTTCAGCAACACCCCCGAGCGGTTCGTCGGCCCATTGGCCGCCCTACGGCCCTGCCCAGGGTCAGGGTCAGCCAGGCGCGGGGCATGGCGACGGTTCGCAGAACCGGTACAACTTCCCTTCCACGCCGAGCCACGCGCGGCCGGTCCGGCAGCCAGGTCCCTACGACCAGCCGTCGGCGCCGCGCATCCAGCCTGTGCAGCCGCAGCCGCGTTCTGACGCGAGGCCCCCTGCTGCGAACAATCCCCTGGTGCGCCCGTACGCCATGACGGGCGGCCGCACCAGGCCGCGCTACCAGCTCGCCATCGAGGCGCTGGTGCACACCACCGCGCAGCCGCACCAGTTGCAGGGCCAACTGCCCGAGCACCAGCGGATCTGCAACCTCTGCCGAGAGATCAAGTCGGTGGCCGAGATCTCGGCCCTGCTCACCATCCCCCTCGGCGTGGCCAGGATTCTCGTCGCCGACTTGGCGGAGGCGGGCCTGGTCGCCATCCATCAGCCCGGCGGCGACGAGAACGCCGGCGGCCAGCCAGACGTGACACTGCTCGAAAGGGTGCTCAGTGGACTTCGCAAGCTCTAGCGGAGGGCCGGTTGCTCAAAGTCGCTCCACCACGTCCGCGAAGATCGTGGTGGCGGGCGGCTTCGGCGTCGGCAAGACGACATTCGTCGGCGCCGTCTCGGAGATCAACCCGCTGCGCACCGAGGCCGTCATGACGTCCGCGTCCGCGGGCATCGACGATCTGACCCACACCGGGGACAAGACGACCACGACGGTCGCCATGGACTTCGGCCGCATCACGCTCGACCAGGACCTGATCCTGTACCTGTTCGGCACGCCGGGCCAGGACCGTTTCTGGTTCATGTGGGACGACCTGGTGCGCGGCGCGATCGGCGCCGTCGTCCTCGTCGACACGCGCCGCCTCGCCGACTGCTTCCCGGCCGTCGACTACTTCGAGAACTCCGGCCTGCCGTTCGTCATCGCCCTCAACGGCTTCGACGGCAACCAGCCCTACGGCCCCGACGAGGTCCGCGAGGCGCTGCAGATCGGCCCCGACACCCCGATCATCACCACGGACGCCCGGCACCGCGCCGACGCGAAGTCGTCGCTGATCACGCTGGTGGAGCACGCGCTGATGGCGCGGCTGCGGTAGCAGCTACCTGTCCTGTTTCTTCGGCCGCCGGGGTCCCGTTTGGGGCCTCGGCGGTTGTGCGTTGTCCGGAGTACGTCTTCTGGGGGGAAGTGCAGATGAGCGCGGAGCTGGCGGCGTTACGGCTCGGGCAGACGGTCGCGAAGTCGGCGGTGGGGCTGTGGCTGGGCGGGAAACGACGCTCTCAGGAACGGGCGCTGCCGATGTCGGAGCTCATCCGTCTGAAGGTGCCCGGGTTGCGGTTGCAACGCAGCGTGGAGCGGCAGTTCGAGGAGATCGCGGACGCGGTCGCGGCGCGTGTGGAGCCGTTCCTCGCGCGGGAGTTCAAAGGTCTGGACGCCGCCGGGCGGCAGGCCGCGATCGACGGGGTGGCCGACACGTTCGCGCGGGCCGATCTGTCGGACGAGGCCGTGCTGGCGGCGGACGCGAACGCGGCGGAGCTGGTGCGGCGGATCACCCGGGGGGTGCCGGAGCCGGTGGGGCTCGGCGAGGCCGAGGGCCGCTTCTACCGGCTGCTGTTCGCGGAGTGCTGTGAGTACTACGTGAGTGTGGTGCGCAGCCTGCCGGTGTTCGAGGAGCGGGTGGCGGGTGAACTTCTGGCCCGGACCACGTCGTTGGGGGCCGAGGTCGCCCGGGTCCTGGAGCGGCTGCCGGACCGGTCGCTGTTCGCGCCGGACGGGACGGATCAGGACGCGGGGTTCCGGCGGCTGTACATGGGGCTGGTGAGCGAGTCCCTCGACGAGGTGGAGCTGTTCCGCCGGGCCTCCGAGAGGGCGACGGCGCCGGCCCGCCTTTCGGTGGCGTACGTGAGCCTGCGGGCCATGCGGGACGACGGGAAGCGCCCGCCCGCCCGGCGCTCGCTGCCGCTCGTGCGGCCCGGGATGAGCGACTGGGAGGAGCGCGGCGGTGCCGAGAGCTCGGGGATGCGCGTGGAGTCGGCGCTCGGCGGGGCGTCGCGGGTGCTGCTGCGCGGCGAGGCCGGATCGGGCAAGACGACCCTGCTGCGCTGGCTGGCGATCACCGCGGCGCGGGGCGCCTTCGAGGGTGCGCTGAGCGACTGGAACGGCCTCGTCCCCGTCTTCGTGAAGTTGCGGGAGTACAGCGGTGAAGCGCTTCCGGCTCCGGAGGAGATGCTGGACGGAGTGGCCCGGACGATCACCGGGGTCATGCCGAGGGGCTGGGTGGAGCGACAGCTCGTCGACGGCAAGGTGCTGCTGCTGATCGACGGGGTGGACGAACTCCTGGACGCGGAGCGGCGGGCGGTGCGGGACTGGCTGCGGGCCCTGTTGCGCACGTACAAGAACATCCGCGTGGTGGTGACCTCACGGCCCGCGGCGGCCGGGGCGGACTGGCTGCGCCGCGAGGAGTTCAGCGCGCTCCAGATCGACCGCATGACACCGTCGGATCTCGCGGCGTTCGTACGGCAGTGGCATCTGGCCGTACGGGAGCTGGCCGACGAGCTGCCGTGCAAGGTGGAGGAGCTGCCGCGGTACGAGCAGTCGCTGCTGGCGAGCCTCAAGGACCGGGCCCACCTCCAGTCGCTGGCCGGTACGCCCCTGCTCGCGTCGATGCTGTGCGCGATGCACCTGGACCGGGGCAGCCGGCTCCCCCGCGATCGGATGGAGCTGTACCGCAGCGCGCTGCACACCCTGGTGCATGAGCGGGACGCGGACCGCGCCGTACCGAGTTCGGTGGACAGCCCGCTGAGCCTCGCCGACAAGCTGGTCCTGCTCAGGGACCTGGCCTGGCGGCTCTCGGACAACAACCGCAGTGAGATCCCGCTGGAGCAGGCCGAGTCGTACGTGGCCCGCAAGCTGGCCGGGATGCGGCATCTGGAGAGCCCCGACGGACGGGGGGTGCTGGAGCAGCTGCGGGGCCGCTCAGGGGTGCTGCGCTCCCCCGCGCAGGGGCGGCTGGACTTCGTCCACCGCACGTTCCAGGAGTATCTCGCCGCGAAGGAGGCCGCCGAGGAGGACCGCGTCGGCAATCTGGTCGAGCGCGCCCACCTCGATCTGTGGCGGGAGACCATCGTCATGGCCGCCGGACACGCCAACCGGCCCCAGCGGGAGGAGCTGCTGGACGGGATCCTCGACCGGGCGGAGCGTGAGCCCCGGCACGCACGGCGGCTGCGGCTGCTCGCGGCGGCCTGCCAGGAGACGTTGCCGGAGATCTCCCAGGAGCTGGCCGGGCGGCTGGACAGCGCGGTGGAGAAGTTGTTGCCCGCGCGGCGGTCGACCGATCCGCCGGCGCTGGCCGCCGTGGGAACGGGGCTGCTCAGGAAGCTCCCCCGGTCGCTGGGTGAGCTGACGGCGAGAGCGGCGGTGCAGACGGTGCGCACGGCCGCGCTCATCGGCGGGCGGGAGGCGCTGGCGCTGCTCACCGAGTACTCCTGCGACGAGCGGCCCGTCGTCCTGGAGGCACTCGTCTCGGCCTGGGGGTACTTCGACGCCGACGCCTACGCGGAGGCCGTGCTGGCCACGCTGCCACTGAGCGGGGTCGCTCTGCACGTCACCCACGCCGCTCAGCTGCGTGCCCTGTCCCGGCTGCCGTCCGTGGCGGAGCTGTACATCAGTTACCCGTTCTCGGATTTCACGGCGCTGGAGGGGCTGCCGGAGCTCCACACCCTCGACGTGCGGGACGTGCTCGGCGGCGCCGACCTGTCCCCGCTGGCCGCCCAGCCGAACCTGGTCTCGCTCTCGGTGATGTCGTACGGGCCGGTGACGGGCCAGGAGGTCCTGGGCCGTTTCGACCGGCTTGCGGCGCTGTCGTTCGTGCTGGAGGACATGCCCGACCTGGGCAGCCTGTCGCTGCCGCCGGCTCTGGGCTATCTCTCGGTGTTCGGGGCCGGCCCTGGCACGGAGCTGACCTTCGTCACCGGCCACCCCGAGATCCTGTACGTGTATCTGTCCGGGGACACCATCTGTCTGCCGCCGGGCATCGGGGCGCTGTCCACCCTGCCCCGCCTGCGCAGCCTTCAGCTCTCCCACATCGACGTGGCCGCGTGGCTGGCGACCGCCGAGCCCTTCCCCCACGTACACGGCGAACTGGAGCTGAACGCCTGCGTCGTGCCGGACGATCCCGGTGTTCTGCGCCGGCCCGGCACGCGGGTGACCATCCACTGACGCGTACGCCCGCGGCCCCGCTCTCCAGGAGGAGGGCGGGGCCGCGGGCGTACGGAGAGGGACGCTCAGCGCCAGCTGTGCGGGGCGCGGAAGCCGGGCTCGCGCTCCAGGCGGCGCCAGCCCGCGCGGGTGTGGCGGCCGCGGTGGGCCGGGGCCTCGGGGGTGGAGGCGGCGCGGGCGAGGAGGATCGCGGTGATGGCCGCTACTTCCTCGGGCTCGGCGTGGCCCTTCTCGACACGGATGTCAGGAGTGGACATGGGGCAGGTCTCCTACGACTAGGTCGGCGGGGCGCCGTTACTGCGGCGGGTTGCCGTGCTTGCGGGAGGGCAGGTCGGCGTGTTTGGTGCGGAGCATCGCCAGGGAGCGGATGAGCACCTCGCGGGTTTCGGCGGGGTCGATGACGTCGTCGACCAGGCCGCGTTCGGCCGCGTAGTAGGGGTGCATGAGTTCGGCCTTGTACTCCTTGACCATGCGGGCGCGCATGGCTTCGGGGTCTTCGGCGTCGGCGATCTGGCGGCGGAAGATGACGTTGGCGGCGCCTTCGGCGCCCATGACGGCGATCTCGTTGGTGGGCCAGGCGTAGGTGAGGTCGGCGCCGATGGACTGGGAGTCCATGACGATGTAGGCGCCGCCGTAGGCCTTGCGCAGGATCAGGGAGATGCGCGGGACGGTGGCGTTGCAGTACGCGTACAACAGCTTCGCGCCGTGGCGGATGATGCCGCCGTGTTCCTGGTCGACGCCGGGCAGGAACCCGGGCACGTCCAGGAGGGTCACGATGGGGATGTTGAAGGCGTCGCACATCTGGACGAAGCGGGCCGCCTTCTCGCTGGCCTCGATGTCCAGGACGCCGGCGAGTGCCTGGGGCTGGTTGGCGACGATGCCGACGACCTGGCCGTCCAGGCGGGCCAGCGCGCAGATGATGTTGCGGGCCCAGCGCTCGTGGACCTCCAGGTAGTCGCCGTCGTCGACGAGCTCCTCGATGACCTTCGTCATGTCGTAGGGGCGGTTGCCGTCGGCCGGGACCAGGTCCAGGAGGACGTCGCCGCGGCGGTCCGCCGGGTCGTCGGAGGCGGTGGTCGGCGGGTTCTCGCGGTTGTTCTGCGGGAGCATCGACAGGAGGTAACGGACCTCGGCGATGCAGGTCTCCTCGTCGTCGTACGCGAAGTGCGCGACGCCGCTCGTCTCCGCGTGGACGTCCGCGCCACCGAGACCGTTCTGGGTGATCTCCTCACCCGTGACCGCCTTGACGACGTCGGGGCCGGTGATGAACATCTGCGAGGTCTCACGGACCATGAACACGAAGTCGGTCAGGGCCGGGCTGTAGGCGGCGCCGCCCGCGCACGGGCCCAGCATCACGCTGATCTGCGGGATGACACCGGACGCCTTGGTGTTGCGCTGGAAGATGCCGCCGTAGCCGGCCAGCGCCGAGACACCCTCCTGGATACGGGCGCCCGCGCCGTCGTTCAGCGAGACCAGCGGCGCACCCGCCGCGATCGCCATGTCCATGATCTTGTGGATCTTCGTGGCATGCGCCTCGCCCAGGGCACCGCCGAAGATCCGGAAGTCATGCGCGTAGACGAAGACCGTCCGGCCCTCGACCGTGCCCCAGCCGGTGATCACACCATCGGTGTACGGCTTCTTCGCCTCCAGGCCGAAACCGACCGCCCGGTGCCGGCGCAACTGCTCGACCTCCTTGAACGACCCCTCGTCAAGGAGCAGCTCGATACGCTCACGCGCCGTCAGCTTGCCCTTGGCGTGCTGGGCCTCGGTCGCCCGGTCACTCGGTCCACGCAGAGCCTGCTCACGGATCGCGTGCAGCTCGGCCACGCGCCCGCGGGCGTCGGTGGGCTCGTCCCCAGGGGCTGAGGCAGTGTCGTCCAAAACGGTCATGTAGTGACCTTACGAAGCCGACCAAGGAAAACGGACCGTCGACTTCGCACAGTCTCCGGCTCGTTTTCCTGGTAGCCCTGAACAGAACCCTGCCCTTATGCAGGTGAAGCCACTGCTCAGAACCCTGTCGGCTTGTCGGGGTCATACAAAGCCCGGCGGTGAGATACGCCTCACACCGGACCGTCCGTCATGGTGAGTGTGGGCGCTTCCGGGGCTCGCCCCACGTCCCGTCGCGCGTCACGAGGCGCCCGCGTACACGGCCGCGTCGCCCAGCTCCTCCTCGATCCTGATGAGCTGGTTGTACTTGGCCGTGCGGTCGGAGCGGGACAGCGAGCCCGTCTTGATCTGGCCGCAGCCGGTGGCGACGGCCAGGTCGGCGATCGTCGTGTCCTCGGTCTCGCCCGAGCGGTGCGAGATGACCGCCGCCCAGCCGGCCCGCCGCGCGGCGGAGACCGTGCCGAGCGCCTCCGTCAACGTACCGATCTGGTTGACCTTGACCAGGACCGCGTTGCCGACCCCGGTGCGGATGCCCTCGCGTACGAGCGTCTCGTTCGTGCAGAACACGTCGTCGCCGGTGAGCTGGCAGCGGGCGCCGACGCGGGCGGTCAGTTCGCGCCAGCCGTCGAGGTCGTCCTCGGCCATGGGGTCCTCGACGGAGACCACCGGGTAGGCGTCGATCAGCCTGGCCAGGTAGTCGACCTGCTCGGCGGAGGTGCGGCGTACTCCTTCACCCGTGTACGCGTACACGCCGTCGCGGTAGAACTCGGACGACGCCGGATCCATGACGAGGCCGATGTCCTGGCCCGGCCGGTATCCGGCGCGTTCGACGGCGGCCAGGACGAAGTCGAGGGCCTCCTCGGCGGTGCGCAGCGCGGGCGCGAAGCCGCCCTCGTCGCCGACGCCCGTGGAGTGGCCCGCGGCGAGCAGGTCGCGGCGCAGGGTGTGGAAGACCTCGGAGCCCATCCGGACGGCTTCGGCGAAGGTCGCGGCGCCAACGGGCGCGATCATGAACTCCTGGAAGTCCAGCGGATTGTCGGCGTGGGCGCCGCCGTTGACGATGTTCATCATCGGTACCGGCAGGACGCGGGCGTCGGAGCCGCCGAGGTAGCGGTAGAGGGGCAGCCGGTGGGCGGCCGCGGCGGCCTTGGCGGTGGCCAGGGAGACGCCGAGCAGGGCGTTGGCGCCGAGCCGGGACTTGGTGGGCGTGCCGTCGAGCGCGACCAGCGCCGCGTCGAGGGCCGCCTGGTCGTCGGCGTCGCGGCCGGTGACCGCGGCCGCGATCTCGTCCCGGACGTGGGCGACCGCGCGGTCGACGCCCTTGCCGTGCCAGCGCAGCGGGTCGCCGTCGCGCAGCTCCACGGCTTCGCGGGCGCCGGTGGAGGCGCCGGAGGGGACGGCGGCGCGGCCGAGGGAGCCGTCGGCGAGGACGACGTCGACCTCGACGGTGGGGTTGCCGCGGCTGTCGAGGACGGCGCGGGCGGCGACGGAACGGATGGTGGTGTCCTTGCCGGACGCGCCGGCGCCGGGCTGGGAACCGGACTCAACTGCCTGTGCGGGCATGGGAGTTCCTTCACGTGGTCACGGGCCGGGCCCCGGCTGCGACGACGCTGGCGCTGAGCCCGACACGGAAGGACTCTACAGCAATGCTGTTCAGTTCTGCTGTTCAGCATGTCTGTTCAGCCACGCTGCGCACCTTGACTGCGCAGGTCGGCTGAGCAGTTCCGCTGGGTATCGGCGGGTTAAAGTTCCCTATGCCCACCCCGGAATCCGCCGCCGTCGCCGCCGAACTGCGTACCGCGATGGGCAAGCTCACGCGGCGCGTGAAGCACGAGGACAAGATCCCGCTCGGGCAGGTCGCCGTCCTCGGGGCCCTGGACCGCGAGGGCGCCATGACCACCAGCGACCTCGCCACGGACCAGCGCGTACGCCCCCAGTCGATGGCCCGCGCCGTGGGCCTGCTGATGGAGCAGGGCCTGATCACCCGCCGCCCGCACCCCACGGACGGCCGCAAGTCCCTGGTGGAGCTCACCGACGCCGGACGGGCCGCGCTCGAAACGGAGCGCGGCCGCCGGGCCGGCTGGCTCGCTCAGGCCATCGAGGCCGAACTGACCGGCGACGAGCGGGAGTTGCTGGCGCGCGGCGCCGCCCTCATGGAGCGCCTCGCCGCGCGCTGAGGCGCGTGGGGGCGCTCAGCAACCGCCGCAGTTGTAGTAGAGGACGTCCCAGTGGTTGCCCTCGTCGGCGTAGATGTTGCCGGAGCCCGACTTGTACTGCGGAGCGCCGTCACCGCGCAGTCCGATGTACGTGAAGGTGTTCTTGACGTAGTTCGTGACGCAGGTGTTCTTGCCGAAGTCGAGCTTGTAGCCGTTCCAGTGCGAGTACGTGCCGCTCGCGTGGCCGGTCTCGGTGCCGCCGGTGATGTTGAGCGCGCAGCCGGTGGCGCGCTTGAGGGTCTGCGCGCCCTGGGCGGTGGCGAGGTTGAGCTGGTCGAAGGAGGTACAGGTGGAGTTGTTCCGGTTCGAGCAGCCACCCGACGACGACCAGGTGACACCGACCGAGCTGAACATCGAGGTCGCGGTGGAGTGAGTGATCTTGGTGACGGCGAAGGCGTCGGTCGCGGTGGTGAGGACGCCGAAGCCGGGGGCGACGAGGGCGCCGGTGGCGAGCGCGAGCGCGGTGAGCGCCGAGCGGATGCGCATGGGGGTTCCCTTCCTGCTGTTGACCGTGCTGAGGGGGAGACGGCTGTGGTGCAGGTGGAGCAGGGAGATGATCCCGGGTTCTACGCGCGTCCGGAAGAGCGCCAACGTAATGAACGTGGCGTAATCGTGGAGACACGCAACGCTTGATGTTGAAAGTTGAACATTGTCGCGCTAGAGTCGTTCTCGTTGATAGTTCAACGTTCAACTTTGCCCGGCACCCACCGTGCCGACCCGTCCCCAAGGAGCACGTCATGGGCATCTTCAACCGCAAGAACGAGACCACCACCGACACCACCCCGGCCGGCGCCGCCGCGGTCGACCCCGCTCTGGCCGCCGTCACCGGCGACTACACGGTCGACCCCGCGCACACGACCCTCGGCTTCGTCGCCCGGCACGCCATGGTGACGAACGTGAAGGGCGCTTTCACCGACTTCACCGGCGAGCTGCACCTGGACGGTGAGAACCCGGCCAAGTCCACCGCGTCGTTCGACGTCCGGATGGACAGCATCGACACGGGCAACGCCGACCGGGACGGCCACCTGAAGAGCGCCGACTTCTTCAAGACCGACGAGTTCCCGACGATGACGTTCCGTACGACGTCCACCGAGGCGCTGGGCGGCTCGGACTACCGCATCACGGGTGACCTGTCGATCCTCGGCACCACCAAGCCGCTCACCATCGACCTGGAGTTCAACGGCTCCGCGAAGGACCCGTTCGGCAACGAGCGCGTCGGCTTCGAGGGCAAGGCCGAGATCCTGCGCTCCGCGTGGGGCCTGTCGTGGAACGCCGCGCTGGAGACCGGCGGTGTCCTCGTCTCCGACAAGATCAAGCTGAACTTCGACATCTCGGCGATCAGGAACGCCTGACCCCTCCGGGTGATCAGCGAGTCGTGGCGGCCGCGAGACGCGTGGCCGCCGACTCGTCGTGGCCCGCGCCCGCGCGCGTGACGTGCCTCACACAACCCCCGTCCGGTGTCACATCCCGGCCCTCCCCGGCTGTCAGGGCTGTGAGCACCGACGGGAGGCAGTCATGTCCGACAGCACCACCCGCGCCGAGGAGTCCCCGGCGCCCACGGCGGGCGAACGCGTGGCCGACTGGGCCGACGGCCGACTGGGCGTCCACGGCCTCGGCCACAAGTACCTACGGAAGATCTTTCCCGACCACTGGTCGTTCCTGCTGGGCGAGGTCTGCCTCTACACCTTCGTCATCCTGATCCTGACCGGCGTCTACCTCACCCTCTTCTTCCATCCGTCGATGAACGAGGTGACCTACAACGGCGCTTACGTCCCGCTGAACGGCGTGCGGATGTCCGAGGCGTACTCCTCGACGCTCGACATCAGCTTCGACGTGCGCGGCGGGCTGCTCATCCGGCAGATCCATCACTGGGCGGCGCTGATCTTCGTCGCGGCGATGTTCGTGCACATGATGCGGCACTTCTTCACCGGTTCGTTCCGCAAGCCCCGCGAGCTGAACTGGCTCTTCGGCTGGCTGCTGCTCCTCATCGCCCTCTTCGAGGGCCTCCTCGGCTACTCGCTCCCCGACGACCTGCTCTCCGGCGCGGGCATGCGGCTCATCGAGGGCATGACGCTCTCCGTCCCGATCGTGGGGACGTACCTGTCGTTCTTCCTCTTCGGCGGCGAGTTCCCGGGCACCGACATCGTGGCCCGCTTCTACTCGCTGCACATTCTGCTGCTGCCCGGCATCATGGCGGCGCTCGTCGTCACCCACCTGATCCTCGTCTTCTACCACAAGCACACCCAGTTCCCCGGCCCCGGAAAGACCGAGGAGAACGTCGTGGGCCAGCCGTTCTTCCCCGTCTACGTGGCAAAGGCGGGCGGCTTCTTCTTCCTCGTCTTCGGCGTGGTGGCGGCGATCGCGGCGATCGCGTCGGTCAACCCCCTCTGGTTGTACGGGCCCTACCGCCCCGACCAGGTCTCCACGGGTGCCCAGCCCGACTGGTACCTCGGGTTCGCGGAGGGCCTGGTCCGGGCGATGCCCGGCTGGGAGTTCGTCCTGTGGGGCCACACCCTCAACCTCGGCATCCTCGTCCCGTTCGTCGCGTTCCCGCTCTGGCTCGTCCTCATCGGCGTGTGGCCGTTCGTCGAGTCGTGGATCACCGGCGATCGCCGCGAACACCATCTCCTGGACCGGCCCCGCAATCGTCCCGTCCGGACGGGGCTCGGGGTCGGCTGGCTGACCGGGTTCCTGGTGGCCATGGCGGCCGGTGCGAACGATCTCTGGGCCACGCACTTCCACCTCTCCGTCAACGCCATCACGTGGTTCGCCCGGGTGGCACTGATCGCGGGGCCCGTCCTCGCGTACGTCGTCACGAAGCGGGTCTGCCTGGGCCTGCAGCGCCGTGACCGCGACAAGGTGCTGCACGGCCGCGAGACCGGCGTCATCAAGCGCCTCCCGCACGGGGAGTACGTGGAGCTGCACGAGCCGCTGCCGCGCGAGGAGTTGTACCGGCTGACCCAGCACGAGGAGCCGGCGCCGCTGCCCGCCGGGGACCAGCGCGGGGTGCGGCGGATGCGGGTCGTTCTGTCGCGCTGGATGTACGGGGAAGGCGCCCGCATCCCCAAGCCCCGCCCCGAGGAGCTGGAGTCCGGCTCCCCACGTCACTGAGGTCCGAACTCGCACCACACGCTCTTGCCCGGCACCCGCGCCTCCGTGCCCCACTTGTCCGCCAGCGCGGCTACGAGGAGCAGCCCGCGGCCCCCTTCGGCCTCGGGGCGCGGTGCGCCGGGCTCGACCGTGCCGTCGCCGCTGTCCTGCACCTCGATCCTGATGACCCCGTCCGCACACATCCCGATGTGCAGCCGGAAACCCCGCCCCGGCGGCACGCCGTGCAGCAGCGCGTTCGTCGCCAACTCGCTTACGCACAAGAGTGCATCGTCAAGGCGTTCGGTTGCGCGCCAATCCCGCAACGCCCAGGCTGTGAACGCGCGGGCCGCCGGGATCGATGTGCGTTCGCGGCGGTAGAACGCCTCGCGCCGGTACGGCAGTTGTTCCATGACGCGCAGCCTTCTATGGGGGCGGTTCGTGGGGGCAGCGCGGCAGGTCGTACATCTGCGTTTGTACGAGTCCGCGCTGGTCGGGGTGGGTGCGAGAGGGGAACGGTCCGCGTATGAAGAAGCGAGTGACTTCGTGGCACGCCATTGGGGCACAGATCGCCCATTTTCGGCGGTACGCGGGGGTGACGCAGGCGGGCCTAGCCGATCAGCTCTGCGTCAGCCACGACAAGATGGCGTCGATCGAGCAGGGGCGTCGCCCGGTCGACCTCTGTCTGGCGGGCCGCATTGACGAACTCCTCGATACCAAAGGGGCGTTGGCCGTGGCCGTCGCCAAGGTACCGGCGCGGGAGAAGTTCCCGGTGCTGGTGGCTGACCTGGTAGAGATCGAACAGGTGGCTGTGTCGATCCAGTCGTACGAGACTCAGGTCGTGCCCGGCTTGCTGCAGACCGAGGAGTACATGCGGGCCGTCTTCAACTGCCGTTATCCGCCCATCGGACGGGGGATGTTGGACGACTGGGTCGTGGGCCGCTTGGAGCGGCAGAGGGTGTGGGAGCGCGAGAATCCGCCCGGCGCGACCTTCATCCTGGAGGAGTCGATCCTCAACCGGCCGATCGGTGGCCCCGACGTCATGCGGGACCAGATCCAGCGCCTGTTGGCACTGAGCGAACTCGACTGCCTGGGGCTCCAGGTCATGCCCACCGACCGAGCGCCGCACGCGGGACTCGATGGCCCGCTGGAGCTGCTGGAGAACCCGGATCACGACTTCGTGGCCTACCTGGAGGGCCAGCGCGTGAGCAGCGTCGTCGACGATCCCAGCGAGGTGAGTATCTACCAACTGAAGTATGGAATGCTGCGGTCACAGGCACTGTCTCCAGCGGAGAGCGCGCACTTGCTGGACGAAATGCTAGGAGAGCGATGAGCAGCGCAGCACCCTTCGGGCTCGACTGGTTCAAGTCGACGTACAGCGGCAGCGAAGGCGGCAACTGCCTCGAAGTCGCCTGCGACTGGCGGAAGTCGACCTACAGCGGCGACAACGGCGGCAACTGCCTGGAGGTCGCCACCCACGCCACCGCCATCCACATCCGCGACTCCAAGAACGACCCCGCCACCGGAGCCGTGCTCACCGTCACCCCCGACACCTGGACCGCGTTCCTGCGCAACCATGCCACCCGCCCCTGAGCGGAGCGTCGACGCCGAGCGTGTCCGGCGGGCGATTCTCGACCCGGACGCGGGGTCCGAGCCGTACGTACTTCGCGGCGCCCACGTACGCGGCGCCCTCGCCCTGGACGGGGCCGAGATCAGGCGGCTCGTACGGTTCGAGGGGTGCCGGTTCGACGGGCCGATGACGCTGGAGGGCACGACGACCCTCGCGTTCTCGGTCACGGATTGCGAGCTGCCCGGATTCGTGGCGCCGACCGCGCAGATCGGGGGCCGGCTCGACCTGCGGGGCTCCAGGATCACCGGCGGGCGCCGGGGTGCCGTCAACGTCACGCTGACGCACATAGCGGGCGGGCTGATCCTCGACCGGGCCCATCTGGTGGCGACCGACGGGATCGCCCTGCACGCGGGCGGTCTGGTCATGCAGGGCGGGGTGTTCTGCAAGATCGGGTTCGTGGCGGAGGGCCAAGTACTGTTCCCCGGGGCCGAGTTGCCCGGGGGGCTGTGGATGGACGGGGCGCACATCACCGGGGTCGCTCCGGAGGAGATCGCCTTCAACGGGGACGCGCTGCGGGCGTCGACGGTCCGGCTGCACCAGGGGTTCCGGGCCGAGGGGCGGGTGCGGTTGCGCGGGGCACGCATCGACGACCTGCTCTCGTTCCACGAGGCCGAACTCATGGGCACGGGCTCGTCGTTGATGGTGGTCGGGGCACAGGTGGAGGCGCTCGACCTGCGGTTCGCCCGGCCTCCCGCGGGCGGTGTGAACCTGGGCAACGCGCGGGCAACCCGCATCCAGGACCGGCCGGCCACCTGGCGCGCGCCGCTGGGTCTGGACGGGCTGCTGTACGACTGGATGGAGCTGACGGGGGCCACCCAGCGCGAGGACACGGCGAACCGGCTGGCGTGGCTGAGGCTGCAGTCGGCGTTCACACCACAGCCGTACGAGCAGCTGGCCGCGTACTACCGGAAGCTGGGCCACGAGGACGAGGCCCGGCGGGTCCTGCTGGTGCGGGAGCGCAGGCGGCGGGCGACGCAACGCCCGCTGGGCCGGGCGTGGGGGCTGCTCCTTGAAGCGACCGTCGGCTACGGCTACCGGCCGTGGATCGCCGGGATCTGGCTGGTCATGCTCACCCTGCTGGGCTCACTGGTCTTCCACACCCATACCCCGCTGCCGAACAAGAAGGGAGAGGGCGCGCCCTTCAACCCGGTCGCGTACACCCTCGACCTGCTGATCCCGGTGGGCGGGTTCGGCCAGCGGGACGGCTGGCACTGGGCCGAGGGCGGCGTCCAGGGACTCGCGTACGTGCTGATCGCCCTCGGCTGGGTCCTGACGACGACCGTCCTGGCCGGAGTCACCCGGGCGCTCAGCCGCAACTGAGCACCGGGGGCCGCCCGGGGGGGGCGGTCAGAACCCGCCGCCCCCGAAGTCGCCGCCCCCACCGCCGCCGCCGAAGTCACCGCCACCGCCGTCGCCGAAACCGCCGCCGAAGTCCGACGAGTCGAAGTCGGCGCCGGAGTAGTCGCCGCCGCCGAAGTCACCACCGCCGTCGCCGAAGTCGCCGTATCCGGAGCCGTAGTCCGCCGCGTAGGCCGGGCTCGACATCATCGAGCCGAGCACCGTGCCGAAGAGGAGACCCGGCAGGATGCCGCCGCCGAAGTAGCCGCCGGCCCACGGGCCGTACATCGGGCCCGCGTCGTAGTACGGGCGGCGCTCGCCCGCCCCGGCATCGACCGTACGCACCAGCGGCTCGGCCCCGTCGCGCAGCCGGGCCGCGTCCGCCGCGCAGACCGGGACCTCGCGGGGCGCCCCGCCCGGCGGCGTCCACTCGGCGTCCTGGACCGACGGCCCGTGACGCGGGTCGAAGAAGCACGGGACGCGGCGCTCGGGCAGCGGGCGGCCCTCGCGGCGGGCGGCCAGCAGGGCCAGGGAGTAGCGGCCGTCCTCCAGCGCCTGGGTGACGCCCCGGACGTCCTCGGGCCGCTGGGCCGCCGCCATGTACTGCTTGGCCTTCTCGTACGCGTCGAGCGCCCGCTCGTAGTCCGCGCGCATCGCGTCGTCGGCGCCCGCCTCCGCCGGGTGGAAGTCGAGCCGGTCCAACTCCTCGCCGAACGCGGTGATGTCCTCGTCGACCACGACCCGCAGCCTGTCGAGGGCCTGGCGCTGCTCCTCCTCGCGGCGGCGCCGGTTGCGCCGGGTCAGCGCGTACACGCCCGCGCCACCGGCCACGACGACCGCGCCGACGCCGATCAGGGCGCCCACCGGCACACCGCCGTCGTCATCGCCACCGCCGCCGCCCCAGGAGGAGGGCGCCGAGCCCCTCGCCGTGCGGACGGCGGTGCTCACGAAGTCGTCGAGCTGCCGCTTCACCGGCTCGCCGCGCACACTCGTCGTCAGGTTGTGAACGGCGTCGGCCGACATGACCTGATGGTCGGCGCGGGCGTCGAAGGCGTCACCGAGCCGCACCCCGTACACACCGACGACGCCCGTCTTCGTACGGAGGTTGTTGAACAGGTCCTGCTTCGGGAAGTCGGCGGGCAGCACCGCCACCATCACCGGCTTGTCCGCGTCCTTGATCTTTTTTTCGAGCGCGTCGATGTCCGCCGAGGTCAGGCCCTTGGCCAGGGTCGGATCGACGTATACCGGCCCCTTCTCCAAGGCGTCCGCCACCGTGGAGACGTCCGAGGCGGCGAAAGCCGCGGGCGTGACGGTGAACGTAGCGGCGAGGGCGAGCAGCGGAGCGGCGAGGGCTGCGAGGGAGGGCCTCATACCTTGACGCTAACCCAGCCGGGGTGTGAATGGCGGGTTGGGGTGTTCGCGACGTGAAGTCTTGACGTGGACATGGAACCGCCTTTAACTCACGTCTTGAAATAAGCCATGAGCGTTGACTGTCGGGACACAGGAGGCATCGTGCGCACCCCCACAAGACCCCCCACCCTGTTGCGACCCCCCACCCTGTTGCGGCTGCTGATGGCCGGGGCGCTGACCACCGTCGGGCTCGCGGGCGCGGGCGCGAGCCCGGCGCTTGCCGCGGGCGAGCAGGTCACCGTCCACCTCACCACCACCGACGACAGCGGTGGCCGCCACGTCACGCGGGGCCTGCAACAGCAGGCCCCGGTCTCGTTCACGCCCGGTACCGGCGGCAGCGGCACCGTGATCACCGTCGACGAGAACACCCGCTACCAGACCTTCACGGGCGGCGGCGCCTCCTTCACGGACACCGCGGCCTGGCTGATGAACAGCAGCGGCGCCCTGTCGGGGGCCACCCGTGACGCGACGATGAAGAAGCTGTTCTCGCCGACCGAGGGCATCGGGCTCTCCTTCGTCCGCAACCCCATGGGCGGCTCGGACCTCGCCCGCTTCGGGTACACGTACGACGACGTGCCGGCCGGGCAGAGCGATCCGTCGCTGGCGAAGTTCTCGATCGCGCACGACCAGGCCGACGTCCTGCCGCTGACCAAGCAGGCCAAGCAGCTCAACCCGGCCGCCACCGTGATGGCCTCGCCGTGGACCGCGCCCGCCTGGATGAAGGACAGCGGGCAGCTCAACGGCGGTTGGCTGAAGGCCGAGAACTACGGGGCGTACGCCACCTACTTCGTGAAGTACATCCAGGCGTACCAGGCGGCCGGCGTCCCCATCGACTACGTCACCGCGCAGAACGAGCCGACCTGCTGTTCCGGCTACCCCTCGATGAGCTGGAACGGCTCGGGGCTCGCGTACTTCACCAAGAGCGAGCTGCTGCCGAAGCTGGCGGGCGCCGGGCTGAGGACCAAGGTCCTCGCGCACGACTGGAACTGGGACACCTACGACGCCTACGCGGCGCCGACCGTGGACGACGCGGCGGTGCGCGCCCACCCGAACTTCGGCGGGATCGCCTGGCACGGCTACGGCGGCGACGTCGCCAAGCAGACCGAGATCCACACCAAGTACCCGCAGCTGGACGCCTTCCAGACCGAGCACTCCGGCGGCACCTGGATCGCCAACCAGCAGCGCGAGGACATGATGAACCTCATCGACTACACCCGCAACTGGGCGAAGTCGGTGACGAAGTGGTCGCTGGCCGTGGACCAGAACCGGGGTCCGCACAACGGCGGCTGCGGCACGTGCGACGGGCTGATCACCGTCCACAACGGGGACGCGCGCAGCGGCCAGGTCGACTACAACATCGAGTACTACACGATGGGTCACCTGACGAAGTTCGTGCGGCCGGGCGCGTCCCGGATCGCCTCCACCGGATCGAGCGCCGTACCGAACGTCGCCTGGCGCAACACCGACGGCTCGAAGGCGCTCATCGCCTACAACGACGCGTCGGGCGCGAAGGACGTCACGCTGAACTGGGGTGGCCAGCACGTCACTTACTCCTTGCCGGGCAAGACCTCGGCGACGTTCACGTGGAGCGGGACGCAGGCCGGCGGGACGGACCGGACCGGCGCCCTGCACGGTCTCGGCGGCAAGTGCCTGGACGTGCGGGACGGCTCGACGGCGAACGGGGCGGTCGCCCAGATCTGGTCGTGCGTCACCGGGTCGCCGAACCAGGCGTGGACCGTGCGCGCCGACGGGACGGTGCGGGCGCTCGGCAAGTGCCTCGACGTCAGCGGGGGTTCGACCGCCGACGGGGCGAAGGTGCAGCTCTACGACTGCAACGGGAGTGCGGCGCAGCAGTGGCGGTACGAGGCGTCCTCCGGGGACCTGGTCAACGCCGGCGCCGACAAGTGCCTTGATGTGACCGGGAATTCCTCGGCTGACGGTACGGCTACGCAGCTCTGGGCCTGTACGGGGGCCGCCAATCAGAAGTGGACGCTGTTGTAGCCGGGGCCCGGGGCTCTGCCCCGGACCCCGCTCCTCAATCGCCGGAGGGGCTCAGTTCGGTTACTCGACCGGTTCGACTCCCGCGCGGAGCAAGCCGTACGTGTACGCGTCCTCCAGCGCTCCCCATGACGCCGCGATGACGTTCTCGGCGACGCCCACCGTGGACCACTCCCCCGCGCCGTCCGTCGTGGAGATCAGGACGCGGGTGGTGGAGGACGTGCCGTGCTTGCCCTCCAGGATGCGGACCTTGTAGTCGACCAGTTCCATCTTGGCGAGCTGCGGGTAGATCCGCTCCAGGCCGACGCGCAGGGCCCGGTCGAGGGCGTTGACCGGGCCGTTGCCCTCCGCGGTGGCGACGATGCGCTCGCCCTTCGCCCACAGCTTCACGGTCGCCTCGTTGGCGTGGCTGCCGTCGGGGCGGTCCTCGACGATGGCCCGCCAGGACTCGACCCTGAAGTAGCGGCGGGCCCGGCCCTCGGCCTCCTCGCGCAGGAGAAGTTCGAAGGAGGCGTCGGCGGCCTCGTAGGTGTAGCCCTGGAGTTCGCGGTCCTTGACGCGCTCCACCACCCGGCCGACCAGCTCGCGGTCGCCGGAGATGTCGACGCCGAGCTCCTTGCCCTTGAGCTCGATGGAGGCGCGGCCGGCCATGTCGGAGACCAGCATCCGGATGCGGTTGCCGACCAGGTCGGGGTCGATGTGCTGGTACAGGTCCGGGTCGACCTTGATCGCGGAGGCGTGCAGGCCCGCCTTGTGGGCGAACGCCGACACCCCTACGTAGGGCTGGTGGGTCGAGGGCGTCAGGTTCACGACCTCGGCGATGGCGTGCGAGATCCGCGTCATCTCGCTCAGCGCGCCCTCGGGCAGCACCTTCTTGCCGTACTTCAGCTCCAGGGCCGCCACGACCGGGAAGAGGTTGGAGTTGCCGACCCGCTCGCCGTAACCGTTGGCCGTGCACTGCACGTGCGTGGCGCCCGCGTCAACGGCGGCGAGGGTGTTGGCGACGGCGCAGCCCGTGTCGTCCTGCGCGTGGATGCCGAGCCGGGCGCCGGTGTCGTCGAGCACGGTGTGCACGATCGCCTGGACCTGGGCGGGCAGCATGCCGCCGTTGGTGTCGCAGAGCACGACGACGGAGGCGCCCGCCTCGTGCGCGGCCCGCACGACCGCCTTCGCGTAGGACGGGTTGGCGCGGTAGCCGTCGAAGAAGTGCTCGCAGTCGACGAAGACCCGGCGGCCCTGGGCGACCAGGTGGGAGACGGTGTCGCGGACCATCTCCAGGTTCTCTTCGAGGGTCGTGCGCAACGCCAGTTCGACGTGCCGGTCATGGGATTTGGCGACCAGGCAGATCACCGGTGCTCCGGCGTCGAGAAGGGCCTTGACCTGGGGGTCCTCCGAGGCCTTGGCGCCGGCGCGGCGGGTCGCGCCGAACGCCACGAGCTGCGCGTGCTGGAAGTCGATCTCCTCCTGCGCGCGGGCGAAGAACTCCGTGTCCCGGGGGTTGGCGCCGGGCCAGCCGCCCTCGATGAAGCCCACGCCGAAGTCGTCCAGGTGCCGTGCGATGGTCAGCTTGTCCGCGACGGTGAGGTTGATGCCCTCACGCTGCGCGCCGTCGCGCAGCGTCGTGTCGAAGACGTGGAAGGAATCGTCGGGTGCGCCGGTGCGTTCGCCGTTACGTTCGCTGGGGCTGCTGCTCATGCTGGTGGGCTCCTGTATGGGATCTCGGTCTACCGGAATGACCGGCTCCACCGTCCATCTATGATCCCGTGCGCTCTCCGCCTGGCTGAAGGTGGGCCAGAAACAGAAAAACCTCTCGCGGGTGCGAGAGGTCTGCGCGCGGGTCGAGGACGACGGTGTCCGCCCGTACCTGGTCGTACGAGGCGGTCACTGCGGACCGGCGCGCCTGCTGCCAATAATCATGGCGAACGAGAGCACGCCCGCAGTCTGCCACAGCCCGGACCGGCCCGGACTGTGGTCTCACGATGCGGGCAGTGGATCTCAGGCGGCCGGTTCCATGGCGGTCTCCGCCGTCGGCTTCACCCGGTTCAGGTCGATGTCACGGGTCTCGCGCATGCTCAGGTAGACGATCAGCGACACGGCCGCGCAACCGGCGACGTACCAGTAGAAGCCGGACTCCATGCCGCCGTCCTTGAACCACAGGGCGACGTACTCGGCGGTGCCGCCGAACAGGGCGTTGGCGATGGCGTAGGGCAGCGCGACGCCGAGGGCGCGGATGCCGGTCGGGAACAGCTCTGCCTTCACGCACGCGTTGATGGACGTGTAGCCGGTGACGACGACCAGCGCCAGCAGCGACAGTCCGAGCGCGGGCCAGAAGGAACCGGCGTGCTGGAGCAGCGTCATGATCGGGACGGTCAGGAAGGTCGAGCCGACGGCGAAGGTGATCAGGAGCGGGCGGCGACCGATGCGGTCCGAGAGCGCGCCCGCGAGCGGCTGGAGACAGGCGAAGACGACGAGCGCGCAGAATGAGACGAGGGTCGCCGTCTGCTTGCTGAGGCCGGCCGAGTTGGACAGGTACTTGGTGAGGTAGGTGGTGTACGTGTAGTACGCCACGGTGCCGCCCATGGTGAGCGCGATGACGAGGAACGCCTCGCGCTTGTGCGCCCATAGGGCCTTCATCGTGCCCTTGTCGTCGCCGCCCACGACGCCGTCCGCGTCGGCCGACTCCTCGTAGACGTCGGTCTCCAGCATGCTGCGGCGCAGGTAGAAGATGACCGCCGCGCCGAGGGCGCCGACGATGAACGGGATGCGCCAGCCCCAGCTGTGCAGCGCGTCGTCGGACATGGTGCGCTGGAGGATGATCTGGAGGCCGAGGCCGATGATCTGCCCCGCCGTCATGGACACGTACTGGAAGCTGGAGGCGAAGCCGCGCCGCTTCGGGTCGGACGCCTCGGTGAGGTAGGTGGCGCTGGCCGCGTACTCGCCGCCGACCGAGAGTCCTTGCAGGAGGCGCGCGACGAGCAGGACGGCTGCGCCGCCGTACCCGGCCACGGCATAGGTCGGCGCGACGGCGATGAGCACCGCGGACGCCGACATCAGCGACACCGTCAGCGTCAGCGCCGCCTTGCGGCCCTTGCGGTCACCGACCCGGCCGAGCAGCCAGCCGCCCACCGGGCGCATGAAGAAGCCGACGGCGAAGATGCCCGCCGTGTTCATCAGTTGCGCGGTCGGGTTCCCGTCGGGGAAGAAGGCCCCCGCGAAGTACGTCGCGAAGCTCGCGTACACGAACCAGTCGAACCACTCGACCATGTTCCCGGCCGATCCGACCAGGACTTTCTTCCATTGCTCTCGTCCCATGGGGGGCCACGATGGAGGACCGCCGCACCGCGTGACAAGGGTGCACCGTGCAACGATCGCGCCTACTTGCGTTCATTGCGTTCACGGCGGCACGGCGCCCCCGGCTCGTGGCGGGTCACGCGTGGCGGGTCACGCGTGGCGGGCGAGCTCCGCGAAGGTGGCCAGCCAGTGATCCGTCGTGAAGTCGCCGCGGTCGACAGCGGGGAGGCCGGCCGCGAGGTGGGTGTCGGCGGCCTCGGCGAGGCGGGTCCGCACCGGTCCGTCCGGCAGCGCGCCCGCGAGGGCGCGCAGGGCGGCGGCGCGGGACAGGGCGAGGCCCAGCAGGTGGCCGATGTGCGGGTCGGCGTGGTCGGAGACGACCGGCACGTCCAGCACGGCGCAGGGCGCGCCGGTGCGCAGCGCGGGCAGGAACCGGTCGAGCCACGCCGCGAACTCCTCGGCGTCCAGCACCCGGCGCATCGCGTCGGCCTCGCTCAGCGCGGGCGACAGGAAGTCCTGACCCGAGGGCTCCCAGTGGGCGGGGGCGTCGTGGTCGCCGGCGAACCAGTCGCGCAGGCGGGTGCGGACGCCGTCGAGGGTCGCGCCGTCGAGACCGGCCGCCTCACCGGTGTCCAGGATCAGACCGAGGGCGAAGGCGCTGTTGGTGTGGATGCCGTGGCGCACGGGGTACGTGGCCTTCGGCAGCCAGTCCGTGAGGAGCCGCTCCACGGCGTCCACGGCGGGCGCGAACGCCGCGCCCCACCGGGTGTCCCGGGTCTCCGCGGCGAGCGCGGTCAGCCAGGCCCAGCCGTAGGGCCGCTCGAAGCCCGGCCGGTCCAGGAGGTAGGCGGCCTCGGTGGCGAGGGCGGCGGGGGTGAGGTGCCGGTCGAGCACGTCGGTGTACGGGGCCGCGGCGGCGGGCGGCAGGGCGGGCAGGGTCCGTACGAGCAGCCAGTGCATGTGCACGGACGAGTGCCAGTCGTAGGCGCCGTAGAACGCGGGGTGCAGGGCGCTGGGGCGGGTGTTCTCGGTGGCCGCGGTCACCAGGTGGGCGGGGAAGTTGGGGAACTCGCGGGTGATGTTGGCGGCGGCCAGCTGAGCGGTTTCCTCCGGGGTGAGCATGGTGCCTCTCGGGGTCGGGGTGCGGGGTGCGGGGTGCCGGGTGCGGGGTCGGGGGCGCGTCTGCGGGGCGTTGTTCGTTGCCGGGTGCGGGCTCGTCGTGGCTGAGCGCGCAGTTCCCCGCGCCCCTGAGAGGCGCACTTCGTGCGCCGTCTCATAGGGCTGCGACGGAGTCGCATGCCCCGGGGGCGCGTCTGCGGGGCGTTGTTCGTTGCCGGGTGCGGGCTCGTCGTGGCTGGGCGCGCAGTTCCCCGCGCCCCTGAGAGGCGCACTTCGTGCGCCGTCTCATGGGGCTGCGACGGAGTCGCATGCTCCAGGGGCGCGGGGAACTGCGCGAGAAGCCCCACCGGGAGGTACTACGGCGCTCAGTGGGTGGCGCCCTCGGTGACCCTCAGGTCGTCCCGGGTCGACGCGGCAGCGGCCAGTAGGGACCGGACCCCGGTGGCCACCACCTCCGCGGGGAGTGACGGCGCGGACCCGTCCGGGACCTGGGCCGGGGCCCAGGGGACGTGGACGAAGCCGCCCCGGACGCCGGGGAGTTCGGTCGCCAGCAGATGCGCCAGGCCGTACGCGACGTGGTTGCAGACGAACGTGCCGGCCGTGTGGGAGAGCGCCGCCGGGACCCCGGCGGCGCGCATCGCCGCCACGCACGCCTTCACCGGGAGGGAGGAGAAGTACGCGGCGGGGCCGCCCGGGACGACGGGCTCGTCGATCGGCTGGGCTCCCGCGTTGTCGGGGATGCGCGCGTCGTCGACGTTGATCGCGACCCGTTCGACGGTGACGCCGGGACGGCCGCCCGCCTGGCCGAGGCAGACCACCAGTTCGGGCCGCACCTGGTCGATGGCGGTCCGCAGCGCGGCCAGCGACGCCCCGAAGACGCAGGGGAGCCGGACCGCGGTGACGGCGAGCCCCTCCGGCGGTGCGGCGGCGACGAGCTGGGCCGCCTGCCAGGACGGGTTCACGTGCTCCCCGCCGAAGGGTTCGAATCCGGTGAGCAGGACTCGGGTCATCGAAGAGACCTCCTAGACCGCGAAAACGGCCATGATCACGATGTTGCAGACGAGCAGTGCGAGCCCCGTCGGCAACTGTGCCTTGATCGGCCCGTACTGATCCTTCAGTTCGAGCAGCGACGCGGGGACGATGTTGAAGTTGGCCGCCATGGGCGTGCACAGCGTGCCGGCGAACCCGGCGAGCATGCCGATGGCGAGCACCCCCGCCTCGTTGCCGTGCATCTGCTGGATGAGCACCGGCCAGCCGATCGCCGCGGTCATCACGGGGAACGCGGCGAACGCGTTGCCCATGACCACGGTGAACAGGAACATGCCGACGCAGTACGCGACCACGGCGAAGTACTTGGAGTTGTCGGGCAGGACGTCGTTCACGAGCTTGCCGACCTGGGTGCCGACCCCGGCGACGGCGAAGATCGAGCCGAGGACGGACAGGAGCTGGGGCAGCAGCAGCGCCGAGCCCATCGCCTCCAGCATCGAGCGGCCGGAGTGGACCGGGACGGACACCTTGCGCTCGCCGGTGACCAGCATGCCGACGATCAGCGCCGCGATACAGCCGAGGCCGAGCCCGATCAGCGTGGCCTTGCCGGTCTCGAAGAGGCCCGACTCGTCGAGGAAGGAGGCGCAGACGATGGCGACCAGCGGGATGGTGAGCGCCGGGATGAAGAGTTTGTTGCCCAGGCGGGCCGCCGACGCCTCGCGCTGCTCCTGCGTGGTGGTGACGGGCACGCCCTTGCCGATGAAGTTGAATCCGGCGAGCACGATCAGCGCGAGGACGGCGACGCCGAGCGGTTCGGCGGGCAGGGTCCAGCTCGCGCCGCCCTCGACGACTCCGGTGCCGTAGGGGAAGGTCAGTCCGAGCAGGCCCCAGAAGGCGGCGGACGTCCAGCGCTTGGGGTTGGTGCGGTCGGCCGCCATCTGGAGGGCCATGACGACGAAGACGAGACCGATGAGCCAGTAGAGCCATTCGACCTTGATCACTTGGCGGACTCCTCACGGGTCTGTCCCGGCGTCTGCGGCGGCAGCGGCAGGTCGTTCTCGGCGGCGGCCAGGGCCATCTCGCGCTCCAGCTTCTTGTCGAGAAGCAGCAGCCGGGCGCCGTGGATGACGAAGGCGCAGACGGCCAGCGGCACGGCCCAGAGCGCGAGCTGGGTCGGTTCGAGCTCCTGGTGGTAGGTGGAGTTCACGAAGCCGGTGATCAGCAGGATCGAGCCGATCGCGATGAAGCAGTCCTCGCCGAAGAAGAGACCGACGGTGTCGGCGGAGGACGAGTAGGAGCGGACCTTCTCGCGCAGCTTGTCGGGGAGCTTCGCCCCGGCGGTGCGTTCGGCGGCGGCCTCGGCCATGGGCGCGACGAGCGGGCGTACGGTCTGCGCAGGGCCGCCGAGGTTGTTGAGCCCGAAGGCGGCCGTGATCTGGCGGACCAGCAGGTACACGGTGAGGAAGCGGCCCGCGCTGAGCCTGCCGAGCTTCCCGATGAGGGTGCGGGCCTGCTCGCGCAGGCCGTAGCGCTCCAGGAGGCCGATCACCGGGAGCACGATGGCGAAGACGGTGACCGAGCGGCTGTCGGCGAACGCCTGGCCGAAGGCGGCGAGGATCTCCTGCGGGTTCATCTTGCCGAGCAGCCCGGTGGCGATGCCGGCGATACCGACCACGAGGACGGGGTTGCGGCGCGTGACGAATCCGAGGATCACCACGAGCACGCCGAGGAGCACGATCATGCGGCCGCCTTCTTCGGGACGAGGGGCACGGGGAGGGCATGGAAGTCGGGACTCCGCTTCCATGGGGGATGCACGGACCCTAGGTGATCGTTCAACGATCGAACAAGAGGTTGTGGCACATCACCCATCAAATTGGCCCCTTGTCGGATTGTTGAACGATCGCCTACGTTGAGCGGGTGACCCAGGACGACATCTCAGGCGTGCTCGACCTCAACGCCGACCTCGGCGAAGGCTTCGGCCGCTGGACCCTCACCGACGACGAGGCCCTGCTCTCCGTCGTGACCAGTGCCAACGTGGCCTGCGGCTTCCACGCCGGCGACCCCTCCGTGATGCGCCGGGTCTGCGACCTGGCCGCCGAGCGCGGGGTACGGATCGGGGCGCAGGTCTCCTACCGGGACCTCGCCGGGTTCGGGCGCCGCGCCATGGACGTACCGCCGGACGAACTGGCGGCCGAAGTGGCGTACCAGATCGGGGCGTTGCGGGTCTTCGCGCAGGCCGCCGGGGCCGAGGTGACGTACGTGAAGCCGCACGGCGCGCTCTACAACCGGACGGTGCACGACGACGCGCAGGCCCACGCCGTGGTGGCCGGGGTCCGGCTCGCGGGCGGCGCCCTGCCGGTGCTCGGCCTGCCCGGCTCGCGGCTGCTCGCCGCCGCCGGGGAGGCGGGCCTGACCCCGGTACGGGAAGCCTTCGCCGACCGCGCGTACACCGCGCGGGGCACGCTGGTGCCACGCGGCGAACCCGGCGCGGTGGTCGAGGACGCGGACGCGGTGGTGCGCCGGGCCGTCGGCTTCGCCGTGGACGGCGGCGTCGAGGCGATCGACGGTACGCACGTCACGGTCGCGGCCCGCTCGCTGTGCGTGCACGGCGACACCCCGGGCGCGGCCCGGATCGCCGCGCGGGTGCGGGCGGCCCTGGCCGAGGCCGGGGTCGCGGTGGGTGCGTTCGCGTGAGCGCGGCCGACGGCCTCGTGGTCCGGCCCGCGGGGCGCCACGCCCTCCTGGTGGAGCTGCCGGACGCCGAGCGCACCGGCGCCCTCCACGCGGAGCTGCTGCGGCGCCGGGCGGCGGGCACCCTGCCACCCGTCGCCGAGATCGTGCCCGGGGCGTGCACGGTGCTGCTCGACGGCGTGCCCGACCCCGCCGCGCTGGCCCGTCGCCTCACGTCCTGGACCCTCCCCGCCGCACCCCCGGCCGACGGCGACGCGGTGACGATCCCCGTCCACTACGACGGCCCCGACCTCGCCGACGTGGCCGCGCTGTGGGGCGTGTCCGAGGACGAGGTGGCGGCGCGGCACTCCTCGTACACCTACCGGGTCGCGTTCTGCGGCTTCGCCCCCGGCTTCGGCTATCTGACCGGCCTGCCCGAGGCGCTGCACG
This sequence comes from Streptomyces sp. NPDC030991, assembly GCF_055571235.1. NCBI lineage: Bacteria > Bacillati > Actinomycetota > Actinomycetes > Kitasatosporales > Streptomycetaceae > Streptomyces > Streptomyces sp. NPDC030991. The sequence goes on from NZ_JBVIFR010000007.1 coordinate 246,269, forward strand.
TCCCGCGCCGGTCCACCCCGCGCACCCGGGTCCCGGCCGGCGCGGTGGCCCTCGCGGGGCCGTACTCGGCGGTCTACCCGAGGGCGACGCCGGGCGGCTGGCAGATCATCGGCACGATGCCGGACCCGTCCCCGCTGTGGGACCCCGAGAGGGAACAGGCGGCTCTGCTGGCCCCGGGAACGCGAGTCCGGTTCGCCCCGCCAGGGGCGCGGGGAACCGCGCGCCCAGCCACCGGCGATGCCCGGTGGGCAACGGACAACACCCAGCCGGAACCGGACGAGCGATGACGACGAGACTGACGGTCGTCCGGCCCGGCGCCCTGACCACGATCCAGGACGCGGGCCGGGCCGGCCATGCCCACCTGGGCGTACCGCGCTCCGGCGCCCTGGACGCCCCCGCCATGCGCCTGGCCAACAGGCTGGCCGGCAACCCGCAGGACACCGCCGTCCTGGAGACCACCCTGAACGGCTGCGCCCTGCGCCCCGACGCCGACACCACCCTGGTCGTCGGCGGGGCCCCGTGCGCGGTCACCGTCGACGGCCGCCCCGCCCCCTGGGGCGCCCCCGTCCGCGTCCCGGCGGGCGCCACCCTCGACGTCGGCCCGGCGGCGCACGGCATCCGCACCTACATCGCGCCCGCCGGGGGCATCGCCGTCGCGCCCGTGCTCGGCAGCCGGTCCACCGATCTCCTCTCGGGGCTCGGCCCGGCCCCCCTCGCGCGGGGCGACCTGATCCCTCTCGGCCCGGCCACCGCTCCCCCGGCGCTCCCCGCGGCGGCGCCCTGGCCCGCGCCCCCCGCCGAACTGGTCCTCCCCGCCCGCCTCGGACCCCGCGCCGACTGGTTCACCGCCGCCGCGCTGCGGACCTTCCTGACCGCGACGTACACGGTCTCGGTGCACAGCAACCGGATCGGGCTGCGGACCGGGGGCCCGGCGCTGGAGCGGAGGTCGACGGGTGAGCTGCCCAGCGAGGGCATGGTGCTCGGCGCGGTGCAGGTGCCGCCGGACGGCCGCCCGGTGGTCTTCCTGCACGACCACCCGACGACCGGCGGCTACCCGGTGATCGCCGTCGTCCCCGAGGCGGCGCTGGCCGCCGCGGCCCAGGCGGTACCCGGCACCCCGGTGCGCTTCACCAGCGGCTGAGGCGCCGCGCGTACCCGTCCCGGGCCGGGGCGGTCCCTCGTACGACGGAGGACCTGGACGCCGCTTCAGGAGTCCCGCGGCGCGATCCCGTCGTCGATGAACTCCCTCACGTGCGAGAGGACGTGGACCCGGTCGACGCCGGGGAGCCCGATCGTCACATGGATGGAGAACCCGTCGAGCAGCGCGCGCAGCCGCACCGCGAACCGGTCCGGGTCGACGGCGCGGAACTCGCCGCGCGAGATGCCCTCGGCGAGCAGCGCCACGAGGTCGCGGTGCCAGGACCGCTCGATGGCGGCCTGCCGGGCCGAGGTGTCGGCGGCGGCGCTCCGCGAGCGGTTCCACACCTCCGACCAGAGCGTCCAGTGCGGGTCCCGGTGTCCGTCGGGCACGTACAGGTCGACGTAGGCGTCGAGCCGCTCGCGCGCGCTTCCGCCGGGCGCGAGCAACCTCCGCCGCTCCTCGCCGAGCCGGCCCTCGCTCCACTCGAGGGTCCGCAGCAGCAGCTCGTCCTTGGACCCGAAGTGGTAGGCGAGGTGCCCGCTGCTCATGCCGACCTCGCGGCCGAGGGCGGCCATGGTGAGCCGGTCAAGGCCGTGCTCGGCGATCATCGCCATGGTCGCGGCCAGCACGCTGTCCAGGGGCGGGGCGGGGGTGCGGCTGTGTCGACGGGTCACGTCAGAACCCTGCCACGGGCTGCTGCTGGGTGATGCAGTGGATGCCGCCGCCGCCCGCGAAGATCGTCCGGGCGTCGACGAGGGTGACCGTCCGGGACGGGAACAGGCGGCGGAAGAGCGCCGCGGCCTCCTCGTCGCGCGGGTCGTCGAAGGCGCACAGGACGACGCCGTCGTTGCAGAGGTAGTGGTTGATATACGAGTGGTCGAGCCAGCCCTCGTCGTCCGCGAGCACGGTCGGCGCGGGCACCTCGACGATCTCCAGGGGGCGGCCCTGTGCGTCGGTGCTCCCGGAGAGCAGGCCGGTGATCTCGCGGCTCACCTCGAAGTCCGGGTGTGCCGGGTCGCGCTGGGAGTGCACCAGGACCACGCCGGGCGCGGCGAAAGCGGCCACGATGTCGACGTGCCCGCGCGTGCCGAACTCGCCGTAGTCGCCGGTCAGTCCGCGGGGCAGCCAGATCGCCTTCGACGTGCCGATCCGGGCATGGATCTCGGCCTCCACCTGCTCCTTGGTCCAGCCCTTGTTGCGGTCCGGGTCGAGCTGCACCGTCTCGGTCAGCAGGACCGTGCCCTCGCCGTCGACGTGGATGCCGCCGCCCTCGTTGACCAGGGGCGAGGAGTGCACGGGCACGCCGGTGAGGTCGGCGATGTGCCGGGCGATCTTCGAGTCGTGCTCCCAGCGGGCCCAGTCCTGGGCGCCCCAGCCGTTGAACGTCCAGTCCACGGCGGCCAGTTCACCGCTCGTTCGGTCCTTGACGAAGGTGGGGCCGATGTCCCGCATCCAGGCGTCGTCGAGGTCCCGCTCGACCAGGTCGATCCCGTCGGCGGCGAGTTCGCGCGCGGAGTCGAGCTGCCCCGTGCCGACGACCATCGTGAGCGGCTCGTACCGGCGTACGGCGCGGGCGACGGCGGCCCAGGCAGTGCGGGCCTCGGCCAGCTCCCGTTCGTCGGTGAAGGTGGGGTTGGGCCCTGGCCACGCCATCCAGGTGCGCTGGTGCGGGGCCCACTCGGGCGGCATGAAGTACGGCGTGCGGTGCGGCGTCGTCATCGCGGGGACCTCAGAGGAAGTAGAGACGGTTGAGGGAGACGGACTCGGCGGGCTCGGAGCGCAGCGGTTCGCCGTCGAGGGTGACCAGGCCGGTGCGCTGGTCCACGTCGACCGCGCCGGTACGGGAGTTGAGGCGCAGATCGGCGGGGCCGATGCCACGGGTGCCGCGCACGGCGACGCGGCGCCGGCGCGTGGGCATCCCGTCGTTGCCCTGGTCGACGGCGGCCTGCGCGACGAAGGCGACCGACAGCTCGGCGGCGGTCGCCCCGTACGCCCCGAACTGCGGTCCGAGGACGAGGGGTTCGCAGGTGTCGGTGGCCGCGTTCGGGTCGCCGACGACTCCGTACGCGGGGAACCCGGACTTGAGGACCAACTGCGGTTTCGCGCCGAAGAACTCGGGGCGCCACAGCACGATGTCGGCCATCTTGCCGGGCTCGATCGACCCGATCTCGTGGGCGAGGCCGTGGGCGATGGCGGGGTTGATCGTGAGCTTGGCCATGTAGCGCAGGACGCGCTCGTTGTCGTGCCCGACGCCGGGGTCACCGAGCTCGGCCTTCATCTTCCCGGCCATCGCGAAGGTGCGGCGCACGGTCTCGCCGGCCCGCCCCATGCCCTGCGCGTCGGAGGAGGTGATGCCGATGGCACCCAGGTCGTGCAGGACGTCCTCGGCGCCCATCGTCCCGGCGCGGATCCGGTCGCGGGCCATGGCCGCGTCGCCGGGCAGGTCGGTCTTGAGGTCGTGGACGGAGACGATCATGCCGTAGTGCTCGGCGACGGCGTCCCGGCCGAAGGGCAGGGTGGGGTTGGTGGAGGAGCCGATGACGTTCGGGACCCCCGCCATCTTCAGCACGTTCGGCACATGACCGCCGCCGCAGCCCTCGATGTGGAAGGCGTGGATGGTCCGCCCCTCCAGGACCTTCAGGGTGTCCTCCACCGACAGGCATTCGTTCAGTCCGTCGCTGTGCAGGGCGACCTGGACGTCGTGCTCCTCGGCGACGCGCAGCGCGGTGTCCAGGGCGCGGGTGTGCGCGCCCATGTCCTCGTGGACCTTGAACCCGCAGGCGCCGCCCTCGGCGAGCGCCTCCACCAGGGGGGCCTGGTGGGAGGAGGAGCCCCGACCCAGGAAGCCGATGTTGACGGGCCAGGCGTCGAAGGCGGAGAAGGCGTGCCTGAGCGCCCAGGGCGAGTTGACCCCGACGCCCCAGACCGGGCCGAACTCCTGCCCGATGACCGTGGTGACCCCGGAGGCGAGCGAGGCTTCCATGATGCGCGGCGACAGCAGGTGGACGTGGGTGTCGACGGCCCCGGCGGTGGCGATGAGCCCCTCGCCGGAGACGATCGAGGTGCCCGTCCCGACGACGACGTCCACGCCGTCGAGCGTGTCGGGGTTCCCGGCGCGGCCGATCGCGTGGATGCGGCCCTCGCGGATGCCGATGGACACCTTGCGGATGCCGAGCGCGGCGTCGATGACCACGACGTTGCTGATGACGACGTCGCAGGTGTCGCGGACGGCGGCCGCCTTCAGGTGCAGCCCGTCGCGCGCGGTCTTCCCGAACCCGGCCAGGAACTCGTCGCCGTACGCCTGCGAGTCGGACTCCACCTCGATGGTGAGCCCCGAGTCACCGAGCCGGAGCCGGTCGCCGGCGCGCGGGCCGTGCGTGCTCGCGTACTCCCGCGGGGTGAGGCGGCGGGCCTCGGCGGGGTGCCCTCCGGGACGGCTCATCGGCCTGCCTCCTCGTCGTGAACGCCCATGTAGCCGCAGGCGGCGGCGCGGCGCAGGGCTTCTTCGCGGGCGCCGGGGGCGTCCAGCGGTCCGTCCACGAGCCCGGCGAAGCCGATCGCGACCCGGGCCCCGCCGATCGGCACGAGCCCCACGTCGTGCGTCTCTCCCGGCCCGAACCGCACGGAGGATCCGGCGGGCACCGCGAGCCGCATCCCGTAGGCGTCGGCGCGGCGGAAGTCGAGGCGCGGATTGGCCTCGAAGAAGTGGAAGTGGGAGGTCACGGAGATGGGCACGGTCGCGGTGTTGGTGACGGTGAGCGTCACGTGCGGCGTCTCCTCGGCGTGCTCGGGGCCGGGGAGCAGCGCCCCGGGGGCGTGGTCGCCCAGGCCGCCCCCGATCGGGTCGGTCACGACGGCGAGCCGCGATCCGTCGTCGAAGACGGCCTCCACGTGCACCTCGGTGACCACGTCGGCGACTCCGGGCAGCACGTCGTCGGGGCCGAGCGCGGAGCGGGCCGCCTCGATCGCCTCGGCGAGCCGCCGTCCGTCCCTGGCCGCTTCGCAGACGGTGTCCGCTATCAGGGCCGTCGCCTCGGGCACGTTGAGCCGCAGCCCGCGCGCCCTGCGGGACCGGGCCAGCTCGGCCGCGCCGAACAGCAGCAGCCGGTCGCGCTCCGTCGGGGTCAGTCGCACACCCGCACACCTCCTCGTGATTTGAACGCCACTCTAAAGGGCGAGGAGTCAGGAGGGAAGTCACGGCCAATGGTCTGAGCTTTCTACGTATTGAGCACTGCTCTAACAAACGCGTCCCCGATGGCTGGCGCTACCGTAAGCCCGTGAACAGCGACGACCCGAACAACACCCCGAGCCGCTCCCCCCGCAGCCGCCGCGAGCGGCCCGCGAAACCCGCCCTGAGCAGGGACGGCATCGTCGCCGCCGCCGTGCGCGTCCTGCACACCGAGGGGCTCGGCAAGGTGACCATGCGCCGTCTCGCCCGCGAGCTCGACACCGGCCCCGCCTCGCTGTACGTGTACGTCCGCAACACCGACGAGCTGCACGCGGCGGTCCTCGACGCGCTCCTCGCCGAGGTGGACCTCACCTCGGCCCGGGACACCTCGACGCCCTGGCAGGACCGGCTGAAGGCGCTGCTCACCTCGTACCTGGAGATGCTGTTCCGCCATCCGTCGCTGGCCCGGTCCGCGCTGACCGTGCGCCCCGAGGGCGAGCACTACCTGGACCTGGTGGAGGCGGTCCTGTCGCTGCTGATCGCGGGCGGCGTGCCCGACGCGCGGGCCGCCTGGGGCGTGGACCTGCTCCTGATGTGCGCGACAGCCACCGCCGCCGAGCACGCGGGGGCCGACGCGGAGCACATGGACGCCACGGTCGCCGCGCTCGCCACGGCCTCCGCCGCCCGGCACCCGCAGCTCACCCGGCTCTCCCGGACCCTCCTCGCGGGCGCGCCGCCGGCCCGGCTGGACTGGGGCTTCGCCGCGCTGATCGCAGGCATCGTGGCCTCGCCGGAGCCGGCCGTCACCGACTGACCCCGTCACCGGCCGGCCCCGTCGCCGACCGACCCCGTCACCGACCGCCCCCCGACATCGGCCATCGACCGGATCCGGGCGCATCGCACCCTCGAACGAACTTGTTCGTTACGAACATGTTCGTTACTGTGATGGAGAAGCCACATCAGGCACGGCACGCATCAGGCACGGCGCATCAAGCACCGAGTGCCACCGACCGAGGAGGCCACCATGAACACCGCCACCCACCACCACACGCCCCACCACCCCATCGCCGTGATCGGGGCCGGGCTCGGCGGGCTGACGCTCGCCCGCGTCCTGCACGTCCACGGCGTGGACTGCGCCCTGTTCGACCTGGACGCCTCGGCCGACGCCCGAGCCCAGGGCGGCATGCTCGACCTGCACGAGGAGACCGCCCAGGCGGCCCTGCGCGCGGCCGGGCTGTACGAGGAGTTCCGCGCGATCGTCCTGACCGGCGGCGAGGAGACCCGCGTCATCGACCCGGACGGCACACTGCGCCGGCACGACGCGGACGACGGCGGCGGCGGGCGCCCCGAGGTCAACCGGGCCGACCTGCGCCGCATCCTGCTCGACTCGCTGCCCGAGGGCACGATCCGCTGGGGCGCGAAGGTCACCGGGGCCGAGCCCACCGACGTCCCCGGCCGCCATCTGGTCACCCTCGCCGACGGGAGCCGGTTCACCACCGACCTGCTGATCGGCGCCGACGGTGCCTGGTCCCGGGTGCGCCCGCTGCTCAGCGACGCCCGGCCCGCGTACACCGGCATCTCGTTCGTCGAGACCGACGTGCTGCCGGGCACCGCGCGGTTCGAGGAGCTCGCCGCGTTCACCGGCGGCGGCAGCAGCTTCACCCTCGGCGACGGCAAGGGCCTGCTGACCCACCGCGAGAGCGACGGCCGCATCCACACCTACGTCGCGGTCCGCGCCCCCGAGGAGTGGCTCGGCACGATCGACTTCACCGACGCCGAGGCCGCGCGCGCCGCCGTCCTCGCCCTCTTCGACGGCTGGGACGAGCGGCTGCGCGCGCTGATCGCGGACGCCGCGGGAGCGCCGGCGCCGCGCTCGATCCACGCGCTGCCCGTCGGCGCCGAGTGGGACCGGGTGCCGGGCGTCACCCTGCTCGGCGACGCGGCGCACCTGATGTCGCCGTTCGCCGGGGAGGGCGCGAACCTCGCCATGTTCGACGGCGCCGAGCTGGCCCGCGCGATCGTCGAGCACCCGGGTGACCGGGAGGCCGCGCTCGCCTCGTACGAGAAGGAACTCTTCCCGCGCGCCGCGGAGACGGCGGCCGGCTCCGCGGCCAACCTCACGCTGATGTTCGGCCCGGACGCGCAGCGGAGACTGCTCGACATGTTCGCGGGCTTCGACGCCGAAGCGCAGGCGTGAGCGGCGTTCAGCCCAGCTTGTGCATCCAGCCGTGCGGGTCCTTCGCCGTGCCGCGCTGGATGTCCAGGAGCGCGTTGCGCAGCTTCATCGTGACCTCGCCGGCCTCGCCACCGGACTGCTGCCACTCGCCGCCCGCCCGCTTGACCGTGCCGACCGGGGTGATGACGGCGGCCGTGCCGCAGGCGAAGACCTCGGTGAGCTCACCGGAGGCGGAGTCGGCCTGCCACTGCTCGATGGAGACCCGGGACTCCTCCGACTTGTAGCCGAGGTCCTCGGCGACCGAGAGGAGCGAGTCGCGGGTGACGCCGGCGAGCAGCGAACCCGTGAGGGTGGGCGTGATGATCCGGTCCCCGTACACGAAGTACAGGTTCATGCCGCCCAGTTCCTCGACCCACTTGTGCTCGACGGCGTCGAGGTAGGCGACCTGGTCGCAGCCCTTCGCGGCGGCCTCGGCCTGCGCGAGCAGCGAGGCCGCGTAGTTGCCGCCGGTCTTGGCGTCGCCGACGCCGCCGGGGACGGCGCGCACGCGGTCCTCGGAGAGCCAGATGGAGACGGGCTTCACGCCGCCGGGGAAGTACGCGCCGGCCGGCGAGGCGATGACGATGAAGAGGTACTCGTTCGCGGGCTTCACGCCGAGGCCGACCTCGGTGGCGATCATGAAGGGGCGCAGGTAGAGGGATTCCTCACCACCGTGTGCCGGGACCCAGTCCCGGTCCTGCTGGACGAGCAGGTCACAGGCCTCGATGAACGTCTCGACCGGCAGCTCCGGCATGCCCAGGCGCCAGGCCGAGTGCTGGAAACGCTTGGCGTTCATGTCCGGGCGGAAGGTGGCCACGGTGCCGTCGGGCTGGCGGTAGGCCTTGAGGCCCTCGAAGATCTCCTGCGCGTAGTGCAGGACGTTGGTCGCCGGGTCGAGGGAGAGCGGGCCGTAGGGCACGAGCTGTCCGTCGTGCCAGCCGCGGCCCTCGGTCCAGCGGACCGTCACCATGTGATCGGTGAAGTGGCGGCCGAATCCCGGGTTGGCCAGGATCGCCTCGCGCTCCGCGGCGGACAGCGGGGTCGAAGTGGGCTTGAGCTCGATCGTGGGCGTCGTCATGGTTGCGTGTCCTTCACCGTTGGTTGTGACGGACCGCGCTCACGCCTGCACTCCTGGTACTAGGACGTCCGAGCTTCCCTACGTACATCGCGGCCCACGTTCGATTATCGCGCGTGGGGAGGTGTGCTCGAAACGGGCTCAGTGGGTGCTGTGGCGTGTGCGGCCCAGGGTTGATGGTGACACCCGGGACCGCGTGCGAGAAGCCGCCGGGTGCGTACTGCGTCCCGGCGGCTTCTGCGGTGGAGAGAGGTGCGCCGGGATCAGCCGGCTACTCGGCCGGCGAGCGCGTCGCCGATCTCCTCGGTGGAGCGGACGGCGGGCACGCCGCTGCCGCGCTCGCCGAGGTCGGCGGAGACGGCCGTCTCGATGCGCGCGGCCTCGGTCTCGTAGCCGAGGTGGCGCAGGAGCAGCGCGACGGACAGGACGGTGGCCGTGGGGTCGGCCTTGCCCTGGCCCGCGATGTCCGGGGCCGAGCCGTGCACGGGCTCGAACATCGAGGGGAACTCGCGGCTCGGGTTGATGTTCCCCGAGGCCGCGACGCCGATGCCGCCGGAGACGGCCGCGGCGAGGTCGGTGATGATGTCCCCGAAGAGGTTGTCGGTGACGATCACGTCGAAGCGGGCCGGATCGGTGACGAGGAAGATCGTCGCAGCGTCGACGTGGATGTAGTCGGTGGTGACCTCGGGGAACTCCTGCGCCACCTTGTTGAAGACGTTCGTCCACAGGTGTCCGGCGAAGGTCAGCACGTTGTTCTTGTGGACCAGCGTGAGCTTCTTGCGGGGGCGGGCCTGGGCGCGGGCGAAGGCGTCGCGGACCACGCGCTCGACACCGAAGGCGGTGTTGACGGAGACCTCGGTGGCGACCTCGTGCTCGGTGCCCTTGCGGATCGTGCCGCCGTTGCCCGTGTACGGGCCCTCGGTGCCCTCGCGGACGACGACGAAGTCGATCGCGGGCTGGCCGGCGAGCGGCGTCGCGACACCGGGGAGCAGCTTGCTCGGCCGCAGGTTCACGTGGTGGTCGAAGGCGAAGCGGAGCTTGAGCAGGAAGCCGCGCTCCAGGACGCCGGACGGCACGCTCGGGTCGCCGATGGCGCCGAGCAGGATGGCGTCGTGCTTCTTGAGGGCGTCGAGGTCGGCGTCGGTGAGCGTCTCACCGGTCGCGCGGTACCGCTTGGCGCCGAAGTCGAACTCCTCGGTCTCCAGCTTCACATCCTGCGGAAGCACGGCGGAGAGGACCTTCAGACCCTGGGCCACGACCTCCTGGCCGATGCCGTCACCGGGGATCACTGCGAGATTGATGCTGCGAGACATGTCCCGCACGGTACTCGCTGTCCCATGGGATGACACGTCATGTCCAGAATACGGACGGCCCGAGCCGGCGGATCGGGACCGGACGTCACGGGTGCGCCGCCGCGGGTTCTCCCTGCTCAGGCGCAGGCGGAGAACGGCACGGCGCGCACCCGCGCCTGACGGTGTCGGCTCTCGGTGACCGGGCTCTCAGTGACCGGTCTCGCCGCCGTTGTCCCTGCGGTCCAGTGCGCGCTGGAGGGCGGCGGCGGCGATCTTGGCGGTCTGCCGGTCGGCTTCGCTCGACGGGGAGACGTGACGGATTCGGCGGCGTACGGGCGTCGCAGTGGCCATGACGGATCGACTCCTTGAGATCACGGGGATTTCGAGGGCCGGAAGGGGCGGGGAACCAGGAGCTGCAGGGGTTGCCTGCCAGGTGCTCCGGCTCGCGGCCGCCATTCGCCAGGTAAGCGATTCGTTCGGCTTCTACAAAGCTAGGACAGGACGCCGCTCCTGTCTCCACAATTACTCGGACTTCCTACTATCTGAGACGGACTGCACGACCGCGCCCCTCCTGACCCGGGTCGAGGGGCGCGCGGCGAGCGCAGGGAACAGCACCGCCCTCGGCCGGGGTGGGGCCCTGGCCGAGGGCGGAGTCGTGCGGGTGGGCGGGGCCCACCGGGGGCGGAGGTCAGCCCATGTGCGGGTACGTGTACTCGGTCGGCGGGACCAGCGTCTCCTTGATGGCGCGGGTCAGCGTCCAGCGCATCAGGTTCTGCGGGGCACCGGCCTTGTCGTTGGTGCCGGAGGCGCGGCCGCCGCCGAAGGGCTGCTGGCCGACGACGGCGCCGGTCGACTTGTCGTTGATGTAGAAGTTGCCCGCGGCGTAGCGGAGCTTCTCCATCGTGTGCGCGGCGGCGGCGCGGTCGTTGGCGATGACCGCGCCGGTGAGCGCGTAGTCGGAGGCCGACTCCATCTGCTCCAGCATGGCGTCGTACTGGCCGTCCGAGCTGTCGTCGTACACGTGCACGGCGAGGATCGGGCCGAAGTACTCCGTCGTGAAGACCTCGTTGGCCGGGTCGGTGCACTCGATGACGGTCGGGCGCACGAAGTAACCGGTCGAGTCGTCGTACGTGCCGCCCGCGACGATCGTGCAGGTGTCGTCGCCCTTGGCACGGTCGATGGCGGCCTTGTTCTTGGCGAAGGACCGCTCGTCGATGACGGCGCCGATGAAGTTCGAGAAGTCGGTGACGTCACCCATCTTGATGCCGTCGACCTCGGCCGCGAACTCCTCCTTGAAGCCGTCGTTCCAGATCGACGCCGGGATGTACGCACGCGAGGAGGCGGAGCACTTCTGCCCCTGGTACTCGAAGGAGCCGCGGGTCAGCGCGGTCTTCAGGACGGCGCGGTCGGCGCTCGGGTGGGCGACGACGAAGTCCTTGCCGCCGGTCTCGCCGACGAGCCGCGGGTAGGTGCGGTACTTCTCGATGTTGTTGCCGACCGTCTTCCACAGGTGCTGGAAGGTCTTGGTCGAGCCGGTGAAGTGGATGCCGGCGAGGTCGCGGTGGTTCAGGGCCACCTCGGAGACGGCCAGGCCGTCGCCGGTCACCAGGTTGATGACGCCCTTGGGGAGACCGGCCTCCTCCAGGAGCTGGAGGAGCAGCACGGCGGCGTGCGTCTGCGTCGGGGACGGCTTCCACACGACGACGTTGCCCATGAGCGCCGGGGCGGTGGGCAGGTTGCCCGCGATGGCCGTGAAGTTGAACGGCGTGATCGCGTAGACGAAGCCCTCCAGCGGGCGGTGGTCCATGCGGTTCCACACGCCGGTGGAGTTGGCCGGCGGCTGCTCGGCGAGCAGGTTGCGGGCGTAGTGGACGTTGAAGCGCCAGAAGTCGACGAGCTCACAGGGGGTGTCGATCTCGGCCTGCTGCGCGGTCTTCGACTGGCCCAGCATCGTGGAGGCGGCCAGCGTCTCGCGCCACGTGGTGGAGAGCAGCTCGGCGGCGCGCAGGATGATCGCGGCGCGGTCGTCGAAGGCCATCGCGCGCCAGGCCGGGGCGGCGGCCAGGGCGGCGTCGACCGCGTCCTGGGCGTCCTGCGTCGTGGCGTTGGCGTACGTGCCGATGACGGCCTTGTGGTGGTGCGGCTGCACGACGTCGAAGCGCTCGCCGCCGCCCATCCGACGGACGCCGCCGATGGTGCAGGGCAGCTCGATCGGGTTCTCGGCCAGCTCCTTGAGCTTGGCCTCCAGGCGGACACGCTCCGGCGAACCGGGGGCGTAGCCGTGCACCGGCTCGTTGACCGGGGCGGGGACTCGGGTCACGGCGTCCAGCGTCATGGGTCCGTATCTCCTTCGGGGGGTCGGGGAGTTGCGGGAAGTGTGGGGGCCCTTGTCGGGGGCGGCTCAGCCCTTGGTGAGGATCGAGCGGGCGAAGAAGAGCAGGTTGGCCGGCTTCTCCGCGAGGCGGCGCATGAAGTACCCGTACCAGTCGGTGCCGTACGCGGTGTACACCCGCATCCGGTGCCCTTCGGCGGCGAGCCGCAGGTGCTCGTCGCTGCGGATGCCGTACAGCATCTGGAACTCGTACTCGTCCAGCTTGCGGCCGGCCGTCCTGGCGAGCTCCTGCGCGATGGAGATGAGACGCGGGTCGTGGGACCCGATCATCGGGTATCCGGAGCCCTCCATGAGGATGCGCATGATCCGCACGTACGCCTTGTCGGTCTCGGCCTTGTCCTGGTACGCGACCTCGGCGGGCTCCTTGTACGCGCCCTTCACGATGCGTACGCGGCTGCCGGCGGCGGCGAGGCGGCGGGCGTCGGCCTCGGTGCGGAAGAGGTAGGCCTGGATGACGCAGCCGGTCTGCGGGAAGTCCTTCCGCAGCTCCTCGTGGATGGCGAACATCGAGTCGAGGGTCGTGTGGTCCTCGGCGTCCAGGGTGACCGTGGTGCCGATCTCGGCGGCGGCCTCGACGACGGGCCGCACGTTGGCGAGGGCCAGCTCGTGACCGCCGGGAAGGGCCTGGCCGAACATCGACAGCTTCACGGACATCTCGGCCCGGGCGCCCAGGCCCAGCTCCTTGAGGCGGCCGATCAGCTCCAGGTAGGCGTCGCGGGCGGCGTGCGACTGCTCGACGGTGGTGATGTCCTCACCGACGACGTCGAGGGTGACTTCGAGGCCCTTGGCGCTGGCGTCCTCGATGACCGGCACGACCTGGTCGACGGTCTCACCGGCGATGAACCGGTCGACGACCTGCTTGGTGCCCGGCGCCGCCGACACGAAGGAGCGCATCTTGTCACTGCGCGACGCGGCGAGGATCAGGGGAGCCAGCACGGGGCACCTCCATGGAGCAAGAGTTGCGGAGAGGCCGGACCCGCGCGGAGCGGGAACGGCACGGGGAACCACCGTGAAATCTAGGGATCCCTCCGATCCTGTGCCATCGACAGACGTCACGCATCCGTGGCCGCCACCTCAGACATCTGTATGAGGAAAGGCGTGAGGTGCGGGAGAATGGCGGGGTGAAAGGCGACTACCAGGAACTGGTCGACGAGATCTCGGCACTCCTCGGCGCCCCCGCGACCCTGGAGAACCGCGACTTCCGGCTGATCGCCTTCGGAGCGCAGCTCAGCGACGCGGACGCCGACAACGACTTCGACGCCTCGGCCCTCGACCCGGTCCGCACCCGGTCGATCCTGACGCGCGGCTCCACGGCGGCCGTCCGTACCTGGTTCGAGGGGTTCGGCATCACCCGGGCGACGGAGCCGGTGCGGATCCCGGCGACTCCGGAGGCCGGCGTCTACCGCGGCCGCATCTGCCTCCCCGTACGGCACCGGTCCATCGTCCTCGGCTACGTATGGCTGCTCGACGACGATCCGGGGCCCACGCCGGAGCAGCTGGACGCGGCGATGGAGGTGGCAGGCCGGATCGGGGCGCAGCTGGCGGACGAGGCGCAGGCGGGCGCCGATCTGACCCGCGAGTTCCACTCGGTCCTGACGGCCGAGCGCGGCTGGCAGCGGGACATGGCGGTGGCCGCGCTGCGCACGGCGCTCGGCGGCCGCGCGGAGGGACCGCACGCGGTGGTGTGCGTCGCGCCCTGGCCGTCGGCCGATCCGCAGGACGCCCCCGCCGTCCGTACGCTCCCGGGGGCGGACGCGCTCTGCACGGTGCCGTGGGGGGCGACCGGCCAGTGCCTGGCGCTGCTGGTCCGGCTCCGTTCGCCCGAGGTGGTGGCCCCGGCGCTCACGGCGGCGGCGAAACTGCGGGCGCGGGCGGGCAGCGGCCCGGCGGCGGGCATCGGCGCGCCCCGCACGGACCTCGCCGAGCTGGCCACGGCCTGGCAGGAGGCGACGGCGGCGGCCCGCGCGGCGCTGGCCGATCCACGGCTCGGCCCCGACACCCAGTGGTCGGCGATCGGCCCGTACCGGCTGCTCACCGCGCTGCCCGCGGAGGCCGCCCACGATCCGGTGGTGGCCCCGCTGCTCGCGCCCGCCCACCGTGAACTGGCGCGCACCGCCGAGGTGTTCCTCGACTGCGCGGGCCAGGCGGGCCGTACGGCGGCGGCGCTCGGCATCCACCGCCAGACGCTCTACTACCGGCTCTCGCGCGTCGAGCAGCTCACCGGCCTCGACCTGGACGAGGGCGAGGACCGGCTGCTGCTGCACATGGGGCTCAAGGCGTCGCGGCTCTAGTGCGTGTCGTCGCCTGCCCGTCGCCCGCCCGAAGGGCGGGTCCCGCGGCGTCAGGTGCGCGCTCCGGGGCCCCCGGCCGGTGGCTGCGGGAGGAGGGGTTCGTCGGTCAGGTCCGGCCCGCGGTCAGCCCGCCGCGGCGGTGGACAGCAACTGCCGCAGGCCCTCGGTGAGTTGATCGGCGCTCGGGGAGAACTCCGGGTCGAAGGTGTGCTGGGCGATCAGTCCGAGCACCAGCACCGAGAAGAACTTGCCGAGGGTGTCCACGCTCGGGTCGTCGGCGGGCGGCTCCTCGCCCCCCATGATCATGCCGATGAAGCCGCGGCCCGCCTCGCGCTGGGCCGCCGCCAGATCCGCGCGCACGACCGGGAGCTTGTCCCCCATCGTCACGAGCTCGATGGACAGGTGCCAGATGGAGCCGGGCTTGCCGAGGCTGTCGGTGAGCCCCGCCATGACGGCCCGGAAACGCTCCAACGAGCCCGGGGCACCTGGCAGTTCACGCGGCTCGCCCCACTCCTGCGAAGCACCCTCGGCGAGGGCCACGTACGCCTGCGCGAGCAACGCGTCCTTCGAACCGTAGTGGTAGCCGATGGACGCCAGATTCGTCCCCGACTCCCTGACGATGTCGCGCGCCGTCGTGCGCACGAACCCCTTCTCCAGAAGGCAGCGCTTGGCGCCTTCGAGCAGATCCTCGCGATGTCCCATGCCGCCACCCTACCGAGGATTCAGACGCACGTCTTAAACGCTCGTACTAGACAAGCGTTTAAGACGGCCGTACATTCCCTGGCATGACGAATCCGACGGGCACCGCCCCGAACCCCAACTCCCTTGCGGGGCGCCGCGAATGGACCGCTCTGGGCGTCCTGATGCTGCCGCTGCTCCTGGTCTCCATGGACGTCTCGGTCCTCTACTTCGCCATCCCGGCGATCAACGCGGACCTGGCGCCGACCGGCACCCAGCAGCTGTGGATCTTCGACATCTACGCGTTCGTGCTCGCCGGCCTGCTGATGACCATGGGGTCGCTCGGCGACCGCATCGGGCGCCGCAAGCTGCTGCTGATCGGCGCCGCCGCCTTCGGTGCCGCCTCCGCCCTGGCCGCCTACGCCGACAGCGCCGAGACCCTCATCGCCGCCCGCGCGCTCCTCGGGATCGGCGGCGCCACCCTCATGCCGTCCACCATGGGCATCGTCCGCACGATGTTCACCGACCCCGGCCAGCGCGCGAAGGCGATCGGTCTCTGGTCGGCCGTCATGACCGGCGGCATCGCCCTCGGCTCGGTGATGAGCGGCGTCCTCGTCGAGCACTTCTGGTGGGGCTCGGTCTTCCTCGTCAACCTGCCCGCGATGGCGCTGCTCCTGGCCCTCGGCCCGGTCCTGCTGCCGGAGTCCAGGAACCCCGAGCCCGGCCGCTTCGACCTGCTGAGCGTGCCGCTGTCGATGGCGGCCGTACTACCCGTCATCTACGGCATCAAGGAGATCCCGTCCGAGGGCTGGAACGTGCGGTACGTCGTCTCGATCACCGTGGGACTGCTCTTCGCCGCCCTCTTCGTGCACCGGCAGCGCACCAGCGGGTCGCCGCTGATCTCCCCCCAGCTGTTCCGCGGCCGCGGGTTCGCCCCCGCCGTCGTTCTGAACCTCGTCTCCTCCTTCGGGATGATGGGCTCGGCGTTCTTCACCACGCAGTACCTCCAGTCCGTGCTCGGCAAGAGCTCCATGGCGGCCGCGCTCTGGTCGCTGCTCCCCACGGTCCTGGTCGGGGTGGCGGCGCCCGTCGCCGCGCGCCTCGTCGCCCGGGGCGTGCACCGCGCCCATGTCGTCGGCGGCGGCTTCACCGTCGGCGCCTGCGGATACGCCCTGCTGGCCTTCGCCGGTACCAGTTCGCTGTGGCTCGTCCTGGCCGGCGCCGGTGTCCTCGCCGCCGGGATCGTCACCGTGATGTCCCAGCTGATGGACCTGGCGCTCGGGACCGTCCCGGTCTCCCACTCGGGCTCCGCGGCGTCCCTGCTGGAGACGGGCGCCGAGTTCGGCGGCGCCCTCGGCATGGCCGTCCTCGGCTCCATCGGCACGGCTGTCTACCGCCACGACGTCCCGGCGGGCGCACCCGCGGCGGCCCACGAGACGCTCGGCGGCGCTCTGGCGGTCGCGGGCCGGCTGCCGAGCGACGCGGGCCGCGCCCTGACCGCCGCCGCGCGGGATGCCTTCACCCACGGCATGCGGGCGGCGGCGATCACCGGGGCGCTCCTGCTGCTGGCCGCCGCGGTCCTCTCCGTACTGGCCCTCGGCAAGGCGGCGGTGCGTGGCCCCGCGTCGGAAGCGGGCCCCGAGCCGGAGACCACCGGGCTGGAGACCTCCGGGCCCGAGACCTCCGGGCCGGGCGCCCCCGGCGCGGTGCCGGTCGCGCGGGCGACGGTCTGACGCCGGGCCCTTGGGCCGCCGTGCCCTTGGTCCGCCAATCCGCCGAGCCCCGCTCGCTCCGGGCCCCCGGTCCCCCGGTCCGCCGGGCCGCCGATCCGCTGTGCCCGGGGCCGCTGTGCCCGGGACCGCTGTGCCCAGGGCCGCTGTGCCCCCGATCCGCCGAACTCTCGGTCCGCCAGGTCCCCGATCCGCCGGGCCCTCGGTCCGCCAATCCGCCGAGCCCCGCTCGCTCCGGGCCCCGCTCACCCCGAGGCCCGGAACCCCCGGCGCGTTCGACGGAGCGTGCCAGGATGGGCCCGTGGCACAGACATTCGATACGCCGTTCATCGGCCGGGCGGACGAACTCGCCCGGCTTACCGGCGTGCTGGAGCGGGCCGCGGCCGGCGAACCCCGCGCCGTCCTGGTCGCCGGGGACGCCGGTGTCGGCAAGACCCGCACGCTGACGGAGGCCGCGGCACACGCCGGTGCCACCGGCACGACCGTCCTGACCGGCCACTGCGTGGACCTTGGGGACGTGGGCCTGCCGTACCTGCCGTTCACGGAGATCCTCGGCGCGGCAGCCGCCGACGACCGGCTCGCCCCGGCCTTCGCCGGGCGCCCGGCGGTGGACCGCCTGATCGGCACGGCCCCGGGACCCGGCCCCGCGCCCGACCCCGGCAGCCGCCTCCAGCTCTTCGAGGGGGTCGCGGGGCTCCTCGCCGACCTGGCCGCGCTGACCCCGCTCCTCCTGATCATCGAGGACCTCCACTGGGCGGACCAGTCCTCCCGCGACCTGCTCCGTTTCCTGCTCAGCCGGGGCGTCCTCCAGCGGCCCGCGCCCGGCGGCCCGCCCCACCGCCTCGCGCTCCTCGCCTCGTACCGCGCGGACGACCTGCACCGCCGCCACCCCCTGCGGCCCCTGCTCGCCGAACTGATCAGGCTGCCCTCCGTCGACCGGCTCGAACTGCGCCCGATGGCCGACGCCGACGTGGCCCGGATCGTGCGCGCGCAGCGCACCGGCCCCGTACCCGACAGCACGGTCCGGCACATCGTCGAACGCGCCGAGGGCAACGCCTTCTACGCCGAGGAGCTGCTCGCCGCGCTGCCCGGCGACGACGGGCCCGGCTCCCCCGCCATGCCCGGCGGCCTGGGCGGCCTGGGCGACGTGCTGCTCATCCGGATCGAGCAGCTGACCGAGACCGCCCAGCAGGTCCTGCGCACGGCGGCCGTCGCGGGCCGCCGGGTCGGGCACGACCTGCTGCGAGGCGCCGTGCGACTGCCGGAGGCGGAACTGGAGTCGGCGCTGCGCGAAGCGGTCGAACGCCAGTTGCTGCTGCCCGGCGACGACGCGACGTACTCGTTCCGGCACGCCCTCATCCGCGAGGCCGTGTACGCGGATCTGCTCCCCGGCGAACGGGTCAGGCTGCACGGCCTCTTCGCCCGGCTCCTCGGCGGCGAAGCCCGCTCCGAGAAGAGCGCGGCGGAGCGGGCCCATCACTCGCGCGAGAGCCACGACCTGGCCGACGCGCTGGCCGCCTCCCTCGAAGCCGCCGGGCACGCCCAGCGCGTCGGCGCCCCTGCGGAGGAGCTGCGCCATCTGGAGACCGCGCTCGAACTGTGGGACGTGGTGGACGCGTCCGCCCGCCCCGCCAGCGGCGACACCGTCTCCCTCACCCTGCGCGCCTCGGCCGCCGCCGCCCGCGCCGGGGAGCCGCACCGCGCGGTCCAGCTCACCCGCTCCGCGCTCGCGCGGGTCGGCTCGGACGCCGGCTCCGAGCTCGCCGCACGGGTGCGCTACACCCTCGCGGGCAACCTGATGCGGATCGACAACCTGGAAGCCGCGTTCACCTACAGCAGCGAGGCGCTCGCCCTGATCCCGGCCGACCCGCCCTCGCACACCTGGGTGTGGGCGGCGGCGACCCACGTCATGGCCGCCCGTTACGTGGGCCGTGACGAGGACGCCGAGCGGGTCGCCCGGCAGGCCCTCGACATCGCCGAACGGCTCCGGCTGCCCGACGCCCAGGCCGATTTGATGATCTCGCTGATCGGCCTGGAGGCGCAGAACCGGCGGACGACGCGGGGCCGGGACCGGCTGATCCGGGCCCGCGAACTGGCCGGCACCGCGGGCAACCTCCCCGTCGAGATGCGCGCCCTGTACAGCCTCGCCCTCGGCTGTTACGAGTCCGGCGACCTGGACGCCTGCCTGACCTGGACCGCCGACGGACTCGACCGCGCCCGCCGCGCCGGCCTCCTCTCCTCCCCGTACGCCCTGGAGCTGCGCTATCTGCAGTCGCTGCTGCTCTACACGCTGGGCCGCTGGGACGAGTGCGCGCGGGCGGCCGCCGCCGACGCGGACCTGCTGCCCGCCGCGGGCGGCTTCACGACCGCGCCCGCGCTCTACGTCGGCCTGGCCCGCGGCGAGTTCGAGGTGGCCGACGCCGGGGCGCGGGCGCTGCTCGCCGGCTTCCCCGACTGGATGGGCACGCTCGTCGCGAGCGTCGTACTGACCGACTCGGCGGCCCTGCGCGGCGATCCCCAGGAGTGCGTACGGCAGGTGCGCGCCGCGGTCGAGGCGCTCACGGACGGCCAGGGCGACGAGCGGCCCCATGCCGTGATCCGGCTCGCCGCGCTCGCCCTGTCGGCCGTCGCCGACGCGGCGGAGGAGGCCCGGCAGAGCGGCGACACGACCGGCGCCGGGCGCTGGGCGGGGACCGCGGCCGAGCTGGTGGAGCTGGCCCGCTCCACAGCGGCCCAGGGCGGCGACGGCGCCGAACAGGGGCCCGAGGGCCAGGCGTGGCTGGCCCGCGCAGAGGCCGAGGCGGAGCGGGCCGCGACCGGCCCGTCCGTCGCGGCGTGGGAGCGGGCCGTGACGGCGTGCGGCTACGGCGAGCCCTACGAACTGGCCCGCTGCCGAAGGCGGCTCGCGGAGGCCCTGCTCACCGCCGGCCGCCGCGAGGAGGCCGCCGAACAGGCCCGCGCGGCCCGGTCCACCGCCGAGCGGCTCGGTGCCGGGCCGCTGGGTGAGGCCCTGGACGCCCTGCTGCGCCGGGGCCGGCTCACCGACGCGGCGGCGGCCGGGGAGCGGATCGCCGCGCTGACCGCCCGGGAGAGCGAGGTGCTGCGGCTGCTCGGCCGGGGGCGCACCAACCGCCAGATCGGCGAGGAGTTGTTCATCAGCGGCAAGACGGCGAGCGTCCACGTCTCGAACATCCTCGCCAAGCTAGGGGCCGCAAGCCGCACGGAGGTCGTGGGCATCGCCTACCGCGAGGGCCTGATCGAGCCGGAGAACGCGTGAGGGCCGGACCACCCGCAGGTGGTCCGGCCCTCGCCCGCTGTGCAAGCCGGTCGTGGCTCTACGGCCTCAGACGAGGTTGACGGAGCGCGCCGACGTCGCGCCGATCTCCGCGGCGACCTCGGTGAGCACGTTCTGCGGAACCGAGTCGTCGACGGTGAGCACGGCCAGCGCCTCGCCGCCCACGTCGGCGCGGGCGACCTGCATGCCGCCGATGTTGATGCCCGCCTCGCCGAGGACGCGGCCCACCGTGCCGACGACACCGGGACGGTCCTCGTAGCGCAGGACGACCATGTGGTCGGCGAGCGCCAGGTCCACGTCGTACTCGCCGACGGCGACGATCTTCTGGAGGTGCTTGGGGCCCGCGAGCGTGCCGGAGACCGAGACCTCCTGGCCGTCGCCGAGGGTGCCGCGCACCGTGACGACGTTGCGGTGGTCGGGCGACTCGGAGCTGGTGGTCAGCCGGACCTCGACGCCGCGCTCCTGCGCGAACAGCGGGGCGTTCACGTAGGAGACCGTCTCGTCGACGACGTCCTCGAACACGCCCTTGAGCGCGGAGAGTTCGAGCACCTTCACGTCGTGCTGGGTGATCTCGCCGTAGACCTCGACGTCGAGGCGGACCGCGACCTCGCTCGCGAGGGCGGTGAAGATCCGGCCGAGGCGCTCGGCGAGCGGCAGGCCCGGCTTGACGTCCTCGGCGATGACGCCGCCCTGCACGTTCACCGCGTCCGGCACCAGTTCACCGGCGAGCGCGAGCCGCACCGACCTGGCGACGGCGATGCCCGCCTTCTCCTGCGCCTCGTCGGTCGAGGCGCCGAGGTGCGGGGTGCAGACGACCTGGTCGAACTGGAAGAGCGGGGAGTCCGTGCACGGCTCCTTCGCGTACACGTCCAGGCCCGCGCCGGCGACGCGGCCCTCCTTGAGCGCCGAGTACAGCGCCTCCTCGTCGACGATCCCGCCGCGCGCGGCGTTCACGATCCGCACCGAGGGCTTGACCTTGTGCAGCGCCTCGTCGCCGATCAGGCCGATCGTCTCGGGCGTCTTGGGCAGGTGGACGGTGATGAAGTCGGAGACCTCGAGCAGCTCGTCGAGGGAGAGGACCTTCACACCCATCTGCGCGGCGCGCGCGGGCTGCACGTACGGGTCGTAGGCGACGACCTTCATGCCGAAGGCCGACATGCGCTGGGCGACGAGGGCGCCGATGCGGCCCAGGCCCACGACACCGAGGGTCTTCTCGGCGAGCTCCACGCCCGTGTACTTGCTGCGCTTCCACTCGCCGCCCTTGAGGGCCTGGCTGCCCTGCGGGATGTTGCGCGCGGTGGCGATGAGGAGGCCGCAGGCCAGCTCGGCGGCGGTGACGATGTTCGAGGTCGGCGCGTTGACGACCATGACGCCGGCCTTGGTGGCGGCGGAGACGTCCACGTTGTCCAGGCCGACGCCGGCTCGTGCGACGACCTTCAGCTTCTTCGCGGCGGCGACGGCCTCGGCGTCGACCTTGGTGGCCGAGCGGATCAGGATCGCGTCGACGTCGGCGATGGCCGGCAGCAGTTCCGCGCGGTCCCCGCCGTTGCAGTGGCGGATCTCGAAGTCCGGGCCCAGTGCGTCGACGGTGGCGGGCGACAGCTCTTCTGCGATGAGTACGACGGGTTTGCCGGTGGCAGCAGTGCTCACGTGAGTCCTCACAAGTCCCAATGCGGACGGCCGTCCCGACGGCCGCAAGCGGTGGAGGTGGCTAGCCGCGTGGAAGACGCACGACGCTGTGGGCCCGACGCGAATTTAGTTCTGCAGTCTAGTGGCGCGCGGGAGGTGGTCTTGCGCCTCCCTGGAAGGATCACTCGTCCGTGGCTGGACGGGATGGACAACGGGCCGCGGCATCAGCCGCGGCCCGTTGTCACGAGGCTTACGCCTCCTCGTTGTCCACCCAGCTCATGAGCTTGCGCAGCTCCTTGCCCGTGGTCTCCAGGAGGTGGTTCTCGTCCTGGGTCTTGTACTCGTTGTACTTCTTCAGACCCGAGTGGTACTCGTCCATCCAGTTCTTGGCGAAG
This sequence comes from Streptomyces sp. NPDC030991, assembly GCF_055571235.1. Classification (NCBI taxonomy): domain Bacteria; kingdom Bacillati; phylum Actinomycetota; class Actinomycetes; order Kitasatosporales; family Streptomycetaceae; genus Streptomyces; species Streptomyces sp. NPDC030991. The sequence goes on from NZ_JBVIFR010000007.1 coordinate 268,570, forward strand.
GTGCCGTCCTGGATCTCGGCGAGGACCTTCTTCATCTCGGCCTTGGTGGCGTCCGTGATGATCCGCGGGCCGGTGACGTAGTCGCCCCACTCGGCGGTCTCGGAGATCGACCAGCGCATCTTCTCCAGGCCGCCCTCGTACATGAGGTCCACGATGAGCTTCAGCTCGTGCAGGCACTCGAAGTACGCGATCTCCGGCTGGTAACCGGCCTCGGTCAGCGTCTCGAAGCCCGCCTTGACCAGCGCGGCGGTGCCGCCGCAGAGCACGGCCTGCTCACCGAAGAGGTCGGTCTCGGTCTCCTCGGTGAAGGTCGTCTTGATGACGCCGGCGCGGGTGCCGCCGATGCCCTTCGCGTAGGACAGCGCCAGCTCGAAGGCCTTGCCGGTGGCGTCCTGCTCGACCGCCGCGATACACGGCACCCCGCGGCCCTCTTCGTACTGCCGGCGCACCAGGTGGCCCGGGCCCTTGGGGGCGACCATGCAGACGTCGACGCCGGCCGGCGGCTTGATGAAGTCGTAGCGGATGTTGAGGCCGTGGCCGAAGAACAGCGCGTCGCCGTCCTTCAGGTTGTCCTTGATGGACTCCTCGTAGACCTTCGCCTGGAGCGGGTCCGGCACCAGGATCATGATGACGTCGGCCTCGGCCGTCGCCTCGGCGGGGGTGACCACGCGCAGGCCCTGCTCCTCGGCCTTCGCCTTGGACTTGGAGCCCTCGTGCAGACCGACGCGCACGTCGACGCCCGAGTCGCGCAGGGACAGCGCGTGGGCGTGGCCCTGGCTGCCGTATCCGATCACCGCGACCTTGCGGTTCTGGATGATGGACAGATCGGCGTCGTCGTCGTAGAACAGCTCGGCCACTGGGGTTCTCCTCGTTTGCGGTATTGCTGGTTCTGCTTCCCACCGTACGGCGGGAGAAGGACGGGAAATTCTTCAGGTGTCACTGTGCGGGCACCGGGCCGCGGGGCCACGGTGACGCGGGGTCAGGCTGTGCGGTCGAGTGCCCGCAGGCTCCGGTCGGTGATGGAGCGCGAGCCGCGGCCGATCGCGATGGTCCCGGACTGGACGAGCTCCTTGATGCCGAAGGGTTCCAGCATCTTGAGCATCGCCTCCAGCTTGTCGCTGGAGCCGGTGGCCTCGATGGTGACGGCCTCGGGCGAGACGTCGACGGTCTTGGCGCGGAACAACTGGACGATCTCGACGATCTGCGAGCGTGTCTCGTTGTCGGCGCGGACCTTGGCGAGCACGAGCTCGCGCTGGACGGCGGCGCCCGGCTCCAGTTCGACGATCTTCAGGACGTTGATCAGCTTGTTGAGCTGCTTGGTGACCTGTTCGAGCGGGAGTCCCTCGACATTCACGACGATGGTGATGCGCGAGATGTCGGGGTGCTCGGTGATACCGACGGCGAGCGAGTCGATGTTGAAGCCGCGGCGCGAGAACAGGGCGGTGATGCGGGCGAGCACGCCCGGCTTGTTCTCGACCAGGACGGAGAGCGTGTGCTTGGTGGACATGGTGCGTGTTCCCTCTTCCCTACGGCTCTCAGTCGTCTTCGTTGTCGCCGAAGTCGGGGCGGACGCCGCGCGCGGCCATGACCTCGTCGTTGGAGGTGCCGGCGGCGACCATCGGCCACACCATGGCGTCCTCGTGAACGATGAAGTCGATCACGACCGGGCGGTCGTTGATCGCGTTCGCCTCCTCGATGCACTTGTCGAGGTCCTCGGGGCGCTCACAGCGGATGGCGTAGCACCCCATGGCCTCGGACAGCTTCACGAAGTCGGGGACGCGGGTACCCTTGTTGGGCGGGGTGTCGCCCTCCGGGCCCGCGTGCAGCACGGTGTTCGAGTAGCGCTGGTTGTAGAAGAGCGTCTGCCACTGGCGGACCATCCCGAGGGCGCCGTTGTTGATGATGGCGACCTTGATCGGGATGTTGTTCAGGGCGCAGGTCGTGAGCTCCTGATTGGTCATCTGGAAGCAGCCGTCGCCGTCGATCGCCCAGACCGGCTGGGCCGGGGCCCCCGCCTTCGCGCCCATCGCGGCGGGCACCGCGTACCCCATGGTCCCGGCGCCGCCCGAGTTCAGCCAGGTGGCGGGCTTCTCGTACTGGATGAAGTGCGCGGCCCACATCTGGTGCTGGCCGACGCCCGCGGCGAAGATCGTGTCGTCCGGGGCGAGTTGCCCGATGCGCTCGATGACCTGCTGCGGGGAGAGCGAGCCGTCGGCCGGCTGGTCGTAGCCGAGCGGGTACGTCTCGCGCCAGCGGTTGAGATCCCGCCACCAGGCGCTGTAGTCGCCGGTGAGGCCCTCGCTGTGCTCCTTCTGGACGGCCTGCACCAGATCGGCGATGACCTCGCGGGCGTCCCCGACGATCGGCACGTCCGCGGCCCGGTTCTTGCCGATCTCCGCCGGGTCGATGTCGGCGTGCACGATCTTGGCGAACGGGGCGAAGCTGTCCAGCTTGCCGGTGACGCGGTCGTCGAAGCGGGCGCCGAGGGCGACGATCAGGTCGGCCTTCTGCAGCGCGGTGACGGCGGTGACCGAACCGTGCATGCCCGGCATTCCCACGTGCAGCGGGTGGCTGTCGGGGAACGCGCCGAGCGCCATCAGGGTGGTGGTGACGGGCGCTCCGGTGAGCTCGGCGAGGACCTTGAGCTCGGCGGTGGCGCGCGCCTTGAGGACGCCGCCGCCCACGTAGAGGACGGGCCGCTTCGCGCTCGTGATCAGCTTGGCGGCCTCGCGGATCTGCTTGGCGTGCGGCTTGGTCACCGGGCGGTAGCCGGGCAGGTCGATCTGGGGCGGCCACGCGAACGTCGTCTGCGCCTGCAGCAGGTCCTTCGGGATGTCCACGAGGACCGGACCCGGCCGTCCGGTCGAGGCGATGTGGAACGCCTCGGCGATCGTCTTCGGGATGTCCTCGGCCTTGGTGACCAGGAAGTTGTGCTTGGTGATCGGCATGCTGATGCCGACGATGTCCGCCTCCTGGAAGGCGTCCGTGCCGATCGCCTTGGAGACGACCTGCCCGGTGATCGCGACGAGCGGCACCGAGTCCATCATCGCGTCGGCGATCGGCGTCACCAGGTTGGTGGCACCGGGACCGCTCGTCGCCATGCAGACGCCGACCTTGCCGGTGGCCTGCGCGTAACCGGTGGCCGCGTGGCCCGCACCCTGCTCGTGACGGACGAGCACGTGGCGCACCCGGCTCGAGTCCATCATCGGGTCGTACGCGGGAAGGATCGTGCCGCCGGGGATGCCGAATACGGTGTCGGCCCCGACCTCCTCGAGCGAGCGGATGAGGGACTTCGCACCCGTGACGTGCTCGACGGGGGCGGACTGCTGTCCTCCGGAACGGGGCCGCGGCTGCGGATGGTGGGCCCCGGTGGCCTGCTCGGTCATCGGCATTCTCTTCTCGATGCTGAGGGTTTTTGCGAGGGTTGTGCAGGGGTCTTACGGGTTGCGTCCTGTGCCGGTGCAACAAAAAACCCCTCGTGCCGTGAGGCAAGCGAGGGGAGCGCGCCGGGTGCGGTCGCCGGGAATTCTGATGGTCACATCAGTGAGTCCCAGCTTCAGCCGACGCGCTTTCCAAGTACGAGAATTCGGGTGCGCATGGCCTTGACCCTCCCCCCGGCACGCATGGCGTGTCAAGTGGGTGGGACGGGAGTCTCATTATGTGAGCGGGGAGCGGACGCTCCGGCGAACACCGGCTCGCCCTGCTCGCGCGGCACGGGGAACTCCCCCAGGACCAGCGCGCGCCGCAGCCGGTACTCGTCGAGCGCCCCGGAGAACGCCATGCCCTGGCCGTGGGTGCACCCCATCGTCCGCAGCGCGAGCACCTGCTCGGGCCGGTCCACCCCGTCGGCCACCGACGCCAGTCCGAGGTCGCCCGCGATCCGCAGCAGCCCGCTGGTGATCTTGTGCAGGCGCGCCGACTCGACGACGCCCTCGATCAGCGACCTGTCCAGCTTCAGTACGTCCACGGGAAGGCGGCGCAGCGCGGTGATGGCCGCATAGCCGCTGCCGAACCCGTCCAGGGCGACACGGACACCGAGCCTGCGCAGCGCAGTGAGACGCCGCTCCAGCTCGTCGAGGGGGACCCGCGGGTCGCTGTCGGCGAGCTCGATGACGAGCGCGCCGGACGGCAGCCCGTGCCGGGTCAGCAGCGACTCGATGGAGCCGAGCGGCATGGCGCGGTCGAGGAGCCTGCGGGCGCTGATCCGCACGGCGACCGGGGTCGCGTGTCCGCTGCGGCCGCGCTCCGCGGCCTGCTCGACGGCCTTCTCCAGCATCCAGCGGCCCAGCTCCGCGGTGCGCTCGCTGTCGTCGGTCACGCGCAGGAACTCGCCGGGCGTGAAGAGGATGCCCTGGGCCGAGCGCCAGCGCGCCTGCGCGGCGACCGCCGTGATCCGGCCGTCGTCGAGCGAGACGATCGGCTGGTGCAGCAGCGCGAACTCGCCGTCGTGCAGCGCCGAGCGCAGCCGGGTGGCCAGCTCCGCCTTGCGTACGACGTCGGCCTGCATCTGCGGCGCGTACAGCTCCACGCGCCCCTTCCCGGCGGCCTTGGCCCGGTACATCGCCAGGTCCGCGTTGCGCAGCAGCTCGCCCGCCGTGATGCCGGGCTCCGCGAAGGAGACACCGATGGAGGCGGCGACGCGTACGTTCTCGTGGCCGTCGATCGTGTAGGGCTGGGACAGGGTGATTCTGAGCCGGTCGGCGAGCTCGTAGATCTGCTGCTCCCTGGCGGTGTGGTCGCGGCCTCCGTCACCGACGATGAGCGCCGCGAACTCGTCACCGCCGAGACGGGCCGCGGTATCTCCGGATCGCACGGAGTCGGCCAGCCTTCTTGCCGCCTGCACGAGCAGTTCGTCGCCCGCCTGGTGGCCGATCGTGTCGTTGACCTGCTTGAAGCCGTCCAGGTCGATGAAGAGCACGGCGGTGCCGTGGTCGGTGGCCCGCCGTCCGGTCAGGGCCTGGCCGACCCGCTTGGTGAACAGCGCCCGGTTGGGCAGGTCGGTGAGCGGGTCGTGCTCGGCGTTGTGCTGCAACTGTGCCTGGAGGCGCACCCGTTCGGTGACGTCTCTGCTGTTGAGGATCAGTCCGCCGTGGTGGCGGTTGATCGTGGACTCCACGTTCAGCCAGGCCCCGGTGCCGGAGCGGAAGCGGCATTCGATCCGGGTGGTGGGCTCCTCGACCTGGCTCGCGGCGAGGAATCTGCGCACCTCGTGCACCACGCGTCCGAGGTCCTCGGGGTGGATGATCGAGGCGAGCTCGGACCCGACGAGCTCCTCCGCCTCGCGTCCGTAGACGCCGGCGGCGGCCGGGCTGACGTACCGCAGGATGCCGTTCGGAGCGGCGATCATGATGACGTCGCTCGAACCCTGCACCAGGGAGCGGAAGTGGTTCTCCTTCTGCGCCAGCTCCTGGGTGAGCGTGATGTTGTCGAGCAGCATGATGCCCTGGCGCACGACGAGGGCGAGGACCACGGTGCAGGCCGTGAAGAGCACGACCCGGTCCACGCTGTGGCCGTTCAGTACGTTGTAGAGGATCCCCAACGTGCAGACGGCCGCGGCCAGGTACGGGGTGAGCGCGGCCAGCGATCCGGAGATGGGCTGGGTGTGACTGACCTGGTAGCGCCCGCCGGGGCCCTGGGCCCGCTCCTCGTACGCCGCCTCGTACGAGGGCCCCACCCACGGCGCGTAGGCGAGGAGCAGCGATCCGGCGAACCAGCCGGCGTCGAGGATCTCCCCCGAGCGGTAGCTGGCGTGCAGCAGCGGCGAGGTGAACAGGGCGTCGCACATCACGGTCAGGGCGAGCGCGCCGATCGCGGTGTTGACCGCCGTGCGGTTGCCGGGTGAGCGCCGGAAGTGCAGGGCGAGGACCATGCTGACCAGCGCGATGTCCAGCAGTGGATAGGCGAGCGAGAGCGCGGTGCGGGTGACGCTCTGCCCCTCGAACTCGGCGGTGTGCGCGAGCGCGAGGCTCCAGGAGAGGGTGAGCAGGGACCCGGCGATGAGCCAGGCGTCGAGCCCGAGGCAGATCCAGCCGGCCTTCTTCACGGGCCGCTTCGCCAGGACGAGGAGGCCGATGATCGCGGGCGGCGCGAAGCAGAGGAAGAACACGTCGGCGAGGCCCGGCGTGGGCACGGGCGCCCGCAGGACCACCTCGTACCAGCCCCACACCCCGTTGCCCAGCGCCGCCATCAGGGAGGACAGCGCGAACAGGAGCCAGGCCGGTCGAAAACGGCTGCGCCGGGTGCGCGCGTACAGGAAGTTCGAGACGGCGGCGACGGCGGCGGCGATGCTCAGCCCGAAGTCGCCCATGAACAGGGCGACTTCCTTGCTCCCCCAGCCGAGCGCTGAGCCCATGGCGTAGGTCGCGCACAGAAGGGTGAGCACCACCTGCGGGCCGGCGCTCGTGCCGCGCCGCGAAGCGCCCGGGGGGACCGACGCCCTGGCGTGCAGGGGGGCTCCCAGTGGGGTGGTCTCCGTCGGCTGGGCGGTCACCGTGCCGCCTCGGTCCGTCGGGCCGCTCCGGTCTCCCGCTCGCCGGGGGCGGTATGCGGATGCCTTCTGCGGCCGCCGCGGGGCCCGGTCCGGTGCGCGCCGCTCCTGCGGCAGCCCGGACTTCGCCCGCGCATCGGTGCGTGTGAGGGTCGCCGTCGGCGGCCCCGCCGCGTCGGATCGTTCACCCATAGGCCGTGCATCGCCCGTCGCCCCCCTCGCAGTCCGTCACTCGTCCCCGGCGCCGCGTACCGAGCGGCGCTGCCCCAGTCGGGACGATACACCAGTCTCGTCACTCAGGGACATAGTCTCTCTACGCTCCGTGACGACCAGCGGGGATGGAAGCACAGGGTGCATCCAGGCGGGCGCGGAGCGTGTGCGCGCCGCTCCGGGCCGCTGTACGCGAGTACCCGGCTGGGGCCGGTGATGCGTCCGTCAGCTGACGGTGTGCACGACGTTGTCCAGGGGCTGTCCGGCCGCGAAGCGGGTGAGCTGGGCGGCGAGGAGCCGCTTGGCGCGCGGCAGGAAGGCGGAGGTGGGGCCGCCCACGTGCGGGGAGATGAGCACCCCCGGAGCCTGCCACAACGGGTGTTCCCGGGGCAGCGGTTCGGGGTCGGTGACGTCCAGGGCGGCGGTGAGACGGCCGCTCTCGAGCTCCGTGAGGAGGGCTTTGGTGTCGACGACGGGCCCCCGGCTGACGTTCACCAGGAGCGCGCCGTCCTTCATCCGCGCGAGGAAGTCGGCGTCCACCAGGCCGCGGGTGTCCTCGGTGAGCGGCGTGACCAGGACGACGACGTCGGCTTCGGGGAGCAGCTCCGGCAGGTCGGTGAGGGCGTGCACGGGGCCGCGCTCCGCCGTGCGTGCGGAGCGTGCGACGCGTGCCACCCGCGCGACCTCGAAGGGGACGAGCCGGTCCTCGATGGCCGAGCCGATCGCGCCGTACCCCACGACGAGCACGTTCTTGTCGGCGAGCGCCGGGCGGAACCCGGAGCGCCACTCCCCGCGCTCCTGTCCGCGTACGAAGTCGGGGATGCCGCGCAGGGAGGCGAGGATCAGGGTGAGCGCGAGTTCGGCGGTGCTGGCGTCGTGCACCCCGCGCGCGTTGCACAACTCCACGCCCGGACTCAGGTACTTGAGCCCGCCCTGGACGTGGTCGACACCCGCGGAGAGGGTCTGCACGACGCGGAGGGACGTCATCCGCGGCAGCGGCCGTACGGCCGTGTCGGCGCCCTTCATGTAGGGGACGACGTAGTACGCGCACGCGGCCGGGTCCGCGGGGAAGTCCGGTTCACCGTTCCAGAAGCGGTAGTCGAGCCCGTCGGGCAGGCCGGGGATCTCGTCGGCGGGGAAGGGCAGCCATATATCACCAGTCATGGTCAGGAGGCTATGTCAGCCCCGCCGACGGGCAGAGGTTAGGTTGGTGGCCAAAGACAGGGAGGGTCACGAGCAGGTGGAGCGCAAGGCGATCGGGGCGGCGGCGCTCGAGGTGGGGGCGGTCGGGCTCGGCTGCATGCCGATGAACTGGGCGTACACCGGCTCGCGGCGGCGCGGCGAGGAGTCGTTGCGCACCGTGCACGCGGCGTTGGACCGGGGGTGCAGCCTGCTCGACACCGCCGACATGTACGGGCCGTTCACCAACGAGCTGCTGCTCGGCCGGGCCCTGAAGGAGCGGCGCTCCGACGCGTTCGTGTCGACCAAGGTGGGGCTGCTCGTCGGGGAGCAGCACATTGTCGCCAACGGCCGCCCGGGCTATGTGAAGCGGGCGTGCGACGCGTCGCTGCGCCGCCTGCAGACGGACGTCATCGATCTCTACCAGCTGCACCGGGCGGACCCCGAGGTCCCGGTGGAGGAGACCTGGGGCGCGATGGCGGAGCTGGTCCGCGCCGGCAAGGTGCGCTCGCTGGGGCTCTGTGCGGTGGGGGCGCGGGCCACCCGCCGCGGTGGCCGGGCCGGGCTGCATGCCGGAACGATTCAGCAGCTGGAGCGGGTCCAGCAGGTGTTCCCGGTGAGTTCGGTGATGGCCGAGTTGTCGGTGTGGTCGCCGGAGGCGCTGGGGGCTCTGCTGCCGTGGTGCGCGGTACGCGGCGTCGGATTCCTGGCGGCGATGCCGCTGGGCAACGGTTTCCTGACGGGCACGCTCACCCCGGGCCAGGGTTTCGAGCCGGACGACGTACGGGCCCGCCACCCCCGGTTCACCGCGGAGATGATGGCGGCGAACCAGCCCATCGTGGCGGGGCTGCGCCGGGTCGCGGCCCGTCTCGGCGCGGACGTGTCCCCCGCGCAGGTGGCGCTGGCCTGGGTGCTCGCGCAGGGGCCGAACGTGGTGCCGGTGCCCGGGACCAAGCACGAGCGATGGGCGGCGGAGAACGCGGCGGCGGCCGAACTGAAGCTCTCCGGGACCGACTTGGCGGAGATCGCGAGCCTGCCGAGGGCCCAGGGCTCCTGGGACTGACGGGCCCTGACACCGGCGGGATCCGGCCGGACTCTCGCGGGCGGGGCCGGATTCGGTCGGTGGAGATCGGGAACCTCGGGGCGCGAGCGGTGTATGAACGGTAGAACCGTCGCGTCGAAGGGACCTGATCGTGCAACGTTCCGCTGTGCGGCCCGCGTTGGCCGTGGCCGCCTGTGCCGTCCTCCTGTTCACGGCGGCGTGCTCGTCCGGGGACGACGGGCAGCCGGGCAAGGACAAGCCGTCCACGACGGGTGCGGGCGAGCCGAGCGGGAGGACCGCTTCGCCGAAGCCGGCTGACGTACCCCCCGCGAAGGGCTCCGTCACCGTGGGCCGCACGGCCGCCACCGGCCTCAAGTCCCCCTGGGGGCTCGCCCTGCTGCCCGACGGGGACCTGCTGGTCTCCTCCCGCGACGAAGGCACCCTCACCCGTGTCCGGCCGGACGACGACAAGACGGAGCTCGGCTCGGTGCCCGGGGTGGCCCCGGCGGGCGAGGGTGGTCTGCTCGGCATCGCGCTCTCGCCGGACTACGCATCGGACCACATGATCTACGCGTACTTCACGACGGAGTCGGACAACCGCATCGCGCGGATGCTCTACGACGAGAAGAAGCCGCCCGGTGAGCAACTGGGCGCTCCGGACACGGTGTTCAAGGGCATCCCCAAGGGCACGAACCACAACGGCGGGCGGATCGCGTTCGGCCCGGACGACCTGCTGTACGTGGGGACGGGCGAGACGTACCGGACCGAGCTGGCGCAGGACAAGAAGTCGCTCGGCGGCAAGATTCTGCGGCTGACCCCGGACGGTGACCCCGCGCCGGGCAATCCGTTCGGCGACTCCCCCGTGTACTCGTACGGCCACCGCAATGTCCAGGGCCTCGCCTGGGACAAGGAGAAGCGGCTGTGGGCCTCGGAGTTCGGCCAGGACACCTGGGACGAACTGAACGACATCGTGGCGGGTGACAACTACGGCTGGCCCGACGCCGAGGGCAAGGGCGGCGGCAGCGGGTACCACGACCCGATCGCCCAGTGGCACACCCAGGACTCCTCCCCCAGCGGCATCGCCTACGCCGAGGGCTCGATCTGGATGGCGGGGCTGCGGGGCGAGCGTCTGTGGCGTGTCCCGCTCGACGGGGCGAAGGCCGCGCACGAACCGCAGGCGTTCCTGGAGGGGAAGTACGGGCGGCTGCGCACGGTGCTGGCCGCGGGCGGCGACAAGCTGTGGGTGGTGACGAGCGAGACGGACTCCCGGGGCACACCGGGCAAGGGCGACGACCGGATCCTGGAACTGAAGGTGAGCTGAGGAAGCCGCGGTCACTCGCGCGGGGGCGCCGGGCCCCGCGCGTCCTCGGGCTCCGGCCCGGCCGGGTCCTGCGGGCGCATGACCACCTTGCCGGAGGAGAGGTCTATGGGGCCGCGGCCGGGGTCGCCGTCGTTCAGGTCGACCCGGGTCAGCTCCAGGCGTCCGCGCTCGTCGTCGGTGTGCTTGCGGCCGGGTGCGAACACCTCCTCGATCAGGTTGAACACGGCGCCTCCTGTCAGCCCGTACCGCCGGGCGGCACGAGCACCGGCCGCTCTGGGAGAAGGTGCAGTCGGTGGGCGAGGGCGGCCGCCTCGCCGCGGCCCGCGACGCCCAGCTTGGCGAGGATGTTGGAGACGTGGACGCTGGCGGTCTTGGGGGAGATGAAGAGTTCCCCGGCGATCTGCCGGTTGCTGCGGCCGGCCGTGACCAGGCGCAGGACGTCCCGTTCACGGCTGGTGAGGCCGAACTCCTCGGCGGGGTCGGCCGGGGCGTCCTGGCGCGGCACGTCACGGGCGAGGCTGAGCCGGGCGCGCTGGGCGAGCAGGGCCACGGACTCGGTGAGGGGGCGGGCGCCGAGCCGGTCGGCGACGGCGCCGACGAGGCGGAGCAGCTCGGTGGCGCGCTCGCGGTCGGCCTCCGCGGGGCTGCCGGCCGCGGCGGGGGCGAGGAGGGACTCGGCGAGGCCGAGCCGGGCGCGGGCCAGGTCGTGCGGGCGCCCGAGGGGTTCCAGGGCGGTGACGGTGGCGGACCAGTCGTCCGGGGTGTCACGGCCCTCGGCGCGCCGGAGTTCGGTGCGTACCCACTGGTCGTGGGCGTGCCAGGCGGGGACCGGGGTGGCTTGCCGCCGGGCGGCGTCCCGGATGCGGGCGATGGCCTCGGCGCGGCCGGTGTCGGCGGCCGGCAGGCCGCGGGCGTCCGCCTCCGCGGCGGCGGCGGTGCGCAGCAGCGGCCAGATGTAGCGGTGCATGGAGGGCGGCAGGTCGGTGACGACGCGGCCGAGTTCGGTGCGGGCGTCGAGGACGCGGCCCTGGGCGGCGGCGAGCGCGAGGGTGAGATGGGCGAGCGGAAGGGCGTACTGCGGCATCGGGTCGTGGGTGCCGTAGTGCTCGTGGGCGGCGGCGAGGTGGCCGGCCGCTTCCTGGAGGGCGCCGCGGCCCAGCGCGATGGTCGCGAGGTGCACGCTGGAGGTGCCGCGGGGTTTGCTGCTGGGCGAGGAGCGGCGGGTCCAGTGCGCGGCCTTGGCCGCCTCGTCCCAGCGGCCGAGGGAGATCAGGGACTCGGCCTTGTTGGCGCGGACCCAGCCCTTGGTGTCGGTGAGGCCGTAGCGGCGGCACAGGGCGATGCCCTCGTCGCAGATGCGGACGGCTTCCTCGGAGCGGCCCGCGCCTTCGAGGCAGGACGGCAGGTTGACGTTGACGTTGTTGATGCGGGCGATCAGGCCGAGTTCGATGGAGCGGTCGCGCACCGCGTGCAGTTCGGCGAATCCCTGTTCGATGGAGCCCGCGTCGACGAGGAGGCCGCCGAGGATGACGCGGGCGTGGAGCTCGGTCTCCTCGTCGTCGACCATGTGCGCGTACTGGACGGCGCGTTCGGCGGCGGCGAGGGTCTCGGCGCCGGGGCGGTGCAGCATGCCCCAGGACGCGGCGTGGGTGAGGACCTGTGCGTGCACCGCGGACGGCGGCAGCCCGCTGACCAGTTCCTGCGCGGTGGCTATCTCGTCCCAGCCGTCACCGCGGCCGGTGTGCGAGCTGATCCGGGAGCGCTGGATCCAGAACCAGGCGGCGCGCAGCGGGTCGCCCTCGCCCTGGGCGGCGGCCTCGTCGAGGATCCTGATGGCGCGCTTGCTGATCTTCATGGCGCGTTCGCGTTCCCCGCACAGGCGGCCCGCGACGGTGGCCTCGCCCATCAGGTCGAGGTAGCTGAGCGGGGTGGTGGCCGGGTCGCAGCCGCAGGCCGGATAGGAATCGGAGTACTCGCCCATCCGGAGCGTGGCCCGGATGGACTCCGGCGCCCCGTCCCAGAGCTCCATCGCCCGCTCCAGGAGCCGGAGTTGCTCGGCGTAGGCATGCCGGCGGCGCGCCTCGACGCAGGCGCCGAGGACAGCGGGCAGCGCCTTCGCCGGGTCGTGGGCGTGGTACCAGTACGTGGCCAGGCGCATGGCGCGGGCGTCGGCGGGGACGAGCGTCGGCTCGGCTTCGAGGGCTTCGGCGTAGCGGCGGTTGAGGCGGGAGCGCTCGCCGGGCAGCAGGTCGTCGCTGACGGCCTCGCGGACCAGGGAGTGGCGGAAGCGGTAGCCGTCGCCGTCCTCGGTGGCGAGGAGGATGTTGGCGCCGACGGCCGCGCGCAGGGCCTCGATGAGTTCGTCCTCGCCGAGCCGGGCGACGGCGGCGAGCAGCGGGTACTCGACGGTGGAACCGCCCTCGGCGCAGATCCGGGCGACGCGCTGGGCGGACTCGGGCAGCGACTCGACGCGGACGAGGAGGACGTCGCGCAGCGAGTCGGTGAGTCCTGTGGCGCAGCCCTCGGCGGCGGAGACGGCGAGTTCCTCGACGAAGAAGGCGTTGCCGTCGGAGCGGCGGAAGATGTCGTCGACGACGGCCCGTTCGGGTTCCGCGGCCATGATCCCGGCGACCTGGCGGGCCACTTCGTCGCGGGTGAGGCGGCCGAGCTCGATGCGGGTGACGGTGCGCAGCCGGTCGAGTTCGGCGAGCAGGGGGCGGAGCGGGTGGCGGCGGTGCACGTCGTCGGCGCGGTAGGTGGCGACGACGGCGAGGCGGCCGCTGCGCAGGGTGCGGAAGAGGTACGAGAGGAGGTGGCGGGTGGAGGCGTCGGCCCAGTGCAGGTCTTCGAGGACGACCACGACGGTGTGCTCGGCGGCGACGCGCTCCAGGAGCCGCGCGGTGAGTTCGAAGAGGCGGGCCGTGGCGCTCTCGTCGCCGCGTCCGTCGAGGCCGCGGCCGTGGGGTGCCCGGTCGCCCAGCTCCGGGAGCAGCCGGGCCAGTTCGTCCTCCCGGCCGGCCGCGGCGGTGTCGAAGGCGTCGGGCAGCCGGCGGCGCAGTGCGCGCAGGGCGGCGGAGAAAGGAGCGAAGGGCAGTCCGTCGGCGCCGATCTCGACGCAGCCGCCGGTGACGACGACCGCGTCCTGCCGGCAGGCCCCCGCGGCGAACTCCTCGACGAGCCGGGTCTTGCCGACCCCGGCCTCGCCGCCGAGCAGCAGCGCCTGGGGCGCGCCGTCGGCGGCGCGCGCGAGGGCGGTGTGCAGTACGCCCAGTTCGTCGGCGCGGCCGACGAACACCGGGCTGACGGACCTGGTCTCCACACCGGTGAGCATCGCACACGGATCCGAGGGCGCGGCGGGGTTTTCGGCGCGGTGCGGGCGGCCCGCCCGCCTCTCCCCCGGCCGGGGCGGGGCGCTCACGCGGTGCGCGGGGCACGGTGCCGGCACGACTCCTCCGCGCTCACCCGCCTCTCGGCCTCCTGGCCGGCCGGGCGGCGCCCGGCGCGGTGGGCCCTGGCCGCGGCGCGGGCCGTGCGGGCCAGCCGGTACTCCTCGGCGCGCTGGATGAGTTCGGCGGAGCGGACCTGGTGAAGTTCGTACTCGAACATGTCGTCCCCCTGGTGACGATCGTCTGCGGTGCTCGCGGAGTGCTTTCCGCGATGCCTCGACTCTCGTCTCCCAGGGGGGTGTGCCACATCGGGAGAGTGCCGCATGTTCGGGGGCGGGGGGTGCCTTAGGCGGGGCCGGGGATGCCTTAGACGGGCCCGGCCACCGCCTCAGCCGGGTCCTAGCTGGTCTTCGGCAGGCTCAGGAGCAGGTCCGAGTACTTGGCCACGGCGAGCAGCAGGCCGAGGACGCCGAGCGAGACGCCGGCCCACGCCGTCGACTTGATCCAGGTCGCCTGCGCCCTGCCGGGTACGCCGAAGGCGGGCTTCACCAGGACGAACGCGCCGACGACGAGGGCGATCAGCGAGAAGACCCCGCCGACCAGTGCGGCGGCGTGCCAGGAGTCGCCGTAGACCTCGGAGACCTGGGTGGCCACGGACGCGCTCTGCGCGGTGTTGAGCTGGCCGATGAGCGACTCGCGGGCCGAGGCGACCGTGCCGAGCCAGCTGCCGCTGAGGGCGACGATGCCGAGGCCCACGGAGACGATGGCGCCCGCGCCCTGGCCCACACCGGCCGGGCGCGCGGCGGCGGCCTCGTCGGCGTACTCGGTGTCGTCCGTGCTCTCGGTGTCGTCGGCGGACTCGGCGGGCGCGGCGGGCGCGGTGTCCTTGCTGCCCTCGACGGCCTCGCTCTCGGCCCCAGCCGGCTGTTCGGTCGCCTCGACGGCCTCCTCGTTCTCCTTCCGCTCGGCGGCGTCGGGCTGCGCATCAGTCTTCGTAGTCATGCTGCGCACCGTACGGACGGAGTCTGAGAGGTTCCTTAATGTTTCTTGTGCGCCTCGCGTGCGCTGCGCCATTCCGGCGCCAGGACGGACCAGATCTCCTCGTCGTGGCGCACCCCGTCGTACAGGTTCGCCTCGCGCAGGACGCCGTCGCGGGTCATGCCGAGGCGGCGCGCGACGTTGATGCTGGGGGTGTTGCCCGCCGCGGCCTGCCACTCGACGCGGTGGATGCCGCGCTCCTCGACGGCCCAGTCGATGAGGACGCGGGCCGCGCGGGTGACGAGGCCGCGCCCGGTGGCCGCGGGCTCCAGCCAGCAGCCGACCTCGCAGGTGCCGCCGACCGCGTCGAAGACCCGGAAGAGGACGCCGCCGACGAGTTCGCCGTCCAGCCAGATGCCGTGCAGGCTGCCGTTGTCCGCGGCCCGCTTGTCCGCGTAGCGCTGGATGAGAGCGCGTGCCGAGTCGGCGTCGGTGGCGTCCTTGCCGAACGGGATGAACTGCCCGATGAACTTCCGGCCGCGGTCGAGGTGGCGGAGGAACTCCTCCGCGTGCCAGGGCTCAAGGGGGCGCAGCTCGGCGCTGTCGTCACCCAGCGGTATCGCGTACATCAAGCTCCTTCGTCGGTACGGCGTCCAGGGCGCCGCCCACCGCGGCGCGCTGCCCGGGGATCCTCGCATCCGCCGCCGCCCGGCACTCCGGCGGCTCGATGCTGAGGCGGGGCAGGCGACGCTCCAGCCAGCCGGGCAGCCACCAGTTGGCGCCGCCGAGCAGGTGCATCAGGGCGGGCACGAGGAGCGTACGCAGGATGAAGGCGTCGACGGCGACGGCCGCGGCCAGGGCGATGCCGAACATGGCGATCACCCGGTCCCCGCTGAGCACGAAGGCGAGGAAGACGGAGATCATGATGACGGCCGCCGAGTTGATCACGCGGCTGGTCTCGGCGAGGCCGACCCGGACGGCCCGCCGGTTGTCGCCGGTCTCCAGCCACTCCTCGTACATCCGACTGACGAGGAAGACCTGGTAGTCCATGGAGAGACCGAAGAGCACCGAGACCATGATGACCGGCAGGAACGGTTCGATCGGGCCCGATCTGCCGAGGCCCAGAAGGTCGCTGCCCCAGCCCCACTGGAAGATCGCGACGACGACACCGAACGCGGCGGCGACGGCCGCGACGTTCATCGCGGCGGCCTTCAGCGGAATGCCGAGCGAGCGGAACGCGAGCAGCAGGAGTACGCAGCCGAGCCCGACCACGACGCCGACGAACAGCGGCAGCTTGCCGACGACGACCTCGGCGAAGTCGTCGTAGCTCGCGGTGACGCCACCGACCTGGACATCAAGCGAGCTGCCCTGCTCGGCGCCGGGGACGACATCGGCGCGCAGCCGGTCGACGAGGTCGCTGGTCCGGTCGGACTGCGGGGCGGAGTCCGGGACGACGGTGAGGTAGGCGGTGGTGTCGTCGTGGTTGTACGTCACCGGGGAGACGGCGGCGACGCCCTCGGTGGAGCGCAGCTCGCCCGCCAGGTGGCCGAGCGCGCGCTTGTCCTGGGCGCCGTCCACGTCGCTGACCAGGGTGAGCGGCCCGTTCACGCCGGGTCCGAAGCTGTCGGCGAGCAGGTCGTAGGCCTGTCGCGTGGTGCTGGACGCCGGGTTGTTCCCCTGGTCCGAGGTGCCGAGGTGGAGGAAGAGGGTGGGCAGGCTCAGGACGGTGACGACGGCCAGGGCGATCCCGCCGAGCAGTTTCGGGTGCCGTTCGACGAAGGCGGCCCAGCGGGCGGCGAGCCCGGTCGGCAGCTCCGGTTCGGGCCCGTGGACGGCGAGCCGGCGCCGCTCGCGCCGCGACAGGGCCCGCGTCCCGATGAACGACAGGAGCGCCGGCAGCAGGGTCACGGAGGCGGCGACGGTGAGCAGCACGGTGAGCGACGCGGCGATGGCGACGCCGTTGAGGAAGTCGAGCCGCAGGATCAGCATGCCGAGCAGGGCGATGCAGACGGTGGCGCCCGCGAAGACGACGGCCCGGCCGGTGGTGGCCATGGCCCGTTCGGCGGCGACGGCGACGGGCAGGCCGCGTTTGAGGCCGCGTCGGTGGCGGACCACGATGAAGAGCGCGTAGTCGATGCCGACGCCGAGTCCGACGAGCATGCCGAGCATCGGCGCGAAGTCCGCGACGGTCATGGCGTGGCCGAGCAGTCCGATGCCCGCGTAGGCCGTGCCGACGCCGATCAGCGCGGTGGCGATGGGCAGCGCGGCGGCGGCGAGCGATCCGAAGGCCAGGAAGAGCACGACGGCCGCGACGACGACGCCGATGACCTCGGACAGGTGGGCGGAGGTCGGTTCGGTGAGGGCGACGGCGCTGCCGCCCAGCTCCACCCGGAGGCCGTCGGGCCCGTGGGTCTCGGCGTCGCGCGCGGTGTCGACGACGGCCTGCGCCTGGCTCCGCGGGATGTCGTCGGCCTGCTGCCCGAAGGTGATCGTGGCGTACGCGGTGTGCCCGTCGGCGCTGATCCGGGCGGCGCCCTGGGCTCCGTACGGGGAGGCCACGGAGGAGACGCCGGGCAGTTCGGCGATCCGGTCCAGGGTGTTGCTCATCGCCGTCTCGACGTCGGCGGCGCGCACGGTGGAGCCGTCGATGTGCCAGACGACGGTGTCGCTGTCGCCGCCGAGGCCGGAGAACCCCTCGTCCAGGAGCTGGGTGGCCCGCCCGGACTCGGTGCCGGGTGCCTCGTAGTCGTTCGAGTAGGCGGACCCGGCGGCCGCGGCCGCCGCGCTCGTGCCGCCGAGCGCGAGCAGCCACAGCAGGACGACGACGAGCCGGTGCCTGACACACCACCGTGCGAGTGCGGCCACGGACGTGCTCCCTGGGAGTTTTATGGATCTTTATCGGGAGTGGCCCGCAAAGAACACTTGAGCAAGGGTCAGTCACTCTTACAGGCAGACGTGATCCTTTGTCGCTTTCGTGGGTTTACTCACACGAGCCTCCCGAGTCACCCCGACACGCTGGGCCGCCCGTTCTCGATGTGCCCCATGAGGCGGCGGCGGAAGTCGTCGCCCGAGGTGATCTCCACGTCGTACCAGCCGTGCGCCCGCTCCGTCTCGTGCACCACGGTGACGGTCCTGCCGGGCCGGACGACGACGGTCCGCTTCCCTACGGTGAACGTCCTCGCCGTCGCCCCCGTGCCGCGCAGCCGGATGCGTACGGCACGCGCGCGTGCGTCCACGGTCGTCGTGACGTCGGCCCCGAAGTCCGTGCGGCCGCGGAACTCGCGCCGGAACCCGTTCGGCCCGGTCACCACGAAGTCGTACGCGCCCTCGCGCACCGGCACGGTCGCCTCCCGGGCGACGTCGAAGTGGAGCGGCGCCGCGAACTCCTTCGCGTACGGGTAGAGCGCGAAGTGCACACTGGCGCGGCCGGTGTTGACGAGGTTCAGCGTCAGCTTTCCCTCGTGCACGCGCGCGTGGGCGTCGGGCTGGTACGGCAGGGCGCGGGCCGGCCGGGTGCCGGGCTCCTGCACGGGCATCTTCTGCTCCGCCGGCGGCTGCGGGGCCCAGCGGCCGCTGAACTCCGGTACGGGTCCCGGCTGTTCGACGGCGGGCCGGCGGTGGCCGTGCCGGAAGTCGAAGGCGCCGGTCAGATCACCGGTGACCTGGCGGCGCCAGGCACCGATGTTGGGTTCGCGCACACCGGTCCACTGCTCAAGGAACCGGATCACGGAGGTGTGGTCGAAGACCTCCGAGCACACATAGCCGCCCACGGTCCAGGGCGAGACGACGAGCATCGGCACCCGCGCGCCGAGCCCGGTGGGCAGCCCCTGCCACCGCTCCTCCGTGACGTCGGGTCCTGGCACGGGTGGCGGCACGTGGTCGAAGAACCCGTCGTTCTCGTCGTAGTTGATGAGGACGGCCGTCTTGCGCCACACCTCGGGGTGCGAGGCGAGCGCGTCGAGCACCTTGTACACGATGGTCGCGCTGTGGATCGGCGAGGAGACCGAAGGGTGCTCGGAGTCCACGGCGGACGGCACGAGGTAGGAGACGCGGGGCAGCTTGCCGTGCGCGACGTCGCGCGCGAACGTCTCGGCGAGCTTCCCGGTCGGCACGCGCCGCAGCGCCCGCTCGAACAGCGACCGCTCGCCGCGGCTCAGCGTCGCGACCCCGTCGTCGAGCGCGGCGAGCAGCTTCGCGCGCTCGGCCTCGTCGGCGGCGTCGCGCACCTTCGCGTAGAACGCCTCCATGTACGTGAGACCGGTCGCGGCCAGCACCTTGCGGGCGATGGCCTTGAAGGTGGTGAAGAACTCGATCTGGTTGTCGGTGAAGTTCTCCCACTCGGTGTACGTCTGCCAGCTCACGCCCGCCTTCTCCAGGCGTTCGGCGTACGTGCCCCAGTCGTAGCCGGGGTGGGTGCCCTCGTCGTAGGCGTCGTTGCCGACGGCCCGCTCGCCGGTCGGCTCGAAGCCCGTCCTGCCGCTCCACAGGTGGTTGCGGTTCGGGCTGGTCGAGGAGTGGATGGAGGAGTGGTAGGCGTCGCAGACGGTGAAGGTGTCGGCGAGTTCGTAGTGCAGCGGGATGTCCTCGCGCGTGTAGTAGGCCATCGTGGCCGCGGTCTTCGCGGTGACCCACCCGTCGTGCCAGCCGCCGTGCCAGGCCCTGGCGCCGCCGGACCAGGAGTGGTCGAGGGCGCCTATGTACTGGAGGTCCTTGCGCTGCGTCCGCGCCGCCTCCCGCACCGGGAACGGCAGGACGGTGCGCAGGGCGCCGGGCTGCTCGAAGACGCTCGTGCCGCCGGGCAGCCGGATCGCGTTGCGGTCGCCGAAGCCGCGGACGCCGCGCAGGGTGCCGAAGTAGTGGTCGAAGGACCGGTTCTCCTGCATCAGGATGACGACGTGCTCGATCGCGTCGAGTCCGCCCCGCGGCGGCGCGCCCTGTTCGGCCTGGGCGGCGAGCGCCTGCTGCAAGGAGGGCGGCAGGAAGGATCCGACGGCGGCGGCGCCGAGCGCACCGCCTCCGACGGCCATGAGACGTCTGCGGGACAACTCGGGGGACTCCGAGGACGGGGACACGGTACCTCCGCGGGTAAGGGGCTGCGCGTAATGGTCCGCAACCGACCCATTGACTGGTTCGGCGGGGACGGTAGCCACGCCAGATGTCCCGGGGAAGTACGAGAACCAGCCGAAACGTAAACGTCCAAGCATCCGGGACAAAGGTCCAACTGCGGATGAGGACAGGCTTTCAGCCGAGCAGGGCCAGTCCGGCCCACAGGGCCACCGTCGAGGCGAGCAGCGTGGCCGGCACCGTGAGCAGTCCGAGCCGGGTGAAGCCGCCGAGGTCGGGTTCCGTGCCGTGGGCGTGCACGATGCGCCGCCACAGCAGGGTGGCCAGAGAGCCCACGTAGGTGAGGTTCGGGCCGAGGTTGACGCCGATGAGCGCGGCGAGCACGGGGCCCGGCCCCGCGGGGGCGACGACCGGCAGCAGGGCGAGGATCGCGGGCAGGTTGTTGATCAGGTTGGCGAGCACCGCGGCCACGCCGGCGATCGCGAGCAGCGCGGGCAGCGACGAGCCGTCGGGCAGGACGTGCGCGATGCCGTCGCCGAGCCCGTTGTCGACGACGGCCTTGACCACGACGCCGAGGGCGAGGACGAAGAGGCAGAAGGGCAGGTTGAGGGCCTTCACCAGTTCGACGGGGGTGCTGCGGCGCCGCCCGAGCGACCGGACGCCGAGCACGACGGCGCCCGCGAGCGCCGCCCACAGCGGCTCGATGCCCGCGAACGAGGTGACGACGAACCCGGTGAGCGTCAGCGCGAGCACCACGAGCGTGAACACCGGGACGCCGGTCGTCTCCCCGGCCTCGGGCTCGTGCGCGGGCGCCGCGAGGTCGTCGGCGAAGTACCGGCGGAACACCGCGTACTCGACGCCGATCGCGACCAGCCACGGCAGCGCCATCAGCCCGGCGAACCGGCTGAACGTCAGCCCGCTCGCCGCGAACGCCAGCAGGTTCGTCAGGTTGGAGACGGGCAGCAGCAGGGACGCGGAGTTGGCGAGGTGGGCGCTCGCGTAGACGTGCGGGCGGGGGCGGGCGCCGATGCGGGCCGCCGTGGCGAAGACGACCGGGGTGAGCAGGACGACGGTGGCGTCCAGGCTGAGCACGGCGGTGACCGCGGCGGCCACCGCGAAGACGCCGCCGAGCATCCGCTTCGGACTGCCGTGACAGGCGCGCGCGACGGCGTCCCCGGCCGCTTCGAACAGGCCGTCGTCGGCGCAGAGCTGCGCCAGGAGCAGGATCGCGGCGAGGAAGCCGACGACGGGGAGCAGTTCCTTCGTCTCGGTCCAGGCGTGGGCGGGGCTCACCAGTCCGGCTGCGACGGCGACACCGGCGGCGGGTACGGCTACGGCTGCCTCGGGCCAGTTGCGGGGTCGTACGACAGCAAAAGCCAGTGTGACGGCAAGAAGAGCAAGGGAGATCAGCACAGAACTGGCCCTGCCTTTCGGACGAGAGGCAGCGGGGTCCGGGGCAGAGCCCCGTGACAGGGACACAAGCGGGCGGCGGCACACCAGCCAACCGGTGCGCCGCCGCCCAGAACGGCTCAGCTGTCGGAGACTCCGAGCTTCTCCAGGATCAGCTCCTTGACGCGTGCCGCGTCGGCCTGACCCCGGGTCGCCTTCATCACGGCGCCCACGAGGGCACCGGCGGCGGCGACCTTGCCGCCGCGGATCTTGTCGGCGACGCCCGGGTTCCCGGCGATCGCCTCGTCCACGGCGGTGTTCAGCGCGCCCTCGTCGGAGACGACCTTCAGGCCGCGCTTCTCGACGACCTCGTCCGGCGTGCCCTCGCCCTTGAGGACGCCGTCAATGACCTGGCGGGCCAGCTTGTCGTTCAGGTCGCCCTTCGCGACGAGCTCGGAGACGCGTGCCACCTGCTCGGGCGTGATGGGCAGCGCGCCGAGCTCGACGCCGTCCTCGTTGGCGGCGCGCGCCAGCTCGCCCATCCACCACTTGCGGGCGGAGGCCGCGTCGGCACCGGCGTTGATCGTGGCGACGATCGGGCCGATGGCACCGGCGTTGCGGATCGACTGCATGTCGTGGGCGGTGACGCCCCACTCCTCGATCAGCCGGTTGCGCTGCGCGAGCGGCAGCTCCGGCAGCTCGGAGCGGAGCGCCTCGACCCACTCGCGGGACGGGGCGACGGGCACCAGGTCGGGCTCCGGGAAGTACCGGTAGTCCTCGGCGTTGTCCTTGATGCGGCCCGACGTGGTGGAGCCGTCCTCCTCGTGGAAGTGACGGGTCTCCTGCACGATCGTGCCGCCCGAGGACAGCACGGCGGCGTGGCGCTGGATCTCGTAGCGCGCGGCGCGCTCCACGGAACGCAGCGAGTTGACGTTCTTCGTCTCGGAGCGCGTACCGAACTTTGCGCGGCCGTGGGGCCGCAGGGAGAGGTTCACGTCGCAGCGCATCTGGCCCTTGTCCATGCGGGCCTCGGAGACGTCGAGCGCCTTGATGACCTCGCGCAGCTCGGCGACGTACGCCTTCGCCACCTCGGGGGCCCGCTCGCCGGCGCCCTCGATCGGCTTGGTGACGATCTCGATGAGCGGGATGCCGGCCCGGTTGTAGTCGAGCAGCGAGTGCGAGGCGCCGTGGATGCGGCCGGTGGCACCGCCGACGTGCGTCGACTTGCCGGTGTCCTCCTCCATGTGGGCGCGCTCGATCTCCACGCGGAAGACCTCGCCGTCCTCCAGCTGCACGTCGAGGTAGCCGTTGAAGGCGATGGGCTCGTCGTACTGGGAGGTCTGGAAGTTCTTCGGCATGTCCGGATAGAAGTAGTTCTTCCGGGCGAACCTGCACCATTCGGCGATCTCGCAGTGGAGCGCGAGGCCGATCTTGATGGCGGACTCGACGCCGATCTCGTTGACGACCGGCAGCGCGCCGGGCAGGCCGAGACAGGTCGGGCAGGTCTGGCTGTTGGCGTCCTGCTTCAGCTCGGTGGAGCAGCCGCAGAACATCTTCGTCCTGGTGCCGAGTTCGACATGGACCTCGAGGCCCATGACCGGGTCGTACGACGCGAGCGCGTCCTCGTACGAGAGCAGCTCGGGAGTGGTGGCAGTCACGGTGAAACTATCCCTCTCAGCCCAGCAGGACGTCGTCGTCGCCCAGGCGCTTGAGCTCCCGGTAGAGGATCGCCAGGCCGGTGACGATGGCGGCGGCGGACACGGCGGCGTCGATCAGCCGCAGGGTGTCGTTGTCGTTGCGGGCCAGCTTCGCCTGCTTCGCGACGCTGATCGCGCCGAAGGCGGTGCTGGCGGCCGACACGTACACGCCGGTCTTGGACTTCTTGAAGTTCTTGGCCTTCTTTGCCATGGCACTCACAGCGACGGAGCCTCCTCGAGCAGCGGGTGACCCCACTTTTCCACGAAGGCGGCCTCAACGGCAGCGCCCACCTTGTACAGGCGGTCGTCCTTCATGGCGGGGGCGATGATCTGCAGGCCGACCGGCAGGCCGTCCTCGGGCGCCAGGCCGCAGGGGAGCGACATGGCGGCGTTGCCGGCCAGGTTGGTCGGGATGGTGCACAGGTCCGCGAGGTACATCGCCATCGGGTCGTCGGCGCGCTCGCCGATCGGGAAGGCGGTGGTCGGCGTCGTCGGCGAGACGATGACGTCCACGCTTTCGAACGCGGTCTCGAACTCGCGGGTGATGAGGGTGCGGACCTTCTGGGCGCTGCCGTAGTACGCGTCGTAGTAGCCGGAGCTCAGCGCGTACGTGCCCAGGATGATGCGGCGCTTGACCTCGTCGCCGAAACCGGCCTCGCGGGTGAGGGCGGTGACCTCCTCGGCGGAGTGCGTGCCGTCGTCACCGACGCGCAGGCCGTAGCGCATGGCGTCGAACCGGGCGAGGTTCGAGGAGCACTCGGACGGCGCGATCAGGTAGTACGCGGAGAGCGCCAGGTCGAAGGTGGGGCAGTCCAGCTCGACGATCTCGGCGCCGAGCGACCTCAGCAGCTCGACGGACTCGTCGAAGCGCTGCACGACACCGGCCTGGTAGCCCTCGCCGCGGAACTGCTTGACGACGCCGACGCGCATGCCCTGGACGCTGCCGTTGCGGGCGGCCTCGACGACCGGCGGCACCGGGGCGTCGATGGACGTCGAGTCGAGCGGGTCGTGCCCGGCGATGACCTCGTGCAGCAGCGCCGCGTCGAGGACGGTGCGCGCGCACGGGCCGCCCTGGTCCAGGGAGGACGAGAAGGCGACCATGCCGTAGCGCGAGACGCCGCCGTACGTGGGCTTGACGCCGACGGTGCCGGTGACGGCGGCGGGCTGGCGGATCGAGCCACCGGTGTCCGTGCCGATGGCGAGCGGGGCCTCGAAGGCGGCGAGCGCGGCGGACGAGCCGCCGCCGGAGCCGCCGGGGATCCGGGTGAGGTCCCAGGGGTTGCCGGTCGGGCCGTACGCGCTGTTCTCCGTCGAGGACCCCATGGCGAACTCGTCCATGTTGGTCTTGCCGAGGATGACGACGTCGGCGGCCTTCAGCCTCTTGGTGACCGTGGCGTCGTACGGCGGGATCCAGCCTTCGAGGATCTTGGAGCCGACCGTGGTGGGCACGCCCTCGGTGGTGAAGATGTCCTTCAGCGCGAGCGGGACGCCGGCCAGCGGGCCGAGCTTCTCGCCCTTGGCGCGCTTCTCGTCGACGGCGCGGGCCTGCGCGAGAGCGCCCTCGCGGTCGACGTGCAGGAAGGCGTGGACCTTCTCGTCGACGGCCTCGATGCGGGCCAGGTGGGCCTCGGTGACCTCGACGGCCGTGAGCTCGCCCGAGGCGATCTTCGCGGCGGTCTCGGCTGCGGTGAGCTTGATGATGGTGATGTGGTCCGTCATGACTTCTTAGTCCTCCCCCAGGATCTGCGGCACCTTGAAACGCCGCTGCTCCTGGGCCGGGGCGCCGGAGAGCGCCTGCTCGGGGGTGAGCGACGGACGGACCTCGTCCGCGCGCATGACGTTCGTCAGCGGCAGCGGGTGGGAGGTCGGGGGTACGTCTTGGTCGGCGACCTCGCTGACGCGGGCGACCGCGCCGATGATGTCGTCGAGCTGGCCCGCGAAGTGGTCGAGCTCTTCGGGCTTCAGCTCCAGACGCGCCAGCCGGGCGAGGTGGGCGACCTCCTCGCGCGTGATGCCAGGCATGCAGCGATCCTCTGGGTGGGAGTGTGTGGTTTGGCCTCAATCCTATGGGGCCCGAGGCCGTGCCCGGTGCCGGGCCCGGTCCGGCCGTCAGTTCAGGGGCCGCGGCTCGTCCCCGGTGACCGCGGGCAGGGCGGCCGACTCGCGCTGCCAGCCTCGGGAACCACGGGCGCGCAGCCAGGCGGTCGTCTCGTCCGGCGGCATCGCGGCGGCGACGAGCCAGCCCTGCACGGCGTCACAGCCGAGGTCGCGCAACCGCTCCCACGTCTCGTCGTCCTCGACGCCCTCGGCCACGACCAGCAGCCCCAGCGAGTGGGCCAGGTCGACGGTGCAGCGCACGATCTCCGCGTCCTCGTTGTCCACGGCGAGCCGGGCCACGAACGAGCGGTCGATCTTCAGCTCGCTCACCGGCAGCCGCCGCAGGTGGACGAGGGAGGAGTAGCCGGTGCCGAAGTCGTCCAGGGACATCTTCACGCCGTGGCCGGTCAGCCCGGCGAGGGTGTCGGCGGCCCGCTGCGGGTCCTCCAGGAGCACGTGCTCCGTTATCTCCAACTGCAGGGAGCCGGCCGGGACCCCGTGGCGCGCGAGCCGCGCGGCGACGGCGCCCGCGAACCCCGGGGTGTGCACGTCCCGCGGCGACACGTTCACCGCGACCGGCACGTACAGCCCCTGCGCACGCCACCGCGCGACCTGGGCGAGTGCGGTGTCCAGGACGTACTCGGTCAGGTGCGGCATGAGCCCGGACGATTCGGCGATGGCGATGAACTCGTCCGGCGGAACCTTCCCGCGCTCCGGGTGAGCCCACCGTACGAGCGCCTCAAGACCGGCCACCTGGCCGTCGAACCGCACCTTCGGCTGGTAGTGCAGCTCCACGTCCCCGGCGTCGAGGGCGAGCCGCAGATCACCCAACAGGCCGAGCCGGTCGGGGGTGTTGGAGTCCCGCTTCGACTCGTAGACCTCCACGCCGCTGCGGTCCCGCTTGGCCTGGTACATGGCGACGTCGGCGCGGCGCAGCAGCCCTTCCGCGTCGAGCGCGTGGTCGGGGAAGACGGCGAGCCCGGCGCTGGCCTCCAGGACCAGCGTCAGCCCGTCCAGGTCGAGCGGTGAGCCGAGCGCGGCGATGAGGTTGCGGGCGATGCGCGAGGCGGATGTCGTGGAGTCGGCGACCGGCAGCAGCACGGCGAACTCGTCGCCGCCGATCCGCGCGGCCTCCGCCCCGCGCGGCAGGGCGGCTCTGAGCCGATCCGCGATCTGCAGCAGGAGCCGGTCACCGGCGAGGTGGCCCAGCGTGTCGTTGACCGAGCGGAACCGGTCGAGGTCGATCAGCAGCAGCGCGCTGCGCGCCCCGATCCGCTCCGCGTCGTCGAGCGCCATCCAGGTGCGCTCCAGGAGCCACTGCCGGTTGGGCAGTCCGGTGAGGGGGTCGCGCAACTGCTCCTCGGCCCTGGCCCGGGCGATCCACAGCGTCGAGTCGAGCGCGACCAGCGGGATCGCGAAGAGCGGCAGCAGCACCGGCAGGGCGATCGCGACGACGCAGACCAGCGGGGCGATGCCGAGCAGCGCGACCCCGACCAGGCCCTGCCGCATGAGCGCCGTCCGCGCCACCGTCGGCAGGCCGGAGGGGCGCGGCGCGTGGACGTACCAGAGCAGGGCGCGGGTGATCAGTAAGTACGCGGCCGCTACGAGCACGATCTCGGGGACGGCGGCGAAGCTCCAGGTCTCCGGTTCCCACGGGGTCTCGACGGACGGTACGCGGCCGAACGCGGCCAGTACGAGGGCGCCCGCGCCGATCCCGAGGATGTCGATCGCGCCGTGCAGCACGCCTTGGCGCCAGCGGTGGCGGCGGGCGACGCCGACCAGGACGACGACGGTGAGGCTGACCATTCCGGCGGGCACCCAGCCGAACAGGAGCAGCACGGCGAGTGTGAGGGCGGCGCCCGAGCCGGTGCCGCCCCACCAGCGGTCGCGGCCGAGCGCGACGAGGTGGCCGACGATGAGGCCGGTCAGGACGGCGAGGGACCAGCCGACCGTGCCGGACGGGAAGAGCGCGTGGTGGCCGGCGAAGGCCCGGTAGAACCCGGCGCCGAGGACGACCGCGGCGAGCGTGACGATCGCGCCGGGCAGCAGCGACAGCGCCGCGGCCCTGGAGGTGGTGTCGGGCTGTCCCGTGAGCTCGTTCCTGGCCGGGACGGCCACGCCGACGTGGCCGCCGGAGGGCGGTGGGGCGGACGGCATGTCGCCGCTCACCAGGGTCCGCGGCGCCGATCCGGTCATGGTCCATGGGCCTACCGGGTGATCCTCATCGCCCGGCACGGCCGGGCCGGCGGGGCAGGACCCGGCCGCCGGGGCCTCGGGGCCGCCGGGTCCGCGGGCCCTGCCGGAGTCCGTCCGGGCCCGGTCCCCGCCGGGGCGGAGGAAGCCGCGCCCCGCGTCACGCCACCAATTGCGCCAGTTCACCACATCACCGCGCTCGTTCTCCCCGCGACCGCTCTCGTTGCTGTCGCCCCCGCCGCCGTGCGCCGTCCCGCGCCGCGCGCGTCGGCGCGGACGCAGCCGTGAGTTCGGGGCAGCGCTCTCGGTCGGTTCCATTCCCGTCCCTCTCACAGCCGGCGGTGCCCACGTCCACTGCCCGCTCCCCCGGCTTTCCGAGTACCAGGGGATCTGCCCCATCCGCAGCAGGACACGGCAGGCGCACACACTCAACAGTAGGCCGCAGAAGGCTTCCACGGGCACCAGACGGCCGCGCCCGCGCACTGTTGCCCGAATGCGACCTGGCCACCCGTATGCATCTGGTATGCGCCGAACGGGTGGCCTTCAACCGCTACTCCGGGTTCGGTTCTTCGGCGGGAAGTGCCACTTCGGCGGCGGCTTCCGGCCCCTGGTCGAGCAGGACGGCGAATCCGTCCTCGTCCAGAACCGGAACCTTCACCTGCATGGCCTTGTCGTACTTCGATCCCGGGTTCTCCCCGACGACGACGAAGGACGTCTTCTTGGAAACGGAACCGGTCACTTTCGCGCCTCTGCTCTGCAGTGCCTCCTTCGCGCCGTCCCGCGTGAAGTTCTGCAGCGTCCCGGTGACGACGACGGTGAGTCCTTCGAGGGGGCGCGGCCCCTCGTCCTCGCCCGCGCCCTCCTCCTCCGTGCGCACGCCGGCCTCGCGCCACTTGCGCAGGATCTCGCGGTGCCAGTCCTCGGCGAACCACTGCTTCACGGAGGCGGCGATGATCCCGCCGACGCCGTCGGTGGCGGCGAGCTCCTCCTCGGTGGCCTGGTCGATGCGGTCGATGGAGCGGAACTCACGGGCGAGCGCCTGGGCCGCGACCGGGCCGACGTGCCGGATCGAGAGCCCGTTGAGGAAGCGGGCCAGCGGGCGGTCCTTGGCCGCCGCGATGTTCTCCAGCATCGCGACCGCGTTCTTCTTCGGCTCGCCCTTCTGGTTGGCGAAGACGGTGACGACCTTGTCCTCGCCGGTCTTCGGGTCGCGCTTGGGCAGGCCGCTGTCCGGGTCGAGGACGTACGCCTTGATGGGCAGCAACTGCTCCATGGAGAGGCCGAACAGGTCGCCCTCGTCGACGACGGGCGGCTCCGGCGGCTCCAGCGGGGCGGTGAGCGCGGCGGCGGCGACCTGTCCGAAGTTCTCGATGTCCAGGCACTCGCGGCCACCGAGGTAGAAGAGACGCCCGCGCAACTGGGCGGGGCACCCACGGGCGTTGGGGCACCGCAGGTCGATGTCCCCCTCCTTCATGGCCCGCAGCGGTGTGGAGCACTCGGGGCACTCGGCGGGCATCACGAACTCCCGCTCGCTGCCGTCGCGCAGGTCGGCGACGGGCCCGAGAATCTCGGGGATCACGTCACCGGCCTTGCGGATGACGACGGTGTCGCCGATCAGGACGCCCTTCTTCTTCACGACCTCCTGGTTGTGCAGCGTCGCGAACTCGACCTCGGAGCCCGCCACCGTCACCGGCTCCACCTGCGCGTACGGCGTGGCCCTGCCCGTGCGGCCCACGCTCACGCGGATGTTGACCAGCTTGGTGTTGACCTCTTCGGGCGGGAACTTCCAGGCGATGGCCCAGCGCGGGGCGCGGGCGGTGGAGCCGAGGCGGCCCTGGAGGCGGATCTCGTCGAGCTTGATGACGACGCCGTCGATCTCGTGCTCCACGGAGTGGCGGTTCTCGCCGTAGTACGCGATGAACGCCCGGACGCCGTCGAGGTCGTCCACGACCTTGTTGTGCTTGGCGGTGGGCAGGCCCCACTCGTGGAGCAGGTCGTACGCCTCCGACAGCCGGTCGATGTCGAAGCCCTCGCGGGCGCCGATGCCGTGGACGACCATGTGCAGCGGACGGCTCGCGGTGACGCGCGGGTCCTTCTGGCGCAGTGAACCCGCCGCCGCGTTTCGCGGGTTGGCGAAGGGTTTGTCGCCGGCCTCCACAAGGCGTGCGTTCAGCTCCTCGAACTTCTCCATGGGGAAGAAGACCTCGCCGCGGATCTCCACGAGCGCGGGGATGCGCTCGCCCCGGAGGCGGTGGGGGATCTCCGCGATGGTGCGCACGTTGGGCGTGATGTCCTCGCCGACGCGGCCGTCGCCGCGGGTGGCCGCGCGGGTCAGCCGCCCGTTCTCGTACGTCAGGTTGACCGCGAGGCCGTCCACCTTGAGCTCGCACAGCAGGTGGTAGCCGGGGCCGCCGACGTCCTTGGCGACGCGCTCCGCCCAGGCCGCCAACTCCAGGTCGTCGAAGGCGTTGTCGAGGGAGAGCATGCGCTCGCGGTGCTCTACCGACGTGAACTCCGTCTCGTAGGCGACCGCGACCTTCTGCGTCGGAGAGTCCGGGGTGCGCAGCTCCGGGTGCTTCTCCTCCAGCGCCTCCAAGGAGCGCAGCAGCTTGTCGAACTCGGCGTCGGAGACGACCGGCGCGTCCTTCACGTAGTACCGGAAGCGGTGTTCCTCGATCTGCTCGGCCAGCCGGGCGTGCTCGTCCCGCGCCTCGGCGGGCACGCCGCTCTGCCGCGCGACCTGGTCGATCCTCTCGGCCTGTCCGGCCTTGCCGGCCTTCGCAGCCTCATCGACCTTCTCGGCCTTGTCAGCCTTTCCGGCCTTTCCGGCCTTTCCAGCCTCTCCGGCAGCCACCGTCTCGTCCTCCCGTTACCTTCGGTCCCCGGTCACTCAGGGTTGTCCGCGAGTGATCTCGCCGCCCGGCCGCAGTGGGCGAGCGCCGCGCGGGCGTACGCGGGTGAAGCGCCCGCGAGTCCGCACGACGGCGTGACCACGACCGCATCCGCCAGCGAACCCGGATTCAGCCCCAGCCTGCGCCACAACGACCTGACACCCATGACGCTACCGGCAGGGTCTGACAACGGGTCGTCCACGCCCGGCACGACACCGGCGAAGAGTTTGGTGCCGCCCTCGACGGCTTCACCGATCGTCTCGTCGTCACGCTCCGTGAGCAGGGAGAAGTCGAAGGAGACGGCGTGGGCCCCGGCCCGGCGCAGCAGCGCGAAGGGCACGTCGGGGGCGCAGGAGTGCACGACGACGGGGCCGCCGTCGTGGACCCCCATGACGTCCCGCAGGGTGCCCTCGACGATCTGGCGGTCGACGGCGCGGTGGGTGCGGTATCCGCTGGCGGTCCTGATCTGCCCGCGCAGGACGCCGACGAGGGAGGGCTCGTCGAGTTGGAGGACGAGCCGGGCGCCCGGGACGCGGCGGTGGACGTCGGCGAGGTGGTCGCGCAGCCCTTCGGCGAGCGACCCGGCGAGGTCACGGCACGCGCCGGGGTCGGAGAGGGCGACCTGCCCGTTCCGCAGCTCCATCGACGCCGCGAGGGTCCACGGTCCGACGGCCTGCACCTTGAGCGGGCCCTCGTACCCCTGCGTGAACTCCTCCAGCGCGTCGAGGTCCTCCCCCAGCCACGACCGGGCGCGCTTGGTGTCACGGCCCGGCCGGTCACCGAGGCGCCAGCCGCTGGGCTCCACGCGCGCGTAGAGGTCCACGAGGAGCCCGGCGGTCCGGCCGATCATGTCCCCGCCGGGGCCGCGCGCGGGCAGCTCGGCGAGGAACGGCATCCCCTGTTCAGGGCCCTCGAAGCTCCCTGTGACGGTCCTGGCGGCCTCTCGGGCATCGCCGCCGGGCATCGAACCGACGCCTGTGGCCGGCCCCCACTTGAAGTCGCTCGTTTCGCTCACTCCGGAAGAGTACGTAACGCGGGCGGCGGGCCGTCCGTCAGCGTCCCGGGCGCCCCTCAGCGTCCAGGGCGCCCCTCAGCGTCCGGGGCGGACCGTCAGGTCGTTGACCTCCGCGTCGCGCGGCAGGTCGAGGGCCATCAGGAGTGAGGTGGCGATCGACTCGGGGTCGATCCAGCGCGACGGGTCGTACTCCTTGCCCTCCTGCTGGTGCACCTTGGCCTGCATGGCGCTGGCGGTGCGGCCGGGGTAGACCGACGTCACCCGCACGCCGTTGCCGTGCTCCTCCTGGCGCAGCGAGTCCGCCAGCGCCTTGAGGCCGTGCTTGGAGGCGGCGTACGCGGACCACTCGGGGCCCGCGTGGAGGCCGGAGCCGGAGTTCACGAAGATCACGTGGCCCTGGGCGAGGCGCAGTTGGGGCAGGAAGTGGCGGGTCAGCTCGGCCGGGGCGACGAGGTTCACGTTGAGCTGGCGGTGCCATGCCTTCGGGGTGAGCTCTCCGACCGGCCCGAGGTCGACGACGCCCGCGATGTGCAGCAGCGAGTCGATCCGGTCCGGCAGCGACTGGTGCGAGAACGCCCAGGACAGCTTGTCGGGGTCGGCGAGGTCGCCGACGAGCGTCTTCGCCCCGGGGAACTGCGCGGCGAGCTCCTTGGCGCGGCCCGCGTCGCGCGCGTGGAGGAAGAGTTCGTCCCCGCGCGCGTGGAGACGGCGGGCGACGGCGGCACCGATTCCTGAACCGGCGCCGGTGATCACATGGGTAGCTGTGCCTGTCATGGCCGCCATGGTCGCACTACTCGATGCCCTGCGACTCCTCAAGGTAGGCCAGGGCGCCGACCGGCTCCTCGGCGAAGAACACCAGGTCGGTGAGGGGAACGGGCAGGAATCCCTCGTCCTCCATGCGCCGGAACTGCTCCTTGAGCCCGTCGTAGAATCCGGCCGAATTGAGCAGCACGACCGGCATGGTGGTCTTGCCGTGCTTCTTCAGTTCGAGGATCTCGGTGGCCTCGTCGAGCGTCCCGGTGCCGCCCACCATGATCACGACGGCGTCGGCCTTCGCCAGGAGCAGCGCCTTGCGCTCGGCGAGGTCCTTGGCGACGACCATCTCGTCGGGCGCGGCGACGGCGCGCGCCTTGGCCGCGAGGAACTCCACGGAGACCCCCAGGAGCCGCCCTCCGGCCTCCTGCACCCCGTCGGCGACGACCTTCATGAGCCCGCTCTCCGAACCGCCCCAGACCAGCGTGTGCCCGGCCCTGCCGAGCAGCTCGGCGAATTCGCGGGCGGGCCGGGTGTAGCGGTCGTCGAGGTCGGCGGCGGAGAGGAAGACACAGATGTTCATGGGGTCCACGGTACGGCTCGGCGATCGGGGAAGAACCGGGGCCGTCGCGGCGCTGAACCCGGTATGGCTGATGGACACACGATCACGATCGAGCAGGGTTCGCAGCGGGTGCGCGTGGTGCGCGACGGGCAGGTGGTCGCCGACAGTACGCGGCCGCTGCTGTTGCGCGAGACGGGCTGTCCCGTGCGCTACTACCTCCCGGGTGAGGACGTCGCCGTCGACCTTCTGACGCCCTCGGACACGACGACGTACTGCCCGTTCAAGGGCACGGCCTCCTACTGGTCGCTGCCGGACGCGCCCGACTTCGTCTGGTCGTACCCCGAACCGAAGCCGGACGTGGCCGCCATCAAGGGGCACTTGTGCTTCTACGAGGTGGAGGTGGTGGGATGAGGTCGAACGGGCCTCTATGGAGCAGCTAGGAGCGGTGGGCGTGACGCAGGGACATGGGCAACAGGGCGGTCCGGTGGGCGGGTTCGGGGCGCCGCCGCCCATGTTCGGGCCACCGGTGACTTCCGGGCCCGAGTTCGTGGCGGCCGACGAGCACAACGGGCTGGTCGTCGACGCCGAGGGGGTCCACTTCGAGCAGGGCCCGCACGGTATCGAACTCCCTTGGTCCCGCCTGCGCACCGTCCAGTTCCATCCGCTGGACGCGGGCCTGTCGGTGAGCGCGGTGACGGTCGACGGCCCGGTCTACGAGTGCCGGGTGCGGGCGCGGCGCAGATCCCAGGTTCCGCGCTGGTGCACGGAGCTGGCCGGGGTGCTCCACCATTATCTGGGGGGCCGGGGCTGAATCCCGCCGGGCTGAATCCCGCCGGTCGCCACGGCCTGGGGTCCTGGGTTGATCCTTCCCCGCAATTCACCACTGCCCGCCGCGAGTTGACGCCTCGCCCGATCGGATGAGCCGCCGCGACGGGGACTGGCCAACGGCCCCTTGAGTCCTGCTCGCCCCGCGCGCCGATCCCGCGCCGCCGAGGCGGCCCCCACTGCTGTCTCCCTCACTACTGTGCCGCTCCCTGCGATACCGCACCGAGGAGACGTAGTGACCGCCGAGACGCCTCACCGGCTCGACCGAGCCGCACCCATGGATCTGACCGACGACCCCGTCGAGCAACGCCTGCTCCGCAAGGCGATGGAAGTGTTCCGCCGCGGCGACGCCGGCCCCGTCCTGAAGGAGATGGCCCAGGAGGTTCTCGCGGGGCGGGTGGGGTTGCGGGAGGCGACGCGGATTCCCGCGTATGCGGAGGCCGTGATCGGGCAGGGGCAAGATTTCAAGCAGCGCTGGGACCGCATGTCCGACTCCGAGCGGTACGCCCTCGCACGGGAGGGTGAACGGCAAGTATCGGATGAACGGGCCTGCCTGAAGGAAGAGCGGGCGCAGGGTGGGCGGCGGTCATGACTCTTGCCGTCGAATCGGACGATCTGAACGGTTACGCACGCCTGATCAACCGGGCCAGTGGCGACTGCGGCAGCGCCACGGCCTACCTCCGGAGCAGCACGAGTATCGATTTCTGTTGTGCGGCGGTGATCTGGAACAAGCTCCTGGGCGGCCACCACCAAAATGTGCGTGACGCCAAGGAAGTGTTGAGCCGTTTCGACACGATCCTGGGAGCTTCCGATCGGGAGCTCAAGAAGACAGCCACATGGTACGAGTCGGTAGACGTGGAACAGGCACGCAAACTCGACGCGACTTACCCAGGAATGAAGACGACAAGAGGGATTCCCAGGCCTCGCCCCAGCGGGACCGCAACGTTTCGAGACGTACGCGACGCCACCGGCCGTCTCACGCCGCCGGGTGGTTCGGGCAGTTGGGGCCAGGGGCATCTGGCCGAGTTGGAGTTTGCCCCCGCCAATAAAGCAGTGGGAACGCTGCTCGATCTCGGCAGTCCGTCCGTCCTCGCCAACGAAGGCCTGAAAATGGCTTTCGACGTGGACATTCTCGGGTTTTTCTCCAACAAGCTGGCGGGCGATTGGCAGAGCTATGCCAACTGCATGGACGCCTGGGACTGCCTGGGAAATTTCTGCGCCGACGTAGCAGAGAACATCAGGCATGGGAACGAGGTGCTCGGAACCACATGGCGGGGTAACGCGTCGGACGCGGCCTGGAAGTACTTCCACGACATGGCGGCCCGGCTCGACTCCGCTCGGGATTCCTTCCACGCCCTGCGGGATCACTACCACGACATTGCGGCAGCAGTGTTCTCATTCGCAGACACCACCAAAGGACTGATCGCACAAATCTGCGACCTCGGCGTGCAGGCTGCCGTCTCTGCCGCCGCTTCGACTGCTGTGGCTGCGTCAGGCGTGGGCATCCTGGGAACGTTTGTGGGCGCAGCTTTTACCGCAGAACGCATCACAGAGATGGTGAGGAAGTACGAGGAGATCGTCAAAAAGTACGACAAGCTCCTCATCGCACTCACCGGTGCCCTCGCAGGTGCGGGAGTCGCTTCAGCACTCTTCATCGACGAACTCAAGAAATTCCCGGTCGTAGGTGGTAGCTACGACAACAAACTCGTCTGACCCGTCGACCAGAGCGGAAAATGGAACTCAAAGACCCCAACAAGCCCTCGGATTACGGCAGTCATCAGCAGCGCAGCGCACTGATCTATATGACTGGCATGGCAGCCTTCATGATGATGTTTGTCGTCATTCTGGCCGCCGACGGGCGATTTTCCGTGATCCTCACCCTACTGACCGCTGGCTGCGTAGGTAATGTGATCTACGGGTTCAGCACCCTCAGGCGCCGCCCCTGAGTCAGACTCTCTCGGCAACCCGCGCCGTCGTAGCAATGGTCGCCGACCCCACGACCCGCGTCCCGTCATAGAGCACGATCGCCTGGCCCGGCGCGACCCCCCGCGCCGGCTCGGCGAACGTGACCTGGAGTTCGCCGGCGACCAGCTCCGCCGTCACCTCCGTCTCGCCGCCGTGGGCGCGGAGCTGGGCCGTGTACGTGCCGGGCCCGGAGGGCGCCGCTCCGCACCAGCGGGGCTTGATCGCCGTCAGGGACGTCACGTCCAGCGCGTCGACCGGGCCGACCGTCACCGTGTTGTCCACCGGGGAGATGTCCAGGACGTAGCGGGGCTTGCCGTCCGGGGCCGGGGTGCCGATGCGCAGGCCCTTGCGCTGGCCGATGGTGAAGCCGTACGCGCCTTCGTGCGTGCCCACCTTCGCACCGGACTCGTCGACGATGTCGCCCTCCGCCTTGCCCAGCCGGGACGCCAGGAAGCCCTGCGTGTCACCGTCGGCGATGAAGCAGATGTCGTGCGAGTCGGGCTTCTTCGCCACGGCCAGGCCGCGGCGCTCCGCCTCCGCGCGGATCTCCTCCTTGGTGGTGACCGTGTCGCCCAGCGGGAACATCGCGTGGGCGAGCTGCCGGTCGTCCAGGACGCCGAGGACGTAGGACTGGTCCTTGGCCATGTCGGAGGCGCGGTGGAGTTCACGGACGCCGTTCGCGTCCACGACGACCTGCGCGTAGTGGCCCGTGCACACCGCGTCGAAGCCCAGGGCGAGTGCCTTGTCGAGGAGCGCCGCGAACTTGATCTTCTCGTTGCAGCGCAGGCACGGGTTCGGGGTGCGCCCGGCCTCGTACTCGGCGACGAAGTCGTCGACCACGTCCTCGCGGAAACGTTCGGCCAGGTCCCAGACGTAGAACGGGATGCCGATGACGTCGGCCGCGCGGCGCGCGTCGCGGGAGTCCTCGATGGTGCAACAGCCGCGGGCACCGGTACGGAACGACTGCGGGTTCGCCGAGAGGGCGAGGTGCACGCCCGTCACGTCGTGTCCGGCCTCCGCGGCGCGGGCCGCGGCCACGGCGGAGTCCACCCCGCCGGACATGGCGGCCAGCACACGAAGGGGGCGAACCTTCTCGGAGGCGGCGGAGCGCTGCTGAGTCTGCGGAGGAGTCTGCGAAGTCATAGCTCTAACAGGGTACGTGGCGCCGGGAACGGAATCCCCCGGATATCCGTTGTGGATCTCGAACGGGCACGACGGGGGATGACGGGGGGCGTCGGATGGGGAAGCAAGGGGCCGCGAAAGGCGGCCGGGACGGGGACCGGGTGGTCAGCCGGCGGACCTTGGTCATCGGTGGTGTGGCGTCGGCCGTGGGCGTGGGGCTGCTCGCGCGCAGCGACCTCGCGCACATGTGGTGGCAGGTGCCGGGTGTCGACAAGCCGCGTGCGGCCGGTGCCGTGGATTTCCGGGGCGCGGAGTGGGTGGCGGCGGCCGCGGCGAACTGGCGGCGGGCGGACCGGCCCGCCGACTACACGATCGACCGGGTCGTGGTCCATGTCACGCAGGGCAGTTATCAGGGGACCCTGAAGGTCTTCAAGGACCCGTGGCACGGCGCGGCCGCGCACTACGTGGTGCGCCAGGACGGGCACATAGCGCAGATGATCCGGGAGCTGGACGTCGCGTTCCACGCGGGCAACCGGGAGTACAACGAACGCAGTGTCGGCATCGAGCACGAGGGGTTCGTCGACCGCCCGTCGGACTTCACCGAGGCCATGTACGAGGCGTCGGCCCGGCTGACCGCGGCGATATGCCGGCGCTACGACTTCCCGCCGGACCGCGAGCACGTCATAGGGCATGTGGAGGTGCCGGGGACGGATCACACCGATCCCGGGCCGCACTGGGACTGGGACCGGTACATGCGGCTGGTGCGGGCGGCGCACAGGCGGGCCGGCGCGGCCAGAGCCTGAACGACCGACCCCAGCCGACCCCGGCCGACCCCGACCGACCGCGACCGAAGACGAACGACCGCCGACACGTCAGCCCCGGTCAGCCCAGGTCAGGGCGAGTACGGGTCAGGTCAGGCCCGCCGTGCGCGCTCGTTCCACCGCCGGGCCGATCGCCGCCGCCACCGCTTCCACGTCCGCCTTCGTCGACGTGTGGCCCAGGGAGAAGCGCAGGGTGCCGCGGGCCAGGTCCGGGTCGGTGCCGGTGGCGAGCAGGACGTGGCTGGGCTGGGCGACGCCCGCAGTACAGGCGGAGCCCGTCGAGCACTCGATGCCCTGGGCGTCCAGGAGCAGCAGGAGGGAGTCGCCCTCGCAGCCGGGGAAGGTGAAGTGGGCGTTGGCGGGGAGCCGGCCGCCGGGGGCCGGGTCGCCGCCGAGGATCGCCTCGGGGACGGCCGTGCGGACCGCCGTGACCAGTTCGTCGCGCAGGGCGCCGATCTCGCGGTCGAACCACTCGCGTCGCTCGGCGGCGATCCGGCCGGCCGTGGCGAAGGCGGCGACGGCCGGTACGTCGAGCGTGCCGGAGCGGACGTGGCGCTCTTGGCCGCCGCCGTGCAGGACGGGCACGGGGCTGTGTTCGCGGCCGAGGAGGAGGGCGCCGATCCCGTAGGGGCCGCCGACCTTGTGGCCCGACACCGTCATCGCGGCGAGGCCCGAGGCGGCGAAGTCGACCGGGATCTGGCCATAGGCCTGCACCGCGTCGGCGTGCAGCGGAACGTCGAACTCCTGGGCCGCGTCGGCGAGTTCACGGATGGGCATGATCGTGCCGATCTCGTTGTTCGCCCACATGACGGTGGCCAGGGCCACGTCGTCCGGGTGGCGGGCGATCGCCTCGCGCAGCGCGTCGGCGTGCACCCGGCCGTAGGAGTCGACGGGCAGGTATTCGACGGTGGCGCCCTCGTGCTCGGCGAGCCAGTGCACGGCGTCGAGGACGGCGTGGTGCTCGACGGGGCTGGTCAGGACGCGGGTGCGGGCCGGGTCGGCGGCGCGCCGGGCCCAGTACAGGCCCTTGACGGCGAGATTGTCGGCTTCGGTGCCGCCCGCGGTCAGGACGACTTCGCTGGGGCGGGCGCCGAGGGACGCGGCGAGGGTCTCGCGGGACTCCTCGACGGTGCGGCGGGCGCGGCGGCCCGCGGCGTGCAGGGAGGAGGCGTTGCCGGTGACGCCGAGGTGGGCGGTCATCACCTCGACCGCCTCCGGGAGCATCGGAGTGGTCGCGGCGTGGTCGAGGTAGGCCATGGTGGGCATGATTCTACGAGCCCGCCGGAGCGCCTCGGCCGCCGCGTGGGGTCCCGTTCCCACGCGCGGGGTTTCGCGGGCGTCAGCCCGCGATGCTCCAGGAGGCCGTGCCGTCGGCGGCGACGAATGCGGCGAGCACGACGAGGTCGGCGACTCCGAGGCCGAGGCCGAGCAGGGCGCGGCCGCGGCGCGCGGTGCCGCGCCACAGGGAGAGGCCGGCGAGGACGATCGCGACCGGGCCGAGGAAGACGTTCAGGACGAGCAGGCCGACGAGGCCGAGGACGAACGAGGCGACGGCCATGCCGTCGGTGTCCCGCCGTCCGGTGGGCCGGACGCGCTCCCCCTGCGTCTCCTTCGCCGCGGGCGTCTCCTTCGCCGCAGACGCCCCTGTCGCGCCCACCGTCTCTGCCGTCTCCGGCCTCCCTGCCGTCTTCGACGTCCCCGGTGTCACCGTCGTCCCGACCGGCCCGGTCTCCGTCGCGTGGGTCGACTCCTGCGTCCGGTCCGTTGCGGTGAGCTGCATGGTGGTACCCCCTTGCTGATGAAACCTGATGAAGCCTGGTGGAGCTGTTGCCGGTCTCAGTGCTGGTGGCGGCGCCCGTGGCGTTCACGGACCGCGAAGACGGCCAGCCATACGGCGATGACGGCGGCGGCGATCAGCGTGAAGGAGAGCGGGGCGTGGGCCACGGTGCCGAGTGCGAAGCCCAGGAGCAGCAGGGCCGCTACGAGGAACAGCACGGGAAACCTCCCAAAGGTGGGTTACAACTGTTCACTGACTTCTCAGTCTATCCCCGTGAGCGGTTTCCAAAAACGGAGAACAGTTGTTAACTGGATGACATGAGTCACACTCTCGGCATCCGGCAGGCGCAGAAGCAGAAGACCCGGCAGGCCCTCCTGGACGCGGCGCTGGAACTGCTGGAGGAGCAGAGCCTGAGCAGCCTGGGGCTGCGCGAGGTCACGCGCGCCGTGGGGGTGGCGCCCACCGCGTTCTACCGGCACTTCGACAGCACGGCCGACCTCGGGGTCGCGCTGGTCGACGAGGCGCTCGGCAGCCTGCACGCGGTCGTCTCCGAACTGCTTACGGCGACCTGGGACAGTGCCGAACGGATCGCGCGCACCGTGGAGTTGATCGCGGCGCACGTGCGCGCCCACCCGGCCCATGTGCGTTTCATCGCGCGCGAGCGGCACGGCGGCGTGCAGCGGGTCAGCGAGGCGATAGGAGCACAGCTCGGGCAGTTCGCCGAGGAGGTGCGCGCGGCGCTGAGCCACGACCCGGAGTCGGCGGGCTGGAGCGAGGAGGACCTGTTGATGCTCGCGGGTCTGTACGTCGACCACATGGTGATGACGGCGTCGGTCTTCCTCACCACCCCGCCCGAGGACTTCGCGCGCGCGGCGGGGCTCGCGGAACGGCAGCTGCGGCTGGTGAGCCTGGGCCGCAGACACTGGCTGGATGCGTCATGAGCAACTAGCTTTACGGTCATGACAGCACCGGAATCGAAAGGCTCGGGCGGCTCGGACGCCTCGAACGGCTCGAACGGCCCAGGAACCGACTGGGACCTCGACCGCGGGTACGCCGGTCCGTCCGGCGAGGTCCGCTGGGCCGCGCTCGGCCCGGCGGACGCGCCGCCCGTCGTCCTCGTCCACGGCACACCGTTCTCGTCCTACGTGTGGCGCGGCCCGGCCCGCGCGCTGGCCGCCGAACACCGCGTGTACGTATGGGACCTGCCGGGTTACGGCGCCTCCGAGATGCGGTCGGGCCAGGACCTCACCCTGGACGCCCAGGCGCGTGTCCTGGCCGGGCTGATCGACCACTGGGGACTGACCGAACCGGCCGTCGTCGCCCATGACTTCGGCGGCTGCGTGGCCCTGCGCGCCCATCTGCTGCACGGGGCCGCCTACTCCGGGCTCGCCCTCGTCGACCCGGTGGCGCTGGCGCCGTGGGGCTCCCCCACGTACCGCCTGCTGGGTGCACACGCCGACGTCTTCCGGCAGTTGCCGCCCGATCTGCACGAGGCGCTGGTGCACCGCTACGTCGCCTCGGCCAGCCACCGGGGTCTGTGTCAGGACACGCACGCCCGGCTCGTCGCCCCGTGGCTCACCGCGGCGGGCCAGGACTCCTTCTACCGGCAGATCGAACAGAACGACCAGCGGTTCACGGACGACATCCAGGGCCGCTACGGGGAGTTGGCGCTGCCCGTACTGGTCTGCTGGGGCGCCGAGGACACCTGGATCCCGGTCGCCAAGGGGCGTGAGCTGGCCGCGTCGATCCCCGGCGCCGAGCTGCGGATCATCGAGGGCGCCGGGCATCTGGTCCAGGAGGACGCGCCCGCCGAGCTCACGGCCGCGCTGGGCCGGTTCCTGCGTACAGTGCGCTGATTGCGGCGGCGCAGCGGGCCAGCTCCGCGCGCGCCTCGGGCGGATCGAGCACCTCCACATGGTCGGCGAAGGGCGCCAGGGAACGGACCGCGCCCAGCACCTCGTAGCCGAGCCGGACCGTGATCCACTCGCCGGAGCCGTCGCCGTCCGGGTCGGCGTCGGCGTCGGCCTCGTCGGGCTGCTCGGTCAGGGAGTTGCCGCACATCCGCAGGAACAGGTCGAAGCGGCTGCGGCGGACCCGGGCGGTGACGGCGATGCCGCCGGGCCGCACCTCGACCTGGCGCTTCAGCACGGCCCAGGCGTCGGCGAGTTCGACACCGTCCCGGCGCTCGACCGGGGCGTCGGTGACCGTCGCGGCGTGCATCCGGTCGGCGCGGAAGAGGCGGGGCACGGCCCTGCGGTCGGCGACCAGGTACCAGACGCCAGCCTTGCAGACGAGGCCGTACGGGTCGACGGTGTACGTGCGGGGCGCGTCGGCGCCGCTGTGCCGGTAGCGGATCCGCAGCCGCCGGTCGGCGAAGACCGCGTCCTGGAGGGCGCTGACGTCGACCTCGCGCGGGGGCGGGCCCATCCAGCGCGAGGACTCGACCAGGATCCGGCGGGAGGTCAACTCGGCGGCGGGCCGGTGCGGTTCGGGCAGCGCGGCCATGACCTTGCGCAGGGCGGAACCGATCGCCGAGTCAAGACCGAGAGCGGCGTGGGCGCCCTGCGCGGCGAGGATGAACAGGGCGCGGGACTCGTCGGCGGTCAGCCCGGTGACGTCGGTGCGGTAGCCGGGCAGCAGGGTGATGCCGCCGTGCCGCCCGCGTTCGGCGTAGACGGGCACGCCCGCGCTGCTCAGCGCCTCGACGTCCCGGTAGATGGTGCGGACCGAGACCTCCAGGCGGTCCGCCAGTTCGCGCGCGGGGACGCGGCCGCGGGTCTGGAGGAGCAGGAGGACGGAGAGCAGGCGGTCCGATTTCACCGGGCCAGTCTGGCGCGTTGTCCCTCCGGGCGTCGCGGGGGTCCGTGGGTCGGGTGGGCGACCGCGGGCCGGTGGGGGCGGGCCGCGCAGTTCCCCGCGCCCCTAAGAGGCGCACTACGTGCGCCCTTATGGGGCTGCGGCGAACCGGCGCCTGACACCCCGCACCCGCCCGCGTCAGCCCAACCGCACCCGCGCCAGCTGCCTCGATTGCGCCACCAGCCGGTCCTCCGCGTCCCAGACCTCCGCGTCCTCCTCCAGGAAGCCGCCGGCCAGGTTGCGCGTCATGATGGAGACGCGGAGCGGGCCGGGGGCCGGGCGGCAGCGGACGTGGACCGTCAGCTCGACCGTCGGGACCCAGCCCTTGAGGCCGAGCTCGAAGGCGGTCGGCGGCAGGGCGTCCACGGCGAGCAGCAGCGACAGCGGGTCGGCGTCGCGGCCGTCGGCCAGGCCGAACCAGGCGCGCATCTCGCCCTTGCCGGACGGCGCGCCGAGCGCCCAGCCCAGCGTGGCCGGATCGAGCTTGAGCGCGAGCCGGTCGGTGATCGCGGAGCTGCCGGGGACCGGGGGCGCGCCCTCGGGTGCGTCGCCCGCGCCGAAGCACTGGTCGATGGGCGGGAGGGCGGGGACCGGGGCGCTGGTGCGCACGTCGTCGGGGAGCGCGTCCAGGTCGCCGTAGGAGGCGAGGACGCGGATGCGTTCGACCTCGGTGCCGTCGTCGGCGTACTGGAAGAGGGACGCCTGGCCGGTGGAGAGGGTGCGGCCGGTGCGCACGACGTCGGTGCGGATCACGGCGGGGCCGGGCGCCGACGCCGTCAGGTAGTGCGCCGAGATGGTGAACGGGTCGCTGTGCGGCAGGGCGTCCGCGAGGGCGCGGCCGAGGACGGCGAGCAGGTAGCCGCCGTTGACGGCGTTGATGATCGTCCAGCCGGCCGAGAGGTCGATGTCGTAGACGCCGGGCTCGCGCCGGGTGACGGTCGTGTCGCGGTCGAACTCGCTGTCGCCGATCGTGGCCGCGGTCATCGTCGTCGTACGGTCCTGCGTGGACGCTGCTTCTGCCATACCGGCAACGTACAACAAGAACCTACTAAGCGGTAGCTTCGTATTCTCGGCCGGTGCCGGGGACCGGCTACGGGGTCTCCTCCGTCACGTCCACCGTCGCCGACCTGCGGTTCCACGCCCGCGGCGCGCGCCAGTGGTAGTGCATCGCGAGCAGGCGCAGGACGAAGGCGGTGAGGACCGCGGCGCCGCTGGTGAAGGCGTTCAGGGTGTCGTAGCGGATGCACAGGACCACGATCACGGCGCCGACCATCGCGGGGACCGCGTACAGGTCGCGGTCCCAGCGGACCAGGGACGGCACCTCGTTGGCGATGATGTCGCGCAGCACTCCGCCGCCGACCGCGGTGGCGAGGCCGAGCGCCGCGGAAGCGGTGAGGCCGAGCCCGTACGCGTACGCCTTGGTCGTCCCGGTGACGGCGAACAGGCCGAGGCCCGCCGCGTCGAAGACGTTCACCGCCGTCTGGGTCCGCTCGACCTCGGGGTGCAGGAAGAAGACCAGGGCCGCGGCGACCAGCGGCGTCGAGAAGTAGCCGAGATCGGTGAAGGCGGCCGGGGGCACGGCCCCGATGATCAGGTCGCGGAGCAGCCCTCCGCCCAGCGC
The DNA here is from genome assembly GCF_055571235.1 of Streptomyces sp. NPDC030991. NCBI lineage: Bacteria > Bacillati > Actinomycetota > Actinomycetes > Kitasatosporales > Streptomycetaceae > Streptomyces > Streptomyces sp. NPDC030991. Next base: position 311,821 of record NZ_JBVIFR010000007.1, read on the forward strand.
GGTGACCTCGGCGAGGACGGCGATGCCGAAGACGTCCCAGTTCTTGCGTACGGCCATCAGCGCACCGGAGATGGCGAACACGAAGATGCCGATGAGGTCGAGCCAATGCTGGACGGAGGGGGTGAACAGTTCCTGGAGCACCCGACATTCTTACCCGCCGGGCGTCCGGGCCCCGGCTACAGGCTCGGCTTGCCCGGGGTGAACAGCCAGGTGTCGAAGAGGTCGTCGAGCTGCTGACCGGAGATCCGTTCGGCGAGGGCGATGAAGTCGGACGTCTGCGCGTTGCCGTAGCGGTGCAGTTTCGTCCAGGTCGGCAGCAGCTTGAAGAAGGCCTTGTCGCCGATGCGCTCGCGCAGCGCCTGGAGCGTCATCGCACCGCGCTGGTAGACCGCGGAGGCGAACATCGTGTCGCGCTGCGGGTCACCGACCACCGTCTGCCAGAAGGCCGAGGTCGCCGGGCGGGAGTTGTAGCCGGCGAGGAAGGAGTCGTGGGCGGAGGCGCCGCCCTTGTGCTCGGTCCACAGCCACTGGGAGTAGGTGGCGAAGCCCTCGTTGAGCCAGATGTTCTTCCACCGCTCCACGGAGACGGAGTCGCCGAACCACTGGTGGGCCAGCTCGTGCACGATGGTCGACTCGGAGCGGACGGCCGAGTAGCTGGGCTTGGACTGGGTCTCCAGGGAGAAGCCGGCCTGCGGCATGTCGTCGACGACGGCGCCGGTCTCCTCGAAGGGGTACGGGCCGAAGACCTCGGACCAGTAGTCGGTGGCCTCGGCGGTGACGGCGTACACGTCGACGTTGTTGCTGTTGGCGAGGACCGGGTCGATGGCCACGTAGATGGGGGTGCCGGCGGGGGTGCGGCCCGTCTTCACGTCGAACTTCCCGATGCTGGCGGTCGCGAGGTAGGTCGCCATCGGCTTGTTCTCGCGCCAGTGGTGGACGCTCTGGCCGCCCTTCGTGTCGTACGTGTCGACAAGTCGGCCGTTGGAGACGCCGGTGAGGCCCTTGGGGGCCTTGATACGGATGTCGTACGTCGCCTTGTCCGCGGGGTGGTCGCTGGACGGGAACCAGGTGGAGGCGGCGTTCGGTTCGCAGGCGACGAAGACACCGTCGGCCGTCTTCATCCAGCCGTAGTCGGAGCCGAAGACGATCGGGCCGCTGAGGGCCTCGGGGACGCCGCCGTAGGTGACCGCGGTGCGGAAGGTGTGCCCCTTGCGGATGGGACCGCGCGGGGTGACCACTATCTCGTCGCCGGTACGGGTGAAGTCGGCGCGTCTGCCGTCCACTTCGATCCGGGTGACCGTGAGTTCCTGCAGGTCGAGGTCGAAGGAGGAGAGGTTCTGGGTGGCGCGGGCGGTGAGCGTCGTACGGCCGTCGAGGCGGTCGGTGCCCGGGTCGTAGGCGATGTCGAGGTCGTAGTGGCGGGCGTCGAAGCCGCCGTTGCCCAGCTGCGGGAAGTAACTGTCGCCGATGCCGTCGGCGCCCGGGGTGGGGGCGGGTGAGGCGGCGATCAGGCAGAAAGAGGCGGCGGCGACGGTGAGCGCTGCCATGCGTGCCGAACGGGAGAGAGCCATGGGCGTCCCTTCGAACGTGCTCCGGTGTGTCGGACACGCAGACACTGCCGTTCGGGGGCGGGTGTGTACATGACCTCTTTGGGCCATGTTGGCGCGCGGGGGCGGAACCGTGTTGTGCACTTGGCCGGTGCTGGGGCGGAACCGTGTTGTGCACTGGCCGGTGCTGGGGCGGAGCCCTGTGGTGCGCTGGGGCGGCGGTCCGTTGCGCGCTTGCCCGGTGCTGGGGCGGCGGCCCCGTTGCGCACTTGCCCGGCGCTGGGGGCCGCCTTGCCCACCCTGCCGCCCCTGGCGGCAGATTGCCCAAGGCGTGGGCGGGCGGGCGGGCCCAGCGACCGTCGCCGCTCTCGCCGCCACCGATTGCCCAAGGCGTGGGCAGGCGGGCGGCCCCCTGCGGGTTACTTCTTCTCGGGCACCTCGGCCGCCTCCGGCGCTTCAGGCGCTTCAGGCGCCTCGGGCGCCTTCTCCACGGTGACGGGGTCCGCCGGGGCATCCGGCTCGGCCGGGGCCGGGACCGTCACCACGTCGATCGCCTCCTTGGCCGCCGAGAGCAGCTTGGTGTCCTCGGGGGCCTGGTCGGGGGCGTTCTCCGGGTGGTGGCAGGCGACCTGGTGGCCGGTGCCGAGCTGGAGCAGCGGGGGCTCCTTCGTCGCGCACACCTGCGTCGCCTTCCAGCAGCGCGTGTGGAACCGGCAGCCGGCGGGCGGGTCGATGGGCGAGGGGACGTCGCCGCGCAGCAGGATGCGCTCGCTCTTGGTCCCGCGCCGCTTCGGGTCCGGCACCGGCACCGCGGAGAGCAGCGCCTTGGTGTACGGGTGCATCGGCGTCGAGTAGAGGTCGTCGCGGTCGGCGAGTTCGACGATCTTGCCGAGGTACATCACCGCGATGCGGTCCGAGACGTGCCGGATGACCGAGAGGTCGTGCGCGATGATCACGTACGTCAGGCCGAACTCGTCCTGGAGGTCCTCCAGCAGGTTGACGACCTGGGCCTGGATCGACACGTCGAGCGCCGAGACGGGCTCGTCGGCGACGACGAGCTTGGGGCGCAGGGCCAGCGCGCGGGCGATCCCGATGCGCTGGCGCTGGCCGCCGGAGAACTCGTGCGGGTAGCGGTTGTAGTGCTCGGGGCTGAGCCCGACGCGCTCCAGCAGCTCCTGCACCGCCTTGCGGACGCCGCCCTCGGGCTTGACGCCCTGGAGCTTGTACGGCGCTCCGACGATCGTGCCGATGTTGTGGCGGGGGTTCAGCGACGAGTACGGGTCCTGGAAGATCATCTGCACGTCGCGGCGGAGCGGACGCATGCCGCTGACGCTCAGGTGCGTGATGTCCGTGCCCTCGAACTCGACCCGCCCGGCCGTCGGTTCGAGCAGCCGCGTGATGAGCCGGCCCATCGTCGACTTGCCGCAGCCGGACTCACCGACCACGCCCAGGGTCTCGCCCGCGCGCACGTCGAAGGTCAGCCCGTCGACCGCCTGGACCGCGGCGACCTGCCGCTTGAGCAGGCCCTTCTTGATGGGGAAGTGCTTGACCAGGCCCTCGACCTTGAGCAGTGGTTCGCCCTTGGCGGGATGCAGCGAGGTGGCCGGCGAGTCGCTCGTCTGCTGAGGGATCGTCATCTCGGGTCCTTTGGCGTCCGTCACAGCTTCGGCGCAATCTCTTCGGTCCAGATCCGCTCCCGCTCCCCGGCCGACATGTGGCAGGCCGAGAAGTGTCCGGAGCCGATCTCGTGCAGCTCGGGGCGCTCGCGACGGGTGATGTTGTCCTTGGGGATGTCCGCGTACGGGCAGCGCGGGTTGAAGGCGCAGCCGCTCGGCAGGTTGATCAGGCTGGGCGGGGAGCCCTTGACCGGGGTGAGGCGCTCGGTCTGCTCCCGGTCGATGCGCGGCATCGAGCCCAGCAGGCCCCAGGTGTACGGGTGCTGGGGCGTGGAGAAGACCTGGGTCGCCGAGCCCCGCTCGACGCAGCGGCCGCCGTACATGACGAGCAGTTCGTCGGCCATCTCCGCGACGACCCCGAGGTCGTGCGTGATCATGATGACGGCCGAGCCGAACTCCTTCTGCAGGTCCCGGATCAGGTCGAGGATCTGCGCCTGCACCGTCACGTCGAGGGCCGTGGTCGGCTCGTCGGCGATCAGCAGCTCGGGGTTGTTGACCAGCGCCATCGCGATCATCGCGCGCTGGCGCATGCCGCCGGAGAACTCGTGCGGGTAGGCGTCGACCCGCTTGTCGGGCTGGGGGATGCCGACCCGGTCGAGCATCTCGATCGCCCGCTTGCGCGCGGTCTTCTTGTCCACGTTGTGGTGGACGCGGTACGCCTCCACGATCTGCTTGCCGATCGTGTAGTACGGGTGCAGCGCGGAGAGCGGGTCCTGGAAGATCATCGCCATGTCGCGGCCGCGCAGCTTGCGGACCTTGTCCGGGTCCGCGGTGAGCAGTTCGGTGCCGTCGAGCCAGATCTCGCCGCTGATCTGCGCCTTGCGCCGGCCGTACTGGCCCGTGGTGTGCAGGCCGAGGATGCCGAGCGAGGTGACGGACTTGCCCGAGCCGGACTCGCCGACGATGCCGAGGGTGCGGCCCTTCTCCAGCTTGAAGGAGAGCCCGTCGACGGACTTGACCACGCCGTCGTCGGTCGGGAAGTGCACCTTGAGGTCGCGGACCTCGAGGAAAGCGCTGGGAGCGGCCGGGGCCGCGGTGGTCTCGGAGACTTCTCCGACCGCCGCCCCGGTCTTGTGCAGTTCGGTCATCCCAGCCTCACTCGCGGGTCGATGACGGCGTACATAAGGTCCACGACGAGGTTGGCGACGGCGATCGCGAGAGCCGCGAACAGCGTCACGCCGAGGATCACGGGCAGGTCCTTGTTGCTGATGGCCTGGACCGCCGCGAGACCGAGCCCCGGCAGGTTGAACGTGGATTCGGTGAGCACGGCGCCGCCGAGCAGCACACCGAGGTCGAGTCCGAAGACGGTGAGGATCGGGGTCATCGCGGAGCGCAGGGCGTGCCGGGTGATGACCGCGGACTCGCCGAGCCCCTTGGCGCGCGCTGTACGAATGTAGTCCTCGCCCAGGATCTCCAGCATCGTGGCTCTGGTGAGACGGGCGTACATCGCGGCGTTGAGGAAGGCGAGCACGATCCACGGCAGGATCAGCGTCTCCAACCAGACGCCGATGGAGTCCTCGGTCGAGAGGCTGTCGGCGATGTGTACCCAGCCGAGGCTGTGCACGAAGATGCCCATCGCGACCATGCCGGTGAAGAAGACCGGCAGGGAGACGCCGCCGAGGGCGATGGTCATGGCGGAGCGGTCCCAGATGGTGCCCCGCTTGAGGGCGGAGAGCACACCGGTGGCGACACCGGCGATCAGCCACAGGACGCAGGCACCGGCGGCGAGCGCCAGGGTGACGGGCAGCGCGTCCTTGAGGGTGTTCCAGACGGGCTCCTCCGTGCGGAAGGAGTACCCGAAGCAGGGGGCGGAGCAGTGGGTCACGTCGGCGCCGTTGACGTAGTCGCGGCCCAGGGGGATGCCCTTGACGAAGTCCCAGAACTGAACGAGCACGGGGTCGTTCAGGCCGAGCTTGATCCGGATGCCGGCGAGTTGCTCGGCACCGGTTGCCTTGCCGGCGAAGAGGACGGCCACGTCCTGACCCGCCCATTTGGGCAGCATGAAGAAGATGGTGAAGGTCGCCAGGAGGACGACGAGCACCATGATGACAACGGCGAACAGGCGCCGGATGAGATAAGCAAGCACTGTGCGCGGCCCGGCGGCGGGCGGTGGCCCCTTGTGGGGGTTCCCGCCCGCCGCCCGGGGCCATCACCTGCCCTTCGGACTGGCGGGTTTCGGCGGCTGGAGCGGAGGGGGTCCGGGCGCCGGATCGACTCCGGCGCCCGGACGGGGTGTTACTTGACGACGCCGAGGGAGGCGTAGTCGTAGCGGCCGCTGTACGCGTCGGACATGTAGACGTTCGTCAGACGCGGACCACGCCAGGTGATGTTCTTCTCGTAGATGAAGGGCATCCAGTCGGCCTCGTCGAGGATCCGCTTGTCGAGCTTCTCGTAGATCTTGCCGGCCGCCTCGGGGTCGGTCTCGGCGATCGCGTCGTCGAAGAGCTTGTCGATCTTCGGGTCCTTGATCTGCGACTCGTTGTAGTTACCCGTGTCGAAGAGGAACCGGCTGTCCCACAGCGGCTGGCCGAAGCCCTGGCCGGACGGGAAGTCCGGGCCCCAACCGCTCATCGTCATGCCGTAGCCGCGCTCCTTGACGACCTTCGGCGAACCGGTGATCGAGGAGATCTCGGCGCCGTCGAGGGAGTCGACCTCGACCTTGATGCCGACCTTGCCGAGCTGCTCCTGGAGCGCCTCGGCGGTGTCGACCTCGCCCGGGTTGTTGGTACGGGCGGTGAGCTTGGTGGAGAAGCCGCTGGGCTTGCCGCACTCCTTCAGCTCGGCCTTGGCCTTGGCCGCGTCCGGCTTGCCCTTGCGGGCGATGACGCCGTACGGGTCGTAGTCGGTGTGGCCCTTGATGGAGGTGGGCAGCGTGGAGTTGGCGATGTCGCCGCCGGCCAGCTTGCCGCCGCGGGTCTGCTGGAGACCGGCGAAGTCCGTCGCGTAGAACACGGCCTTGCGGCAGTGGACGTTGTCGAACGGCTTGGCGGAGTGGATCAGCGCGACGTAGCGGACGAAGGAGGTCCGCATGTTGTCGACGCTGTCACGGTGGTCCTGGACGGCGGAGACGCGACCCGACTGGGTCATGCCCGTGCCGTTCATGTCGACGTCGTAGTCGCCTTCCATCAGGCGCTTGTCGTTCTCCTCCAGGTTGGCGGAGATCGTCACGTCGACCTTGTCGGGCAGCGCGGCGCGGACCGGGTCCGACGCCTTCTTCCAGGCCGTGTTGCGGACCAGGACGATCTTCTTGCCCGCCTTGTACGACTGGAACTTGTACGGTCCGGCCGAGAACGGGTGCTGGGTGTACTTGTTGGCCGTGTCCTTGGCCTGCTTGACCGGCGAGCCGGACGGCATGGCGAGGAACTGCTCGAAGTCACCGTTGGGCTTGGGCAGCTTGAAGACGATGGTCTTCGCGTCCGGCGTCTCGATCGACTTCAGGCCGAGCTTGTCCTTGGACTTGTCCTTGTAGGGGCCCTTGTACTCGCCCTTGGGGTCCAGGTTCTGCTTCAGGTACTGCGGGCCGCCGGTGATGACGTCCGAGGCCCAGATGCGCTCGATGCCGTACTTGATGTCCTGCGCGGTGATCGGCGAGCCGTCCTCCCACGTGACACCGTCGCGCAGTTCGTACGTGTACGTCTTGCCGCCGTCGGAGATCTTCGCGGTCGACTTGGCGAGGTCACCGACGAGCTCGGTGGACGCGGCGCCCGGCTTCGGCGCGAACGTCACGAGCTGACGCGTGTAGAAGCGCATGAAGTCCCACGACATGCCGTAGTAGGCACGCTGGGGGTCGGCGGAGTCGAGGTCCTGCTTGCCGACCATCTTCAGCGTGCCCCCCTTCTTCGTGGAGGCGTTGGCGACCTTGTTGTACGCCGCGTCGTAACCGGCGCCCTTGGACGAGTCCTTGGAGTCACCGTCACCGCCGCCGCACGCCGTGGTCGACACGAGCGCCGCGACGACGAGGGCCGCGCCGGCGGCGAGCCGTCGTTTCGAGGAACCTGTGGGCATTTTCTCGTAACCTCCGAGATCGCGGTCCCGGGCCAGCAGCCGGAGAACCATGGAGTCGAGCCACCTGACAGTGCGGCAGGGGCAGTTCGTTACAGACCAGGCGGTCTGTGGCTTTACCGGGTCCCCTTCGGGTCGAGCGCGTCACGCAGCCCGTCGCCGAAGAGGTTGAACGCCAGGACGGTGATGAAGATCGTGACGCCCGGGAAGACCATGAACATCGGGTCGTGCTCGTACGTCTCCAGCGCGTCGCGGAGCATGCCGCCCCAGGACGCCGTGGGCGGCCGGACTCCGGCGCCGAGGAAGCTGAGCGCCGCCTCCGTGAGGATGTTGGTCGGGATCATCAGCGTCATGTAGACGACGATCGGCGCGACCAGGTTCGGCAGCAGTTCGCGGAAGAGGACGTGGCCGGAGCCGCCGCCCAGCGACCGGGCCGCCTCCACGTACTCACGTTCGCGCAGCGAGAGCGTCTGGCCACGGACGATGCGGCCGATGTACGGCCAGCCGAAGAAGCCGATGACCATGACGAGGACCGCGATGCGCACCCCGCTGCCGGTCAGGCCCAGCAGGTCGTCCGGGAGCACCGAGACCAGGGAGATGATGAAGAGCAGCTGCGGGAAGGAGAGCAGCACGTCCATCACGCGGCTGATCAGCGCGTCGATCCAGCCGCCGAAGTAGCCGGCGACGATGCCGAACAGGGTGCCGAGCGCCACCGCGACGATCGCCGCGAGGAAGGCCACGAGCAGGGAGATCCGGGCGCCGTAGACGATGCGGCTGAACACGTCGCGGCCCTTGTTGGGCTCGACGCCGAACAGGAAGTCACCGCTGACACCACCGAGGGACCCGTCGGGCAGGTTCGTCAGGGGGTCCAGCTTGTCCTGGTGGAACTCGTTCGGCGGGTGCCCGAGCAGGCTCACGATGAGCGGGGCGAAGACCGCCACCAGGATCAGGAAGACGACAACGATGCCACCGGCGAGGGCGACCTTGTCCCGCTTGAGGCGGTTCCAGGCGATCTGCTTCAGCGACCTGCCCTCGACCTTGCGGCCGGCTCCGCTCGCGGCGGCGTCGACCGGGGCGGTCGGCTCCACTTCCGCGGTCGTGTCGTGCAATGGTGCCGTCATCGTGGCAAGGACCCCTCTCAACCGGCGGTGACCGGCCCGCACTTGCCGCTGTAGCGGCGTGATTCAGTCCGTCGTACACAGAGGCGAAGCCCCCTGCTGCCGGAGTCTTCAACCTGTGTGCGATCTGTTGCCAGACTTGACGGGGAAAGGATGCCTAAACGTGATGCTGTCAGGGGTGTTCCGTTATCCGGACAGCTGTGAACGGGGTGCGAACAGTGGGCAGTTGGGTCGGAAGGGGCGCCAGGTCGGACATTGGCCCCACAACTCGCTATTGCGACACGCGAGTTCGGCGCCCGGCCTCGCTCAGGCTCCGTAGGGCGGCGGGAATCCGTAACCCCCGCCGGCCGGGGCGGCCGGCGCGGCATGTGCCTCGCGGTCGTAGAACGGGCGCGCGTTCGCGCGCAGCCACATCGCCACCGGGTCGTACTCGTCGGACATGGCGACCGTGGAGACCGGCAGGCCGTCCGGGACCGCCGCGACGGACTGCTGCATCATCGCGCGGACCGCGTCCACGGAGGCGGGCGACGTGTCGTAGACGTCGAGGCCGATCGCCAGGTACGGCGCGCCGATCGCGGGCTGCACCCAGGCGCGGCGCAGCGAGCGGACCGCGGTGGTGCGGTGCGCGTTCTGCGCGAGCAGGGCGTAGAACTGGGGGATCTCGATGGTCGGTTCGGCCAGCCGCAGCGGTCCGGCCGGCTGCCGGTCGAGGCCGCCCGCGATGCGGCGCAGGTCGAGCCAGGGCACACCCACGCCGCCGCCGGGCGCGTGCGGGTTGAGCCACAGGCCGTAGTGGTCGGGGTAGAGGGTGCGGGCCGCGTCGACGCCGCCGACCACCTCGTAGGCGCGGGACCAGCCGGACGCGGAGAGCTCCTGGGCGGAGGTGACGCAGGGCGCGTAGGAGAAACCGTCCACGTCCATGTTCCCGTACTGGGCGTCGGGGGAGCCGGCCTGGCCGTGCCAGAGCAGCATCCAGACCTGCCCGGCGGCGGGGTCGGCGAGGGCCGCAAGGAGCGCCTCGTACGCGTCGTAGCGCCCGGGGGTCACCTGGCGCAGCATGTGCTCGACCTGTCCGGCCGCGGCCGTGCCCGACGCACTCACCCGTAACCGCCCCTTCGTGAACGTCCGTGTTCCGCCCGTGACCGGGGGCGGAGCGCCGCCCGGTCAGGTCATGAAACCAGCTTAAGCGGCGTCACTGACACCGACTTGACGGACGACGTCACCGTTCCCGTGCGTAGAACGGACGTACGCGCGTGCGCAGGAAGTCGGCGACCGGGTCCTGGGTGACGTCGAGGAAGACCAGGTTCACCGGCCAGGCGACCGGGGTCCGGCCGAGCGCGCGGCCCAGCGCGTCCAGCGGGAGGTCCCGCGCGGCGCCTTCCCACTGGGTCAGCCGCACCCCGATGAACAGGGACGGGTCCGCGTCCTCGACGACGGCGAGGCAGCGGTGGGCGCTCAGTACGGTGCCGGCCGCCTCGAACTCCTCGCGCACCGTCGCCAGGAAGTCCACCGGGTCGTGCTGCCAGTCGGGTTCGCAGAGCACGACGCGACCGCCGGTGGACGGGCCGTCCAGCGGGGTGCGTCCGCTGCGGGCCAGTTCGGCGACGGCGGCCGGGGGCAGCGGGATGCCGACGGCGCCGTCCGGGTTGAGCGCGAGCCCGACCTGGGCGGGCAGCCCGCGCGCGAACTCGACGGCCGGGGCGACCGTGCAGTGCATACGGCCGCCGGTGACCTGCATGAACTGCTGTTCGGAGCTGAAGACGGGGACGTACGCCTGGCCCTCGATCTCCAACGTCGGCAGGTCGAGGTCACGGCTCTCGGGGCTGCCGCCCTGGGGCAGCGGTATCCAGACCGGGCTGCGGCCGAGGACCTCGACGATGCGGGCGCCTGCGCCCTCGACGCCGAGCGCGGCGCCGAGGACCTGCTCCAGCTCGTTGGCCGGCCAGCCGTGCGTCGGATGGGGGTGCGCGTCCTCGTGAAATGCCGGGTGTTCCATAGCCGCCGACGATAACCCGTACGCCAGAGGGGCCCCAAGGGTCTTCCGGTGGTCCCTTTGTCCCCGGAGCGTGCTCCCGCTCGTCCCGCTCACCCCCGGAACGTGATCCCGCCGAGGGCGTCGGTCGCCGCCCGGTCGAGCAGCACCGCCGACTCGATGCCCGCCGGGAGATCGCCCCGCTCCGTCGACGTCACCAGCGCGCCCACCGCCCGGCGATGGCGCGCGAACGCGTACCGCGACACCCCGCGGCCCCGCTCCGCCTGGCCCTCGAGGGCGGTGCCGGGCGGGACGTCGAGGAGGAGCAGGTGGACGGAGGCGCCGCGGCGCCGGGCAGCGCGGATCATCCAGCGGCGCACCCACGCCTGGGTGCCGCAGTCGTGCACGACGACGCTGACGCCGGAGCGCATCGCCCGCCGCAGCCCCGCGTAGTGCGCGACCCGGACCAGCGGGCGGTAGAGCGCGTACGGCAGACCGGGGAGGCGGGCGGCCCAGCGCTCCCGGGCGTCCTGGGAGTCGATGCGCAGCGCCGTGACGGCCCGGCGCATCAGCGTGGACTTGCCGCTGCCCGGCAGCCCCGAGAGCACCACGAGGTCCCCCGCGGCGAAGCCGATCCGGCGCGGTGTGCGGCCGCCGCGCCCGCGCAGATCGCGCACCTGGCGACGGCGCGGCATCCGCGCCCTCGGGACCACCGCCGGCACGGGTGAAGCCGTCGTCGCGTACGCCCCCGCGATCGCCTTGTGCACCGTGATCGTCCTCCCCGTTCCGCCCAGGCACTTCTGCCCGCCAAGTGTAAAGAGAAGGTAATGCCCGGCGTGGGGTTTCCCCGTTCCGCGGGCATGCAATGATGTGCCCGCCACACGCACACAACCGCATACCGGCCGCTTGAATCCGCGCGGGAGAGTTCCGGGACCCACCAGCACGACGGGTACCCGGACGCCGAAGGAGCAAGTCCCTCCCTTGAATCTCTCAGGCCCCGTACCGCGCGGGCGAGGCACATCTGAAAAGCGGGCCGTCCGTCCAGCACGGCGGCCCCACCCAAGGTGCAAGCCATGACCATCAGTACGTGTGGTCGGGGCGAACCTCTCAGGTTCCGATGACAGATGGGGAGGCCTCCGCCACGGGGGACCCCTCGCCATCGCCGTCACGCCCGGGAGCACCAGCCATGACCCGTACGACCTCGCTCGACGCCCTGCACCGCTCGCTGGGCGCGACCATGACCGACTTCGCCGACTGGGACATGCCGCTGCGCTACGCCAGCGAGCGCGACGAGCACACCGCCGTGCGGACGAAGGCCGGGCTCTTCGACCTGTCCCACATGGGCGAGATCACGGTGACCGGCCCGGACGCGGCGGCGCTGCTGAACTTCGCGCTCGTCGGCAACATCGCCACGGTCGGCGTCGGCCGCGCCCGCTACACCATGATCTGCCGCGCGGACGGCGGCATCCTCGACGACCTGATCGTCTACCGGCTCGCCGACACCACGTACATGGTCGTCGCCAACGCCGGCAACGCGCAGACCGTGCTGGACGCCCTCACCGAGCGCGCCGCCGGCTTCGACGCCGAGGTCCGCGACGACCGGGACGCGTACGCGCTGATCGCCGTGCAGGGTCCGAACTCGCCCGCCATCGTGAAGTCCGTCACCGACGCCGACCTGGACGGGCTGAAGTACTACGCCGGCCTGCCGGGCACCGTCGCCGGTGTCGAGGCGCTCATCGCGCGCACCGGGTACACCGGCGAGGACGGCTTCGAGCTGTTCGTCGCGCCCGGCGACGCGGAGAAGCTGTGGCAGGCGCTGACCGAGGCGGGCGCCGGGTACGGCCTCGTCCCCTGCGGCCTCTCCTGCCGCGACACGCTGCGCCTGGAGGCGGGCATGCCGCTGTACGGGCACGAGCTGACGACGGAGCTGACGCCGTTCGACGCGGGTCTCGGCCGGGTCGTGAAGTTCGAGAAGGACGGCGACTTCGTGGGCCGCGAGGCCCTGGCGGCCGCCGCCGAGCGCGCCGAGACCGCCCCGCCCCGCAAGCTCGTCGGCCTGATCGCCGAGGGCCGCCGCGTCCCGCGCGCGGGCATGCCGGTGGTCCGCGACGGGCAGGTGATCGGCGAGGTCACCTCCGGCGCCCCCTCCCCCACCCTGGGCAAGCCGGTCGCCATGGCGTACGTCGACGCCGCGCACGCCGGCCCCGGCACCACGGGCGTGGGCGTCGACATCCGCGGTACGCACGAGCCCTACGAGGTCGTGGCCCTGCCGTTCTACAAGCGCCAGAAGTGACGCTGCCACAAGCGCCGGAAGTGACGCTCGTCATCCCCGCGCCCTCCCCCACTGTCACCAGCACCCTCCCGCGTACAGGAGAATTCGCATCATGAGCAACCCGCAGCAGCTGCGTTACAGCAAGGAGCACGAGTGGCTGTCGGCCGTCGAGGACGGCGTCGCCACGGTCGGCATCACGGAGCACGCGGCCAACGCGCTCGGTGACATCGTGTTCGTCCAGCTCCCCGAGGTCGGCGACACCGTCACCGCGGGCGAGACCTGCGGCGAGCTGGAGTCCACCAAGTCGGTCTCCGACCTGTACTCCCCCGTCTCGGGCGAGGTCACCGAGGCCAACCAGGACGTCGTCGACGACCCGTCCCTGGTGAACTCGGCCCCCTTCGAGGGCGGCTGGCTCTTCAAGGTCCGGATCGCCGAGGAGCCGAAGGACCTGCTCACCGCCGACGAGTACACCGAGTTCTCCGGGAGCTGACCCCCATGACCGACATCTCTGCGCAGTCCGTACTGAACGAGTCCCTGCACACGCTCGACCCGGAGGTGGCCGAGGCCGTCGACGCCGAGCTGCACCGCCAGCAGTCGACCCTGGAAATGATCGCGTCGGAGAACTTCGCGCCGGTCGCCGTCATGGAGGCCCAGGGCTCGGTCCTCACCAACAAGTACGCCGAGGGCTACCCCGGCCGCCGCTACTACGGCGGCTGCGAGCACGTCGACGTCACCGAGCAGATCGCGATCGACCGGGTCAAGGAGCTGTTCGGCGCCGAGTACGCCAACGTGCAGCCGCACTCGGGCGCCTCCGCCAACCAGGCCGCCCTCTTCGCGCTCGCCAAGCCCGGCGACACGATCCTCGGCCTGGACCTGGCGCACGGCGGCCACCTCACGCACGGCATGCGCCTGAACTTCTCCGGCAAGCAGTTCAACGTGGTCCCGTACCACGTCGACGACAACGGCCTGGTCGACATGGCCGAGGTCGAGGCGCTCGCCAAGGAGCACCGCCCGAAGGTGATCATCGCCGGCTGGTCGGCGTACCCGCGTCAGCTGGACTTCGCCGAGTTCCGGCGCATCGCCGACGAGGTCGAGGCGTACCTCTGGGTCGACATGGCGCACTTCGCCGGTCTCGTCGCGGCGGGGCTGCACCCGAACCCGGTCGAGCACGCGGACGTCGTCACCTCGACGACCCACAAGACGCTCGGCGGCCCCCGCGGCGGCATCATCCTCGCCAAGAAGGACTTCGCGAAGAAGCTGAACTCGTCCGTCTTCCCGGGCTTCCAGGGCGGCCCCCTGGAGCACGTGATCGCGGCGAAGGCGGTCTCCTTCAAGATCGCGGCGAGTGAGGGCTTCAAGGAGCGCCAGGCCCGTACGGTCGAGGGCGCCCGCATCCTCGCCGAGCGGCTGACCTCCGAGGACTCCCGCGCCCGCGGCGTGAACGTGCTCTCCGGCGGCACGGACGTGCACCTCGTCCTGGTCGACCTGCGCGACTCCGAGCTCGACGGTCAGCAGGCCGAGGACCGTCTCCACGAGGTCGGCATCACGGTCAACCGCAACGCGGTCCCGAACGACCCGCGCCCGCCGATGGTCACCTCCGGCCTGCGCATCGGCACGCCCGCCCTGGCCACCCGCGGCTTCACGGCCGAGGACTTCGCCGAGGTCGCCGACGTGATCGCGGAGGCCCTCAAGGCGCCCGCCCCCTTCGCCGAGGCCGACGCCCGGGCGCTCAAGGCCCGGGTGACCGCGTTGGCCGAGAAGCACCCGCTCTACCCCGGCCTGTAGGGATTTCACGGCAGTTACGTACCCTTGTGTACGTACACACTTCCGGGGCACCGCGCACACTGGAACCACAAGGAACCAGGACGCACGGTGCCCCGTGCCATGCACCGCCCTTGCACACCGCACCACCCCGGCAGACAACGGCGTCTACCAACCACCTTTTGGAGTCTCACCGTGGCCATCTCGGTCTTCGACCTGTTCTCGATCGGCATCGGCCCGTCCAGCTCCCACACGGTCGGCCCGATGCGCGCGGCGCGGATGTTCGCGCGGCGGCTGAAGAACGAGGGCCTGCTGGCCCACACCGCCTCCATACGCGCCGAGCTGTACGGCTCGCTGGGCGCGACCGGCCACGGGCACGGCACCCCGAAGGCGGTGCTGCTCGGCCTGGAGGGCGAGTCACCGCGCACCGTCGACGTCGAGCACGCCGACGAGCGGGTGGAGACGATCCGGTCGTCCGGCCGGATCAACCTGCTCGGCGTGCACGACATCGCCTTCGCCTACGACGACGACCTGGTCCTGCACCGCCGCGAGACCCTGCCCTACCACGCCAACGGCATGCGGCTGTGGGCCCACGACGCCGAGGGCGCCGAGCTGCTCTCCAAGACGTACTACTCCGTGGGCGGCGGCTTCGTCGTCGACGAGGACGCCGTCCAGGGCGAGAACCCGGTCGTGCCGGACGACACCGTCCTGAAGTACCCGTTCCGCACCGGTGACGAGCTGCTGCGCCTCACCCGTGAGACGGGCCTGTCCATCCCCGCGCTGATGCTGGAGAACGAGAAGGCCTGGCGCACCGAGGACGAGATCCGCGCCGGGCTGCTGGAGCTCTGGCGCGTGATGCAGGCGTGCGTGTCGCGCGGCATGTCCCGCGAGGGCATCCTGCCCGGCGGCCTCAAGGTCCGCCGCCGTGCGGCGAGTTCGGCCCGCAAGCTGCGCGCCGAGGGCGAGCCGCTGCCGCAGGCCATGGAGTGGATCACCCTGTACGCGATGGCGGTCAACGAGGAGAACGCGGCGGGCGGCCGGGTGGTCACCGCCCCGACCAACGGCGCGGCGGGCATCATCCCGGCGGTTCTGCACTACTACGTGAACTTCGTGCCCAGCGGCTCCGACCAGGAGAAGGAGGAGGGCGTCGTCCGCTTCCTGCTCTCGGCGGGCGCGATCGGCATGCTCTTCAAGGAGAACGCCTCGATCTCCGGCGCCGAGGTCGGCTGCCAGGGCGAGGTCGGCTCGGCCTGCTCGATGGCGGCGGGCGCGCTCGCCGAAGTCCTCGGCGGCTCCCCCGAGCAGGTGGAGAACGCGGCCGAGATCGGTATGGAGCACAACCTCGGCCTGACCTGCGACCCCGTCGGCGGCCTCGTCCAGATCCCCTGCATCGAGCGCAACGGCATGGCGGCCGTGAAGGCCGTCACCGCCGCCAAGATGGCGATGCGCGGCGACGGCTCCCACAAGGTCTCCCTCGACAAGGTCATCAAGACCATGAAGGAGACCGGCGCGGACATGTCCGTCAAGTACAAGGAGACGGCGCGGGGCGGGCTCGCGGTGAACATCATCGAGTGCTAGGAGATGGGGTCCTGACCAGCGCGTTCGTGGCTTTCGGCGCTGTCAGGGGCTTCCCTGCTTACGCGGCGGAAAGTCCCTGAGACCTCCCTGGGACAGACGTGAAGGTTCCTGAAGAGTCCCTGCTTCTCCTCGTTCTGAAGTCCAGTTCGGCTTCGGAATGGAGTCGCCTTTCAGTACGACACCGGCATAGTTGCAGCTGAGGTGCTCGTCAGTAACATGGTGCGCTCCTACCGGACTGGCCGACGGCGGCGCGACTTAGACCTCCCTGCCTTCCGCCTCTTGCCCAGGAACGGCCGCGGCTCCGGTGCCTGAGCGAGCGAGGGCAGGATGGGGACCTCAATGCTGTAATTTCCGAGGACTAAGCCCTGAGCGGTCTCGCTCCAGTGGGGCATCCTCCTGATTTCCTCTTCGTACTCCAGCACGTCCCGCTGATAACGCCGACGGGCCGTCTCAGCCGTCACTGTTGTCACCTCGCCAAGCACGCGCCAGGAATTCACCTCTCGATCCGGGCGAGCCCACCTGTTCATCTCCAGGTGCTGACGCTGTTCCCGATGCCACACCCGGCGCCACGCTTCCACCCACGCCACCTCCTCCACCCTGGGAACCTCGCAAACCTCCAGGAAGGCACGGAGGTGGTCGATGGTGAGCATCGTGGCTCCGTGAAGCATGCGGTGCAAGGTGCTGTGCGGCAGGCGGTTGAGTCCCGCCCGCGACTCCATCTCCGCCAACGGCATGGAGCCTGCGCGGTAGTACAGGTGGCGCAGGCCGGCAAGGAGGTCGGCCGAGTTGACGACCAAGTGCGCCTTCGGCACCGTCTTTCCACCCTGGTGCGGGTTGGCGTGGTCCAGCGCGCGGGCATCGCGCCAATACTTGCGCGCCACACTTGCGGTGGCCCCACACGCCTCGGCGTACGCCTCCACAACGGGCAGTCGCGGTATCGCGTCACCCGATGCCGCACGGCGCAAGGTGGATGCGGAGTAGTCAACAGCGTGTAGTTCGGTGCACCGCTGCGCGAGTTGCGTGTAGGTGAGGCCGGCCTCCTTGCGCCATCGGCGCAGATGGGCGGCGAGCATGAGGTGGCCCGGGTTGGCGCCGTCGACCGGCAAAGGTTTTTCAGGACGTCCCATTGCAATCCCTCTCAAACCAGGCAGAGGGCGCCGAGATGGGCGCGGCGCGTGAAGCGGAGGGCGGCGATGGTTCCTACACCGATGCTTGCGGCCCCGGTTACGAGCTGGAGGACCGTGGCGAGATCCGGGGGCTGTGAGGTCAGGCCGGGGGAGGCGTACAGGGCGACGGCGGCAAGGACGATGACGATCACTACGACCGCCTCGGTGCCACGCAGGCGGTGGGGTGCAGGCGGCATGTCGGGGTGGGCGGCAGAACGAGAGCGGCTCACTGGCAGGTCCCCTCGGGGTCAATTCGGGGGCCACCTGCGATGCGGTACCCCCGACGGATGCGGACTCCTTCGTCACCGAGGGGCGGTGGTAGGCACCCCGTGGCGTGATCAGTAATCCTGCCGCATGAGCCACGAGGGGCGGGGGGTTAATGCATCGACGTCCCGCCCCCTGGGTTCTCCGCCCAACTGGTTGGTTCACGCCGCCACCCTGCAACGCTATGACCTGCCCTTTTCGTTATCTAGCCAGATTTACCTTGTGCACAAGGTTGGGGTTGAGTCACCTGTGTCCCTCTTCGGCTTGCTCCCTGGGCCGCACGAGTGCGACGCTTCTTAGACCGGCTCGCGGGACGTGAACGTCTCGATTCCCCTCATGCGGACTCCTTCGAAAACTTCGTGAGGTTCAGGTCGGTGGCAACGGATAGTGTGTGGTAGCACGCCGGAGCATCGCTGAGGGCCGGACCATTAAGGTCTGGCCCTCACGCGTTTCACGGGTGAACGTGCCACAAGGCATCGTGCTGCCCAGCTCCTGACAGTGCCGCTACGCGCCTGCACCTGTTCCGTGCAGGTGATGCGGCCATCGAAGCGAACTTCACCCCCGCAGCAGGCAGTTTGCAGGGAGAACCGCAAAGTGCAACGGCAGCGCAAGGCGAGGATGGACGCCCGCACCCGCGAGCACCCGCCGGTTCTGCCGATCCTCGTCAGCACGGTCGACCAGCGTCGCAAGGGCGCTGCCGCGGTACTGAAAGCCGCCAAGCACGCCAGCCCCGGAGAGGTGTTCACCGCTGCCAGCCAGCAACTCGTACGTGTCGTGGTTCCGCACGGAACAGCCATCAGAATCTGGGCCGAGGACCCACACACCGGAAAACGCCGTGATCTGGGACTCGAAGACGAGAGAGCCTTCTGGACCTGGGCCGTACTCGAGGTCCAGCGGGCCGCCAACATCGGCATCGCTACGCTCACTTCATGCCCGGTGCGGGGCAGCGAGGGCTCGCCGCGATGGACGCCTGACTTCGGGCCCCCTCCCGGCCATAGCCCCTGAGAGGTCCCTGCTGGAGTGCAGGGTGACTTAGCCACCCCCGGACGTGCAGGTCAAGGGCATAATGCGACAGGGCGCCGACATGTCCGTCACGGCGCGCGGCGGGCTCGCGGTGAATAGCACCGAGTGCTGAGGACAGGCATCTGAGCCGGTGTTCTCCTCATCTCGCGCGGTCGCGGGCGCGGAGCGGGGTGTATGACCCGCGCGTCCCGGAGACTCCTCGGCCGGGACGAAGACGCACCACGGTCTCCGCGGGAAACGGTTGTACGAGCCGCCGCTTCGGCCAGTATGGGCGGTGCGGCGAAAGGCGTTTACCAGCCATGGAAGGACCCATCCGTCACGATTCTCCTTTGCCGCCCCAGTTGCATCTCGTAAGATTGCCGGATCTGATCGCGCTCGGGGGAGAGGTCATGATCGAAGGTGACACATCGGCGACACAGATGCGGCTGAACCATGTGGCCCCGCTTGTTGGCGGTGGAGGCGCGCCATCCGGTGACAAGGACCTCGCATCGAGCCCCGCGGAGAAGAAGAAGACGGCCGAGGCGATCGAGAAGCACCTGGAACCGGACACACGCAGAGACGGCACCCAGGCGCGTGCGAGCACGGGCGCCGCTTCCAAGGAGTTCGAGGGGTGGCTCACCGGGCCTGCTTTGAAGGCTGCGCGCAAGGTGTGGAGCGAACAGCTCACGACGCTGATGAACCGTCTCGGCTCGGAGAAGACAGCGCTGCGTGCCACGAACACGATCTTCCAGAACACCGACACGGGCGTAGAACTGGGTATCCGGAAGTCCTCCGCACTCGACTCGCTCTGATCAGACAGCCTTTTCCGAACTGCGCATGGCGCAACTGGAGTTCAGCCGTGGCGACGTACTACGAGATCATGGGCACCGACCTCTCGAAGCTCACGACGGCCGCCGACGACTGGACCTCCATGGCCAAGGACTTCGACACCCTCGCAGGCACCTACGAGAGGGATGTACACGGCACCTCCCTCGGTGATGCATGGGTGGGCATCAGCGCGAACGCGGGCTCCGCGCGCTTCGACGTGACACTCAAGGAGTACCAAGGGGCGCAGCGCGAGGCGAGAGCCGTCGCGAAGCTACTCCGAGACGCACATGCTGAATTCAGCCGTCTCCGAAAAAGGATCGAGCACGTCCGGGAAGACGCCGTAAAGGCCGGCATGAAAGTGTCGGAGCAGGGCGTTGTCGCCTTCGATACTTCCAAGCTCGACCAATCCGGGTACATCGCCTACGTCCACGACCCTGGTTACCAGGAGAGCGCCCGCACGGCAGCCGGCGGTTGGGCTGAACAGCTCGACACCGCGGTAAAGGCGGTGAACGACGCCGACGAGGGGTTCAAGCTAGCCCTCGCTTCGATGACGCAGGACCAGAGCCTCATGGACGGCACCGTCGGCGGCTTCAACCGGAATCCGGAGGCGAGCCCCTACCCATCTCTTGAGGAAGCGGCGAAGGCCGCGCACATCCCCAGAGGCAAGCAGGCTGTCGCTGAGTGGTGGCACGATCTCGATCCGATCACGCGCGGTGTCCTGTTGCAGGAGAAGGGCGACGAGCTGCGCAAGGCGGGGATCATGAGCCCGTTGTACAAGTGGCAGAGCCCGGACGAAGGCTCGGGGACGTTCAACACAGCGGACCCCACGGCCCAGGACCTGTGGTATTTGGCGCGGGCCCAAAGTATCGCGGCGGGTGGTGACTTCGTCGGGGAGAACGGTGCTTCACGCAACATGGAGCACTACCTGGGCAAGTCGGGCGACCCTCTGGATCTCGATGTAGATCGCATCCTCCAGGACGACTCCGGTTTCCGCGAGGAGATCACCACGCTCCACATCGCCGAGAACCGGGAAGCATGGCGCCAACAGGGACTCGACGCCTTCGACAAGGCCGGAGGGGACAGGACGGTCGTCGTGCCGGTGGAGAGCAAGGCAGTGGGGCGAACGCTCCATAGCGACGAGTGGTTCCACGCGGTCGGCTCGCACCAGCAGAACGTGTCCGGAATGGTCACCGTCAGTCCGGGATCGGACGGCAAGCCGAAGGTCTCCCTCGACTACCGGGCCAACGTGTGGGACCGGTACAACTGGGACGCCGGCAAGTCGACCGACTTCCCTGGAGGCGTGACGATCCCGGACTCCGAGATGGGGCGCCTGCACAAGACTGGTCTTGCTCAGGAGTTCGACATGCGGGGGAGCAGCTCGACGTACACGTATGACCTGGACGGTGACGCGGGACCGACAGTGCACCCGCCGAACCAAGGACGAGAAGGCACCCGCGGGGATGTCTCCCGCGGCGACGAGGAGAACCGGTGACGAGTAAACGTGGTGCCACCCTCATCATGGTGCTGGCCGGGGTCCTCCTGCTCGCCGCGTGCTCCGGTTCGGACACCGGCGACCGCCACCGCGTGTCCGGCGGACGCACTCCTGAATGGGACAAGAAGGCCGGAGCGGCCGAGGCGTCGGCCTTCATGTACGTGACACCGCCCAAGGACGCGACCAGCATCAAAGGAGCCGTCCAGATCAACCCCCAGGAGGACGTCTACCTGCTCTCCTTCGTCACGACCGAGAAGAACGCCGAGAACATCGCGGAGGGCCTCCGCTCCAAGGAGCCCCTCAAGGCGAAGAAGTACGACGTTGCTCCGAAGAACGAGCTGTTCCGGCACCTCGGGCTGACCGAACCGCAGAAGCTGAAGGAGACGCGCTGGGCGGGGGTCTGCCCGCCCTGCGTGAACGACGCTCCTCGCAAGGAGAAGGTGCAGTGGATCGAGATCTACGTCCAGGCCATCGAGGGTGACCGGGCGAGGGTCTACCTACAGGCGTTCTGAGTACCGCGCCACCGGGCTGAGGCGGGGCCCGGCAGCTCAGCGCCGGTCAGCTGTGAGGGAAACAACGCGCGGCGGGCTCGCGGTGAACATCATCGAGTGTTGACCCGCCGCGTTCCCCGTCAGAGCGTGGCGGTGGTGGCCTCGCCCGCGCCGCTGCCCTGGAGCCACTGGTCCCAGCTGAGATTGAAGGCCGCGTAGCCGTTGTCGGCCGGGGCCTTGGCGCGCGGGGAGCCGGTGATGGTGATCGGGTCGCCCTGCTTGACCTGCTGGTAGAACCACTTGGCGTCGGACATCGACAGGTGGACGCAGCCGTGCGAGCCGCGGGCGCTGCCGCTGCCCGGGTTCGGGTCGCCGGTCGAGTAGTGGACGTAGGTGCCGGACTGGGTGAGGTGGACGTCCCAGGGCAGGGTCAGGTCGTAGTAGTTGGGGCTGCCCTTGTCGCAGCTGATGCCGACGCTGCAGGAGGTCATGTGGACCTTCTCCTGCTTGTCGATGACGGCCATCGTGCCGTTCCAGGTGGGGTACTCGGCGCTGCCCGCGTTGATCGACAGCGTGCGCAACGTCGAGCCGTTCTTGGTGACCTTCATGGTGTGGCCGCTGACGGAGACGTCGGCCCGGACGTCGTCGCCGACCTTGAAGGTGTGGGTGTACGTGCGCACGCCGTACCGGCCGTTGCCGTTGCTGACGCCCTTCATGTCGGCCTCGACCTTCACCGACGTACCGGAGGGCCAGTACTCCTTCGGCCGCCAGTCGGCGCGCTTGTC
Source organism: Streptomyces sp. NPDC030991 (assembly GCF_055571235.1). Classification (NCBI taxonomy): domain Bacteria; kingdom Bacillati; phylum Actinomycetota; class Actinomycetes; order Kitasatosporales; family Streptomycetaceae; genus Streptomyces; species Streptomyces sp. NPDC030991. The sequence continues at coordinate 333,775 of NZ_JBVIFR010000007.1, forward strand.
GCCGAACCAGTGCCAGGCGCCTTCCACCGGCTGGGAGGCGCTCACCTTCATGTGCTTCTCGACCGAGGCGCGTGCCTTGGCCGCCACCGGGTTGGTGAACACCACCGAGACCGGCATGGCCACACCGACCTTGGTACCCGTCTGGGGAGTGATCGTCTCCAGGAGCATCGGGGGCCCCTTGGGCTTCTCCGGTGACGGCGACGCGGTCGCGCTCGGCTTGCCCGACCCCTTCCCGTCGCCCCCGCTCGCCCCGGTGCCGCCACCGCTGCTGCCGCACGCGCTCACACCTGCCAGTGCCGCGACCGTCATCAGCGCGATTCCTATGCCGCTGCCCTTGCGCCGTCCCACGAACTGCCCCGCTCTCTCCGTCACCCGCTCACTGCCCCCGCCTCTCTGTCAGACAGCGCGGGGGGCTACCTCAGTTGCATCTCCCCGTGTAAAGCGTGTTCCAAGTGTGAGGCCGGGCAAACAACGGTGGGGATGCCGACTTCACCACCCCGTCGACCAGGAGGCTCAGTCATGATTCGTGGCATCGACGTCAGCTCGTACCAGACCTCGTTCGACACCGACGGCCAGGCGTTCGTCTTCATCAAGGCGACGGAAGGACGTAGTTACGTCAATCCGCGGCTGGCCGCACAGACCAAGAAAGCGCGCGACGCCGGCTGCGTGGTCGGCTTCTACCACTTCCTGTGGCCCGGGAACCTGACGGCTCAGGCCGAGTACTTCGTGAGCAAGGCCCCCGAGAAGGGGGGCGATCTGCTGGCCGTCGACTGGGAGACGACCGGCGAGGGCACGCACGCGAGCAACGCCGAGAAGGACAAGTTCATCCGTGCGGTGAAGCGGCTGCGGCCGAACAACAAGTGTCTTCTCTACTGCAACCGCAACTACTGGCTGAACGTCGACACGACCTCGTACGCGGGCGACGGGCTCTGGATCGCCGACTACGTGGCGGCGGGAAAGCCCCGCATCCAGGCGGACTGGCGCTTCCACCAGTACACCGACGACCCCCTCGACAAGAACGTGGCCGACTTCGCGAGCGAGACCGCGCTGCGCGAATGGGCCACGTCCTGACGGGGGTCGCGCAGGCGGCTGGTCAGGCGCGCCACTCCGCGGTGCGCTCCGGGGACGCCGCTTCCAGGGCCTTGCGGACGGCGACGGCGTCGGAGGCGAGGCCGTAGACAGGGGTGCCGGGCTGCTGGCGCCACGACTCGTCCAGGCCGCCCGCGTCGACGGTGTCGAAGCCGATCTCGTCGAGCAGGGCGGTGACGACCTGCTTGGCCGCGGTGTCGTCGCCCGCGATGGGCAGGGCGACGCGCGCCGGGTCGCCGGACGGGCGCGGCTTGTCGAGGATGTCCTGGGCGTAGGTGCCGTTGAACGCCTTGACGACCTGGTGGCCGATCTGCCGCTCGGTCCAGCGGCTCTCGGTCAGGCCGTCCTCGATCTCGGCGATCTTCCCGTCGCGCTGCTGCGGGTAGTAGTTGCCGGTGTCGATGACGGTCACGTCGTCGGCGGCCGCGGCCAGGAAGCCGTCGGGCAGGTCGGGGACCGCCTTGAGCGGGATGGTGACGACCACGACCTGCGCGTCGCGCACGGCGTCCTCGATGGTGGCGGCCGTGGCGCCGGTCTCCTCGGCGAGCTCGGTGAGGGTGTGCGGGCCGCGCGAGTTGGCGACGTGGACGTCGTGGCCGACGGTGGTGAAGCGCCGGGTGAGGTTGCCGCCGATGTTGCCCGCGCCGATGATGCCGATCTTCATGTCACGCCCTTCGAGAGATTCATGCATGTGCATGGAGCGAACCTCGGCGGGTCGACGGCTATTCCTCGGTACCGCCCGAAGAGTGACGGCTCGGACTTCGGCGGCCCGGGACACGGCGGCTCGGAGCCCGCGGACTCGGCGCCTGTGGACCCGGCGCCTGCGGACTCAGACCTTGACGACGATTTTCCCGGTGTGCGTGTTGGACTCCATGAGGCGGTGCGCGTCCGGGACGCGGTCGAGGCCGTCGAAGACCTCCGCGATGGGCGGGCGGAACCCGCCGTCGAGCAGGCCCGCGTGGAGGAAGGCGTTGGAGCGGCGGCGCCCTTCCGCGGTCTCGGTGAGGCGGAGGTTGGCGTACGTGTGGATGGTCTGGGGCCAGTTCATCGGGAGAGCGGGGGCGCCGTTCAGCCAGCCGTAGACCACGATCGTGCCGTGGTCGCGCAACGCCGAGGCGTGCAGCGGGAGTTGGGGGCCGCCGATCGCGTCGAAGAGGATGTCCGCGCCCGCGCCGCCGGTGACCCGGCGGACCTCCTCGACCACGTCCTCGGTGTCGGTGACCACGACGTGTTCCGCGCCCAGATCGAGGAGCGCCCGCTTCTTCGCCGCCGTGCGGGTCGTCGCGACCGGCACGGCCCCGATCCGCCGGGCCACCTGAATCGCGGCGGTGCCGACGCCGCTGGAGGCGCCGGTGATCAGGACGTGGTCGCCGGGCCGCATCCGGGCCGTCTCGATCAGGCCCCCGTACGCCGTCGTGTACGTGAGCCAGGCCGCGGCCCCGGTGACCGCGTCGACGGAGGCGGGGCGGGGCACGACCGCGGACTCGGGCAGCACGATCCGGTCTCCGTAGACGCCCTGCGCGCCCATCTCGATGCCGGGGCCGGTCATCACGAGGTCGCCGGGCGCGAACCCGGTGACCTCCTCGCCGACGGTCTCGACGACACCGGCCGCCTCGTAACCGAGCCGCGATCCGGGCAGGGGCGGCTGGTAGTAGTACTCGCCCGCGCGGAAGAGAGCCTCGGCCCGGTTGAGGCCCAACGCCTCGACCCGGATGGCGAGTTCGGCGGGGCCGGGCGCGTCGAGCCGCACGTCGGCCACGTGCAGGACGTCGGGGCCGCCGATGGTGTCGAAGAGGACGGCACGGGCGGTGTCCGCACCGTGCCGGGTACTGGCCTGAGCGCCGGCCCGGACGTCGGCCCGCACATCGACCTTGCCCTCGGGCTGGGTACTGGTCTGCGCGTCGACCTTGGTCTCGGTCTCGGTCTGCATATTGGTCATGGCTCGACGCTATGGCCGGCACATGAGACGGACCATGCCTGAAGATCTCCCCTTCATGTCCGTACGTCTCACCGTCGCGACCCGCACGCTAACGTGGCCGCCATGGACGTACTCAGCGACGCGATCGCCGCGATGCGGCTCGGCCGCCCGCACTCGGCGCTGCGCGACAAGGTCGCCCCCTGGGGCATCCGCTTCGACGCCCATGACGGGGCCGGGTTCCACGTCCTCCTTCGCGGCTCCGCCTGGCTGCTGCCGGCGGGCGACGACGCGCCGCCCGTCGCGCTCGGCCCCGGCGACGTGGTGTTCCTCGCGCACGGCCGCGGGCACGCCCTGGTGAGTGAACCCGGCGTCGCCACCGAGCGGTTCACGGTCGGCCCCGACGGCGCCTGGCCCTCGGCGCCGCCGCGCCCCACGGCCGGTCCCGAGCCCGACACGGTGATGCTGTGCGGCGCGTACCACCTGAACCGGGCGCGCGCCCACCCGCTGCTCGGCGAGCTGCCCGACGTGGTGCATCTGCCCGCGCGCGTGGGCGCCCACCGCTCGCTGCGGACGGCGATCGAACTGCTCGGCGCCGAACTGGACGAGCCGCGCCCCGGCTCCGACACGATCGTCTCGGCGCTCCTGGACACGCTGCTCCTGTACATCCTGCGGGCCTGGTGGCTCGGCCGGCACCCGCACGGGGCCGAGTCCCGCCCCGCGAGCTGGTCGACCGCGCTCACCGAACCGCCGCTGGCCGCCGCCCTGTGCGCCATGCACGAGAACCCCGCGCACCCGTGGACGGTGGCGGAGCTGGCCGGGCTCGGCGCGCTCTCCCGGGCGGCGTTCGCCCGGCGGTTCGCGGCGGCGGTGGGGGTGCCGCCGCTCGCGTATCTGACGTGGTGGCGGATGACGACGGCGGGCCGGCTGCTGCGCGAGGAGAGGACGCCACTGCGCGTCATCTCCCAACGGGCGGGCTACACCTCGGAGTTCGCGTTCGCCAAAGCGTTCAAGCGGGAGTTCGGGGTGGCGCCGGGTCAGTATCGGCGTCCGGCCTGACCCGGCGCCGCGCGGAGCGCACCGGTCGTCCGGTCGGGACAGACGTCCGCCGGGGCGGGAGCGACGGGCTCCCACCCCGGCGGACGGGGCTCGACGGCCGGTTCTCAGGCCTTGTTGAGGTTGGCCCAGAACTCGTCGAAGGAGAGGAGCTTGTCCCCGTTGGCGTCCTGCCGGGCGATGAGGACCTCGGCCACCGACTCGGTGACGTTGAAGTCGCCCATCTGCGCCATGGCGCTCTTGTACTCGGCCGCCGTGATGAAGCCGTCGCCGTCCGCGTCGAACCGCTCGAACGCCTTGCGTGCTTCCTCGATGTCCGCCACCGGACCACCCCTCGTTTGTACGTACTGCTCGTACTGCCGTATTGACGGGGCCAGATTAGCTGGCCGGGTGGGCGCGCAGTGCGGCCAGGACCCAGGCGAACTCTTTCCGGTGCGCCGCGTCCGGGGTGGCGCCCTTCACGAGCGCGAGCAGTTCGCGGTACCGGGCGACCTTGTCGGTGGCCGTGGCGAGCAGCCGCTCCAGGACCTGCGTCCGGTCGGCGTCCTCGCCGAGCAGCTCGCGCAGGACGGCGTCGGCCTCGGCCGACTCGGGGGCCACCCCGCGCCGCACGGCGTCGGCGGCGGACACCATGAGCCGCCGCATGAACGACATCGAGTCGCCTGCCGGGCTGTCGGGGGCGCGGTCCGCGTTGAACTCGGCGACCCGGCGCATCCGTGCCTTGAACTCCGGGTCCTGGAGCAGCTCGGCGAGTTCCACCCAGGCGTCGACCTGCTCGGGCGTCGGGTCGTCGGGCAGATCGGCGCCGACCCGCTCCATGCGCTCGCGGACCACCGGGTCGGCGGTGTCGAGCCCGCGGAACATCTCGTCCGTGAACTCCGTGATGATGCGGCCGCGCTCGGCGGCGGACAGGCGTGCCAGGTTGTTCATGAAGGCCATCTCCTCGGCGCTGGAATTGCGTTTCGCGACCGTCGACAGCACCGCCCGGCTCAGCCGCAGCGCGCGGATCTGCGCGTCGAGCGCCGCCACATGGGCGGCCGCCACGGACGCGATGTCCCGCTCCCCCTCGGCCACCTTCCGTACGTCGTCCAGGCCGAGGCCCAGCTCGCGCAGGGTGCGGATCAGTTCGAGGCGGGCCACGGACTGCGCGTCGTAGAGTCGGTATCCGCCGTCGCTGCGGCCCACGGGGTGCAGGACACCCTCGTCGGACCAGTACCGGATGGTGCGCACCGTGAGGCCGGTGGTGCGGGCCAGCTGTCCGATGGTGAGCAGGGGCGGGCCGTCGTCGGTCATGTCGAGGAGTCTGTGCCTTCCAGCGGGTGGAGACTCAAGCGAGGAGTCACAGTGGATCTGCGTGACATTCTGGACGCGGCGGCCAAGGGTGTCTTCCCGCCGCCGGACGGTACGACGACGGTCGTGCCGCAGATGTGCGCGCGGGACGCGGGGGTGCTGGCGTTCACGGCGCACAGCGTGGTCTTCACGGACGAGCCGGAGAGCTGGGTGCGCGAGGCGCTGGCGGCGGTGGACTGCGACGCGCTCGCCGCGTCCATGAACGCCCGGTTCCTCGCCGCGTTCATGGACCGCACGGGCCGCGCCCACGACACGGTCGACCTGCTGACGGTGGCCCCGGCGCTCGCGGGCCCGCCGCCCCTCGCACTGCGTGAGATCCGGGACCGTGAGCACCCCCGGGTGGTCCGGGCGCTCACCCACCGCGACGCGGTGCGGGTGTGGGAGACGGCGGGCGGCGTGCTGGTGCTGGGGCGCGGCGTCGGCGGGCGCGCGGAGGCCGCGATCGAGGTGGACGAGGACGTACGGCACCGCGGGCTCGGGCGGCGGCTCGCGGTCGCCGCCCGGCACTTGGTCGCGGACGAGTACGTCTGGGCGCAGCAGTCGCCGGGCAACGCGCGCAGTGTCCGGGTCTTCCAGGCCGCGGGTTACCGGCCGGTGGGGTCCGAGGCGCTGATGCTCACCCGGTGATCAGCGGAAGATGCCGGTGTGGCCCAGGGAGTAGCGGCCGGGCTGCGGGTAGACCGCGAGGCCGTGCGGGCCGCGACCCACCGGGATGCGGGCGATCTGGGCGCCGGTGCGCGTGTCGATGGCGTACACCTCGGAGTCGTAGCGGCCGGACAGCCAGAGCGTTCTGCCGTCCGCCGAGACGCCGCCCATGTCGGGGCTGCCGCCCTGCGGGAGCTTCCACTTCTTCGTCAGCTTGTCCTGGGCGAAGTCGAAGATCGAGATGGTCCCCTCGCCGCGGTTGGTGACGTACATCTCCTTGGAGTCGCGGCTGACGTAGAGGCCGTGCGTGCCCTTGCCGGTCGGCAGCAGCTTCGGCTCGGAGAAGGTGTTCCCGTCCAGCACCCACATGCCGTCGGCCATCATGTCGGCGACGTAGAACTTCTTCCCGTCGGGGGAGATCTTCACGTCCTGCGGCATGGCGCCCTGGAAGGGCAGCTTCTGCTGCGCGACGACCTTCATCCGCGCCGTGTCGACCTTGAGGAGTTCGCCGCTGAACTCGCAGCTGACGATGAAGTAGCGGCCGTCGGGCGAGAAGTCGGCGTGGTTGACGCCGTAGCAGCTGACCGGCTCGGTGTGTTTGATCTTCATGGTGTGCGGGTCGCGGAAGACGAGCTGCCGGTCGAGCGAGGCCATCACGACGGCGTACTTGCCGTCGGGCGTGAAGTACAGGTTGTACGGGTCGTGCACGTCGACCGGGTTCCCCGCCTTCCCGGTCTTCGGGTCGATCGGGGTGAGCGTGTGGCCGCGGTTGTTGTTGACCCACAGCGTCTTCATGTCCCAGGAGGGGACGACGTGCTGGGGCTGGTGTCCGACCGGGATGGTCTCGGTGACCTTGAAGGTCTTGGGGTCGATGACGGTGACGGTGTCGGATTCGGTGTTGGGGACGTAGACGCGGGACGGGAAGTCCTTCACCACCGGCGAGAGCTTGCCGGGCCGGTCCGCCGCGTACACGTCCTTGGGGTCGAGGACGGGCGGCATGCCGGGCAGTCCTGGCGCGGCCTGCCGCTTCGGCACCGCCGGCTTGACCGGATCGGCCTCCTTGACCGGCTTGACGGCGCCCTGGCTGCCGCGGTCCGCGGCCTCGTCGGTGCCGCAGCCGGCGAGCGCGGCGAGGACGACCGAGGCGGCGGCGAGCAGTACGCCGGTGCGCCGGCCCGGGCGGGTCTTCGGCGAGGGGAACGGGGTGGTGTTCACGTGAGCAGCTCCGTGCAGGTCACCGCGGTCAGGCCGCGACGGTCGAGGTGGTCCAGGAGGGGCGGCAGGGCGGCGATGGTGTCCCGGTAGCCGAAGTGCAGGCTGACGACCGAGCCGGCGCGCGCGGCCGAGGTGACGTTGGTGACGACGGCGTCGGCGCCCGGGGAGGTGAAGTCCAGCGAGTCGACGTCGTACGACAGGACGTGCGGGTAGCCGGCGCGCTGGGCGAGGCGGGTGACGAGCGGGGTCGCCGTGCGGGTGCGCGACGGCCGGAACCAGGTGCCGATGGAGCCGGTCAGGCGGCGCAGGCGGTCGGCGCAGCCGGTGATCTCGGCGTACGCGTCGGCCTCGGACATGGCGGTGACGGAGCGGTGGTGGAGGGTGTGGTTCCCCAGGTCGTGGCCGCCGTCGAGGATGCGCCGGGCGATGGCCGGGTGCTCGTCGAGCCAGGTGCCGACGGCGAGGACGGTGACGTGGGCGCGGGCGCGTTCGGCCTCGGCCAGGACGGCGCGGGCGATGGCAGGGTCGCCCTGGCCGTGGAAGGTGAGGGCGACGCGGCCCGTGGTGCGCGGGCCGTGGTCGATCTCGGCGGGCAGGCCGGGGAGGCGGCGGGGGGCGGGGGCGGCTCGCGCGGGGTGCGCCGGGCGCGGCGGGCGCGGCGGCGCCGAGTGCGCGGCCGGGGCGGGCGCGGGCGCCTGCCGCTCGGCGGCGCAGCCGGTGGCGAGGGCGGCTGCGAGGCCGGTGGCGTGGCGCAGTGCCGAGCGGCGTCGGATCGGTTCTGCCGTGGTCACGCCGCATATTTAACGGGCATGATGGACAAAATACTCTTACCGACTCGACAGCCTTAATGATTACTGGATGCCGCCTGTATTTATTCTTCATTTGCGAGGCGCGTGGCTCACATCACCATCGATTCATTTGGCCCGGGCCAACGCCGTCTGCCATGATCGGTGCCACGACCCCCATTGACCCGGGCCAGGTCGTCGTCAGACGCCGCGGACTACACCCCCCACTGTTCGCGGCGCACCACATGAAAGCCCCCGCGGCGCCGCACGACGGCGAGAACGGGGGCTTTCGTGCGTGCGGGGCCGGTCAGCGGTCGGCGACCCGCATCTCGAACCAGGTGGTCTTGCCGCGCGGCAGCAGGTCGACGCCCCACCGGTCGGAGAGCTTGTCGACGAGGAAGAGGCCGCGGCCGGAGATGTCGAACGGCTGCACCGGCATCAGACACGGCAGGCCGCGGGAGGGATCGCGCACCTCGACCCGGATCCAGCCCCTGCGGCGCAGCATGCGCAGCCCGAAGACCCGGGCGCCGGTGTGCCGCACCGCGTTGCCGACGAGCTCGGAGACGAGCAGGATGGCGTCCTCGGTCATCTTCGGGGACAGGCCCCAGTGGCGCAGGACCACCACCTGGGCGAGCCGGCGCGCCGTCGCCGCCGATTCGGGGCGCGACGGCAGACGCACCTCCGCCTCGGTCGGATTTCCGAACAACTCCAGCGCCCGCAGCGCGAATTCGTCCTCGACCGCGGGAGACCAGCGCGCCGCGGTCGCACTGCCGTGCCGCCGCGGTTGTTCGACACCCTCAAGCCCCGCCATGCCCTCCATGATGGCCGCAGAGGCGGCGCCTTGGGGCCGTTCCGGCCGAATAAGCCCCCCGGAACGCCTCATTCCGGGGGGCTCTTTTGGCATATGCCACAGGCACTTAGAAGCGTTTCAAGTACCTTTTGACCTGCAATGACTCACCGTGTGCGCCCGATTCTTGATCGTCACGAACAAGGTTCGCTTAAGGTCCTCTTAAGGTACGGATAATGCGCTCCAACGAGGTACGAGGGCAACTCGTATCGGTCGCAAGGGAGTTGACGCCCGGCGCAGGAGGGCCGTCAGGCGAAGGTCGCCTTGCCCGGACCTTCCTCCACAAAGCTGCGCATTCCGGTCTCCCGGTCGGCTGTCGCGAACAAACCCGCGAACCAGGTGCGTTCGATGGCGAGACCGGTCTCCAGGTCCGTCTCCAGGCCCGCGTCGATGGACTCCTTCGCGGCGCGCAGCGCGATCGCCGGACCCTTCGCCAGCTTCGCCGCCCACGCGTGCGCGGCCTCGAAGACCTCCGCGGCCGGGACGACCCGGTCCACCAGGCCGATGGTGAGCGCCTCGTCCGCCTTGACCTGCCGGCCGGTGAAGATCAGGTCCTTCGCCTTCGAGGGGCCGACCAGACGGGCGAGGCGCTGGGTGCCGCCCGCGCCCGGGATCAGGCCGAGCAGGATCTCCGGCTGGCCGAGCTTGGCGTTGTCGGCGGCGATACGGAAGTCGGCGCAGAGCGCCAACTCGCAGCCGCCGCCCAGCGCGTAGCCCGTGACGGCGGCGACGACCGGCTTGGGGATGCGGGCGACCGCGCTGAAGGAGTCCTGGAGGGCGCGGGACCTGACGACCATGGCCGCGTGGTCCATGGCCTGCATCTCCTTGATGTCCGCACCGGCCGCGAAGACCTTCTCGCTGCCGCGGACGACGACGGCCCGTACGTCCGTACGGGCCGTGGCCTCTGCCGCGAGTTCTTTGATGCGGTCCTGGACGGCGACGTCCAGGGCGTTCATCGGCGGACGGTCGAGGCGGATCGTGCCCACCCCGTCGGCGATTTCCAGATGTACGGTCATGGCCCGCAGGTTAGCGGGCGTTCACGGCCGGACGGGATGTCCCCCTACTTCTTCCAGTCCGCCCAGGACATGTTCCAGCCGTTGAACCCGTTGTCCGGGGCCACCGTCTTGTCGTGGGTGTTCTTGACGACGACCACGTCGCCGATCATCGACTGGTTGAAGAACCAGGCCGCCGGCACCTTGCTGTCGTAACCGCCGCGGACGTCGCGCAGGCCGACGCAGCCGTGGCTGGCGTTGTAGTTGCCGAAGGCGCCGCCGCCCCAGTAGTTGCCGTGGATGAACGTGCCGGAGTTGGTCAGGCGGATGGCGTGCGGGACGTCCTTGATGTCGTACTCGCCGCCGTACCCGACGGTCTCGCCGTTCATCCGGGTCACCGCGAGCTTCTCGCTCATGACCATCTGGCCCTCCCAGGTCTCGTAACCCGGCTTCCCGGCCGTGACGGGGATCTTCTTGAGCGTCCTGCCGTCGCGCTCGACCGTCATCATGTGCGTCTTCGCGTCGACCGTGGAGACCTGGCTGCGGCCGATGGTGAACTTCACCGTGCGGACCTGCTTGCCGTAGACACCCGGGCGCCCCTCGACGCCGTCGAGGTTCAGCTTGACCGTGACCTCGGTGCCGGACGCCCAGTACTTCTCGGGGCGGAAGTCGATGCGGTCGTTGCCGAACCAGTGGGGCTCGACCGGGACGGCGGGTTCCGTCTTGACGGTGATCGCCTTCTCGACGTCCTCGGGGTGCGTGATGCCCCGCGTGAAGCGGACCGAGAACGGCATCCCGACGCCGACCTTCGAACCGTCCTCCGGCGTGAACATGCCGACGAAGGTGTTCTTCGGGGTGAGCGTGGTGAAGGTGGTGTCCTTGGCCGACTCCCGCCCGTCCTTGTCCTTCGCCACCGCGTGCACCTGGTACTTGGTGGACGCGGCCAGGTGGTGGGCGGGCGTCCAGCTGCTGCCGCCGGTGATCTCCCCCGCCACCGGATTGCCCTTGGAGTCGGCGACCTTCACCTCGGTCAGCCTGCCCCTGTCGGCGCTGATCCTGAGGGCCCCGCTGGTGGCGACGGCGTCCGCCCCGTCCTTCGGCGCCACCGTCACGACGGCCTGCGACGGTTTGTTCGCCTCCGCCGCCTTGTCGGATGTGCCCTTGCCGTCCTCATCCGTACCGCCCCCGCCCCCGCACGCGGTGACCAGCAGCAGTGCCGCCCCCAGCAGAGCCGCCGATATCGGTCGTCGCCCGTTCAAGATGTTCTTCTCCCCTCGCACGGCCTTGGTCCAAGGCCCGCACCCCTGCGCGTCTGCGCGCGCACAGCGAAAGATTAACCTCCCGACCTGGGAAAACGGATCCCTGCTTATGTCACCGTTTAGTCCCAACGCCCGTGCGGTGGCCCCCCTTTCCGCCGCCGCCGGGGCTACGAACCCGCCGCCGCCCCGGCCTTCCACTCCTTCCACTCCATGTTCCATCCCCCGAGCCCGTTGTCAGGAGCCACTTTCTTGTCAGCGCTGTTGCGCACCTCGACGACGTCGCCGATGAGCGTGCGGTCGAAGAACCAGCCCGCCGGGGTGAGCGGACTGCCGCCCTTCACATCGCGCAGACCGACACAGCCGTGGCTGACGTTGCCGGCGCCGAAGACGCCGCCCGACCAGTAGTTGCCGTGCAGGAACGTGCCGGAGTCCGTGAGCCGGAGGGCGTGCGGCACGTCCGGGATGTCGTACTCGCCGCCGTAGCCGACGGTGCGGCTGTTCATCCGGGTGACGTCGAGCATCTCCGAGACGACCATCTTCCCGTTGTACGTCGTCGAGCGCGGCGCCCCCGCCGTGATCGGCAGGGTGGAGACCAGCTTCCCGCCCCGGCGGACCTCCATCATGTGCGTCCTGGCGTCGACCACGCTGACCTGGCTGCGGCCGACGGTGAACGAGAACGACTTGTGCTGGAGGCCGTAGACGCCGGGGGCCGCCTCCACGTCACGCAGGTTCAGGTCGACGCTGACCTCGGTGCCGGGCTTCCAGTACCGCTCCGGGCGGAAGTCCAGGCGCGCCGCGCCGAACCAGTGCGGGGCGACCTCCACCGCGGGCCTCGACCTGACCCGGACGGCACGCTCGACCGCGGCGCGGTTCTCGATCGCCCGGTTGAACTCCAGTTTCACGATCATGCCCGTGCCGACCGTGGCGCGGTTCTCCGGCGTCACGTAGCCGATGAACCGCTCGCCGGGGACGGCCGTCGTGAACGTGGTGTGGCGGGCCACGCGGCGGCCGTCGCCGCCGACCGCGACCGCGTCGACCGTGTACTTCGCGGCGAGGGTCAGCCGGTCCGCGCCCGGACCGGTGGGCAGCCAGCGCCGGCCGCCGTCCACCAGCCGCCCGGCCACCGCCTCCTCCCGCGCGTCCTGCACCTTCACGACCTCGACCGACTCCAGCCGGCCCTCGTCCACCTCGACCCGGAGCCGCTCGGTCACCTTCACGTTCTTGTCGGCGTCGTCCGGGGTGACCCGGATCAACTCCTCGGGCGAACGGGGCTTGCCGAACATCCCGCCCGCGTCGCATCCGGCGAGCCCACCGACCAGTCCTGCCCATGTCAGTACGGCGGCCAGTACCGTCCCTGCGCGCCGCGCGCGCCTCACAGCTGTTCTCACGCCAGGCCAACGACGCTCCCCCCGCTGGGGAAACGTGAGTGCGACCCGAGCTCTGGGCAGAACAGAGGGGAGGGGATCAGGGGCAGCGCGGCCGGGACGCCGCCGCCCCGCCGCCCATCCTTCGTGGAGCCGCGGGAGGCTGTCAGGTGTCGAGCGCACCCGAGCAGGAGGCAGTGCAGACCGGCGTGCCGGCCGGCCGGACGGGGAACGGGAGGCCGCCCGTCCGCGCGTCGGCGCTCTACGGGCCCGGGCGTGGCCGCACTCCCCCGGTCGAACCCGTGTGGCCCGGCACGCCCATGCCGCTCGGCGCCCGGTTCCGGGTCGGCCCGGACGGGGTCGCGGGGACCAACTTCGCGCTGTGGGCCGGGGGCGCCGAATCCGTCGAGCTCTGCCTGTTCGACGAGGAGGGGCGCGAAAGCCGGGCGCCCCTGACCGAGTTGACCCATCAGATCTGGCACGGCTTCGTGCCGGGCGTGCGGCCCGGGCAGCGGTACGGATTCCGGGTGCACGGCCGCTGGGACCCGTGGACGGGCGCCCGCTGGAACCCGGCGAAGCTGCTGCTCGACCCGTACGCGCGGGCCGTGGACGGCTCGGGGGAGAACGACTACGGCCGGCTGCCGCCCGAGGTGTACGGGCACGTACGGGACTGGCCCCAGCAGCATGTGGCCGACACCGTGCGCGACGACCGGGACTCGGCGCCGTACGTCCCGAAGGGCGTCGTGGTCCACGACGACGCGCCCGACGACGAGTGGGTGGACGACCGGCGGCCCAAGACGCCCTGGTCGGACTCGGTCATCTACGAGCTGCACGTGCGCGGCTTCACCCGCCGGCACCCCGGGATACCCGAGGAGTTGCGGGGCACGTACGCCGGGCTCGCGCACCCCGCGGCGATCGAGCACCTGACGCGCCTCGGCGTGACGGCGGTGGAGCTGCTGCCGGTGCACCAGTTCGCCCACGAGGACCATCTGCTGCGGCGGGGCCTGCGCAACTACTGGGGCTACAACTCGGTCGGCTACTTCGCCCCGCACGCGGCGTACGCGGCCTCCGGCACGGCCGGGCAGCAGGTCGGCGAGTTCCGGCGGATGGTGCGGGCGCTGCACGACGCCGGGATCGAGGTCATCCTCGACGTGGTCTACAACCACACGGCGGAGGCGGGCGAGCTGGGCCCGACGCTGTCCCTCAAGGGCATCGACAACCGCGGCTACTACCGGCTCCAGGACGACGCGCGCCGCTACGCCGACTACACGGGCTGCGGCAACACCCTGCACGTGGTGCAGCCGCACGTGCTGCGCCTGATCACCGACTCGCTGCGCTACTGGGTGACGGAGATGGGCGTGGACGGTTTCCGCTTCGACCTGGCGGCGGCGCTCGCCCGGTCGATGCACGACGTCGACATGCTCTCCCCGTTCCTCGCGGTCATCGCGCAGGACCCGGTCCTTCGCCGGGTGAAGCTGATCGCGGAGCCGTGGGACGTGGGCTCCGGCGGCTACCAGGTCGGCGCGTTCCCCCCGCTGTGGACGGAGTGGAACGACCGCTACCGCGACGCCGTACGGGACTTCTGGCGCGGCGCGCTCCCCGACGTACGGGATCTGGGGTACCGGCTCTCCGGGTCGAGCGACCTGTACGCGTGGGGCGGGCGGCGGCCGTACGCGTCGGTCAACTTCGTCACCGCGCACGACGGCTTCACCCTGCGCGATCTGGTGAGCTACGAGCGCAAGCACAACGAGGCGAACGGCGAGGGCAACCGGGACGGCACGAACGACAACAGGTCCTGGAACTGCGGCGCCGAGGGCGAGAGCGGCGCGGAGCCCGTACTCGCCCTGCGCAGGCGGCAGTTGAGGAACCTGCTGACGACGCTGCTGCTGTCGACGGGCGTGCCCATGCTGGTCGCGGGCGACGAGTTCGGGCGCACCCAGCACGGCAACAACAACGCCTACTGCCAGGACAACGAGATCAGCTGGGTCGACTGGGAGCTCCTGGAGGACCCCGGCTGGCGGGCGCTGTTCGACCTCACGTCCCGGCTGATCGCGCTGCGGCACGCGCATCCGGTGCTGCGGCGCGGCGCGTTCTTCTCCGGGCGGGCCCGCTCGACGGACGGGCTGCGGGATCTGGCCTGGTTCACGTCGCGCGGCACGGAGATGACGGAGCGGGACTGGTACGCGCCCGCCGCGACGCTCGGCATGTACTTGTCCGGGCAGGACATCCCGGGCCGGGACGCGCGCGGCGAGCGGATCGAGGACGACAGTTTCCTGGCCGTGCTGCACGCGGGCGACCGGGCCGAGAGCTTCGTCCTGCCGGGTGAGCCGTGGGCCCGGTCGTACGAGGTGCTGGTGGACACGGGCGCGGAGGAGCAGGCGGCGGCGCCGGGCGCGGTCCACGAGGCCGGGGCGGTGATCACGGTGGAGGCCCGGACGGTGCTGCTGCTGCGGGTGCGCTGACGGCGCCGCCCGGCCGGTCAGGGCCTGTCTTTGAACCCCCGTCGTCCGCGCGCAGCGCGGGCGCAGCGGCGGTCGGTGCGTGCGATCGGCGTGCGGCGTCCCAGGTCATGTGGCGGAGCCACCTGTCCTGGGGCGCCGTGCGGTGAGCGGGCGTGCCGGGCGTCGGGGCGCAGACGGGGGTTCAAAGACAGGCTCTCAGGGCCTGGGCTCTCCCCGGTACGTGCCGAAGGACCACTTGTTGCCCTCGGGGTCGAGAATCGTGAACTCGCGGCTCCCGTACGGCTGGTCCTCGATCTCGCGGAGGATCTTGACGCCGGCGTCGACGAGGTGCGCGTACAGCTCGTCGACCCGGTCGGTGACCACGTACGCGCCGAACATGCCCGGCATCAGGCACCACGTCCCCGGATCCGCGTCCGGCTTGTGGGAGCCGAGCATGATGGCGCCGCCCTCGGGCCAGTCGAGCTGGGCGTGCGCGACGAGGTCGCCGTCCCGGTACACGGCGGTGCGCAGGAAGCCGACGGTGCCGACGAGGAAGTCGATGAGGGCGGGGGCGTCGTTCGCCTGGAGGCTGGGCCAGACAGCGGGCTCACGCGGGGTGCTCTGCGAAGTGTCCATGGGAGTCATTCTTCGCCGTTGTGGTGGCCCCCGGCTTGGATGTTCCGGCACTCCTCGGCGAGCCACCCGGTCGGGCTGAGGCCCGCGTACCGCTGGAAGTCCCGCACGAGGTGGGAGTGGTCGCAGTAGCCGTGCTCGGCGGCGACCCGGGCCAGGTCGGGCGGCGCGCTCGCGGCGACGGCGCGTACGACGGCGGCCTTCGCGTGCTGGAAGCGCATGAGGCGCGCGGCCTGCCCCGGGCTCAGCCCCGTCTCCGCGCGGAACAGGGCGGTCAGCCGGCGCTCGCTCAGCGCGACGTGGGCCGCGAGCCCGGGCAGGGTGCCCGCGCCGCGGTGCCGGGCGAGCCACGCCCAGCCCTCGACCACCTCGGGGCGGACGCCGGCGAAGGGCCGGTCGACATCGCGCAGCAGGTAGGCGGAGAGCCGGGCGAAGCGCGTCGCCCAGTCGGCCGATCCCTGGACCTGCTCGCGTACGTCGGCGGCGGCGCGGCCCAGTACCTCCGTCCCGTCGGTCACCAGCTCTCCGGCGAGCGCGGCCGCCGGGACGCCGAGCAGGGCGCGGGCCGCCAGCGGGTGCACCGCGAGCTGGATACCGGCGTCCTGCCCGGACTGCGCGATGAACGCGGGGTCGCGGTGCAGGCCGCCCACGACGATGTCGGTGCGGACCGCGTCCGGCCCGGTCGCCTGCGCGGGGGTGCGGCCGCTGACGACCGGCCCGTCGAGGGAGAAGATCACCGTCAGGTACGGGGAGGGCAGGCCGCGGTGGAGCGCGGGGCGGGCGCCCCGCGTGCGGTAACCGACGGCCGAGACGATGGGGCCGCCGGACCGGGGCGTCGCGCGGACGAACTCGGCGGTGCCGGTGCTCATGTTCTCCAGTATGCGTCGGGCCCTGTGCGGGCGCCCCGTGCCTACCCGTGCCCGTCCGGCGCATACCCGTCACACGCGGTGACTTCGATCATGGCGCGGGCCGTAGGGCCGGGCCTACCGTGACCCGCCGTGAACCTCACCAGGAGAGACTCCCCGCTCAAGAAGCCCTTCCTTCTCGGTGCCGCGGGCGCCGCCCTCGCCGCCGCCGTCGCCACGACGGTGCTGTGGCCCGGCGCCGACGCGACCGCGGCGGACCACCGCGACGACGCCACCGTGCGGGCCGTGACGGCCCAGCTCGGGCACTGGCCGCGGCACCAGGCCGAACAGCTCGCCCGTGTGATCGCGGCGCACCGGGACCAGGGCGCGTACGCCACCTTCGACGCGGACAACACGACGTACCGCAACGACCTGGAGGAGTCGCTGCTGCCGTTCCTGGAGCTGAAGGGCGTCCTCACGCGGGAGACGATGGACCCGTCGCTGAAGGTGATCCCCTTCAAGGACACGGCCGCGCACAAGGAGACCCTGACCGAGTACTACGGCCGGCTGTGCGAGGTCGACGACCAGGTCTGTTATCCGTGGGCCGCGCAGATCTTCTCCGGGTTCACGCTGAAGCAACTCAAGGGGTACGTCGACGAGTTGCTGGCCTACGACAAGCCGCTGCCGGGCGGGGCGAAGCCGCCGGAGTTCTCGGACGGCATGCGGGAGCTGTACCACGCGCTGCGCTCGCACGGCATCGAGGTGTACGTGGTGAGCGCCGCCAGCGAGGACCTCGTCCGGATGGTGCTCGCCGACCCGAAGTACGGCTACGACGTGAAGCCGGAGAACGTGCTCGGTGTCGCCGCTCTGCTCAAGGACCGCAGGACGGGCGAGGTGACCAGCTCCCGGAAGGAGATCGCGGCGGGGACGTTCGACCAGAAGGCCCTGGAGGGACGGGAGTTGACGCCGACGCTGTGGGCTCCGGCGACCTGGTACGAGGGCAAGCCCGCCGCGATCAGCACGTACATCGACGCCTGGAAGAAGCCGATTCTGGCCGCCGGGGACACGCCCAAGAGCGACGGGCCGATGCTGTTCCGGTCGGTGGACGTGGCGCACGGCGGGGTCCGGGTCTGGGTCAACCGCAAGGACAGCTACATGAAGGAGCTGAACGCCATGAAGGCGGACGGCGCGAAGCGGCAGCGGGAGCTGGGCCAGAAGGTCACCGCGGACAAGCGGTGGGTGACGGTGACACCCGACGAGATCCGCTAGGACATCGGGCTGTGGGCCTTGGGCCTCGGGCCTAGCCGAGGATCTTGCGGTCGTAGGCCACCGCCACCGCCGCCGCACGGTCCTTGGCGCCCAGCTTGCCGTAGATGTGCGTCAGGTGGGTCTTCACCGTCGCCTCGCTGATGAACAGCTCCCGCGCGATCTCCTTGTTGGAGGTGCCGCGGGAGACGAGGAGCAGGACCTCGCGCTCGCGGGCCGAGAGGGTCTCGTCCGCCGGGGCTGCGGGTGTCCGCACGGCGGTGACCAGGCGGGAGGCGACCGCCGGGGAGAGGACCGTGCGGCCTTCGGCGGCGGCGCGGACGGCCGTGAACAGCTCCTCGCGCGGGGCGTCCTTGAGGAGGTAGCCGGTGGCGCCCGCCTCGATCGCGGGGAGCGTGTCCGAGTCCGTGTCGTAGGTGGTGAGGACCAGCACCCGGGCGCGGGCGCCGCGGCGGCTCAGCTCCTTGATGGCGTCCACGCCATTGCCGCCGGGCATCCGCAGGTCCATCAGGACGACGTCCGGGTCGAGTTCGGCGGCGCGGGTGACCGCCTCGGCCCCGCTCGCCGCCTCCCCGAGGACGGTGAAGCCGTCGGCGGAGTCGAACATGCCGCGCAGGCCGTCGCGGACGACGGGGTGGTCGTCGACGATGAGGAGCGTGATCACGGGGTCAGTCATGGCGCACCAACGGTACGCGAGCCGAGATCGCCGTGCCGCCGCCCGGTTCCGACTCGATGGTGACGTCGCCCGCGAGGCGTTCGGCGCGGGCCCGCATGCCGTCGAGGCCGAAGCCCGCGGTGCCGGTGCGGGCGGGCAGCGCGATGGGGTCGAAGCCGCGGCCGTCGTCGCGGACGTCGAGGGTGACCTCGCCCGCCATGAAGGAGAGGGTGACGCCGAGCCGGGTGGCGTGCGCGTGCCGGGCGGCGTTGGACAGGGCTTCCTCGGCGATGCGCAGCAGGGACGCCTCGATCTCGTCGTGGAGGGGTTCGGCGGTGCCGGTGAGGGTGAACTCGGCGCGTACGCCGGTGCGGCCGGCCCATTCGGCGACGGTCTTCTTCAGCGCCTCGGCCAGCGTCGCGTCGGCGAGGGCGGCGGGCGAGAGGTTGTGCACGGAGCGGCGGGCCTCGCCGAGGCTGTGCCGGGCGAGGCCGGAGGCGCGGTCGAGGTGCTCGCGGGCGATCTCCAGGGTGGGCGCGTTGGCGACGACCTGGAGCTGGGCGATGATGCCGGCGAGGCCCTGCGCGATGGTGTCGTGGATCTCTGCGGCGAGCCTGCGGCGCTCGTCGGCGACGCCCGCTTCCCTTGCCTGGACGAGGAGTTGGGCGTGCAGCTGGGCGTTCTCGTCCATGGCCCGCTGGAGGGCGGTGTTGGTGCGCTCCAGTTCGGCGATGGTCTCGATCTGGAGGCGGGCCTGTTCCCGCTCCTTGTTGTTGATCTGGCCGACGAACGCGACCATGACGCAGTTCACGGCGAGCAGTCCGCCGAACAGGATCCAGCCGAGCGAGCCGTCCGGTGGCAGGCCGCCGGCCTGGGAGCCGGCCACGACGATGATCGCGGCGAAGAGTCCTGGCCTGACCTGGCGGCGCGGCAGCAGCCGCTCGACGTCGAAGTAGCCGCAGGCCGCGTAGAACACGTAGAACGGGTTGATCAGGGAGCCGACGAAGGCGATCGCCCAGCGGACCCAGTAGTAGAGGACACCGGACCGGGTCGGGCCCGGCCTGGTGCGCATCGCGTGGCCCCACCACAGCTGGAGGAGGACCGCGGCCACGGAGAGCGGAACGAAGACGTACCAGTCGGTCCGGTTCATGCCGACGACGTCCGCCGTGGCGACGGAGAGGCCGGTGCCGACGAGGAGCAGCCCCCAGGGGCCCCAGCGGTGGAAGTTGGCCCAGCGCTCCTGGTCCTTCCTCGCCGCCTCCACGGCGGCGGCCACCTGGTCCGTCCCGATCGTCATGCCCTCAGTCTGCACGGCCCCGCCGTCCGTCATCACGTCACTCCCAACGGAACCAGCGCGCCGCCGCGCCGGAGAGCAGCACGGCCCAGACGGCGAGGACGCCCAGGTGGATCCAGCCGGGCCAGTCCCCCGCCGCGGCCTCGCTCATCGCCTGGGAGGCGGCGCCGAACGGGGTGCACTCGACGACACGGGCGAGCGTCTGCGGCATCGACTGCACCGGCAGCCACACCCCGGCGCAGAACATGCTCGGGAAGAACACGGCCGAGCCGATGGCGCTCGCGACCTTCTGGGTGCGGGCCCGGGCCGCGACCAGCGCGCCCAGTGACAGTGCCACGACGACGGAGAGCACGAGGGCGAGCAGATAGCCGAAGGTCTGCGACGGCAGTCGTACGTCGAAGGCGAGCCGCCCGATGGCGAGCGAGAGCAGCGAGGAGAAGAGGGCGGCGGCGCCGTGGATGGCCATCTGCGCGCCGAGCAGGGCGGGCGGCCGGACCGGCGTGGTCGACATGCGGCGCAGGATGCCGCGCTCCCGGTACCCGGCGATGACCGGTGCCATCGCCTGGAGCCCCGCCACGATCAGCGGGAGCAGCACGGTGACGGGGACGTAGGCGTCGATGAGGCGCAGGCCGTCGGGGCCCGAGTCGGCCTCCCGGAACGCCGGGATGGAGCCGAGGATGACCAGCAGCACGGGCGGGAAGACGGCGATGCCGAAGAGGGCGCCGGGTTCGCGCAGGAACAGCCGGATCTCGCTCCTCAGGACGGTGGAGCGGGCGCCGGGCAGGCGGGTGGTGAGGGCGGTGGCGGTGTCGGTGCTCATGACTGGCCGGCTCCCGTCAGGTCGAGGAACGCGTCGTCCAGCGTGGCGTCGGCGACCCGGAGTTGGTGGGCGGTGATGTGGTGGCGGGCGAGGAGGGTGATGACGGCGTTGACGGTCTCGTCGCCGCCGGTCAGGGTCGTGCGGCCGTCCCGGTGCTCGACGCCGGCGAGGCCGGGCAGGGCCGCCAGCTCACGGTCGTCGAGCGGCGCGGACGGCGTGAAGGAGATGACGGTCGCCCCGGCGGCCCGGCTGATCAGGCCGCCCGGGGTGTCGAGGGCGGCGACACGGCCCTGGTCGATGACGGCGATGCGGTCGCACAGCCGCTGCGCCTCTTCCATGAAGTGGGTGACGAGCAGCACGGTGACCCCGCTGTCCCGTACGTCCTCGATGAGCTGCCAGGTGTCGCGGCGGGCGCGCGGGTCGAGGCCGGTGGTGAGTTCGTCGAGGACGACGACCCGCGGGTTGCCGACGAGGGCGAGCGCGATGAACAGGCGCTGTTTCTGGCCACCGCTGAGCTTCGCGAACCGGGTGGTGAGCTTCTCGTCGAGCCGCAGCCGCTCGGCGAGCGGCCGCCAGTCGAGCGGGTCCGGGTAGAAGGAGGAGTACAGCTCCAGGGCCTCGCGCACGGTCAGCTTGGCCTGGATCTCGCTCTCCTGGAGCTGGGCGCCGAGGATCCGGGTGACCTGCTCGTGGTCGCGCACGGGGTCGAGTCCGGCCACGCGAACCCGCCCCTCGTCGGGCACCCGCAGCCCTTCGACGCACTCCACGGTGGTGGTCTTCCCGGCGCCGTTGGGGCCGAGGATGCCGAAGATCTCGCCTTCTTCCACGGTGAAGGAGACCCCGTCGACGACGGCCCGCCCGGCGTACGCCTTGCGCAGCCCCGCGACCTCGATGAGCGGTGCACTGGTGGTGGTCATGGCTCCAGCGTCGCCCGGCGGGTGCGGCCCGGGCATCGGCCATCGCGCTCGAAGGGGCATCAGCCGATCGGTTGACGGGCCCTACGACCGGAGCGGGTTCCCGGTCGCCCGCGACGGGCGCGGGCCACCGGAAACCCGCTGCCCTTTGTCAGTGCCGAACCGTAGTCTCACCCCTGATGGCGACTACGGATGCAGCTACCACGGACCCCGGCCGGACCGGCGACACGGATCAACTCGCGGCGCCCGCACCGCAGTCGGCGGCGCGGACGCTGCTGCGCCTGTGGCCGTACGTGCGGCCGGTGCGGGCGCGGTGGGCGACCGCCGCCGTCGTGGCCGTGGTCGCGTCCTGTCTGGGGCTGCTCTTCCCACTGGTGCTGAAGTGGATCGTGGACGGGCCGGTCACCGACCGCGACCCGGGCGGGGTGTGGCTCGGCGCCGGGGTGCTGCTCGCGCTCGGCACCGTGGAGGCGCTGCTGTTCGGGCTGCGCCGCTGGCTCGTGGCGCGGCCGCTCGCCGGGGTCGAGGCGGCGATGCGGGCCGACCTGTACCGGCACCTCCAGCGGCTTCCGGTCTCCTTCCACGACCGATGGGCCTCGGGGCAGTTGCTGTCGCGCGGCACGACGGACCTCATGGTCGTACGGATGTTCCTCGCCTTCCCGCTGACGTTCCTCTTCGTCAACGGGGTGACCATCGCCTTCGGGCTCGGCCTGCTCGTCGTGCAGGACTGGGGCCTCGGGCTGGTGCTGCTCGCGCCCGCGGTGCCGCTGATCGCGGTCTGCTACCGGTTCGAGCACGGGTACGCGCTGGCGTCGCGGCGGGCCCAGGACCAGGTCGGCGATCTGACGACGGTCGTCGAGGAGTCCGTGCTCGGCATCCGGATCATCAAGGGGTTCGGCCGGCACCGCAGCCAGGCCCGCGCCTTCCACGACCTGTCACGGACGCTGCGCGGCACGGAGCTGACCAAGGCGCGGCTGCTCGCGGGCATCCTCGCGGTGATCACACTGCTGCCGGAGGTGGCGCTGGGCGCGGCCCTCGTCATCGGTACGACGCAGGTCGCCGACGGCGCGCTGTCCGCGGGCACGCTCGTCGCGTTCCTGTCGACGGCGCTCGCGCTGCGCTGGCCCATCGAGTCCATCGGCTTCCTGCTGGCGATGAGCCAGGAGGCGGCGACGGCGACACGGCGGTACTTCGAGGTGATGGACGCGGAGGAGGAGGACCCCCGGGTGCGCGTCGACAGCGGTGGCCGGGACGGGGACGGCATCCGGTTCGAGGGCGTCGAGTTCCGCTACCCGGACGCCGCCGAGGGCTCCGAGCCGACGCTGGCCCGGATCGATCTGCACGTGCGGTCCGGGGAGACGATGGCCCTGGTCGGCGCGACCGGCAGCGGCAAGACCACGCTGACGGCGCTCGTACCGCGCCTGTACGACGTCACCGCCGGACGCGTCACGCTCGACGGGCGGGACATCACCGCCATCCCTCGCGAGGAGCTGCGCACCCTGGTGTCGGTGGCGTTCGAGGAGCCGACCCTGTTCTCCGCGTCGGTCGCGGAGAACGTGCTGATGGGGGCGGAGGGCGGGACGCCGGAGCAGGTGGAGCGGGCGCTCGCGGTGGCGCAGGCCGACTTCGTGCGGCGGCTGCCCGACGGCGTCGACACGGAGGTCGGCGAGCAGGGACTCAGCCTGTCGGGCGGTCAGCGCCAGCGCCTGGCGCTCGCCCGGTCCGTCGTCGGCGCGCCGCGCTTCCTGATCCTGGACGACCCGCTCTCCGCGCTCGACGTCCACACCGAGGCGGCGGTGGAGGCGGCGCTGCGCCGGGTGCTCGCGGAGAGCACCGCCCTCGTCGTCGCGCACCGCCCCTCCACGGTGCTGCTCGCCGACCGGGTCGCGTTGCTCTCCGGGGGCCGTGTCACGGCGGTCGGCACGCACCACGAACTGCTGCGGACGAACGCGGAGTACCGGTACCTGATGTCGGGGGACACGGCGGGCGACACCCGAGAGGCGGCGCACTGATGACGACCACCGCGAACACCGGGGTGTCCACAAAGCCGGACGGCCCTGACGGCCCGGACGGCCCCGAGGAGGAGGTCAGGCCGCCCTCCCCCGGCGACCCGTTCGACCAGGACGACCTGCCCACGCCCAAGGGCGCGACGGGTCTGCTGCTGCGCTCGCTGCTCACGCCGTACCGCCGCACCGCGTGGCTCACCGTCCTCGCGCTGTTGTTGCAGCAGGCCGCCGTGCAGTCGGGGCCGCTGATCGTCGCGTACGCCATCGACAGCGCGGTGCCGGCGCTGCGCGGGCACGATCACGGGCCGCTGATCGCGGTCGGCGCGGGCTTCCTGCTCACCGCGTGCTTCTCGGCCGCCTTCCAGTACGCGTACGTCCAGCTCTCCGCCCGTGTCAGCCAGAACGTGCTGCTCGATCTGCGCGACCGCATCTTCCGCCACGCGCAGGCGCTGAGCGTCGACTTCCACGACCGGTACACCTCGGGCCGTGTCATCTCGCGGGCCACGACGGATGTGGAGTCCCTGCGCGAACTGCTCTCCGAGGGCTTGCAGGAACTGGTCAACGTCGTCCTTGCCTCGCTCTACATCACGGTGATGCTGCTCTGGCTCGACCTGGGCATCGGCGCGGTCGCGGCGCTCTCCTTCGTCCCGCTGTCCGTCCTGATCCGGTTGTACCGACGGCGGGCCGCGCGCGCGTACGGCGAGCGGTCGTCGGCGATCGCGGCCGTCATCGTGAAGTTCGTCGAGACGATGAACGGCATCCGGCCGGTCCGGGCGTTCCGCCGGGAGCGGGCCAACGACGAGCACTTCGCCGTGCTGAACCACCGGCACGAGCGGGCCAACGGCACGGCAATGCTGGAGATGGCGCGCTACGTCATCGGCTCCCGCCTCCTCGCGAACACGGCGGTCGCCGGCATGGTCCTGTGGGGCGCCTACCGGGTCGCGAGCGGCACGCTCGCGCTGGGTGTACTGGCGGCCGCGGTGCTCTTCGTCCGCCGCCTCTACGACCCCATCGACCGGCTCGCGATGTTCCTCAACTCCTACGAATCCGCGGCCGCGTCCCTGAAGAAGATCGCGGGCCTGCTGGAGCAGACGCCATCGGTGCCGGAGCCGAGGTCGCCGCGGGAGCTGCCCGCGGCGCGCGGCGGCCGGCCCGGGCGCGACGTGGAGTTCGTGGACGTCTCCTTCGGCTACCGCACGGGCGGTGAGGTGCTGCCCCGCTTCGACCTGCTGATCCCGGCCGGGCAGACGGTGGCCGTGGTCGGGTCCACGGGCGCGGGCAAGTCGACGCTGGCCAAGCTGCTCGCCCGGTTCTACGACCCCTCGCACGGACAGGTGCTGCTCGACGGGGTCGACCTGCGGGAGCTGTCCCACGCGGGGCTGCGGCGCGGGGTGGTGATGGTGACGCAGGAGGCGTTCCTGTTCTCCGGGACCGTCGCCGAGAACATCGCGATCGGGCGCCCGGAGGCGAGCCGCGAGGAGATCGAGGCCGCCGCGAAGGCGATCGGCGCGCACGGGTTCATCACGGCGCTGCCCGACGGGTACGACACGGACGTGCGCAAGCGCGGCGGGCGGATCTCGG
Source organism: Streptomyces sp. NPDC030991 (assembly GCF_055571235.1). Lineage (NCBI taxonomy): Bacteria > Bacillati > Actinomycetota > Actinomycetes > Kitasatosporales > Streptomycetaceae > Streptomyces > Streptomyces sp. NPDC030991. Next base: position 358,747 of record NZ_JBVIFR010000007.1, read on the forward strand.
CCGGGCAGCGGCAGTTGGTGGCGTTCGCGCGGGCGCTGCTCGCGGACCCCGCGGTGCTGATCCTGGACGAGGCGACGAGTTCCCTGGACGTCCCCGGCGAGCGGGCGGTGCAGCGGGCGATGGGGACGGTGCTGCGCGGGCGCACGGCGGTGGTGATCGCGCACCGGCTCTCCACGGTGGAGATCGCCGACCGGGTCCTGGTGATGGAGAACGGCCGGGTGGTGGAGGACGGCACCCCGTCCGCCCTGATCACCGGCGCGGGGAGCTTCGCGGAGCTGCACAGGGCGTGGCGCGAGAGCCTGGTGAGCTGAGAGGGCAGTCCCCCGCGGCCCTCCGCGGCCCCTCGCGGCACCCCGCGCGGCCCCCCGTGGCCCTCCGCGGTCCCTCGCGGCACCCCGCGGTCCCCCGGTGAAGCCCCCTCCCGCGATCGAGGGGCAGGGCCGCGGGGTCCGGTCGCGTATCCGGTCGCGTATCCGGCCGACCATTTACAGCCACGGCCGATCAAGCCCCGGCGCCGCCCCGACCGCCCCCACATGCGCACCCGGCCCCCACAAGCCCCCGGACCCGCACCTTCCGGACACCAAGGCAGCGCCCGCCACCGACGGCGTACCGCAAGGTAGACGGGCCGCCGACACACCCCCGCAACACAACCCGCCCCACCCGCCCCCGCCCCGCATATCGAACACGTCCCCCCGCGCACCGAACCAAATCCGGCCAACCTGTTGATGCGCTCCTGACAGACAACGCTCTCTGGTGCCACTCTTCCCAACGGCCGCCGCACAGCTGCCCCACAGCATCGGTCGCGCGGTTGAACAGAAGCACCCGTTCCATGCTCGAAACCCGCACTGCCTGCACTGCGTTCTGCCCGGCCGGCCACCCGCCGCCCGGTGTCCCCACTGGCCGCACACCCCTGCGGCCGCGCAGAAGGAGTCAGCGTTGAGAAGCACCTCCACCTCCCACAGACGCCGGGCCACTGCCGCCGCGGCCGTCGGCGCCGTCACCGCCCTGCTCGCCGTCGCGTTCCAGTCGGGCCCGGCCACCGCGGCCGACGCCCGGGACGCGAGCCCCACGACGCAGGCCACGGCGAACGCCACCCGCGGAGCCGACCCGGGCGCCCTGCCCGTGAAACTCTCCCCCGCCGAGCGCGCCGAGCTGCTGCGCGCGGCGAACACCACGAAGGCGAAGGCCGACACCGCGAAGGACCTCGGCCTGGGCTCCCAGGAGAAACTCGTCGTCCGGGACGTGTTGCAGGACAAGGACGGAACGACTCACACCCGCTACGAGCGCACCTACGCCGGACTGCCCGTCCTCGGCGGTGACCTGATCGTCGACACCGCCAAGTCGGGTGCCGCGCAGGGCGTGACGAAGGCGTCCAAGGCGCAGCTCAAGGGCGTGGAGACGGCGGCCGATGTGAAGCCGGCCGCCGCCGAGGCGCAGGCCCTGACGCTGGCCAAGGCCGACGGTTCGAAGAAGACCGAGGCCGACCGGGCGCCGCGCAAGGTCGTCTGGCTGGGCCAGGGAGCGGTCAAGGGCGCGCCCACCCTCGCGTACGAGACCGTGGTCGGCGGCCTCCAGCACGACGGCACGCCGAACGCGCTGCACGTCATCACCGACGCGGCCACCGGCAAGAAGCTGCACGAGTGGCAGGCCATCGAGAACGGCACCGGCAACACCCAGTACAGCGGCACCGTCACGCTCGGCACCGCGCAGTCCGGGTCGACGTACACCCTCACCGACACCGCGCGCGGCAGCCACAAGACGTACAACCTGAACCGCGGTACGTCGGGGACCGGGACGCTGTACTCCGGGCCGGACGACGTGTGGGGCAACGGGCAGGCCACCAACACCGAGACGGCCGCCGCAGACGCGCACTACGGCGCCGCGCTGACCTGGGACTACTACAAGAACGTGCAGGGCCGCACCGGTATCCGCGGTGACGGCAAGGGCGCGTACTCCCGTGTCCACTACGGCAACGCGTACGTCAACGCGTTCTGGGACGACAGCTGCTTCTGCATGACGTACGGCGACGGCACCAGTAACACGCACCCGCTGACGTCGATCGACGTGGCCGCGCACGAGATGACGCACGGCGTCACCTCGAACACCGCGGGCCTCAACTACAGCGGCGAGTCCGGCGGTCTGAACGAGGCGACCTCCGACATCTTCGCGGCGGCCGTCGAGTTCTATGCGGGCAACACCTCCGACCCGGGTGACTACCTGGTCGGCGAGAAGATCAACATCAACGGCGACGGCACCCCGCTGCGCTACATGGACAAGCCGAGCAAGGACGGGGCGTCCAAGGACGCCTGGTACTCCGGCCTCGGCGGTATCGACGTGCACTACTCGTCGGGCCCGGCCAACCACTTCTTCTACCTGCTCAGCGAGGGCAGCGGCGCGAAGGTCGTCAACGGGACGAGCTACAACTCCCCGACCTCCGACGGCCTGCCCGTCACCGGCATCGGCCGCGACAAGGCGGCGCTGATCTGGTTCAAGGCGCTGACCACGAAGTTCACCTCGACCACCAACTACGCGGGCGCCCGCACCGGTGCCCTCGCGGCCGCAGGTGAGCTGTACGGGACGACCTCCACCGAGTACAAGGCCGTGCAGGACGCGTTCGCCGCGATCAACGTGGGCGCGCGGTCCGGCGGTGGCGACCCGGGCACCGGCAAGACGTTCACGAACGACACGGACGTCACCATCCCCGACTCGCCCGGCGCGGCGGTCACGTCCTCGGTCACCGTCTCCGGTGTGAGCGGCAACGCGCCGTCCACCCTGAAGGTCGGCGTCGACATCGTGCACACGTGGAGCGGTGACCTCCAGGTGGACCTGGTCGGCCCGAGCGGCAAGACGTACCGGCTGCACTCGTCCGTGTACGACCCGACCCCCAACATCCAGACCACGTACACGGTCAACGCCTCCACGGAGACGGCCAACGGCGTCTGGAAGCTGAAGGTCCAGGACCTCGGTCCGCAGGACACCGGCTACATCAACAGCGTCAAGCTCACGTTCCCGTAAACGGGTCACGGCCCCGCACGGTCTGGGCGCGTCACTCCGGTGGTTCAACTCCCCGGGGCGGCGCGCCCGTTCACGTGCGGGGCTGTTCATGTTCCGTTCGCAATACGTGCGTCAGTTTTCGCTCAACGAACGAATTCCGGCCAACCTGCGATCACGTACATGACACTTCCCGTCCTCAACTGCCAAAGTTTTCCCGCACGCCCCGTACGCCCCGTACGGCCCGCACGCCTCGCAGTAACCGCAGCACCCGCAGCAGCACCCGCACGGCAAAGCTCACTCCCCCACATCATCCAAGGAGCTTTCTTCGTGACCTCCCACATATCCCGCCGTACCACCCTCACCCTCGCCACCGCCGTCGCCGCCGGCGCCCTCATCGCCGGGACGTTCACCGCCACCGGCGCCGCCGCCCAGACCGCCGTCCCCGCGGCCACCCCCCTGGCCCTGAGCGCGACGGCCCACGCGGACCTCGTGAAGGACGCGAGCGCCAAGACGGCGGAGACCGCGCAGGAGCTGAAGCTCGACTCCAAGGAGAAGCTGGTCGTCCGCGACGTGGTCAAGGACCGCGACGGCGCCACCCACACCCGCTACGAGCGCACCTACGACGGACTGCCCGTCCTCGGCGGCGACCTGATCGTCCACGAGACGAAGTCCGGCAGCCGCGAGGGCGTCACCCGCGCCACCGCCAAGTCCATCGACGTGGCCACCACCGGCGCCACCCTCAAGGCCGCCCCGTCAGGCGCCCGCAAGGTCGTCTGGGCCGCGAGCGGCACGCCGAGACTCGCGTACGAGAAGGTCGTCACCGGCACGCAGAAGGACGGCACGCCGAGCAAGCTGCACGTCATCACCGACGCGGCGACCGGCAAGAAGATCTTCGAGTACGACGCGATCCACACCGGCACCGGCCAGTCCGAGTACAGCGGCAGCGTCACGATCGGCACCACGAAGTCGGGCTCGTCCTACTCCCTCACGGACGCGACCCGCGGCGGCCACTCCACGTACAACCTCAAGAACGGCACGTCCGGCAAGGGCACGCTGTTCACCGACGCCGACGACAAGTGGGGCAACGGCACGGTCAGCGACGCCGCGACCGCCGGGGTCGACGCCGCCTACGGCGCCCAGGAGACCTGGGACTACTACAAGAACGTCTTCGGCCGCAGCGGCATCAAGGGCGACGGCAAGGGCGCCTACTCCCGCGTCCACTACGGCAACGCGTACGTCAACGCGTTCTGGGACGACAGCTGCTTCTGCATGACCTACGGCGACGGCGAGGGCAACAAGAACCCGCTCACCTCGCTCGACGTGGCCGCGCACGAGATGAGCCACGGCGTCACCTCGAACACCGCGGGCCTGGTCTACAGCGGCGAGTCCGGCGGCCTCAACGAGGCGACCTCCGACATCTTCGGCACCTCGGTCGAGTTCTACGCGAAGAACAGCAAGGACGTCGGCGACTACCTCATCGGCGAAGCGATCGACATCAACGGCGACGGCACCCCGCTGCGCTACATGGACAAGCCCAGCAAGGACGGCGCCTCGCTCGACGCCTGGAAGACCGGCGCGGGCAACGTCGACGTCCACTACTCCTCGGGCATCGCCAACCACTTCTTCTACCTGCTCAGCGAGGGCAGCGGCAAGAAGACGATCAACGGCGTGGCCTACGACTCCCCCACGTCCAACGGCTCCACCGTCACCGGGATCGGCCGCGACAAGGCCGAGAAGATCTGGTTCAAGGCGCTCACGACGTACTTCACGTCCAACACCAAGTACGCGGCCGCGCGCACCGGCACGCTGAGCGCGGCGAAGGACCTGTACGGCGCGACCTCGGCCGAGTACAAGGCCGTGGCCGCCGCGTGGGCGGGCGTCAACGTCAAGTAAGCGGTACAGCACGTCGGTTGTACGGCGCCCGGGCCCCGCGGCCCGGGCGCCGTCGTGTCACCGCAGGAGCACTCCCGCGCCCTCCCCCACGCTCTCCGACGGCACCGCCACCAGGCCCGGCTCCGCCGCCGACGCGAGGAGGCGGTGGGTGGGCAGGATGCGGACCGTGTAGCCGTAGGGGCCCGTGCGGTCCAGGGAGAGCGGGCCCTCGTAGGACCAGCGGCCCCCCTCGTCGGGGCCCGCGACCGGTTTGAGCGGGACCGTGGTGGCCTCCGCGATGCTGTCCCCGGCGTCGACGCGGCCGGCCACCGCCTGCACCTCGACGTCGTCCGGGGCCAGGTCGCCGAGGGCCACGCGGACGTGCAGGGAGAGGGTCGCGCCGAGCTCCGCCGAGGCGGTTCCCGCCTCGACGTGGTCGACCGCGACGCGCGGCCACGCCCTGCGGACCCGGGACTTCCAGGCCGCCAGCTCCTGCGCCGCGCCTGGGGTGAGAGCCCGGTCGGCGCGGGCCGCGGGCGCGTACAGCCGCTCGACGTACTCCCGGACCATCCGGCCGGCCAGCACCTTCGGGCCGAGGTGGGTGAGCGTCTGGCGGACCATCTCGATCCAGCGGTCGGGCAGCCCCTCGGGTCCGCGCTCGTAGAAGCGCGGTGCGACCCGGCGCTCCAGCAGGTCGTAGAGCGCGGCCGCCTCCAGGTCGTCGCGGCGGTGCTCGTCGGTCGCCGTGCCGTCGGCGGTGGGGATCGCCCAGCCGAAGTCCGGCTCGAACCACTCGTCCCACCAGCCGTCCAGGACCGAGAGGTTGAGGCAGCCGTTGAGCGCCGCCTTCATCCCGGAGGTACCGCACGCCTCCAGGGGGCGCAGCGGATTGTTCAGCCAGATGTCGCAGCCGGGGTAGAGCTTCTGCGCCATCGCCATGCCGTAGTCGGGCAGGAACACGATGCGGTGGCGCACCCGCGGGTCGTCGGTGAAGCGGACCAGTTCCTGGACGAGGCGCTTGCCGCCGTCGTCGGCGGGGTGCGCCTTGCCCGCGACGACGATCTGCACCGGCCGCTCCTCGTCGAGCAGCAGGCGCATCAGCCGGTCCGGATCGCGCAGCATCAGGGTGAGCCGCTTGTACGAGGGGACGCGGCGGGCGAAGCCGATCGTCAGGACGTCCGGGTCGAGCACGCCGTCGATCCAGCCGAGCTCGGCGCCGCCCGCGCCGCGCTGCCGCCAGGACGCCGCGAGCCGCGCCCGCACCTCGTCCACGAGCTGGCCGCGCAGGTTGCGGCGCAGCTCCCAGATGTCCCGGTCGCCGATGTCACCGACCGCGTCCCAGCGGTCCGACGCGCCGACCGACAGGGCGTCCTCCGTGCGCCGTTCGCCGATCTGGCGGGCACCGAGGCGGTAGACCTCGGGCGCGACCCAGGTGGGTGCGTGCACCCCGTTCGTCACGGAGGTGATCGGCACCTCCTCGGGGTCGAACCCGGGCCACAGGCCGGAGAACATCTCCCGGCTGACCGCGCCGTGCAGGGTGGAGACGCCGTTGGCGCGCTGGGCGAGCCTGAGCCCCATCACGGCCATGTTGAAGACGTTCGGGTCGCCGCCCGGGTACGTCTCCATGCCGAGGCCGAGGATCCGCTCCACGTCGAGGACGGGGAGTTCGGCGGCGGTGCCGAAGTGCCGGGCGACCAGTTCGCGGTCGAAGCGGTCGATGCCGGCCGGGACCGGAGTGTGCGTGGTGAAGACGGTGCCGGCCCGGACCGCTTCGAGGGCCGCGTCGAAGTCGAGGCCGCCGGTGGCGAGCTCGGCGATGCGCTCGACGCCGAGCAGGCCCGCGTGCCCCTCGTTGGTGTGGAAGACCTCGGGGGCGGGGTGCCCGGTGAGGCGGCAGTACGTGCGCACGGCCCGTACCCCGCCGATGCCGAGCAGCATCTCTTGGAGCAGCCGGTGCTCGCTGCCGCCCCCGTAGAGCCGGTCGGTCACCTCGCGTTCGTGCGCCTCGTTCTCCTCGACGTCGGAGTCCAGCATCAGCAGCGGCACCCGGCCGACCTGCGCCTGCCAGACGCGGGCCAGCAGCCGGCGCCCGCCGGGCAGCGCGATCGCGATGTGCACGGGGGTGCCGTCGGGCTCGCGCAGCAGGGAGAGCGGCAGCTCGTTGGGGTCGATGACGGGGTACGTCTCCTGCTGCCAGCCGTCCCGGGACAGCGACTGCCGGAAGTAGCCGTGCCGGTACAGCAGCCCTACTCCGATCAGGGGGACCCCGAGGTCGCTGGCGGCCTTGAGGTGGTCGCCGGCGAGGATGCCGAGGCCGCCCGAGTACTGCGGCAGCGCGGCCGTGATGCCGAACTCGGGCGAGAAGTAGGCAACGGCGGCCGGCAGCTCGCTCTGCCGGTCCTGGCTCTGGTACCAGCGGTCGTCCTGGAGGTAGCCGCGCAGATCGTCGGCGACCGTGCCGAGCCGGGCGAGGAACCCCTCGTCGGCGGCGAGCTCGGCGAGCCGGGACGGGGGCACGCTGCCGAGCAGGCGCATCGGGTCGCCGTCGGACGCGGCCCAGTGCTCCGGGTCGGCGGCGGCGAACAGGTCACGGGTCGGGGTATGCCACGACCAGCGCAGGTTGCGGGCGAGTTCGTGGAGCGGTGCGAGTGGTTCGGGCAGGACCGGGCGGACGGTGAAACGACGGATGGCCTTCACGGTTCCCCTTTCGCGCGTGCAGCGGGGGCGTCGGCGGTCGGTCGGAGGTCGGTCGGGGCGCGGCCGGGTGCACCGCTGCGGGACGCACCTCGTCGTACGTCCCGCGTTCATCCATGACGGTAGTGGTCGGCGGCCCCGTGGGCCACGGCGCACGGACCCGGGCCGCGCTCCGTGGGGCCGGCCGGGGCGGTCGCCGCGGAGCCGCGTCAGGGTGTTCCGGGGCAGCTACTAGGGCGTGTTTCGAAAGTCCCGCCTGCCCCGCGACGCCTGGCACGCACGCTCGCCCCGGCCGTCACGAAGACCCCGCGCACCGTGCTCCCGGCCGCGTCCAGCCACTCGGCGCTGACCTCCCCCGCCGCGCCGGGATCCGCCGCGCCGGGCTCCAGCACCCGGACGATCCCGGGCGCCCCGGCGGCGCCGGTGTCGAGCCGGGCGTGCACCGCCGGGTCGAGCGCGCCGTCGATGCTCTGCGCGTGCGCGGGCACCTCGCCCTTCATCAGCGCCGTCAACTGGGCGACGAGCAGCGGGTCCTGGGCCCCGTCGTAGACCCAGCGCTCGCCGAGCACGCCGTGCGCGAGGGTGCCGATGAGCGCGTCGTCGGGGGCGTCCGGCAGCGGGGCGCCGCGATAGGTCACGGGCACGTGGTACGTCACCGGCCGTTCGCCGGAGATGTCCGTCACGGCCATGAACTCCATGCCGACCTCACCGGCCGGGTCGTCGAGCCGGAATCCGCCCGCCTTGGTCAGCTCGGGGGTCCCCGGACCCCGGTACCAGGGTTGCCGCGGGAGCCAGTCGGTGAGCAGTTCGAGCTTGGTGGGCTTCAGGGTGGTGTGGTGAATGATCGACATGCGCCCAGGCTCGCACGCTCCGGCGCGTCCCGCGCCGGAACCCGGATGCATCCGCCCCGGGCGATATGGCCGGTTCCGCCCCCTCGTGCGTCCTTGTGACACCGCACAGCGCACGAGAGGCTGTCCGTCGGCGTGCCACCGCGTCCGTTCGGCGCGCCGGCGCCCGACCCGGCACGGTCACACGCAACTCCATTGCCTCCGGCGCCACTTGTGCCAGGACATACGTGCAAGCCTCGCCAACCGGGGTACCCGACTCGACCTGTTCGCTCCCGGGGTGGACAGCACGTCCGCGTCGTACGCCCACGACACCGGCCGGGCCGCTTTCCCGGCCGGGTCACCGGTGGCGGACCCGGCTCGCCGGAGAAGCTGTCGCAGGTCGACAACCCGTAGACGGAAGGGGAGTTCATGGGCCGGTCCCGACCCTTCGATCGGGGCGGGTCCCGTGCGCGCCCTTACGCGCGAGTAGTTAACAAGGCACCGGATTGCCCGCCCGGAGAGCGTGGAAGGCTCCCCCCGTACGCATTTATGCACGATCGCACGCCCCCTCCCCGAACGTCGTCTCGGCAACCCCCGAATCCCCGCGGACAGGAGCGGTCATGCCCGCACAGCGCCCTTCTCCGACGCCCCCAGGCACGACGCCGCCGGGCACGACGCCACCAGGCGGGACGCCACCCGGCGAACCGACAGCCCCCGCGAAGGCGCCTCAGACGCAGCGCACTCGTGCGAAGGGGGCCACCTCCGCCGCGGCGAAGAAGCCGACGGCCAGGAAACCGGCGACCAAGAAGCCCGCGGCGAAGAAGCCCGCGGCGCCGAAGACACCGGCCCCGCGCGGGACCGCGGCGGCGCCCCCGCCGGTACGGACCACCATCGGCCGCATACCCGTCCGCGACGTGGCTCCGGCCGTCGACCGCGGCCGCCGCCCGGCCAAGGCCGTCGTCGGCGAGACGTTCCAGGTCACGGCCACCGTCTTCCGCGAGGGCCATGACGCCGTCGCCGCGAACGTGGTCCTGCGCGGCCCCGACGGCACCGTGGGCCCCTGGACCCCGATGCGCGAACTCGCCCCGGGCACCGACCGCTGGGGCGCCGAGGTGACCCCGGACGCGGTCGGCGCGTGGACCTTCGCCGTGGAGGCGTGGGGCGACCCGGTGGCCACGTGGCGGCACGCGGCCCGGATCAAGATTCCCGCGGGGATCGACACCGAGCTCGTCCTGGAGGAGGGCGCGGCCCTGTACGAACGCGCCGCGCCCGACCTCCCCGACCCGCTCCGAGAAACGGTTCTGCAGGCCGCCGCCGCGCTGCGCGACACCCGCCATCCGGCCGCCACCCGCCTCGCCGCCGCGCTCACACCCGACGTCGACGCGATCCTCTCCCGCCACCCGCTGCGCGAACTGGTCACGTCCTCCGAGGAGTTGTCGCTGCTGGTGGAGCGGGAGCGGGCGCTGTACGGGGCGTGGTACGAGTTCTTCCCGCGCTCGGAGGGCGCGGTCGTGGAGGCAGGTGCCCCACCGGTGAGCGGTACGTTCGCCACCGCGGCGCGGCGTCTTCCGGCGATCGCCGCGATGGGCTTCGACGTCGTCTACCTGCCGCCGATCCACCCGATCGGCACGACCTTCCGCAAGGGCCCGGACAACAGCCTCTCGCCCGGCCCGCACGATGTCGGGGTGCCCTGGGCGATCGGCTCCCCGGAGGGCGGCCACGATGCGATCCACCCCGACCTCGGCACCCTCGACGACTTCGACCGGTTCGTCGCCGCCGCCCGCGCCGAGGGGCTGGAGATCGCGCTCGACTTCGCGTTGCAGTGCTCGCCGGACCATCCCTGGGTGGAGAAGCACCCCGAGTGGTTCCACCACCGCGCGGACGGCACGATCGCGTACGCGGAGAACCCGCCGAAGAAGTACCAGGACATCTACCCGATCGCCTTCGACCAGGATCTGCCGGGTCTCGTCGCGGAGACGACCCGGGTGCTGCGCCACTGGATGGCGCACGGGGTGCGTATCTTCCGCGTGGACAACCCGCACACGAAACCGGTCGTGTTCTGGGAGCGGGTGATCGGGGAGATCGGCCGCACCGACCCCGATGTCATCTTCCTGGCCGAGGCGTTCACCCGTCCCGCGATGATGCGGACGCTGGCCGAGGTCGGTTTCCAGCAGTCGTACACGTACTTCACCTGGCGCAATTCGAAAGAGGAACTGACCGAGTACGTGCAGGAGTTGGCGGGCGAGTCGGCGGCCGTCATGCGCCCCAACTTCTTCGTCAACACCCCTGACATCCTCCATGAGTTCCTGCAGCACGGCGGCCGGCCCGCGTTCGAACTGCGTGCGGTCCTCGCCGCGACCCTCTCGCCGTCCTGGGGCGTCTACAGCGGATACGAACTCTGTGAAAACGCACCGCTACGCTCTGGTAGCGAGGAGTATCTGCATTCCGAGAAGTACGAACTGCGGCCGCGGGACTGGGAGTCGGCCCAGCGTGAAGGGCGCACGATCGCCCCGCTGATCACCGCGCTGAACGACATCCGGCGCCGTAGTCCGGCCCTGCGCTCACTGCGCAACGTGCACTTCCATCACGCCGACAAGGACGAGGTGATCGTGTACTCGAAACAGACCGGCTCGAACACGGTTCTGGTGGTCGTGAACCTCGACCCTCATCACACCCAGGAGGCGACCGTCTCTTTGGACATGCCGCAACTGGGGCTCGGCTGGCACGAGTCGGTCCCCGTGCGCGACGAGCTCACCGGCGCCACCCACGACTGGGGCAGGTCGAACTATGTGCGCCTCGAACCGGGCCGGGCGCCCGCGCACATCCTCACCGTCCTGCGACCGTCCACGCCGCGATGAGTGCTCTGGAAATGGGATTCGGAGGGACACCCACACCATGATCATGAATGAGCCTGTTCCGGACACCTTCGAGGACACCCCTGCCAAGGATCTGGACCCAGACTGGTTCAAGCGTGCCGTCTTCTACGAGGTGCTCGTCCGCTCGTTCCAGGACAGCAACGGCGACGGTGTCGGTGACCTCAAGGGCATCACGGCGAAGCTGGACTACCTGCAATGGCTCGGGGTCGACTGCCTCTGGCTGCCCCCGTTCTTCAAGTCACCGCTGCGGGACGGCGGTTACGACGTCTCCGACTACACATCGGTGCTGCCCGAGTTCGGCGACCTGGCCGACTTCGTGGAGTTCGTGGACGCGGCGCACCAGCGGGGCATGCGCGTCATCATCGACTTCGTCATGAACCACACCAGCGACCAGCACGAGTGGTTCCAGCAGTCCCGCTCGGACCCGGAAGGACCCTACGGCGACTACTACGTCTGGGCCGACGACGACAAGCAGTACCAGGACGCCCGGATCATCTTCGTCGACACCGAGGCCTCCAACTGGACCTTCGACCCGGTACGCAAGCAGTACTACTGGCACCGCTTCTTCTCCCACCAGCCGGACCTCAACTACGAGAACCCGGCCGTCCAGGAGGAGATACTCGCGGCCCTGCGGTTCTGGCTCGATCTCGGCATCGACGGTTTCCGCCTCGACGCCGTGCCCTACCTCTACGCGGAGGAAGGCACCAACTGCGAGAACCTCCCGGCCACGCACCAGTTCCTCAAGCGCGTCCGCAAGGAGATCGACGCCCAGTACCCCGACGTGGTGATCCTCGCCGAGGCCAACCAGTGGCCGGAGGACGTCGTCGACTACTTCGGGGACTTTCCCTCGGGCGGCGACGAGTGCCACATGGCGTTCCACTTCCCGGTGATGCCGCGCATCTTCATGGCGGTACGCCGCGAATCGCGGTACCCGGTCTCGGAGATCCTGGCCAAGACCCCGGCGATCCCCTCGGGTTGCCAGTGGGGCATCTTCCTGCGCAACCACGACGAGCTGACCCTGGAGATGGTCACCGACGAAGAGCGCGACTACATGTACGCGGAGTACGCCAAGGACCCGCGCATGCGCGCCAACATCGGCATCCGCCGGCGTCTGGCGCCGCTCCTGGACAACGACCGCAACCAGATCGAACTCTTCACCGCCCTGCTGCTCTCCCTGCCCGGCTCGCCGATCCTCTACTACGGCGACGAGATCGGCATGGGCGACAACATCTGGCTGGGCGACCGGGACGCGGTGCGCACCCCGATGCAGTGGACCCCGGACCGCAACGCCGGCTTCTCCTCCTGCGATCCGGGCCGCCTCTCCCTGCCCACGATCATGGATCCGGTCTACGGCTACCAGGTCACCAACGTCGAGGCGTCCATGTCCTCGCCGTCCTCGCTGCTGCACTGGACGCGCCGGATGATCGAGATCCGCAAGCAGAACCCGGCGTTCGGCCTCGGCTCGTACACCGAACTGCCCTCGTCCAACCCGGCCGTGCTCGCCTTCCTGCGCGAGTACAAGGACGACCTGGTGCTGTGCGTCCACAACTTCTCCCGCTTCGCCCAGCCCACCGAGCTGGACCTCCAGGCCTTCGACGGCCGGCACCCGGTGGAGCTGATCGGCGGGGTCCGGTTCCCGGCCATCGGTGAACTGCCCTATCTGCTCACCCTCGCGGGCCACGGCTTCTACTGGTACCGCTTGCGCAAGGACTGATCCCGTACGGCCGGCGGCGCGGGGGCGGGAGAGCCGGTTCCACCGGTTTCCCTCCCCGCGCCCTGGGAACTCTCCCCGCATACCCGGCACGTCCCATTTCTGGACACCATCTCGGCACCCGGGACCCGCTCGCCCCGCCCGACGCGCGCCGGGGGAAGGACGCGACGCCATGTCGGAAATCGCAGCCCGGCCCGCCATCTCGACGGAGGGCCACTCCGAGCTGCTCATGTCCCTGGAACCCTTGCTGCGGGAGTGGCTGCCGCGACAGCGGTGGTTCGCGGGGAAAGGCCGCCCGGTCACCGCGCTCACCCTCGACTCCGTCAGCCGGCTCCGCCCCGACAACGCCCTGCTGCATCTGCTGCTCCGGGCCCACCAGCCCCCGGCGGACGACGGACCCGGCGACTGCTACCAGCTGTTCATCGGCACGACCGACGCCCTGCCACCACAGCTCGCACCCGCCGTGATCGGCCACATCACCCGGGGCCCCCTGGCCGGCCGGACCGCGTACGAGGCGCTCCAGGACCCCCACCAGACCAGCGTCCTGCTGGAGCGGCTGCGCCTGCCCGGTACCCTCGACGGCCTCCGCTTCGAGCGCGCCCCCGACGGCCGAATACCGAGCGACCTGGCGCCCCACCCGCTCCTCGCCGAGCAGTCCAACTCCTCGGTCGTGTACGGCGATTCCCTCATCGTCAAGGTGTTCCGCCGGGTCCTGCCCGGCACCAACCCGGACCTCGAACTCCCGCTCGCCCTGGCCCGCGAGGGCTGCGACCGGGTGCCCGCCCCCGTGGCCTGGTACGAGACGGCCGACGGCGAGACCACCCTCGGCGTGCTCCAGCCCTACCTCACGGGCGCCGCCGACGGCTGGGACCTGGCCCTCGGCCACCTCGTCAAACAGGAGGACTTCACCGCCGAGGCCCGCGAACTGGGCCGCGCGACAGCCGAGGTGCACACCGCCCTCGCGCGGGCCCTGCCCACGGTCACGTACACCCGGGCGCAGACCGAGCGGCTGGCCGAGACGATGACCCGGCGCCTGGAGAGCACGGCCCAGCAGGTGCCCGCGCTCCTCCCCTACGTCCCCGGTCTGCGCACCGCGTTCGACGCGCTCGCCGACCTGGCGGCCGAGGGCGGCACCTGGCGGGCCCAGCGCGTCCACGGCGACCTGCACCTGGGCCAGTGCCTGCGCGACCCGTCGGGTTTCTGGCGCCTGATCGACTTCGAGGGCGAGCCGTCCCGCCCCCTCGCCGAGCGCCGCATGCCGCACCCGCCGCACCGCGACATCGCGGGCATGCTCCGCTCCTTCGACTACGCGGCCCGCACCCACCGCCCGTGGAACCCGGCGTGGTCCGACTCCTGCCGGTCCGCGTACTGCGTGGGCTACGCGGCCGGCGCCGGCTGGGACCCGCGCACCGACCCGGTCCTGCTGCGCGCGTACGAGACCGACAAGGCGATCTACGAGGCCCTGTACGAGGCCCGCCACCGCCCGGACTGGCTGCCGGTGCCGATGGCGGCGCTGGAGCGGCTGGCCGAGCCGGGATAGGGCCGCGAGGACGCGCCCCGCCCGAGACGCGGAACCGCGCGCCCCGCCCCCGACCGCACCGACCGGCACCGACCGGCACAGACCGGCACAGACGAGCCCGCACCGCGCACCACCGACGCGACCCAGACCCGGCAGACGCGAAGGCCACCCGAGGAGGCCCACCCCGTGACCCGCCGTCCCACCACCACTCCGGCGCCCGTCCCCCCGGACGACCGAGACCGACTGCTCACCGCGACCCACCACGACCCCCATGGAGTGCTGGGCGCCCACCCGGCCGACGGCGGCACCGCCTTCCGCGTCTGGCGCCCCTACGCCGACAGGGTCACGGTCACCACCCCGGAGGGGCTGCGCGCCGATCTCCACGACGACGGCGACGGCTTCTTCTCCGCGCTGCTGCGGCCCGGCGCCGACCCGTCCCGGTACGAGCTGGAGATCCGTTACGGCGACACCACCCAGCACGTGGCGGACGCGTACTCCCTGCTGCCGTCCCTGGGCGACCTCGATCTGCACCTCATCGGCGAGGGCCGCCACGAGCAGCTGTGGACGGCGCTCGGCGCCCGCCCGATGGAGCACCAGGGCATCCGGGGCACCCGCTTCACCGTCTGGGCGCCCAACGCCCGGGGCGTCCGCGTCGTCGGCGGCTTCAACTACTGGGACGGCGCCGCCCACAGCATGCGCTCGCTCGGCTCCTCCGGCATCTGGGAGCTGTTCGTCCCGGACATCGGCGAGGGCGAGCTGTACAAGTACGAGATCACCCGCCAGGACGGCAGCAAGACCATGCGCGCCGACCCGATGGCCACACGCACCGAGACGCCCCCGGCGAACTCGTCGGTCGTCCACGTCTCCCGCCACACCTGGCAGGACGAGACCTGGCTGCGCTCGCGCACCGAACGCCCCGCCCACGAGGCGCCCTTCTCCGTCTATGAGGTCCACCTGCCGTCCTGGCGCCCCGGCCTCACCTACCGCCGGCTCGCCGAGGAACTGCCCGCGTACGTGACCGACCTGGGCTTCACACACGTGGAGCTCATGCCGGTCGCCGAGCACCCCTTCGGCGGCTCCTGGGGCTACCAGGTCACCGGTTTCTACGCGCCCACCGCCCGCCTCGGCACCCCCGACGACTTCAAGTACCTCGTCGACGCCCTGCACCAGGCCGGTGTCGGCGTGCTCATGGACTGGGTCCCGGCCCACTTCCCGCGCGACGACTGGGCGCTGGCCGAGTTCGACGGGCGCCCGCTGTACGAGCACGAGGACCCGCTGCGCGCGGCGCACCCGGACTGGGGCACCCTGGAGTTCGACTACGGGCGCAAGGAGGTCCGCAACTTCCTTGTGGCGAACGCCCTTTACTGGTGCGAGGAGTTCCACATCGACGGCCTGCGCGTCGACGCCGTCGCCTCCATGCTCTACCTCGACTACTCGCGCGAGGAGGGGCAGTGGACGCCGAACCAGTTCGGCGGCCGCGAGAACCTCGACGCGGTCGCCTTCCTCCAGGAGATGAACGCCACGCTGTACCGGCGCGTGCCGGGCGTCGTCACCATCGCCGAGGAGTCCACCGCCTGGGACGGCGTGACCCGGGCCACCCACCAGGTCGGGCCGGGCGGCTTCGGCGGGCTCGGGTTCGGCCTGAAGTGGAACATGGGCTGGATGCACGACTCGCTCGACTACCTCGCGCACGAGTCCGTGCACCGCAAGTACCACCACCACGAGATGACCTTCTCGATGGTGTACGCGTACAGCGAGAACTACGTCCTGCCGATCTCCCACGACGAGGTCGTGCACGGCAAGAAGTCCCTGGTCTCGAAGATGCCCGGCGACTGGTGGCAGCAACGCGCCACCCTCCGCGCCTACCTGGGCTTCATGTGGGCCCACCCCGGCAAGCAACTCATCTTCATGGGCCAGGAGTTCGCCCAGGGCGCCGAGTGGTCGGAGGCGCGCGGGCCCGACTGGTGGCTGCTCGACCCGGCGTACGGCGCCGAGTCCGACCACCGCGGTGTCCGCGACCTCACCCGCGATCTGAACACCGCCTACCGCGAGGCGCCCGCGCTGTGGGAGCGCGACACCCATCCCGCGGGGTTCTCGTGGGTGGCCGGCGACGCGGCGGAGGACAACGTCTTCGCGTTCCTGCGCCACGCCGCCGACGGCGCGCCCCTGCTCTGCGTCTCGAACTTCTCACCGGTGGCGCGCCACGAGTACCGCCTCGGCGTCCCCGCCGACATACCGGCCTGGCACGAGGTCCTCAACACCGACGCCGCCCGCTACGGGGGCAGCGGCGAAGGCAACCCCGAGCCGCTGAAGCCGGACGACGTGGGCGCCCACGGCCGCCCGGCGAGCCTCAGGCTGACCCTGCCGCCATTGGCGACAGTGTGGCTGAGGCCATAACCCCCAGGGCCACGGAACAATCTGTCCGAACCGTCACAGGTGGCGCAGTTCCCAGCCCCTAGGGGCGCGGGGAACTGCGCGACCAGCCACGACGGCGCGGCCCCCGCCCCACTGCCTCAGTCGGCCACGGCGAGCCGCTGGAGCGCCGAAGGCAGCTCCCCTGCATGCACGACCCCGAGCGTCTGCGTGGCCCGGGTGAGCGCCACATACAGGTCGCTCATCCCGAACTCGCCCGGCTCCACCACGATCACCCGGTCGAACTCGAGCCCCTTCGCCTGGCGCGGGTCCAGCAGGACCAGATGCCGGGTGAGGTCCGGCTCGGCCCCGGCCACCACGTCGGGCAGCAGCTCGGCCAGCGCCGCGTGCAGCCTGCGCGGCGCAATCACCGCGAGGCGCCCCTCGTCCGGCGTCTCGGCCGCCGCGAGCTGCGCCACGGCCTGCGCGACATCCCCCGACACGGCACGCCGCCAGGGCCGTACGCCCGTCGAGCGGACCGACGACGGCGGCTCGAAGTCCGGGTGCGCGGCACGCAGCACGGCCGCCGCGACATCCATGATCTCCGACGGCGTACGGTAGTTGACCCCGAGCCGCGTGTGCTCGAAGCGGTCCTCGACGTACGGCGCGAGGATCTTGTCCCAGGCGCCGACCCCGGCCTCATCGGCCGTCTGCGCCGGGTCACCGACGAGCGTCATCGACCGGGTCGGCGACCGCCGCATCAGCAGGCGCCACGCCATCGGCGACAGCTCCTGCGCCTCGTCGACGATGATGTGTCCGAACGCCCACGTCCGGTCCGCCGCGGCCCGCTCCGCGGCGCTGCGGTGGTCCTCCTCGTCGTACCAGTCGGCGACCCGGTCCGCGTCCACGATGTCGTGCGCGGCCAGCACCTCCGACTCGTCCTCGTCCTCGAACTCGTACGTCTCCGAGCCCCGGGACAGATCGAGCACTCCCTGCGCGTACGCGATCCGCTCCTGCCGCGCGGCCTCGGCGGCTGCCCGCTCCGCGGCGTCGTCGTACCCGATCAGCTCGGCGGCCTCGTCGAGCAGCGGCACGTCCGCGGGCGTCCAGTCGGCCGGCCCCGTCACCGTCCTGCGGACGGCCCCGGCCTCCTCGTCCGCCAGGTGCACGGGCTCGGCGAGGAAGTCCGCGACGAACTCCTCGGCGGTGAGCGTCGGCCACAGCTCCTCGATGGCCGCGTGGACGTCCGCGCTCGCCGCGACCCCCTTGCCGAGCTGGGCCAGGTCGTCGGGGCCGAGGAAGTTCGGCCCGCCGTAGGGGTCGGCGCCGATCCGCTCGGCGAGCTGCTGGGTCAGCGCGTCGAGGATCCGGAACGCGAAGTGCGGCCGGGCCAGGTTGTGCGGCAGCAGGGTGTCCCGCGCCGCCTGCCGCGCCTCGTAGGCGATCTCCCAGTCGATGATCAGGTCACCGTCGTCGTGCGGGATGACCAGCGGCGCTCCGGGCTCCGGGAGCTGCTGCCGGTCGCGGACGGCGAGGGCGAGCGCCTCGGCCATCGCGGCCGCGCCCTTCACCGCGGCGGCCCGCGGGGTGTCGACACCGGTGGCGTGCACGCCGGGGTACAGCTCGCCCACCGTCGCGAGCAGCACTCCCGTCTCGCCGAGCGCGGGCAGCACCTCGGAGATGTAGGAGAGGAACGCCGGGTTCGGGCCGACGATCAGCACCGCCCGCTTCGCCAGCAGCTCCCGGTGCTCGTAGAGCAGGAACGCGGCCCGGTGCAGCGCCACCGCCGTCTTCCCGGTGCCCGGGCCGCCCTCCACGACGAGGACGCCGCGGTGGTCGTGGCGGATGATCCGGTCCTGCTCCGCCTGGATCGTCTGCACGATGTCGGTCATACGGCCCGTACGCGCCGAGTTCAGCGCGGCGAGCAGCACCGCGTCGCCGCTCGGGTCCTCGAAACCGGTGCGCTCGTCGTCGCCGAGATCGAGGATCTCGTCGTGCAGTTCGGTGACCGTACGGCCTTCTGTGGTGAGGTGCCTGCGCCGGCGAAGCCCCATCGGCAGATGGCCCGTCGCGAGATAGAACGGGCGCGCCACCGGTGCGCGCCAGTCGATCAGAATCGGCGTGTGCTCGGTGTCCTCGTCACGAATTCCGATACGCCCGATGTGATGCGTCACGCCGTCCGTGAGATCGATACGGCCGAAGCAGAGCGAACCGTCCACCGCGTTCAGCGCGGCGAGCAGACCCGAGCGCTCCACGACCAGCAGATCCCGCTCCAGGCGGGCCTGCTGGCCGGTACCGACGGGCGTCAGGGCGTCCGTGACCGACTCCGCGGCAACGCCGCGCAGCGCGTCGACCCGCGCGTAGAGCCGGTCGATGAATTCCTGTTCCTTTTGCAGTTCTTTCTGCGGTGCGGCGGATTCCCGGCTTGACAAAACTGCTCCCTGCCCGGTACGGTATGTTTAGTTGGCCCCCTGTGAGGGGCCTTTTCTGTGGGCACACAGAAACACCGAATATACCCCGGGCAGGGGGTGATTCCAACCGCGCGGTCGCTTCCTCTCAGTGCGACCCGGTGGAGCTCAGAGCGTTTCCGCCAATTCCTCCAGCAGCCGGCGCTTGGGCCTCGCACCCACCCGCGACCACACCGGCTCACCGTCCTTGAAGACCATCAGCGTCGGCATCGACAGCACCCCGTACTTCACGGCCGTCTCCGGGTTGGCGTCCACGTCGATGGCGACGACGTCGAGGCGCTCCCGCTCCTCCTCCGCGATGGACTTCAGCACCGGGGCCAGCTGTCTGCACGGCCCGCACCACTCGGCCGTGAACTCCACGAGCACCGGGCGCCCGGACTTCAGCACCTGCTCGTCGAAGTCCGCGTCGGTCACATCCCGCATGGTCACTCTCCTTCACCGCTGCTGTTCCTGGCTTCCGTGAGATCGCCGAGTTCGCACCGGGGCGCGGGTTCCTCCGCGCCCAGCGCCGTGACCGCCTGTTCGGCGCGGCTGAGCTGCGCGCCGACCTTCTCCCGTACGGCGGTCAACTCGTCGATCAGCGCGTCCAGTTCGGAGAGCTTGTTGCGGTACACGGCCAAGGACGCCGGGCACGAGTCGCCCTCGGGGTGGCCCGCACGCAGGCACTCCACGAACGGGCGGGTCTCCTCCAGGTCGAACCCGAAGTCCTGGAGCGTACGGATCTGGCGCAGAGCGCGCAGGTCCGCCTCGTCGTAGGTCCGGTATCCGTTGCCGCCGCGCCGCGCGGGCAGCAGCCCGCGCGACTCGTAGTACCTGAGCGTCCGCGTGGTGGTACCGGCGCGGTCCGCGAGCTCTCCGATGCGCATGCCCCGACGGTAGACCTTGACGCCGACGTCAAGGCCAGCGCCGGCTCAGAACGTCACCTCGGCCGTGTCCACCGTCTCCGCGCTGCGCCCCGGCGCGCTCTGGAACTTCCAGTACAGGTTGGTGTGCGCGATGACCAGCTCCGGGGCGGGCGCCCCGTACGCGCTGAGGTCCTCGGTGGTGTGCGCGTCGCCGACGAGCGTCACGTCGTAGCCGCGCACGAAGCCGCCGTGGATCGTCGAGCGGATGCACACGTCGCTCTGGGCGCCCGTGACGACGAGGCGGCCGACCCGGCGCTCGGCGAGCAGCGCCTCCAGGCCGGTGGCCTCGAACGAGTCGCCGTACTTCTTGTGCACCAGCGGCTCGTCGGCGCCGCGTACCAGCTCGGGCACGTAACTCCAGGCTTCCGTGCCCTCCTTGAGGTCGTCGTCGGAGTGCTGCACCCAGATCACCGGGACGCCCTCGGCGCGGGCTCTGCCGAGGAGGGTGTTGATGTGGCGGATGACCTCGTCGCGGCGCGGCGCGCCGTCCACCACCCCGTTCTGCACGTCGATGATGAGCAGCGCGGTGCGCGTCCGGTCGGGCAGGGCGGTCATGGCGGGCCTCCTGGTGGCTCGTTGCGGACTGCCGTCACCGTAGGCCCCGCCACTGACAACGCCCTGCCCGACCGCGCGTCCGGGTCGGCGTACCTACTGCTCGCTCGAGACGAGTTCGGGCTCGTCGGCGGTCTCGGGTTCCGCTCCCGTGCGGTCCTTGCGGGGCAGCAGTACGGCCACCAGGACCGTGCCGACGCCGAGGATCACGGCGCCGACGACGCTGGTGTGCGCCACCGCGTCGGCGAACGAGGAGCCGACCGAGTCCGCCGTCTGCCGTGCCGCGTCCGCGAGTTGGCCGGCCTGTTCCTTGAGCTGCGCCGCCTGGCGCGGGTCGCTGGTACCGGCCGCCTGCTCGGCGAGCTTGTGGGCCTGCGCCCCGATCCGCTGCGCGACGGCGTACCCGGCGCCGACCGAGTCCTGCGCCGTCGACAGCGCGTCGGCGGGCAGCTTGGTGCCGGAGGCGGCGTCGGCCAGGTGCGAGGAGTACGAACCGGCGAGGACGGAGCCGAGGATGGCGATGCCGAGCGAGCCGCCCAGTTCGAGGGAGGTGTCGTTGACGGCGCCGCCGACGCCCAGCTCGGCCTCCGGGAAGGCGCCCATGATCGCGTCCGTGCACGGCGAGAGCGCCAGCCCGATCGCCAGGCCCAGGATGACGAGGGGCAGCACGAAGTCCCCGTACGACGACGACGCGTCCACCCGCGTCAGCAGGGCGAGCGCCACCGTGCCACCGACCATGCCCGCCGTCACCGTGACCCGCATGCCGATGCGGGGCGTGAGGTAGCCGGTCAGCGCCGAGCCGACGAAGACCGCGCCGGCCAGCGGCAGCATCCGGACGCCCGTCTCCCACGCGTCGTAGCCGAGGACGAACTGGAGGTGCTGGGTGAGGTAGTAGAAGGCGCCGAAGACGGCCAGGAAGAAGAGGGCGACGGCCAGGTTCGACCCGGCGAACCGGCGGTTCGTGAACCGCCGCACGTCGAGCACCGGGCGCGGGTGCCGCAGCTCCCACCAGACGAACGCCAGGAGCGCGACACCGGCCACCACGGCGGCCGTCACCGCCTTGGCGCCCCAGCCGAAGTGCGGGCCCTCGATGATCATGTAGACGAGCGCGCCCACCCAGATCACGGAGAGCAGCCCGCCGACGTAGTCGATCCGGCTGTGGTGACCGGCCTTCGACGGCGGTACGAGGACGAGCGCACCGACGATCGCCACGGCGGCCACCGGCACGTTGATCAGGAACGTGGACGCCCAGCCGTGGTCACGCAGCAGCGCGCCGGCCACCAACGGCCCCGCGGCGATGGCCAGTCCGGCCGTCGCCGTCCACAGCACGATCGCCTTGGCGCGCTCGGCCCGCGGGAAGGTGGCCGCGAGCAGCGACAGCGTGGCAGGCATGATCATCGCGGCGCCGACACCCATCACGGCGCGGGCGGCGATGACCCCGGTGGAGCTGTCGACGAGCGACCCGGCGACGGCGCCGCCGCCGAACACGACGAGCCCGAGGATCAGGGCTCCGCGCCGGCTGTACTTGTCGCCGATCGCGCCGAGCAGCAGCATCAGCGCGGCGTACGGGACGGTGTAACCGTCGATGACCCACTGCAGATCGGCGCTGGAGAGCCCCAGGTCCTGGGTCATGTCGGGCGCTGCGACCGTGAGCGCCGTATTGGCCATCACGATGATCAACAGGCTCAGGCAGAGCACGAGCAGCGCCCACCAGCGGCGGGCGTACGGCCGGTCCATCGTGGCGACCGGCTCGTTCATGACGAGGCGCATGACGCGGAGACCCTCCGGGAGAACAGGAACGGACAGAACTTACTTACACATCGATGTGCAATTACACACCGATGTGCAATCTAGGTCATTGCACAGCCTTGTGCAAAACCGTGGGCCGGAGCCGGGTGGCGGCGCGGGCGGGCGACGGGAGCGGGTGGCTTGGGGTGCGCCGGGGGCGTGCACAATGAACGGCGTGACTTCTGTACGGGCCGACGCCAACCGCCGCCGCATCCTCGACGTCGCACTCGCGGAGCTGCTGCGCGACCCCGAGGCGTCCATGGATCAGCTCGCGCGCGCCGCGGGTGTCGTGCGCCGCACGGTCTACGGCCATTTCCCGAGCCGGGACGCGTTGGTCGCGGCGCTGGTCGACGATGCGGCGCAGGCGGTCGCGGAGGCTCATCGGGCGGGCCGGGAGGGTGTCGACGATCCGGCGGAGGCGGTGGCCCGTTCGATCCTGGCGATCTGGCCGATCGCCGACCGTTACCGTCTCCTGGTCCATCTCGCGCAGCGCAGCGTCACGATGGAGGGGATCAGGGCCCGGCTCGCGCCGGTGCGCGCGGTCTGCACCGAACTGATCCGCAAGGGCCTTCAGCGGGGCGAGTTCACTTCACCGCTGCCTGCGGAGGCGCTCGCGTACGTCCACGAGCAGGTGCTCTTCGGTCTGATGGAGGCCGTCAACGACGGGGTCGTTCCGGCCGAGGACGCGGGCCGCGCGGCGGTCGTCGCGGTACTGGCGTCCGCCGGTTATCCGCCGGCGGACGCGGAGCGTCTGGCGGAGACGGCGTGAGAGACGCGTACTGAGGCGCCTACTGAGGCGCGTGCTTTGGCGCCCTATTTCTTTCGGTAACCCGTAAACGCAGAAAACCCCCGTCCGGTATCCCCGGACGGGGGTTTTCTCTACAATTAGTTCGGCGGCGTCCTACTCTCCCACAGGGTCCCCCCTGCAGTACCATCGGCGCTGTAAGGCTTAGCTTCCGGGTTCGGAATGTAACCGGGCGTTTCCCTCACGCTATGACCACCGAAACACTATGAAACTGTCAACCGGAGCCGTGGCATAGCTACGACGGTTGTTCGTGGTTTCAGAACCAACACAGTGGACGCGAGCAACTGAGGACAAGCCCTCGGCCTATTAGTACCAGTCACCTCCACCCGTTACCGGGCTTCCAGATCTGGCCTATCAA